>NZ_JBWKNR010000002.1:0-574115 GCF_059415665.1 Pseudomonas sp. GW821-FHT10B02 | reverse complement strand
TGCGGGGTGATCGGGCCGCTGGCGATGCGGTCGGCGCCTTGCACATCGTTGCTCAGCACGTTGCCGGTCAGGGTCAGCTGCGTTTCCGTGGCGGTAGTGGTGTTGCTGTCGTCGTTCGCATCGGGCGCGTCGTCGACGATGTTCACATCGATCGAACCGTTGGCACTGCTGCCATCGCTATCAGTGGCTACCACCGTGAAGCTTTCGCTCAAGCTGGTGCCGTCACCGCTGCTATGCGCTTCGTTGTCGAGCAGCGTGTAGGTGTAAGTCACCACCCCGGTGCTGGCGTTGTAGCCCGTGATGGTCAGGGTGTTGCCTTGCGGTGTGGTAGCCGATTGCGGGAAGCCGACTGCATTGCCGCCAGCGACCACGGTGATACCACCGACAGTCAGGGTTTGCAGGCCATCCGCGGCACTCACGGTGAAGCTGCCGCCCTGGGTCAGGGCCGAGCCATTCGGGTTGCTGCCGTCGCTGAGGTTTTTCTCGTAGACGGTCAGTTCGCCGCCTTCGATATTCAGGCCGTTCAGGGTTACCGGGTCGTTGAGGTTGCTGACATCGATCTTCAAGGTCGCGGTGCTGCTGTCGCCGTCGGCATCCTTGAGGGTGTAGGTGAAGTTTTCGACGCCACTGCCGCCGCCCTTCAGGTTGATGAAGTCCGGGTCGCTGGTGTTCAGGGTGTAGGTGTAGGAACCATCGGCGGCGAGCACCAGGGTGCCGTAGGTGCCAGTGATGGTTTGTGGAGTGATGGGGCCGCTGGCGATGCGGTCGGCGCCTTGCACATCGTTACTCAGCACGTTGCCGGTCAGGGTCAGTTGCGTTTCCGTGGCGGTAGTGGTGTTGCTGTCGTCGTTCGCATCGGGCGCGTCGTCGACGATGTTCACATCGATCGAACCGTTGGCACTGCTGCCATCGCTATCAGTGGCTACCACCGTGAAGCTTTCGCTCAAGCTGGTGCCGTCACCGCTGCTATGCGCTTCGTTGTCGAGCAGCGTGTAGGTGTAAGTCACCACCCCGGTGCTGGCGTTGTAGCCCGTGATGGTCAGGGTGTTGCCTTGCGGTGTGGTAGCCGATTGCGGGAAGCCGACTGCATTGCCGCCAGCGACCACGGTGATACCACCAACAGTCAGGGTTTGCAGGCCATCCGCGGCACTCACGGTGAAGCTGCCGCCCTGGGTCAGGGCCGAGCCATTCGGGTTGCTGCCGTCGCTGAGGTTTTTCTCGTAGACGGTCAGTTCGCCGCCTTCGATATTCAGGCCGTTCAGGGTTACCGGGTCGTTTAGGTTGCTGACATCGATCTTCAGCGTCGCCGTACTGCTGTCGCCATCGGCATCCTTGAGGGTGTAGGTGAAGTTCTCGACACCCGTACCGCCGCCTTTCAGGTTGATGAAGTCCGGGTCGCTGGTGTTCAGGGTGTAGGTGTAGGAACCATCGGCGGCCAGTACCAGGGTACCGTAGGTGCCGGTGATGGTCTGCGGGGTGATGGGGCCGCTGGCAATGCGGTCGGCACCCTGCACATCGTTGCTCAGCACGTTACCGGTCAGGGTCAGTTGGCTCTCGGTGGCTGTCACCGCATTGATGTCCGCTACCGCATGCGGCATATCGTCGATGACGTTGACATCCAGCGAACCACTGGCCACATCACCATCGGTGTCGCTGACCAGGACGCTGATACTCTCGCCCTGTGCATTGGCCCCAGCGCCGTCCGGATGTGTCTCGGTGTTGCTCAAGGTGTAGCTGTAACTGACCACACCGGTCGCAGCATCGTAACCGGTGATGGTCAACACGTTGCCCAACCCGGTAGTGATGGATTGACCCACACCGGTCACCGCGCCAGCCGTGACGACGTTGATGCCACCGACATTCAGGTTGAACACACCATCCGGCGCCACCACAGTAAAACTGCCGGTCCGGGTCAAGGCGGCGGGATCGCTTGCCGAACCCTGGACCAGGTTGGCTTCGTTGAGGTTCAGCTCGCCTCCATCAACCTGCAAACCTTCGATAGTGACCGGGTTGTTGACCACCGGTAGCGGTGGCGATGGCTGCAGCGCGTCATTGTTGTTATTGAGATCACCGACATCCAGCTCTGGCACTTCGACAAAGCCGTTGAAACCCGCTGTCGGGAATCCGATGACCGGGTCAACCCGACCGCCCACCTCACTAAGCATGACAAAGGAATGACCACCGCCCAGCGCACCCGACGAGCCCCCACTCCCGGGACCGGCCGCCGTCGGATCGGCATCCTGGCTCGGGTCAGCGCCCGAGGCGATGGCTTGCTGGAGTTTTTCCACATCGGTGAGTTGCGCCTGACTGGGCGCCGGTGCCTGCGGCGCATCGACTTGAGGCGCCTGGTTAACCAGCAACTGCGGGGACATCGCCAGGCTGCTGTCACGGCCCAGGGTCAATTCGGCACCATTTTGCAGATGCACGGCCACCGCACCGGCTGCCCCCGTCTGCAACTGCTCGCCGGCAAACAGCCGGTCACCTTCGGCCAGCACCCGACGTGTCCCGTCATTGGCGACGGCGAAGACCTCTCCGACTACTTTGCTGACAATACCGATTAACTTGGCCATGAGCGCTCTCCTCCGCTGCGGAACGGTTTTTCGCAGAAAAGCACCCTGAATCTCGCGTGGTCGGCCTACGGCGCCTGCCCCGGGCCAACACCTGGAAAGCGCTGAAGGCGAAGGTCGATTTCAATGAAATCAACACCTTCGCCTGCCAGACACTTTGTGAACGTGGAAAACGAGCTGGCGATTTGGCATCTGCCAAAAAATTGTCGCCAACAACTGATCTTCCTCCATCCCCTCCGCTACATCCGTGCCCTTTGCCGCAAAAAAAACTGAACTTTCTCTGGCGCCCGAAAAATGGACTCTAGCGCCGTATCAACGGGTCGCCTGATATGAACAATGTCGTGGATTCCTTAGACCGCATAAGTTTTTTTTCGCATAACTCTTATGAAAAATTCTTCTTAGCTCGCCTTATAAATGTTCTTAGCTCTGTTGTTACAAGCCTGAAACGGTTTGACCTTAAAAGTTCGTCAAAAATATGACGACAGCAGCACCCAAATTTGAGATCAGGGAGAAGTACCCCATGCGCGTTTTGACCCCCATCACCGGCGCAATTCTATTGGCCATGGCATGTGCCAATGCTCAGGCGATGTCGCTTACGGAAGCTGTTCAAAGCGCCGTGGACCAACATCCGGAAATCAACGCCAGCCGTAACAATCGCTTATCCGCAGACGAAGACGTCAAGGTTGCCAAAGGCGGCTGGTACCCGCGCGTCGACCTGGTTGCCGGCTACGGTCGGCAGAAGTCGGATAACACCAATACTCGCTTCACCAACCCCGACGGCACATCCAATCACAACAAGGAAACCCTGAACTACACCCAGTCCGACCTGCGCTTGCGGCAGATGCTGTTCGACGGTTTCAACACCTCGAACGAAGTCGGCCGTACCGAAGCGGTGGTCAACTCCCGCGCCTACTACACCCAGGCAACCGCCCAAAGCATCAGCCTGCGCGCTGTCGAGGTGTACCTGGAGGTGCTCAAGCGCCGGGAGCTGGTGACCCTGGCCAAGAACAACCTGCAGGCTCACCTGCGTGTCAACGACCAGATCGGTTTGCGGAGCGAACGGGGTGTAGGCAGCACCGCCGACCTTGACCAGTCCACCGCCCGTCGCGCCCTGGCGGAAAACAACCTGTACACCGCCGAAGTCGACCTGGCCGATGCCGAAGCCAATTTCTACAGTGTCATCGGCCGCGTCCCCGACGAGCTGGAAACGCCGGTCACCATCAAGGGCGAGATGCCTGCCAGCTTGCTCGACGCACGTCAGGACATGCTTGAGCACAACCCCTACCTGAAGTCGGCCCAGGCTGATGTGCAAGCCGCCGAGCAGCAGTACGAAGTGGCCAAATCACCGTTCTATCCGCGCCTGGATGCGGTATTGGCCACCGGCGCCAACAACAACACCGCAGGCCAGGTCGGTCACGACAATAATGACTGGCAAGCCGGTGTCGAGCTCAGCTACAACCTGTTCCGCGGCGGCAGCGACAAGGCCCGCCTGCAGTCGGATGCGCACAAGATCAACCAGGCCATGGACATCCGCAACAATGCCTTGCGCACCCTCAACGAGGACCTGGCACTGTCCTGGAACGCCATGACCAACGCCCGCAAGCAAACCCCGACCGCCCGCGAATACGCTGACACCACTACCCGCGTGCGTGCGGCTTACCAGGATCAGTTCGGCCTCGGTCAACGGACCCTGCTCGACTTGCTCGACAGTGAAAACGAGCTGTACAACGCCAACCGCCGCTACACCGAGGTGCGCTATATCGAGGAATTCTCGATGTACCGGGTGTTGGCCAACATGGGTGAACTGCTGAACAAGCAACGCATCTCGCTGCCGCCTGAGGCGATTGCCCAGAGTGAAGTGAAAAGCGAAGCACGTCTGCCCGACATGCGCTAAGCCGCAATCTGCTGCAGGAGTAGGCCATTGTGACCAGCATGCAACCTGCGAGCTCGGCGGCGGATCCGCGCCTGAGTTTCGATGACCCGTTACTCGATGGTTTGCTGATTCTCTGCAAGCTGCACGGTTGCACGCTCAGCCGTGCCGGCCTGAGTGCCGGCCTGCCCTTGGCCCAGCAGCGTTTGAGCCTCGACCTGCTGCCACGCGCCGCCGCCCGCGCCGGTTTGCAGGCGCGCGTGCTGCGCCGGGAACTGGACGCTATTTCGGCGCTCAACCTGCCAGTGCTATTGCTGCTCAAACAGGGCCGCTGCGCCGTGCTGCGGCGCTGGGGCGATGATGGCAAGGCGTTAATCCTGCCCAGCGAGGCGGAAGGTGGCGAACAATGGGTCAGCCGCGAGGAACTGGCCGAGGCCTATAGCGGCGAAGCGCTGTTCGCCCGCCCCCGGCATGAGCTCGAAGACCTGCGCGCACCGTTGATGCCGCGGGTCAATGCCTGGTTCCGCGACACCCTGAAACTGTCACGCTGGCTTTACAGCGATGCGCTGCTGGCCAGTTTGTTGATCAACCTGCTCGGCCTGATGGTACCGTTGTTCGTCATGCAGACTTACGACCGGGTCGTGCCCAACCAGGCCATCTCGACCCTCTGGGTGCTGGTGGTCGGCCTGTTGATCGGCACCCTGTTCGAATTGGTTCTGCGCGTGGTGCGCGCCCACCTGCTGGATCAGGCCGGGAAAAAGACTGACCTGATTCTTTCGGCGACATTGTTCGAGCGCATCACCGGCATGTCGATGAAAGCCCGCCCGGCCACCATCGGTGGTTTTGCGCAAAGCATCCATGACTTCCAGGGCCTGCGTGAATTTCTCACCGCCGTGACCCTGACCAGCGTCATCGACCTACCCTTCGTGGTGCTGATGCTCCTGGTGATCGGCCTGCTCGGCGGCTGGCTGGTGGTGATTCCGCTGGTTGCCTTTCCCGTCACCATTATCTTCGCCCTGCTGATTCAGGTACGTCTGCGCGACACCGTGCAAAAGAGCTTGGCCCTGGGGGCGGTGCGCCAGGCCCTGCTGATCGAAACCCTCGGCGGCCTGGAAACCCTTAAAGCCTGCAGTGCCGAAAGCGAGCGTCAGTACCAATGGGAAAGCACCCACGGCGCCCTCACCCGCCTCGACGCCCATGCCCGCAACCTGTCGGCGCTGGCCACCAACGGCACGCTGTTCATCCAGCAGTTCTGCGGCATGGCGACCATTGTCGCCGGGGTCTACAGCATCATTGCCGGTAACCTCAGTGTCGGTGCCCTGGTTGCCAGCTACATGCTCGGCAGCCGCGTACTGGCCCCGCTGGGCCAGATCGCCGGGTTGATTACCCGTTATCAGCAGGCGCAGCTGACCATGCGCAGTACCGACGCGTTGATGGCCCTACCGCAAGAGCGTCAGGCAGGGCAGCAACCGCTGGAGCGCACCCAGCTGCACGGCGCCCTTGAAGTCAGCCATGTCAGTTTTCGCTATACCGGGCAGAACGCTGCAGCGCTCAATGCCGTGAGTTTCAGCGTCAAACCTGGCGAGCGCATCGGCATCATCGGCCGCAGCGGCTCGGGCAAAAGCACCCTGGCCCGCCTGTTGATGGGCTTTTATGCGCCGGACGAAGGACAGATCCTGCTCGACAATCTCGACCTGCGCCAACTCGATATCGCCGACCTGCGCAATCAGATCGGCTATGTCGCCCACGACCTGCCGCTGCTGGCCGGCAGTCTGCGCGACAACCTCACCCTCGGCGCGCGCTATGTGAGTGATGCACGCATGCTGGAAGTTGCCGAGCTGACTGGCGTCAGTGAACTGGCGCGCCAGCATCCGCAAGGTTTCGATCGCCCGGTCGGTGAACGCGGTCAGTTGCTGTCCGGTGGCCAGCGCCAGTCTGTGCTGCTGGCCCGGGCGATGCTGCTGGAGCCGCCGATCATGATCCTCGACGAACCTACCAGCCACATGGACAACGCCAGCGAAGACCAGCTGCGTCAACGCCTGCATGGCTGGGTCCAGGGCAAAACCCTGCTACTGGTCACCCACCGTACCTCGATGCTCAGTCTGGTCGACCGCCTGCTGGTGCTGGACAACGGCAAGGTGGTGGCCGACGGGCCGAAGGAAGCGGTTATCGATGCACTGCGCAAAGGCCGGGTCGGTTCGGCCATCTAGGGGATCTCGTCATGTCCATCAGCCAAGGCTTGCGCAGTTACTTCCAGAGCTTCGGCAAAACCGCCGAACGCGACTACATGCCGGACGTGGCCGGCGCAACATTGCAGGACTCGCCGCGCCTGTCGCGCATCACCGTATGGCTGGCGGCCGCCTTGTTGCTGGTGGCGCTGGCCTGGGCCTGGTTCGCGGTGCTGGATGAAGTCACCATGGGCGAAGGCAAGGCGATCCCGTCGAGCAAGGTGCAGGTGATCCAGAACCTGGAAGGCGGCATCGTCACCGAGATCTTTGTTCGCGAAGGACAGATGGTCAACAAGGGCGATACCTTGCTGCGCCTCGACGACACGCGCTTTCTGTCCAACAAGGGCGAGAGCGAAGCGGATCGCTATGCCCTCACCGCCCAGGTCGAACGCCTGTCGGCCGAGGCTGAGGGGCGCCCCTTTGAAGTTTCTGAAGAAGTACGCAGCAAAGCGCCGCAGGTGGCCGAGGACGAACTGTCGTTGTACCAGTCCCGGCAACGCCGCCTGACCAGCGAGAAGCAGACCCTCAGCGAGCAACTACGGCAGAAGACCCAGGAGCTGGCCGAGTTCCGCTCCAAGGCCGAGCAGTACCGCTCGGCGCTGGCCCTGCTGCAGCAAGAACTGAACATGTCGACGCCGCTGGTGGGCACCGGGGCGATTTCCCCCGTGGAGATCTTGCGCCTCAAGCGCAGCACCGTCGAAGCCCGTGGTTCGCTGAACGCCACCACCCTGGCCATTCCCCGCGCCGAGGCGGCGGTAGCGGAGATCAAGAGCAAGATCGAAGAATCGGAAGCCGGTTTCCGTTCGGAAGCGGCCAAGGAACTCAACGAGAAACGCACCGACCTGTCGAAAATCACTGCATCAAGCATCGCCATCGATGACCGGGTCACGCGCACCACGGTGGTTTCGCCGGTGCATGGCATCATCAAGCTGCTCAAGGTCAACACCATCGGTGGCGTGGTCCAGCCGGGCAGCGACCTGCTGGAGATCGTACCGCTGGAAGACAATCTGCTGATCGAAGCCAGGGTGCGCCCGCAGGACGTTGCCTTCCTGCACCCGGGGCAGCCGGCAATGGTCAAATTCAGCGCCTACGACTACACCATCTATGGCGGCCTGAAGGCCAAGCTGGAACTGATCAGCGCCGACACCGTCACCGACGACAAGGGCAATTCGTTCTACCTGATCCAGGTGCGCACCGACAAAAACCACCTGGGTGGCGATAACAAACCTTTGCTGATCATTCCCGGGATGACTGCCACGGTGGACATCATCACCGGCCAGAAAAGCGTACTGGACTATCTGCTCAAGCCGGTGCTCAAGGCGCGCACTGAAGCCATGCGGGAACGTTGAGCATCGCGGGGCAAGCCCGCTCCCACCGGAGGGGGCTCTGTAGGAGCGGGCTTGCCCCGCGATATTCAACGCAAATGATTACGCTCGTACGTCTCGCGCCCCATCGCCTCGATCTGACCTTCGATCAACGCCTCAAACGGTTTAAGCAACGCATCGAAACAGACCGGCGCCTCCAGCACATTCAACGCCTGCACCACCGCTTCCAGGGTCGACAGCGCCCCATCAGCCGGTGCTTTGCGCAAGCGGTAGCGCGAAGGCAGGACCTGGGCCAGCGTCACTCGCGGCAAGGCGGCCAGCAACGGATTCATGTGCAGCAGCTTGCTCGCCTTGCGCCAGGTGCCATCGGGCACTACCAGTAACCACGGGCGCGGATCCCGATCAACGGCATAGGCTGCCAGAGGTTGAGCCTGATCGCCGGGAAACAGCAACGCACTGCGATACCCAGGCACCTCAATCAGCGCGGCCAGATCCTCGAACACCTCACCTACCCGCAACTCACTGTTAGGCAAACCCAGTGCCGCCAGTTTCGCGGTATTGAGGGCATGACGTACTTCACTCGGATGCTGCAACACCAGCACACGGGTGCGGCTATCGAGGGACGGAATCAAGGGGCAAAGGCAATGGGCTTGTGGGCGCAGGCAGCGCTCGCACTGGATTCTGGACATCGGGTTCTCCTGGGCGGGCAAAGTGTGCCACAGCAACCGCGGAAAAAGCTTGGTCAGGCCGGGGTGAGCTGCGCCTTGAGCAAATCGCGGAAGGTCTGAATCAAGGGTTCGCGGCTGCGACCGCGGCGGATGATCATGGAAAACGGCGCCTGATAGCCAAAGGTCGCGGGAGACAATACGCGCAAATCGCCCTTGTCGGCCCAGGCCTGGGCATAGTGCTCCGGCAGGTAACCGATATAGGCGCCGGACAGCACCAGAATCAGTTGTGCCTCCATACTTTCCACCGTCGCCGCACTGTGTTTGAAACCGTGACGGGCCAGTTCCGCCTGGCTCCAGTAGCCACGCCCGACCATGCGCTGCTGGGTGATGACCTGCTCAGGAATGCGCCGCTCGTGAAACAGCGGGTGGCGGTTACTGCAGTACAGCCAGTGCTGCTCACGGTACAGCGGTTGATACACCAGTCCGCTCATGCGCGTCGAAAACGCACCGATGGCCAGGTCCAGACGGTTGTCCTGCACGCCCAGCTGCAACTCGTAGGGGCTGGACACCGACAGGTGCAAATGCACCGCCGGGTGCTCCTGGCTGTAAGCCCCGATTGCTTCGGCCAGCGGCAAAGCGCGGTCGCCGACGGTCGAGTCGATCACCCCCAGGTTCAACGTACCGCGTAACTCGCCCTTGAGCGCAGCCGCGTACTGCTCGAAGCCGTCCATTTCGGCCAGCAGGCGCAGGGTCTCCTGATGGAACAGTTCGCCTTTGCTGGTCAGGCTGAAGCCCCCTCGCCCGCGGTGACACAGGACGATCCCCAGCGCCGCTTCCAGCTGGCTCATGTAGGTGCTGATGGCCGAGGTCGAAAGGTTGAGTTCGCGCTGGGCATTGGCGAAGCCCTGATGGCGTACGACGCTGACGAAGATGCGCAGGAGTTTCAGGTCAGGCAGTGCAGAAGCCATGGCTTACGGGGTCCGAAAAGGCGGTGATTGGCAAAAGTCTAACCAGATTCCCGCCGATAGTTTAGAAAAACCTGAACTAAGTATTTGCCTGTAGCGATTCTTTTTGCCCACTACCTTTTGCAGACTCTGCCGCAATGCACCTGCTTGCCAGCACTTCAGGGTTACCAGCCGACCCGCAAGACAGGTTCCAACAACTAAAACAATCGAATCGATGAGGCCCGACCGTGGACAAGATTCTGCACCAACCACTGGGCGGCAACGAAATGCCGCGCTTCGGCGGCATCGCCACCATGCTCCGTCTCCCTCACCTGCAAAGCGCCGAAGGCCTTGATGCTGCCTTCATCGGCATTCCCCTGGACATCGGTACTTCGCTGCGCTCCGGCACCCGTTTCGGCCCACGGCAGATCCGCGCCGAGTCGGTGATGATCCGTCCTTACAACATGGCCACTGGCGCAGCTCCCTTCGATTCGATGTCGGTAGCCGATATCGGTGACGTAGCGATCAACACCTTCAACCTGCTTGAAGCTGTGCGCATCATCGAAGAAGCCTACGACGAAATCCTTGAGCACAATGTCATCCCCATGACCATGGGTGGCGACCACACCATCACCCTGCCGATCCTGCGGGCGATCCACAAGAAGCACGGCAAGGTAGGCCTGGTGCACATCGATGCCCACGCTGACGTCAACGATCACATGTTCGGCGAGAAGATCGCCCACGGCACCACCTTCCGCCGCGCCGTGGAAGAAGGTCTGCTCGATTGCGACCGCGTGGTGCAGATCGGTCTGCGCGCCCAGGGCTATACCGCCGAAGACTTCAACTGGAGCCGCAAACAGGGCTTCCGCGTGGTCCAGGCCGAAGAGTGCTGGCACAAATCCCTGGCGCCACTGATGGCTGAAGTCCGCGAGAAAGTCGGCGGCGGCCCGGTGTACCTGAGCTTCGACATCGACGGCATCGACCCGGCCTGGGCCCCAGGCACCGGCACCCCGGAAATCGGTGGCCTGACCACCATCCAGGCCATGGAAATCATCCGTGGTTGCCAGGGCCTTGACCTGATCGGCTGCGATCTGGTGGAAGTCTCGCCACCTTACGACACCACCGGCAACACCTCGTTGCTCGGCGCCAACCTGCTCTACGAAATGCTCTGTGTCTTGCCGGGCGTTGCTCGCCGCTGACCGACAGGCACCAGGAGCTACAACGAGGCAGGAGCCATGATCGCCGGATCGCACCAGCGGCCGGTGAAGTAGACGAATGACCGGTGCCGGGCTTGCCTGGCGCCAGGATCGATCTCACCATAATAAAGATAATCGGAGACACCCATGGCCTTAGACTTATTCGTTGTCTTGATCTATGCGGCCGGCATGCTCGGGCTTGGCTGGTATGGCATGCGCAAAGCAAAAACCCATGAAGATTACCTGGTGGCGGGACGTAACCTCGGCCCTAGCCTGTACATGGGCACCATGGCCGCCACCGTACTGGGCGGCGCCTCGACCGTCGGTACCGTGAAACTCGGTTACGTCCACGGCATCTCGGGCTTCTGGCTGTGTGCGGCCCTGGGCCTGGGCATCATTGCCCTGAACCTGTTCCTGGCCAAACCGCTGCTGCGCCTGAAGATCTTCACCGTGACCCAGGTGCTGGAACAGCGCTACAACCCCATGGCCCGTCAGGCCAGCGCCGTGATCATGCTTGCCTACGCGCTGATGATCGCCGTGACCTCAACCCTGGCTATCGGCACCGTTCTGCAAGTGCTGTTCGATATGCATTTCTGGGCCGCGATTCTGCTCGGCGGTGGTGTGGTTGTGGTGTATTCCACCATCGGCGGCATGTGGTCGCTGACCCTGACCGACATCGTTCAGTTCGTGATCAAGACCGTTGGTCTGATGTTTGTCCTGCTGCCGATCTGCCTGTACCGCGTGGGCGGTTGGGACGAACTGGTCGCCAAGCTGCCTAGCGCCAGCTTCAGCCTGACTACCATCGGCTGGGACACCATCATCACCTACTTCCTGATCTACTTCTTCGGCATCCTGATCGGTCAGGACATCTGGCAGCGGGTGTTCACCGCCCGTGACGAGAAAGTCGCCAAGCGTGCCGGCACCGTTGCCGGTGTCTATTGCGTGATCTACGGCCTGGTGTGTGCGGTGATCGGCATGGCGGCCCATGTGCTGCTGCCAGACCTGGCCAACGCCAACAACGCCTTTGCCGCCATCGTCAAATCCGCCCTGCCTGACGGCATCCGCGGTCTGGTGATTGCAGCAGCGCTGGCGGCGATGATGTCCACGGCCAGTGCTGGCCTGCTGGCAGCCTCGACCGTACTGACCGAAGACCTGCTGCCCAAGCTGCGCGGTGGCAAGCAATCGAGCCTGGCCATCAACCGCCTGTTTACCTTGCTCACCGGCATTGCCGTGCTGGGTATCGCCCTGGTAGTCGAAGACGTGATCAGTGCCCTGACACTGGCTTACAACCTGTTGGTCGGCGGTATGCTGGTGCCACTGATCGGTGCGATCTTCTGGAAACGCGCAACCACTGCCGGTGCAATCACCAGCATGACCCTGGGCTTTGTCACTGCCCTGGCGTTCATGATCAAGGATGGGATGGATGCCAACACGCCGATCTACTACAGCCTGGCGATCGCGCTGGTGAGCTTTGTGGTAGTGAGTTTGATGTCCCGCCGTCCGGTGGGTGCGGTAAACCTGGCCTGATCCAGGCCAACGGTGGCCGTCGCATCACCCTGATGCGGCGGCCCTGTCAGGCGTCTAGCGACGCGGCTGGCGCTTGCGCTGCTCCTCGTCGGTAGGGATCGGCACCGGCTGCAACGGCGGTGGAATCAAACCCAGAGCCGCAGCCAGGTCATGAAGCCAGTTGAACAGATTGTTTCTCATAACTCCCCCTCACGGGTCAGCCTGCACGGCGTTTCAATCCTGCGATGCTTCATACAGATCATAGCCCTATGTCTTGGATTGCGCATGCTCTAGGACTACAAGTTGGGTCAAGTTTGATCTTAATCAAGCCCTGACCGCCACCTCGGCCGTCTGAGCAACTGTTTCCCCTTGTTGCAGATCGATCCAGGCACTCAAATTCGCGCCGCGCATGCCTTTGCGCCACATCAACCAGGTCGTGGCCAGATCGAAGGGTGCTTGCAAGCGATGCACCGCTACCCGTTCACGCCCAGGCAAGCTGTCGAGCATCGACTGCGCCATCAACGCCACCCCCGCCCCGGCAATCACACAGGCAAGCATGCTCGGGTACGACTCGATTTCCATCACCCGGCCCATGGCCGCATGGTCATGGGCATACCAGGCCTCCAGGCGCATGCGGTAGGAACACCCCTGGCGGAAGGTAAACACCGCCCGCCCGGCTACGTCCCGGGCGCTATGCACCGGCGGATGATCGGGCTCGGTGATCAACACCAGGGTTTCATCGCACAGCGGCACACCGTCCAGCCCGGCCAGGGCCAGTGGCCCATCCACCAGGGCAGCGTCCAGACGACCGCTGAGCAGGCCTTCGAGCAGTTCACCGCTGGGCGCCGCCTGCACCTGCAGGTTCACCGCCGGATAAGCCTTGTGATAGCGCGCCAGCAGTGCCGGCAGGTGAATGGCGGCAGTGCTGTACATGGTGCCAAGGGCAAAGTCCCCCGCCGGTTGCCCGCCCTGCACCGCCGCGAAAGCTTCATCGCGAAGCGCCAGCATGCGCCCGGCGTAATCGAGCAATACCTTGCCTGCGGGCGACAACTGCAAACGCTGACGCTCGCGGCGAAACAACTCGACGCCCAGCTGCTCTTCCAGCTGACGCAGGCGTGTCGACAGGTTCGACGGTACCCGGTGCAAGCGCACGGCGGCCCGAGTGATCGAGCCTTCCTCGGCGACCGCCTGAAAGATGCGCAGCTGACTGAGCTCCATTAGATATTCTCCATAACTGAATAACTTTCTCATCATTATTCAATTTTACTGAAAGTCAATCGCCTTTAGCCTGACGGTCATCGATCCCCTTTCAGGAGTTTGAGCATGTCCCCGTCCATTCGCCTGCTTGCCTGCGCCGTGGCCCTGATGATGGCCATGGGTATTGGCCGCTTTGCCCTCACCCCGCAGCTGCCGCACCTGATCGCTGAAGGCCAGGTCAGCCTGACCGCCGCCGGCCTGATCGCCGCCGCCAACTATCTGGGTTACCTGCTCGGCGCGCTGGACGCCATGTTTGCCCGTCGCCCGGGCCAGGTCAGCGCGCGTCTGCACGCAGGCTTGTGGCTCTGCGCAGGGCTGACCCTGGCCTCGTTCTGGGCCCACGGCTTCTGGAGCCACATGCTGCTGCGCTTCGGTACCGGCGTGGCCAGTGCCTGGGTGCTGGTGATGCTCACCAGCCTCAGCCAGCAACTGGCGGCAGCAAGCAACCGGCCCCGGCTCGGGGCCCTGGTGTTCGCCGGGCCAGGCGTCGGTATCATGCTCACCGGCCTGCTGGCGTTGTTCTCCAACCTGTACGGCCTGGGCTCGGCTCCACTGTGGCTGATCTATGCCGCTGGCGCGCTGGTGATGCTGCTGGCAGTGCTGCCCTTTCTGCCCCGGCCACAAGCCTCAGCCACTGCCGGGGGCCCTTCACCGATGCAAGGGCCAACCCAAGGGATCGCACGCTTGGGCTTGATCTACGCCCTGTACGGCATCGGCTACATCATCCCGGCCACGTTCATGTCACAGATGGCCAGCGCCCGCTTCCACGGACACTGGCTGGCGGATCTGTTCTGGCCGGGGTTCGGCCTGGCAGCGGCAGTGGGTGTGGTAGTGGCCAGCTATCGCCGTCCACACTGGGGCAGCACCTCGCGCTGGTTGATGACGACGCTTTGGTTGCAGGCTGCCGGGGTGTTCGCCTGCTTGCTGGGCAATGGTCCGGGACTGGCCCTGGGGGTGTTGTTGTGCGGCACGCCGTTCCTGGCCTGCATGCAACTGATGATGCAGCGCCTGCGCGAACTGTCACCCGATGCCTACCAGCGCAACGCAGGCTTGCTCACCGCCTGCTTTGCCCTTGGCCAGCTCAGCGGGCCGTTGCTGGCCGCACTGAGCAATCAGTTCGCCGCCAGCCTGCAACCGGCACTGGTCATCGCCGGCTGCGGCCTACTGCTGGGCGGTGCACTGCTCTGCCGGCCGCAGCCTAGCCGAGCAGGCTGCGCAACCGTCGGCGCACCCACTGCTCAGCACTGACCAGCGTGACGCCGAGCAGGACCATGATGGCCCCGAGCACGAAGTTCAGACTCAGGGGTTCGCCCAGCAGCAGCACACCAAAGGTCACCCCGAACAGCGGAGTGATGAAGGAAAACACTGCCAGGTTCGACGCCAGGTAGCGGCGCAGCAGCCAGAACCAGGTCAGGTAGCTGAAGAACGACACGATCAGCCCCTGGAACAACAGGCTGCCAATAGACAGAGGCGTGAATTGCACCTGGGTGACCTGGCCGCTGAGGGCGGCGATCAGCAACAAGCCGACAAAACCGACCGCCAGTTGATAGAACAAGGTCAGGGTCGCCGGTGCCTCCGACAGCCGGGAAGCGCGCACCACCACGGTGGTCGCGCCCCAGGCCAGACCTGCCAGCACGCCGAAGGCATCGCCCAACAGCATGCGCCCGTCCATCTCAGACAGCGACACGCCACCGGCAAAGGCATAGGCAATACCGGCGAAGGCCAGGACGATGCCCAACCACTGCAGGGGCCGCAGACGCTCGCTCGGCAGCAGCCAGTGCAGGCCAAGAGCAGTGAACACCGGCGCGGTGTAGAGGAACACCGACATGTGCGCCGCCGAGGTCAGCTTCAGGCCTTCGGCAATGAACAAAAACTCCACCCCGAACAGCGCACCGGCCAGCAGCCCGCCGCGCCAGGTGTGCGCCACCTGGTCCCAGCCGCCGCGAAAACAGATCAGCAGGCCGACCAGCACCGCCGCCATGCCCGAACGCAGGGCCTGTTGCATCACTGGCGCAATGTCTGGCGCGGCCAGCTTGATCATCACCTGCTGGATGCCCCAGATCAGGCACAGCACCAGCATTACTTGCAGGGCAAAGGCATCGGTATTGCGACGGGTGGCGCTCATTGCGGGCACCCGCTATCGGCGAACGGCATGGCAGAGTCTCGGCAGCTGTGGATCCAGCGCCGATTATCAGCGGCTGCAGGCGTTGATTGCCAGCCTTGTGTTGCGCTTCGACTGAACTTTGCACACCGCTTGCGGCTCAACCGCAAGACCAAGCCAAGGGAGCTCTGCCCATGAAAAGCCTGTTGAACATCGCTGCCGCCGCCAGCTTGCTACTGGCCTTGCCGAGTTGGGCGTGCACGCTTGAGGAAGCCACGGAAAAACGTGAGGAGCTGGCCAAGGAGGTAACGCGACTGACGGAGCAGAACCCGCAGAAGGCCAAGGAGATCAATGACGAGTTGAAAGGTATGAAGCTTGAGAGTGCCAGCAAGGACCTGCCGGACAAGTGCCAGCTGATCGACAAGCGGTTGCAGGAGTTGAAGACGGCGGAGAAGAAGGTCTGAATCAGGCGGTGAAGCTATCGCCGGCAAGGCCGGCTCCCACAGGGAGCTGGCCTTCAAAGCGGATACTTACTCGGCAGCCGGGGCCGGCTTGCGACGCTTGAGCGGCGCCAGACCGTCGGCGCTGGCCAGCGGTGCATTAGGCTTCGGCTTGGCGGTCGGCTTGCGCTTGGCCACTACCTTCTTGTCGCCCTTCTTGTCAGTCTTTTTCTTCTTCACGCCAGCAGCCTTGCCCGAGGCCTTGACCTTCTTCGGCCCGCTGTAGGTGCCTTTGACTTCCTTGATGACCCGGCGCTCGAAGCTCTGCTTCAGGTAACGCTCGATGCTCGACATCAGGTTCCAGTCGCCATGGCAGATCAACGAAACCGCCAGGCCTTCGTTACCGGCACGACCGGTACGACCGATACGGTGCACGTACTCGTCGCCGCTGCGCGGCATGTCGAAGTTGATCACCAGGTCCAGGCCGTCAACGTCCAGGCCACGGGCCGCGACGTCGGTCGCCACCAGCACCTTGGCACCGCCCTGCTTCAGGCGCTCGATGGCCAGTTTGCGGTCTTTCTGGTCCTTGTCGCCATGCAGGACGAAGGCTTTGACGTCCTTGGCCACCAAGTGACCATAGATGCGGTCGGCCATGACCCGGGTGTTGGTGAAGATGATCGCCTTCTGATACGTCTCGTTGGCCAGCAGCCACTGAACGATCTGCTCTTTATGCTGGTTGTGGTCGGCGGTGATGATCTGCTGACGGGTACCGTCGTTGAGCTGGCTGACGGTGTTGAGCATCAGGTGCTCAGGGTCTTTGAGCACTTTGCCGATCATGTCGCGCAGACCGGCACCGCCGGTGGTGGCGGAGAACAGCAGGGTCTGTTCGCGGTTCGGGCACTCGCCGCACAGGCGCTCGACGTCTTCGGAGAAGCCCATGTCGAGCATGCGGTCGGCTTCGTCGAGAACAACGACCTGCACATGCTCAAGCTTGAGGTTGCCGGCGTTCAGTTGCTCGAGCATACGGCCCGGGGTACCGACGAGGATATCCGGCACCTTGCGCAGCATGGCGGCCTGTTCCTTGAAGTCTTCACCACCGGTGATCATGCCGGCCTTGATGAAGGTGAACTGGGCGAAACGCTCGATTTCCTTGAGGGTCTGCTGGGCCAGCTCACGGGTTGGCAGCAGTACCAGGGCACGGATCTCGACACGCTTTTGCTTGAGGTCGACCAGACGGTTGAGCACCGGCAGTACGAAGGCTGCGGTCTTGCCGCTACCGGTTTTCGCCGTCACCCGCAGGTCACGCCCCTGCAAAGCCAGGGGAATGGCGGCCGCCTGCACCGGAGTCGGCTCTTCGAAGTTCAGTGCAGCAACGGCTTTGAGCAGGCGTTCGTGCAGGGCGAATTGGGAAAACACGGGTGTACCTCGGGCATGTGCAGAAATTCAGCCGTATAGGGTAACGTTTTCCAGCGCCTACGCCGAATTTCTTTTGGCATTGATGCACCGTTCCGGGCTCTAATAACCCCTCATTTTCACTTCGGACACGTCAACTACCGCATGGCTATTGAACAGTTCTGGCAAAACGCCCTCGATCTTTGGGGCACTCTTGATCAACATCCCGTGATACACGCGGGCCTCGGCCTGGGTGTGCTGCTGGTCATCGCCCTGGTGCTGGGCCGGGTGGCACGCTTTCTGATACTTCACGCCGTCAAGCTGCTGGGCCGACAGCCGGCACTGCACTGGGTCAATGATCTGCTGCAAAACAAGGTTTTCCACCGCCTGGCGCAGATGACGCCCTCGCTGGTGGTGCAGTTCGGCCTGAAACTGGTGCCGGAGCTCAATGCCCCCAGCCAGCATTTCCTCGGCAACGTCGCGCTGGCCTTCACCATTCTGTTCCTGATGCTGGCCATCAGTGCCCTGCTCGACGCCCTGCTGGACATCTACGCGCGTACCGAACACGCCCGCACACGCTCGATCAAGGGTTATGTGCAACTGGCGAAGATGGTGCTCTACGTCTTTGGCGCGATCATCATTGTCGCCACGCTGATCGACCGTTCGCCGCTGTTGCTGCTGTCGGGCCTGGGTGCGATGTCGGCGGTGATCCTGTTGGTGTACAAGGACACCCTGCTGTCATTCGTGGCCAGCGTGCAGTTGACCAGCAACGACATGTTGCGGGTTGGCGACTGGATCGAGATGCCCCAGGTCGGCGCCGACGGCGATGTGGTGGATATCACCCTGCACACGGTCAAGGTGCAGAACTTCGACAAGACCATCGTCTCCATTCCGACCTGGAGGCTGATGTCCGAGTCCTTCAAAAACTGGCGCGGCATGCAGCAGTCGGGCGGGCGGCGGATCAAGCGCAGCCTGTTCATCGATGCCGGCGGAGTGCGCTTCCTGCGCAACGATGAGGAACAGCGCCTGGGTGAAGTGCGCCTGCTGACCGACTACATCGCCCGCAAGCGCAGCGAGCTCAAGGCCTGGAACGAAGCCCAGGGCAATGTCGCCGAGCTTTCCGCCAACCGTCGGCGCATGACCAACATCGGCACCTTCCGCGCCTATGCCCTGGCCTACCTGAAGAGCCACCCGGAGATCCAGCCGAACATGACCTGCATGGTCCGCCAGATGCAGACCACCGCCCAGGGCGTGCCGCTGGAGATCTACTGCTTCACCCGCACCACCGCCTGGGCCGACTATGAGCGTATCCAGGGCGACATCTTCGACTACCTGCTGGCGGTGATGCCCGAGTTCGGCCTGAGTCTGTATCAGCAGCCCAGCGGCAATGACCTGCGCGCAGGCCTGCTACCGGCGGGCCTGCCCCACCAGCAACGGACGCTGACTGCCGAGACGACCGAGCCATAGCGAAGCCAGAATCACCGCCCCGCCGATGAACAACCTGCCCAGGGGCTCGTGCTGATTCCAGATCAGCAAGTTGAGCAGCAGCCCCACCGGTACGTGCAGGTTGTTCATCACCGCCAGGGTCGCGCCGGAAACCAGGCATGCGCCCTTGTTCCACCAGTACAAGCCCAACGCCGTCGGGCACAGCCCGAGAAACAGCAGCACCAGCCACTGCACATCGGTGCTGGGCAGGTGCTGGCTGTTGCCGAACGCCAGGAACGCCGGCAACACCACCAGCAAGGCACCCAGGTAGAAATAGCCAAAGCGCCGGTAATGCGGCAGGTCGCTGGGGTTGCGCGCGATCAGGTGCCGGTACAGCACCTGGCCGGCGGCATAGGTGAAGTTGGCCAGTTGCAGCAGCAGGAAGCCGATGAAGAAGTCCGGGCTGATGCTGTCGAAGCGGATCACTGCCGCGCCCGCCACCGCCACCAGGGCAGCCACCAGCGCCCAGGGATTGAAGCGCCGGTTCAGGGCATCTTCGATCAGGGTCACATGCAGGGGCGTGAGGATGGTGAACAGCAGCACTTCCGGCACGGTCAGCACCCTGAAGCTCAGGTACAGACAGACATAGGTAATGCCGTATTGCAGGGCGCCGATCAGCAGCATCGAGCGCATGAAGCGCGGCTCGACCTGACGCCAGCGGGTCAGCGGCAGGAACACCAGCCCGGCCAGCACTACCCGCGCCAGCACGGCGAAATAGCTGTCGACATGACCTGCCAGGTACTCGCCGATCAGGCTGAAGGAAAACGCCTGGATCAGTGCGACGATCAATAAATAGCCCATGGTTGCCCCTTGCTGTAGAGGCGGCGACCTTAGCTTTTCACTGATCACGGGGCAAGCGCACAAAAAAGCCCGGTCATGCACAAGGCAATGACCGGGCAGGTACACCCAAAGGAGCAACAGGTGTCAGGCGGGAAAATTCAGTGCAATCACGCCACCGCGGCCAGCTGGGCCTTGGCCTGGTTCAAGCCCTTCTCATGGAAGTCACCGCCCATGTTCAGGCCTTCGGCGTGAATGAAGGTCACATCGTGGATACCGATGAAGGCCATCACCTGACGCAGGTACGGTTCCTGATGGTCGCTCGAGGCGCCAGCATGGATGCCGCCGCGGGCCGTGAGGATGTAGGCCTTCTTGCCGGTCAGCAGCCCCTGCGGACCGGTTTCGGTGTACTTGAAGGTGATGCCGGCACGCAGTACGTGGTCCAGCCAGGCTTTCAAGGTGCTTGGGATGGTGAAGTTGTACATCGGCGCAGCCAGCACCAGTACATCGGCGGCCAGCACTTCGTCGGTCAGTTCGTTGGAGCGGGCCAGCGCCTGCAGCTCGTCGCTGTTGCGCTGCTCTTCGGGCTTCATCCAGCCACCGAGCAGGTTGGCATCCAGGTGCGGCACCGGGTTGACGGCCAGGTCGCGCAGGGTGACCTGGTCGCCAGGATGGGCGGCTTGCCACTGGCTGACGAAGTCACTGGTCAACTGCCGGGAGATCGAACCCTGCTGGCGGGCGCTGCTTTCGATTACGAGTACACGGGACATGGGTTGCCTCCATCGGCGAATGTGGTAAGTCGATGGAGGTAAGACTAAACAGTGACCGATCGATTAAAAAGCGTAAAATTTGGGTGCAATCTATCAGTTTATTTGTTTTATTGTGCCGGTGCGCTAGCCTCAGTTATTGCGGCTTGCAGTCCAGGCTGATGCGCAGCTTGATGATCTCGCGGTTGAATTTGGCTGTGACATCCTTGCTCTGCCTGGCCGGCACCTGTACCCGGCGCACCCTGGGGGCTTCCGGGCCGTTACGGAACAGCACCTTGCACTGGGCGGCCACCTCGCCGTAGTTGTTCAGGGTGATCGAGCCGATGTCACGGTCGGTGTCGTAGGTGGTGTAGTCGAGCTTGACGCCGTCGAGGTTTTTTTCCACATCGATGGGATAAGCCAAAGCTGTGAGCGGAAGCAGGGCCAGCAGTACAGCACAACATTTTTTCATACGACGCTCTCCATGAAAGAGCGCCAGCTTAGGACAACAGGAGCCGAAGATGAAAGCGCCGCGCGTTACCCTGGATCAGTGGCGGACCCTGCAAGCGGTGGTCGATCACGGTGGTTTTGCCCAGGCGGCCGAAGCGCTGCACCGTTCGCAGTCCTCGGTGAGCTACACCGTGGCGCGCATGCAGGACCAACTGGGGGTGCCGCTGCTGCGCATCGACGGACGCAAGGCGGTGCTGACCGAAGCCGGCAACGTGCTGCTGCGCCGCTCCCGGCAACTGGTCAAGCAGGCCAGCCAGCTGGAAGACCTGGCGCACCATATGGAACAGGGCTGGGAGGCCGAAGTGCGCCTGGTGGTCGATGCCGCCTACCCCAATGCCCGCCTGGTCCGCGCCTTGAGCGCCTTCATGCCGCAAAGCCGCGGTTGCCGCGTGCGCCTGCGTGAAGAAGTGCTTTCCGGGGTCGAAGAGGTGCTGCATGAGGGCATCGCCGACCTGGCGATCAGCGGCTTCAACATTTCCGGCTACCTGGGTACCGAGCTCAGTTCGGTGGAGTTCGTCGCCGTGGCCCATCCCGATCACAGCCTGCACCGACTGGGTCGCGAGCTGAACTTCCAGGATCTGGAAAGCCAGCTGCAAGTGGTGATCCGCGACTCGGGCCGTGCGCAACCGCGCGATGTCGGCTGGCTCGGCGCCGAACAGCGCTGGACCGTGGGCAGCCTGGCCACCGCGTCGACCTTCGTCAGCAGCGGCCTGGGCTTTGCCTGGCTGCCACGTCACCTGATCGAACGGGAATTGCGCGAGGGCGTGCTCAAGCCCTTGCCGCTGGATCAGGGTGGCAGTCGCCATCCACTGTTCTACCTTTACTCCAACAAGGACAAACCCTTGGGCCCGGCCACGCAAATTCTTATCGAATTGCTGCGCAACTTCGATACCGCGCCGCTGGACGTGCCCTTCGCCGCTCCCGCCCAAGCCTGACAGGAATCATGCCCATGGCCTATTTCGAACATGAAGGTTGTTCGCTGCACTACGAGGAATACGGCCAGGGCGATCCGCTGGTATTGCTCCATGGCCTGGGCTCCAGCTGTCAGGACTGGGAGATGCAAGTGCCGGCACTTGCCCGTCACTACCGGGTGATCCTGATGGACATCCGTGGCCACGGTCGCTCCGACAAACCGCGCGAGCGCTACAGCATCCAGAGTTTCAGCGCCGATCTGCTGGCCTTGCTCGAACAGCTGCAGACCGGCCCGGTACACCTGGTCGGCCTGTCGATGGGCGGCATGGTCGGCTTTCAGTTCGCGGTCGATCACCCGCAGTGGCTGCGCAGCCTGTGCATCGTCAACAGCGCCCCGGAGGTCAAGCGCCGCACCCGCCAGGACTGGATCTGGTGGGCCAAGCGCTGGGCCCTGGCCCGCGCGCTGAGCCTGGAAGCCATCGGCAAGGGCCTGGCTGCACGGCTGTTCCCTGAGCCGCAACAGGCCGACCTGCGCCGCAAGATGGCCGAACGCTGGGCGAAAAACGACAAGCGCGCTTATCTTGCCAGCTTCGATGCCATTGTCGGTTGGGGCGTCAGCGAACGCCTGGGGCAGATCCGCTGTCCTACGCTGGTCATCAGTGCCGATCAGGATTACACCCCGGTAGCCCTGAAAGAACGCTATGTGGCCCTGATTCCCCAGGCGCGACTGGCGGTCATCGAAAATTCCCGGCACGCTACACCCCTGGATCAACCGCACATTTTCAATCAGACGCTGCTGCAGTTTCTGGCGGCGTCCACCACCTCTCAAGGAACATTGAGCCCATGCTGAAAAAACTCCTGCTCGCCACTTGCTCGGTTGTCTTCGCCACCAGCCTGATGGCTGCCGAGAAGGCGCCCCATGTATTGCTCGACACCAGCTTCGGCCAGATCGAAGTGGAACTGGACCCGGTCAAGGCGCCGATCAGTAGCAAGAATTTCCTGGAGTACGTGGATAGCGGCTTCTACACCAACACCATTTTCCACCGGGTGATCCCTGGTTTCATGGTTCAAGGTGGCGGCTTCACTGCGCAAATGCAGCAGAAGCCGACCAAGGATCCAATCCGCAACGAAGCCAGCAACGGCCTGCACAACACCCGCGGCACGCTGTCGATGGCGCGTACCTCGAACCCCAACTCGGCCACCAGCCAGTTCTTCATCAACGTAGCCGACAACGCCTTCCTCGATCCGGGTCGTGATGCCGGTTACGCGGTGTTCGCCAAGGTGGTCAAGGGCATGGACGTTGTCGATCAGATCGTCAACTCGCAAACCACCGTCAAGAACGGCATGCGTGACGTGCCGGTCGATCCGATACTGATCAAGTCGGCCAAGCGCCTCGACTGACCCCGGGCTTCACAGGGACGTGAGCCGAGGCCTGAGGGTCTGACTGAACAGGAGTTACCTTCTTCATGCTGTTTCGCCGGTTCGAAAAGCTGATCGATATCTTTCGTGAAGCCCCCAGCGCCTCGCCGCCCAGTACGGTACTGCCGTTTTATCTGTACTACTTGCGCCAGGTCTGGCCCAGCTTTGCTGCGCTGCTGGTGGTCGGCCTGATCGGCGCACTGATCGAAGTGGCACTGTTCAGTTACCTGAGCCGGATCATCGATCTGGCCCAGGGCACCCCCAACATCAACTTTTTCAGTGAACACGCCGGTGAGCTGATCTGGATGCTGGTGGTAGCGCTGTTGCTGCGCCCGGTGTTCGTCGGCCTGCACGACCTGCTGGTGCACCAGACCATCAGCCCCGGCATGACCAGCATGATCCGCTGGCAAAACCACACCTATGTGCTCAAGCAGAGCCTGAATTTCTTCCAGAGCGATTTTGCCGGACGCATTGCCCAGCGCATCATGCAAACCGGCAACTCGCTGCGCGACTCGGCCGTGCAGGCGGTGGATGCCCTGTGGCACGTGCTGATCTATGCGATCAGCTCACTGGTGCTGTTTGCCGAGGCGGACTGGCGCTTGATGCTGCCGCTGATCAGCTGGATCCTCTGTTACATCGGCGCGCTCTACTACTTCGTGCCGCGGGTCAAAGCCCGTGCGGTGATTTCTTCCGATGCCCGCTCCAAACTCATGGGCCGCATCGTCGATGGCTACACCAACATCGCCACCCTGAAACTCTTCGCCCACACCGACTTCGAGCAGCAGTACGCTCGCGAAGCGATCAGCGAACAGACTGAAAAAACCCAACTGGCCGCCCGCGTGGTCACCAGCATGGACGTGGTCATCACCAGCCTCAACGGCCTGTTGATCGTCACCACCACGGGCCTGGCCCTGTGGCTGTGGACCCAGTCGCTGATCAGCGTCGGAGCGATTGCCCTGGCGACCGGCCTGGTGATTCGTATCGTCAACATGTCCGGCTGGATCATGTGGGTGGTCAACGGCATCTTCGAGAACATCGGCATGGTTCAGGACGGCCTGCAGACCATCGCCCAGCCGGTCACCGTCACCGACCCACCGAAAGCCCCGGCGCTTAAAGTCGATCGCGGTGCGGTGAAGTTCGAGAATGTCTGCTTTCACTACGGCAAAGGCGCCCGGATTATCGATGGCCTCAACCTGGACATTCGTCCTGGCGAGAAAATCGGCCTGATCGGCCCCTCCGGCGCGGGTAAATCAACTCTGGTCAACCTGCTGCTACGTTTGTATGACCTGGAAAGCGGACGCATCCTGATCGATGGCCAGGACATTGCCCTGGTCACTCAGGCCAGCCTGCGCGCGCAGATCGGCATGATTACCCAGGACACCTCGCTGCTACACCGTTCGATTCGCGAAAACCTCTTGTACGGGCGTCCCGACGCCAGTGACGAAGCGGTCTGGGAAGCGGTCCGTCAGGCCCGCGCCGATGAGTTCATCCCGCTGCTGTCCGATGCCCAGGGGCGCACCGGTTTCGATGCCCATGTCGGTGAACGCGGGGTCAAGCTTTCCGGTGGCCAGCGCCAGCGCATCGCCATTGCCCGGGTGCTGCTCAAGAACGCGCCGATTCTGATCATGGACGAGGCCACTTCAGCACTGGACTCGGAAGTCGAAGCAGCAATTCAGGAAAGCCTCGAGACCCTGATGCAGGGCAAGACCGTGATCGCCATCGCCCACCGGCTGTCGACCATCGCGCGCATGGACCGCCTGGTGGTGCTGGAAAAAGGCCGGATTGCCGAGATGGGCAGCCATGCCGAGCTGCTCGCGCAGCAGGGGTTGTATGCGCGTTTGTGGCATCACCAGACCGGTGGGTTTGTCGGCATCGACTGAATTTCGCGGTGACTTCATCGCCGGCAAGGCCGGCTCCCACAGGGCTCTCTGCTGGCTGCTCTATTGTGGGAGCCGGCCTTGCCGGCGATGAGGCCATCAGCCTTGCCGATAAGGCAATGCCGTGCGCGCCTCCTCGGCATAGGCCAACACTCCCGCCCGCTCCTGTTGCAAAAACTCCACCACGGCCCGGCGCAGTCCCGGATGCAGCAGGTAATGCCAGGACCGGGTGATCACCGGTTCAAAGCCACGAATCAATTTGTGCTCGCCCTGCGCCCCGGCGTCAAAACGCTGCAGCCCCTCGGTAATGGCAAAGTCCATGCCCTGATAAAAACAGGTCTCGAAATGCAGCCGGTCGAACTCATCCAGGCATCCCCAGTAGCGGCCATACAGACTGTCACCGCCTACCAGGCTGAAGGCCATGGCCACGTCACGCCCGGCCTGGCGCGCCATTACCACACGGATCGCCGTCGGCATGCGCTCGGCCAGCAGGCTGAAGAACGAGCGGGTCAGATACGGTGCCCGACGACGTACTGCATAGGTGTTGGCGTAGCAGGCAAAAACGAAATCCCACTGCGCCTCGCTCAGTTCATCACCACGGTACCAGCGAAATTCGATGCCCTGCCCCGCCACCTGCTCACGTTCTTTGCGCATCTGCTTGCGCTTGCGTGAGCTGAGGTTGTCGAGAAAGTCCTGGAAGTCCCGATAGCCCTGATTGCGCCAATGAAACTGGCACCCCAGGCGTTCCATCCAGCCTTCGCGAGCGCGCATTTGTGCGTCAGCAAACTCATCGGTGAAATTGACATGCGCCCCCGACAAACCCTGCTCCGCCAAGTCCTCGGTAAGCCAATCCATCAATTGCGCAGCAGCTTCGGGCTGACCCAATAGCCGTGGGCCACAGACCGGGGAAAACGGCACCGCGCAGAGCAGCTTCGGGTAGTAGGCAATTCCCGCACGCTCGCAAGCGTCGGCCCAACCATGATCGAAGACGTACTCACCAAAGGAGTGGGTTTTCACATAGGCCGGCAGGGCAGCCTGAAGCTGGCCGTCAGCATCCGTCAGTGCGCGATGCGCAGGCGTCCAGCCAGTGCGTTTACTGACACTGCCGCTGTCTTCCAGGCTGCTCAGAAACGCGTGACGCAAAAACGGTTGCTCGCCCGGCACCAGGGCATCCCAGGCAGCAGGTGTGAGTTCGGCAAGGTGTGACAGGATAAGGTTAGGCATTGGCGCAGTCTGCCTCGTCGCGCAGACGAAAAAAAGCCCCGCAAAGCGGGGCTGAAGATCTAACGGATGAGGAGCGGTGCTACTTAGAACACGTACTGCGCGCGCATGACGAAGCCGTCGCCGCTGTCGTCGCCGGCAGCGTTCTCGGCATTGTCGACCTTGGTTTTGACGTACACACCGCTGAGCTTGATCGACTCGTTGGCGTACCAGTTCACACCGACGTTGTGCACTTTGGCCTCGACGTCACCGATATCGGCAAATGCGCCATTGTCATCGTCAGTGCTCAGGTGGTCGTAACGGTAGAAGAGCTCCCAGGCACCGATCTGCTTGTTCTGCGGTTTGATGCTGTCGAATTTGCCCAGCTTGTAGCCGCGCGCTTCACCGGTAAGGGTGTAGGCCAGTTGACCGTAGTAACCTTCGGACTTGATGTCGGAGAACGCATCATCGTCAGCTTGGGTGTCACGCTTGATGTACTCACCCTGCACCGAGAACGGGCCCATGGCCCAGGCCGCTTCCAGGTTCCAGGCCTTGTCGGTGTCGTAGGCACCGGCCGGGGTGTTGTTGGCGCCACCGAGAACCAGGCGGTTGCCATTGTCACCGGCATCCTGGCCACCGTCGGTGCTCACGCCACGCATGCCCAGACGGCTGCGGATACGGCCATCGAATGCCGTGTCGGAGAGGTCGCGCTGGGCGTAGTTGATACCAAAGTGCAGGACATTACCCGCCTCGTGCATAGGTGCGAAGACGCCGCGCAGGTTGAACTGCTTGGTGCTGTCGCCGTCTTTGTCCTGGTTGGTCGCGTCTTTGGCAAATACACCCACCGAACCGTACAGCGAGTCGCCGGCGTTACCGGATGCCTGCAGACCCATGCCGCCGTTGTGCGAGTTGGTCCAGTCGACCAGATCGTAAGCTGCGGTACGTTCCTGAGCCGTTACCCACTTGGAGCTGGTGGCTTTCTCCAGACCGAACTCAGGGTCGAAACGGCCCACCTTGATCGACACCGGCTTGAAGCCGTTGTAAGCCAGGGAGGCTTCGTCGAAGTAGCCATCTTCGGAACGGTTGTCACCGCCGGAGTTGTGCGAGAAGTCGTAAGCAATCTGGTAGGCCCAGTCGGTGTACATCACCCCGCCCAGTTCCAGGTAAGCACGACGGAAGTAACCGGCGTCGGCAGTGTTGCCGTTCTTGGTGTAGAAACCGTCAAAACGGCTGTAGTCAGCCTGAACACGACCGCCCAGCTTGAAGCTGAATTCCTTGTCGGTGGTAGCGACCTCGAGGCCACCCTTGGTCTTGACTACGATATCGGCGCCGTCGGTGGTCACGGTACCCGCAAAAGCCTGGGCGGTAACGGCCATGGCCAAGGCGCTGGCTGCGAAACCTGCGAAGTGCTTACGGATCATCGAAGAAGCTCCCCTACTTTATGGTCTTGATAATGTTGGAAAAACACGCGGCTTGAGCCACTTGTGCTGGGGAGGAATCTTGGCGGGGGGTTATGTCAGATCAGTGGCTTTTATATAAATGTTTTGTTACAGGGGAACTTTTTACTTCGAATAAGAATAAGCAGGAAAGCCCCGTTGCAGGGCCTTCCGGCGCGATTTTCAGGGTTTGTCTTGAGTTCGCTGGGCGTCTGTCATGCGCTGGACGATTTCGTCAATGTCGTCTACCGGCGCCTCCGGCAGCGCCTTGATCGTCGCCTGGGTCAAACGCATCTGCTTGATGAACCGTCGACAGCTTTTGCAAAACAACAGGTGCTGGCGAGCCAGCAGTTTTTCACCCAGGGGAAGTTCTCCATCCAGGTAATCGCTCGAGCGGGCGACAAGTTCCTTGCAGGTCAGCATTGGCCGGTTTCCTCGAAGTGTTCCAGGGTCGCGAAGACCTTCAGCCGTGCCCGGTGCAGCAGCACGCGGACATTGGAGAGCGAAATATCGAGAAGATTACAGATTTGTTCCAGCTCCAGTCCCTGGCGTTCGCGCAGCACCAGGACGCTGCTCTGCAGCTCGGATAGGCTGAGCAAAGTATGTTCAAGGCACTCGCGCAACTCATCCTGGCTGAGCAAGGCTTCGGGCGAGTCTTCATGCCAGGCCGAAGGCGCTAACAGCCAATGGCCATCGCCGGCGAATCGCTCATCGCCGACGCTGCCATGTGGCGCAGGCAAGTCGTCGAGCAGTACTTCCCGGCGGTTCTGTTTGTAGCGGTTTTTTGCCGTGTTGGCAGTGATGGTCAGCAGCCAGGTCTTGAGACTGGAGCGCTGCTGGAACCCTGCCAGGTTGCGTACCACCGCCAGCCAGGCATCCTGCACCACCTCGTCGGCATTGCGGCTGCCGACAATGGCATACGCCACTGCGCGCATGGCGCCCTGATAGGTGTCTACCAGTTCCTTGAAAGCCGATTGCTCGCCTGCGAGCAGCCGTTCGAGCAAGCGGCCTTGTTCTTCGCCCATCATCGCCATCCATCCGTCGTTGTGTCGGTAGAGTTCGATTAGACGGTTTTGTTACAAATGCGGCCAGCAACAAAAGGGACGCCCGCTGTGGGGCGCGTCCTTTTGTTTCAAGACAGACCCGTCTTACTGTTGTCAGACGGGTCGCAGGCTTCAGCGCTTGCGCAGAATCACGCTACCGATGGAATAGCCGGCACCGAAGGAGCTCAGTACGCCCAGAGCGCCTTTTGCCAGATCGTCCTGATGTTTGTGCAAGGCGATCACCGAGCCCGCCGAGCTGGTGTTGGCGTAGCTGTCGAGAATCACCGGTGCCTCTTCTTCCAGGGCATCGCGACCGAGCAGCTTCTTGACGATCAGGTGGTTCATGCTCAGGTTGGCCTGGTGCAGCCAGAAGCGCTTGACGTCACTGACACTGATGTTGTTTTCAGCCAGGTGCTGAGCGATCAGCTCGGCCACCATCGGGCAGACCTCACGGAACACCTTGCGGCCTTCCTGGACGAAGAGCTTGTCCGGGGCGCCGATGCCCTCTTCGGCCGCACGGTTGAGGAAACCGAAGTTGTTGCGGATATTGTTGGAGAACTGGGTCAGCAGCTTGGTGCTGACGATGTCGAACTGATGCGCCGAGGTGGCCAGGTCGGCACGCTCGACCAGTACTGCGGTGGCGGCGTCACCGAAGATGAAGTGGCTGTCGCGGTCACGGAAGTTCAGGTGGCCGGTGCAGATTTCCGGGCTGATCACCAGAATCGCGCGGGCCTGACCCAGTTGCACACTGTTGCAGGCCGTCTGGATGCCGAAGGTGGCCGAAGAACAGGCGACGTTCATATCGAAGCCAAAGCCGTTGATACCCAGGGCCTGTTGCACTTCGATGGCAATCGCCGGGTACGGGCGCTGCAGGTTGGAGCAGGCGACGATCACCGCATCGACATCGGCAGCGGTGCGGCCTGCGCGTTGCAGGGCCTGTTCGGCAGCCGCCACGGCCATCTGGCAGAGAATCGACGGTTCGTCGTTGGCGCGCTCCGGCAAGCGTGGCTTCATGCGTTGCGGATCGAGGATACCGTCCTTGTCCATGACAAAGCGGCTCTTGATCCCCGAGGCCTTTTCGATGAAGGCGGCGCTGGATTCGGCCAGGGCCTGCACTTCGCCACGCTCGATGGCCTCGGCATTGTCAGCGTTGAACTGCTGCACATAGGCGTTGAAGGACTCCACCAGCTCTTCGTTGGAAATGCTGTTGGCCGGGGTGTACAGGCCGGTGCCGCTGATGACGACGTTATGCACGGTCGTTCCTCTGTTCAGGGGCCGATGCCGATCGGGCAACGGCCTGTTCGATTCGGTCAGCTGGCACGAACGTACCAACTTTTACACGCAATAACCCCGTCAGCGGAGCGCTGCCGGGCACTTCATTCGGTAAGCGCTGCTGCCGGCAGGATGGGCGCGGCAGCGGCGAATATCGGTCAAGTGTGCCACAACTGCAGCCGTTTAGGCTTCTACCTGACTCCACTGCTTGCTCAGTCGTTTGTCCGAAACCGGCACCTTGGTGCCGAGCTGCTGAGCGAACAGCGATACCCGGTATTCTTCCAGCCACCAGCGGTACAGGGTCAGTTGTTCGTCACGTTTGCCCTCCTGGGCGTGTTTGTCAGCGCGGGCCTTGTACTGGGTCCACAGATTGCCCAGCTCACCGCTCCAGACCCGGTCCTTCTGCACTTGGGAGCCGAGCTTCTCCAGGCGCAGTTCGACGGCCTTGAGGTAGCGTGGCAGCTCCTTGAGCCACAGCCCCGGGGTTTCACGGACAAAGCCCGGATAAACGAGGTTGCCGAGCTGCTGCTTGATGTCATTGAGCGCCACGGCCTGAGCCAGGTCGATCTTGCCCTTGAAGCGTTTTTGCAGGCCGTGCCAGAGCTTGAGGATCTCCAGGGTCAGGCGGGCCAGGCGTTCGGCATGTTCGGTCCAGCTGCCGCGCTTGCGCTCGGCCAGGGAAGCCAGGCCGGCACCATCGCGAGGCAGATGCTCTTCACCTTCGAGAATGCAACTATCGAGGCTGGCCAGGAGGATGTCCTCGACCAAGGCTTCGATACGCCCCAGCTCGCGGTACAGCAAACCCAGTTCAGTCAGCCCCGGGAGCTTGCCGCGCAAGAATTTGGCCGGCTCGGCCAGCTGTTGCAGGAGCAGGCGCTGCAAGGCGCGGCGGTGCTGGAACTCGGCCTCGGCCTGGGTCGAGAAACGCCCTTCCTTGACCGTACCGTTTTCTTCCACCAAGGCCGGGTACACGGTCATCGATAGCCCGGCGATCTTCTGCTGGGCGGTCTCGGCAACCTGGGCAAAGGCCTTGGCCTGTACTGGCTGCTGGCTTTTCTCGGTTTGCGGCACAGCCAGTGCGGCCTGGCTGGCGGCGACAAAGCGTGCGGTCAGCTCGGTCAGGTCGCGGCCTTCACCAAGAAACTTGCCCTGACCATCGACCACTTCCAGGTTCATCTTCAGATGGTTGTCCACCTGCCCGGCCGCTTCGGCCCAGGCTTCATCGCTGACCCGTGCGCCGGTCATGCGCAACAATTCCCGCCCCAGGGCCTGCGGCAGCGAGCCTTCGGCGAAGGTCATGCGCTGCAACGCCGCTTTGACGAAGTCCGGCACCGGCACAAAGTTCTTGCGCAAGGCCTTGGGCAGGTTGCGCACCAAGGCAATGCACTTGGCTTCGAGCAGACCTGGTACCAGCCACTCCAGGCGCTCACCCGGCAAGCTTGGCAGCAATGGCGCCGGCACCCGCACCGTGACGCCGTCGCGCGGATGGTTGGGTTCGAAGTGATAACTCAAGGCCAGGCTCAAATCGCCCAGGCGCAAGGTGTCGGGATACTGCGCCGCCGTGACTTCGCTGGCTTCGCGCGCCAACACATCTTCTTCGCGCATGATCAGCAGTTGCGGGTCTTTCTGGCTGTTGACCCGGTACCAGCTGTCGAAGGTCGCCGTCTGATGGATCTCCGCCGGCAAACGTGCTTCATAGAAGCCGTACAGGGTCTCGTCATCGGCGAGAATATCCCGGCGCCGGGCCTTGGCCTCCAGCTCGTCGAGCTGCTCAAGCAGACGCCGGTTGGCGCTCAGGCACTTGGCCTTCGACTGGATCTCGCCGCCTACCAGCGCTTCGCGGATGAACAGCTCGCGGGACATCAGCGGATCAATCGGCCCGAAGTGCACCGGGCGGCGGCCGACCACAATCAGGCCATACAGGGTGACCTGCTCGTAAGCCACCACCTGGCCGCGCTTCTTCTCCCAGTGCGGCTCGAAATGGTTCTTCTTGATCAGGTGAGTGGCCAGTGGTTCGATCCAGTCCGGTTCGATCTTGGCCACCATGCGCGCATACAGCTTGGTGGTTTCGACCAGCTCGGCGGTCATGACCCACTGCGGACGCTTCTTGCCCAGTCCCGACGACGGATGCACCCAGAAACGCCGCTGACGAGCGCCCAGGTAGTCGCCGTCTTCGGTCTTCTGGCCGATCTGGCTAAGCAGGCCGGAAAGAATTGCCTTGTGCAGTTTCGGGTAGTCGGCCGGCTCTTTGTTGATGCTCAGTTGCAGGTCACGGCAGATCAGGCTCAACTGCCGATGGGCATCGCGCCATTCACGCAGGCGCAGGTAGTTGAGGAAGTTCTTCCGGCACCAGTTGCGCAGCGGGCTGGCGGTCAGCGCCTGGCGCTGTTCTTCGAAACCACGCCACAGACTGACCAGCGCAGCAAAGTCCGAGTCGGCATCTTTCCACTGTGCATGCGCCTGGTCAGCAGCTTGCTGACGCTCCGGCGGACGCTCGCGCGGGTCTTGCACCGACAAGGCGCTGGCAACGATCAGCAGTTCACTGAGACTGCCCTGCTTGGCGCCTTCGAGCAGCATGCGCCCCAGCCGCGGGTCGACCGGCAGACGCGCCAGCTGACGCCCAAGCGGGGTGAGCTGGTTCTCGCGATTGACCGCCGAGAGCTCCTGCAACAGGTTGAAGCCGTCGCTGATCGCCTTGCCATCCGGCGGTTCGATAAACGGGAAGGCGTCGATCTCACCCAGGCGCAAGTGCAGCATCTGCAGGATCACCGCCGCGAGGTTGGTACGCAGGATCTCCGGGTCGGTGAACGCTGGCCGCGCATTGAAATCTTCTTCGCTGTACAGCCGCACGCAGATACCCGGTTCGACCCGGCCACAGCGGCCCTTGCGCTGGTTGGCACTGGCCTGTGATACCGCTTCGATCGGCAAACGCTGAACCTTGGCGCGGTAGCTGTAACGGCTGATCCGCGCGGTACCGCTGTCGATCACATAGCGGATACCCGGCACCGTCAACGAGGTTTCGGCGACGTTGGTCGCCAGCACCACACGCCGACCGGGGTGGGACTGGAAAATCTTCTGCTGCTCGGCTGGCGACAGCCGTGCATACAACGGCAGGATCTCGGTGTGCCGCAGCTGCGCCTTGCGCAGCATTTCCGCAGCGTCACGAATCTCGCGCTCGCCAGGCAGGAACACCAGCACGTCACCCGGGCCTTTGCCCTGGCTGCGCTCATGGGCAGCAATCTCGTCGAGGGTGGCGAGAATCGCCTGGTCAACCGTGAGGTCGTCCTCGACGCGGTTGCCCTCCTCGTCCTGTTCGCTGGTCAATGGCCGGTACCAGGTTTCCACCGGATAGGTGCGGCCAGAGACTTCGATGATTGGCGCGTCGTTGAAGTGCTTGGAGAAACGCTCCAGATCAATCGTCGCCGAGGTAATGATGACCTTGAGGTCCGGGCGCCGCGGCAACAGGGTTTTCAGATAACCGAGCAGGAAGTCGATGTTCAGGCTGCGCTCGTGAGCTTCGTCGACGATGATGGTGTCGTAGCGCTCGAGAAAACGGTCGTGCTGGGTTTCGGCCAGGAGAATACCGTCGGTCATCAGCTTGACCAGGGTATTGGCATCGCTCTGGTCTTCAAAACGCACTTGATAACCGACCAGCGCCCCCAGTGGCGTGCCCAGTTCTTCGGCCACCCGGGTGGCAACACTGCGCGCCGCGATCCGCCGCGGCTGGGTGTGAGCAATCAGACCATGCTGGCCACGCCCCAGCTCCAGGCAGATTTTCGGCAACTGGGTGGTTTTACCCGAGCCGGTTTCACCGGCAATGATCAGCACCTGATGCGCGGCGAGGACTTTTTTGATTTCGTCACGCTTGGCGGCGATCGGCAGGCTGTCGTCGTAACGAATGCTCGGCACGCTGGCCTTGCGCGCAATGACCTGGGCACAGGACGCCTGGACCTTGTCGACCCACTGGGCCAGCTTCGCCTCGTCCGGGCGCTTGCGCAATTCATGCAGTTGCCGGCGCAAGCGATGGCGCTCGGCAATCATGGCGTGGTCGAGGTTTTTCAGCAGTTGATCGATAGCGTGGTCAGTCATGGGGGCTTTTTAGTCGTGCAGGTGAGCCTGCTTTTTCATGATCGGCATAGGAAGGGCTGCGATTGTCGCAGATTTGCCCCCGCTCGGCACGGTTGCGGGTAGCCGGATGATTGTTTAGTGATGGACAACCTGAAGGTATACAAAGGCTGATTTAATGAACCTTCAAGGGCATGGGAGTATCAGCGCATGACTTCGCCCCTGAGCTTGCCCCACCCGCTGTTGCGCCCTTCGTTCCCGAAGGTGCGGGCTCGCTCCGGGGAAAACCCGCTGGTTCATATCATCCTCGCCTTCTGGGCGTTGTGGCATTGCCGCCATGCCCGCCCACCAGATGTTGTTCTCGCCCTAGACTGAATATATCGGCCAGCCTTGGCCTACCCGTCCATGACTGTCGCCTGCTGGCGAAGACAGTCCTGTGCGCCTGACGGCGCAAGCGAGAACCGCATGCAATTTGCCCCCATCGAACAGGCCCGAACATTCCTGGCTGACAACCCTGATATCGAGATGATCGAGCTGTTCATCCTCGATGCCAACGGCGTGCCCCGCGGCAAGCTGTTGCACCGCGAGGAACTGCTGGCGGTATATGAAAGCGGTCGCCCCCTGCCCAGCACCATTCTCGGCCTGACCCTCAATGGCGATGATGTGGAAAACTCGGGGCTGGTGTGGGACGTCGGTGATATCGACTGCCGCGCCTATCCGCTGGAAAACAGCCTGGTGCGCTTGCCCTGGCGGCAGATTCCGACCGCAGCAGTGCAGGTCAGCATGCACCCCAGCGAAGGCCTGCCAGCCACCATCGCCGATCCGCGCCACCTGCTGGTCAAGGTCATCGATGCGCTGAAGGCCGAAGGTTATCATCCGGTCATGGCCTGCGAGCTGGAGTTCTACCTGCTCGACCAGAAGCGCGACCACCAGGGTCGCCCGCAAGCGGCACTGGACAGCGATGGCGGACGTCCGCGTGGCACCCAGGTCTATGGCTTGCGCGAGTTGGAACAGATCGAGCCGTTCCTCGCTGATCTTTATAGTGCCTGCAAAGCCCAGGGCATCCCGGCACGCACGGCGATTTCCGAATACGCCCCGGGCCAGGTCGAAATCACCCTGGAACATGGCGATGCACTGCTGGCCATGGACCAGGCCGTGCGCTACAAGCGCCTGGTCAAAGGCGTGGCACACAAGCACGGCATGCAGGCCTGCTTCATGGCCAAACCTTTCGATCACCTGGCCGGCACCGGCATGCACATGCATGTAAGCCTGGCTGATGCCCAAGGCAACAACCTGTTCGCCAGTGAAGACAAGGCCGGCACACCGCTGCTGCGTCAATCAGTGGCCGGCATGCTCAAGCACCTGCTCGATTCGTTGCTGCTGTTCTGCCCCAACGCCAACTCCTACCGCCGCTTCCAGGCCAACAGCTATGCACCGCTGGCGCCGACCTGGGGTGTCGACAACCGCACCGTGAGCCTACGCGTACCCGGCGGCCCGGCCAACAGCCGGCACATCGAACATCGCATCTGTGGCGCCGACGCCAACCCCTACCTGGCCGCCGCCGCGATCCTCGCCAGCCTGCACCAGGGCATCCGTCAGCAGCTCGATCCGGGTGCTCCGGTCGAAGGCAACGGTTATGCCCAGGCCAAGGAACTGCTGCCCACCGACTGGCTCACTTCGCTCAAGGCCCTGGAGGCCTCGGACTGGGCTCGCGAGGCATTTGGTGAAGCCTTTCTCGGTGTCTACCTGGCGGTCAAACGTGCCGAGTACCGACAGTTCATGGCCGAAGTCGGCGAACAGGACTGGCGCTGGTACCTGACCCAGGCCTGATCCACTTTATTTTTGCGCCAAGGATTTTTTATGAACGCAGCCGTGAATACCGGCACCGCTCAACGCAGTGCTTCCTACTACACCGCCAGCCTCAACGACAGCACCCAGTACCCGACGCTCAAAGGCACGGTCAAGGTCGACGTGGCAATCATCGGTGGCGGTTTTACCGGCGTGGCCAGCGCCGTCGAGCTAGCCGAACGCGGCCTGAAAGTCGCCATTGTCGAGACCAACCGCATTGGTTGGGGCGCCAGCGGTCGCAACGGCGGCCAGGTGACTGGCAGCCTGTCGGGTGACGAGGCGATGCGCAAGCAGATGCGCGAAAAGCTCGGCGAAGACGTCGACGACTTCATCTGGCACCTGCGCTGGCGCGGGCACCAGATCATCGAACAGCGGGTCGCACGCTATGGCATCAACTGCGACCTCAAGCGCGGTCACCTGCATGCGGCGATGAAGGCCTCGCACATGCATGAGCTGCAGGCTTTCGCAGCCGAAGCGCAGCGCCGCGGCATGGGCGACCAGGTGCAGTTGCTCGATCGCAACGCCATGGCCGAACACCTGCAAAGCCCGTTGTACCTGGGCGCGCTGAAGAACCTGCGCAACCTGCACCTGCACCCGCTCAACCTGTGCCTGGGCGAAGCCCGTGCAGCGCATAGCCTGGGCGCGCTGATCTTCGAGAACTCCGAAGTGCTGGACATCGTCCATGGCGAGCAGCCAGCAGTGGTCACCGCGCAAGGGCGAGTCGAAGCCAAGCAGATCCTGCTGGCGGGCGACGTCTACCACAAGCTGGAAAAGCGCCAGCTCAAGGGCAAGATTTTCCCGGCCATGGGCGGCATCGTCACTACCGCGCCGCTGGGCGAACTGGCCGCGCAGATCAACCCTCAGGACCTGGCGGTGTATGACTGCCGCTTTGTCCTCGACTACTACCGCCTGACGGCAGACGGTCGCCTGCTGTTCGGCGGTGGCGCCAACTATTCAGGCCGGGACTCGCGGGATATCGCTGGCGAGTTGCGCCCGTGCATCGAGCGCACCTTCCCGGCACTCAAGGGTGTGCCGATCGAATTCCAGTGGAGTTGTGCCATGGGGATCGTGGTCAACCGCATTCCGCAGCTGGGCAAGCTTTCCGACAATGTCTGGTACTGCCAGGGCTACTCCGGGCACGGTATCGCCACCAGCCACATCATGGGCGAAATCATGGCCGAGGCGCTGACCGGGACGCTGGAGAAATTCGATACCTTTGCAGGCTGCAAACACATCAAGGTGCCGATGGGCGATGTGCTGGGCAATCCGTTGCTGGCGGCGGGGATGTGGTATTACCAGATGCTTGAGAAGTTGCGCTGAGCGGACCATCGCCGGCAAGGCCGGCTCCCACACAAGTCAAGTGATGACCTCTACTACTGTGGGAGCCGGCCTTGCCGGCGATCGACCGCTCAGCGGTCGTTTGCCGTCAGGCGATCTTCTTCAGACCCAACTTTTTCAGCTCTTCATCACGCAGCTCGCGACGCAGGATCTTGCCGACGTTGGTGGTCGGCAGCGCATCACGGAACTCGATGAAACGCGGCACCTTGTAGCCGGTGACATTGGCACGCATGTGCTCCATTACCTGCTCTTTGGTCAGGGTCACGCCAGGCCGTGCAACGATGAACAGCTTGATCACTTCACCGGATTTCTCGTCCGGCACGCCGATGGCTGCACACTGCAACACGCCCGGCAGCGCAGCCAGCACGTCTTCAAGCTCGTTGGGATAAACGTTGAACCCGGACACCAGAATCATGTCTTTCTTGCGATCGACAATCCGCATGTAGCCGTCGGGCTGGATCAGGGCGATGTCACCGGTCTTCAACCAGCCTTCGCTGTCGAGGATCTCGGTGGTCGCATCCTGGCGCTGCCAGTAGCCCTTCATCACTTGCGGGCCTTTGACGCACAACTCACCGACCTCACCCAGCGGCAGTTCGACACCCTCATCATTGATGATCTTGCACAGGGTCGAAGGCACCGGAATACCGATGGTACCGATCTGGTTCTGCTCGGCCGGGTTGACCGCCGCCACCGGGCTGGTTTCGGTCATGCCGTAACCTTCGCAGATGGCGCAACCGGTCACTGCTTTCCAGCGTTCGGCGACACTCATCTGCAAGGCCATGCCGCCCGACAGGGTGATCTTCAATCCGGAAAAATCCAGCTTGCGGAAGGTTTCGTTGTTGCACAGGGCAACGAACAAAGTGTTCAGCCCGACAAAGCCACTGAACTTCCACTTCGACAACTCCTTGACCATCGCCGGCAAGTCGCGCGGGTTGCTGATCAGGATGTTGTGGTTGCCGATCAGCATCATTGCCATGCAATGAAAGGTGAAGGCGTAGATGTGGTACAGCGGCAACGGGGTGATCAGGATCTCGCAACCTTCATTGAGATTGGAGCCCATCAGCGCCCGGCACTGCAGCATATTGGCCACCAGGTTACGGTGGGTAAGCATCGCGCCCTTGGCCACCCCGGTGGTGCCACCGGTGTACTGCAACACGGCCACATCATTGCTGTCGGGGCTCGCTTCTTTCACCGGCTGGCCGGCACCTTTGCTCAATACATCATTGAACTTCAGCGCCTTGGGCAAGTGGTAGGCCGGGACCATTTTCTTCACGTACTTGATCACGCTGTTGATCAACAGGCGCTTTACCGGTGGCAGCATATCGGCCACTTCGGTGACAATAACGTGCTTGATCTGGGTCTTGGGCACGACCTTTTCTGCCAGGTGCGCCATGTTGGCCAGACATACCAGCGCTTTGGCGCCGGAGTCATTGAACTGGTGCTCCAGCTCCCGTGCGGTATACAGCGGGTTGGTGTTCACCACGATCAGGCCGGCACGCATAGCGCCGAATACGGCAACCGGATACTGCAGCACGTTGGGCAGTTGCACGGCGATACGATCGCCGGGCTGCAGGTCAGTATGTTGCTGCAGGTAGGCGGCGAAGGCCCCCGACAACTCGTACAGCTGGCCGTAGGTAAGTGTTTTGCCCAGGTTGCTAAAGGCTGGTTTGTCAGCAAAGCGTTGGCAGGACTGTTTCAATACTGCCTGGATATTCGGGTACTCATCGGGGTTGATTTGCGCCGCAACCCCGGCTGGGTACTTATCCTTCCAAAAATTTTCGATCATGGAAGCCCACTCCTCCAGCACCAGCGAATTCTTCACCGCAGTCGATGCGATTATTATTGATATAAGATTACGGTTTATTGCAAACCAGATCATCAGAAGCGGGCCGAGAGTAGCAGCTTTGCAAAGGGTCGCCTAGAGCTAAAGCAGCCCAAACAGTCACAAAAATGACTCTTGATTATGCAATGGTCATTTTTAGAGTAAAAAACCTAAACAACCGGTTTATGCATATAAAGTGAGAGCGGGCTTGCCCCGCGATGCGCTGTGTCAGGTACAGCGCATCGCGGGACAAGCCCGCTCCCACAGAAGCCCGCGCCCACTCTGGACGTCAGGCGATATCGCGCAGCTCCCGACGCAGGATCTTGCCTACCGCCGTCATCGGTAACGAATCGCGCAGCACGATGTGCTTGGGCACTTTGTAGCCGGTGAAGTTGGCCTTGCAGTAAGCCTTCAGCTCTTCAAGACTCACCCCGCCTTCACGCGGCACCACAAACAGCTTCACGGCTTCGCCGGAGCGTTCGTCTGGAATGCCGATCACCGCGCAGTTGGCGACTTGCGGGTGGCTCATGACCACCTCTTCGATCTCGTTCGGGTACACGTTGAAACCGGAAACGATGATCATGTCCTTCTTGCGATCGACAATCCGGGTAAAACCATCAGGATCGATCACCGCGATATCACCGGTCTTGAACCAGCCCTCGCTATCAAGCGCCTCGGCCGTAGCCTCAGGGTGCTGCCAGTAGCCTTTCATCACTTGCGGGCCCTTGATGCACAACTCGCCCCGCTCGCCCATCGGCTGTTCGTTGCCTGCATCGTCGATGACCTTGAATGCCGTACCCGGCACTGGAATGCCCACTGTGCCCAGGCGCGCCAGCTTGCCGTACGGATTGGTGCTGGCTACCGGCGAGGTTTCCGTCAGGCCATAGCCTTCGACAATGCGGCAGCCCGTCAGGCTTTCCCAGCGCTCGGCGGTAGCTGTCACCAGCGCGGTGCCACCGGAGTTGGTGACTTTCAGCGCGGAGAAATCCAGGTTCTTGAACTCCGGGTGATTCATCAGCGCCACGAACAAGGTGTTCAGGCCGAGAAGCCCGGAGAACTTCCACTTTTTCAGCTCTTTGATAAAGCCTGGAATGTCTCGCGGATTGGTGATCAGCACGTTGTGGTTGCCGGTCACCATCATGCACATGCAATTCGCGGTAAAGGCATAGATATGGTAGAGCGGCAGCGGTGCGATCATCACCTCCTGGCCCTCTTTGATCAGCCGCTGGCCATCGGGGCCATGCTGGGAGAAGCACGCCAGCACCTGGAGCATGTTGGCCACCAGGTTGCCGTGAGTGAGCATTGCGCCCTTGGCCAGACCGGTGGTGCCGCCGGTGTACTGCAGCACAGCGATATCATCGAGGCTCAGCGGGACCTGCTTGGGTACTGCGCCACGTCCCTGACTCAACGCGCTCTTGAAGGGCACAGCCTGGGGCAGATGGTAGTCGGGGACCATCTTCTTGACCTTGGCGACAATGGTATTGACCAGCCAGCCCTTGGCCGCCGGCAGCATGTCGCCCATCTTCGCTTCAATCAGGAACTCGATGCCGGTATCGGGCAGTACCTCCTGCACCAGTTTGCCGAACATGTTCAGGTAGACCAGCGCCCGGGCTCCGGAATCCTTGAACTGATGACGCATCTCGCGAGCGGTATACAGCGGGTTGGTGTTGACCACGATCAGCCCGGCGCGCAAGGCGCCAAACACTGCGATCGGGTACTGCAGCACATTGGGCATCTGCACCGCGATACGGTCGCCCGGCACCAGATCGGTGTGTTGCTGCAGATAGGCGGCAAAGGCCGCAGAGTAACGATCCAGCTCAGCGTAGGTCATCGTCATCCCGAGATTGCTGAACGCCGGGCGGTCAGCAAACTTCTTGCACGAGCGTTCGAACACTTCGACCACAGACTTGTAAGCATTCATGTCAATGTTCGAGGGAACGCCTGCCGGGCGCTTGTCATTCCAGAAATCAGCCTGCATTTATTCTTGTCCTCATACCTGAGCCGTTCCGGTCCCCTTGCCTGCTTGGCGAAGAAGGTGCTGTGCCGACGTTAGCAGGTATGTCGCAGGTGGCAAATATGCCAAGCGCTGTCATTTACATTGTGAATCTTGTTTGTCGCTGCCCTTCGATTGCACGCTTGGGTTATACACTGAGCTGAGTTACTCACCTGTGCGCACAAGGACTCGCCATGCACCACGATGCGTTCTGGCTAGCGGCCAGCGATCACTGCAGCCTTTATGTCTACCAATGGCTGCCCAGCACACCGATCAAGGCAGTGGTGCTGCTGGCCCATGGCATGGCCGAACATGCCGGCCGCTATCAACGCCTGGGCCAGGCCCTGAGTGCAGCGGGCTATGCGCTGATTGCCCATGACCAGCGCGGTCATGGCCGTACCGCCGAGCTCGGCACCCTGGGCCTGTTCGCCCGCCACGATGGCTGGAGCGCGGTGGTCAACGACCTGGGCGTGCTCAGCCAGCACATCGGCCAGCAGTTTCCCGGTACCCCGGTGTTTCTCTTCGGCCACAGCATGGGCAGCTACATTGCCCAGGCGTACCTGATACACCATGGCGCCAGCCTGCAAGGCGCCATCCTCAGCGGCTCGAACTTCCAGCCCCCGGCGCTGTACCGCACGGCATGCGTGATTGCCCGTATCGAAGCCTGGCGCCAGGGCCCTCTGGGCCACAGTGCGTTGATCGACTGGTTGTCCTTTGGCTCCTTCAACAAGGCCTTCAAACCCACGCGCACGGCCTTCGACTGGCTCAGCCGCGACAACGCCGAAGTCGACCGCTATGTTGCCGACCCGTTGTGCGGCTTCCGCTGCACCAATCGCTTATGGATCGACCTGCTGATGGGGCTTGAGCAGATCAGCCAGCCGGCCAACCTCAAACAGATCGATCCGAACCTGCCGATCCTGGTGATGGGCGGTGAATGTGATCCGGTCAGTGCCGGCAAGCGTCTCAAGGATCTGGCTGGTGCTTTGCGCCTGGCCGGCAACCAGCATGTGCAGTTGCAGCTATACCCCAAAGCGCGACATGAACTGCTCAATGAAACCAACCGTGACGAGGTCACGGCCGCGATCATCGACTGGCTGGAACAGGCCCTGGCCATTGGCCGCCCTGCCCGCAGCGAATGACGGCCGCCCCCGTGCCCCTAGCAGGAACCGAATCGATGACCCAGGTCACCAACACGCCTTACGAAGCCCTTGAAGTCGGCCAGACCGCCAGTTTCAGCAAGACCGTCGAAGAACGTGACATCCAGCTGTTCGCTGCCATGTCCGGTGACCACAACCCCGTGCACCTGGACGCCGAGTTCGCCGCCAAGAGCATGTTCAAGGAGCGTATCGCCCACGGTATGTTCAGCGGTGCCCTGATCAGCGCCGCGGTGGCCTGCGAGCTGCCTGGCCCGGGCACCATCTACCTGGGTCAGACCATGAGCTTCCAGAAGCCGGTGAAGTTCGGCGACACCCTGACCGTGCGCCTGGAAATCCTCGAGAAGCTGCCGAAATTCAAGGTGCGCATCGCCACCCGCGTGTTCAACCAGAACGATGAGCTGGTGGTCGATGGCGAGGCTGAAATCCTCGCCCCGCGCAAACAGCAGACTGTCGACCTGGTCAGCCCGCCGCCGATCACCATCGGCTGAAGCTCACAACTCGCTCAGGCGGCGCTCGATAAAGCGCCGTTCGGCACCTTGCGAGGTCAGGCCCAGGGCGGTGCGGTAGGCATCACGGGCCTGATCCAGGCGCCCCAGTTGCCGACACAGTTCGGCGCGGGCGCTGTGGGCCAGGTGATAATCCTGCAACTGTCCCCGCGCCAGAATCGCCTCCACCGCGAGCAACCCTGCCTGCGGTCCGTCGCGACGCGCCAGGGCTGCGGCGCGATTGAGCTCGACCACCGGCGAAGGCCAACCGCGCAGCAGCACATCGTACAAACCGACGATTTCTTCCCAGTCCGTCTGCTCGGCACTGGCCGCTTCGGCATGCACCGCAGCAATCGCTGCCTGCAAGCTGTACACCCCGAGCTGCTGACTGCGCAGCGCCTGCTGCACCAACTGGCTACCTTCAGCAATCAATGCGCGATTCCACAAGCTGCGGTCCTGCTGATCCAGCAGGATCAAATCGCCATTCTCATCACTGCGAGCCGCCTGTCGCGATGCCTGCAGCAGCATCAATGCCAGCAAGCCAAGCACTTCCGGGTCAGGTAGCAACTGCTGCAACAGTCGCCCCAGGCGGATCGCTTCATCACTGAGGTCATTGCGCATCAGGTTGTCACCCGATGACGCCGAATAGCCTTCGTTGAACACCAGATAAATGACCCGCAGCACGCTGTCCAGACGCTCGGGCAGCTCCGCCAGTGACGGGACCTGATAGGGAATCCGCGCATCGCGGATCTTGGCCTTGGCCCGCACGATTCGCTGGGCAATGGTCGCCGGGCTTTGCAAAAAAGCCCGGGCGATTTCCTCAGTGGTCAGGTCACAGACTTCGCGCAGGGTCAGCGGCACCTGGGCATCGGCTGCCAGCGCCGGGTGACAGCAGGTGAAGATCAGACGCAGGCGATCATCTTCCAGCTCCTGGTCTGTCACCTCATCCTCCTGCCGGGCCTCCAGCGCCATCATCAGCTGCGTCTGCGAGCGGTCGAACCGGGCTCTTCGCCGCAACCCGTCAATGGCTTTGAAGCGTCCGGTGGACACCAGCCAGGCCCGTGGACTGGCAGGAATGCCATCGCGCTGCCAGCGCTCAACCGCGACGAAAAACGCTTCGTGCATGGCCTCTTCGGCCAGGTCAAAATCCCCCAGCAAGCGAATCAGGGTCGCCAGGATGCGGCGCGACTCGCGCTTGTAGACCGACTCGACTTCGGCCCGCACCTGAACCAGCGTCGCCATCAGCCCGGCATCTGGGTGGTCACCAGCGCCACCAGGCGATCCAGGCTTTCACCCCAGCCGCGATGAAAGCCCATTTCTTCATGTGCCAGACAATCGGCGGCATTCCAGTGCAACGCGCGCGCGGTGTACTTGGTCTTGCCCTGATGCTCCTCGAAGGTCACCACCACGGTCATGAACGCCTTGTTCGACGGCACCCAGCCCGGCCCGAAGGCATCGGTGAAGACAATCCGCTCAGGGGGGACAATGTCCAGGAACACCCCCTGGTTCGGGTATTCGGTACCATCCGGGGCCTGCATCACCGTGCGAAACAACCCTCCCACCCACAACTGCATTTCGCACAAGGGCGTGGTCATGCCGTTGGGGCCCCACCATTGCGCAAGCAGATCGGGTTCGGTCCAGGCCCGGAACACCTTGCTGCGCGGTGCATCGATCACACGGGTCAAGGACAGTTCGTACTGCGCATTACCAGGGGGGTGAAGGCTCATTTTATTGTCTCCAGCGTCTCAGGGTTGGAGCTCGCGGATCGGCCTCACCTCGATGCTGCCGACCCTGGCGGCAGGTATTCCCTTGGCAATGTTCAGCGCTTCATTCAGGTCGCGGGCATCAACCAGATAGAAGCCGGCCAGTTGTTCCTTGGTCTCGGCGAAAGGTCCATCAGTCAGGCTCATGTGACCACCGCGAACACGCACGGTGGTGGCGGTCTGCACCGGCTTGAGTGCCTCGGCGGCGAGCATCCGGCCGCTGCCCTGGATCGACTCGGCATAGGCCATGCACTCGGCATCCGCAGGGCTGTCGGGCAAGCTGTGCAACAGACTCTCTTCACAATAGACCAGGCAAAGGTATTTCATCGTCATCTCCACAGCGGATGCAAAGTGCAATTCGGCATAATCCTCGACGCTCTCAGCTCAAGGCTTGAGCGAGAACAGGGCGGCACCGGTTTCCATGTCGAATGGCGCCGACCAATGTTCATGAATTACTTTCCATTGCCCATCGATGCGCTTGTAGCCAGCAGTGACGCGCATGTAACAGCTTTTATCCTCACCACCCTCTTCGATGGGCGGACCGCAGCGATTGAGCCAGTGGGCCAGCGCCAGATCCGGCGTGGCATGAATCTGCAACTGCTCCATCTCGAAGATCATTTCACCGGGGCAGAGCTCCATGCAGGCTTGCCAGTGAGCCTGATAGGCGGCCTTGCCCTTGAACTGCAGTTCTTTGATGGCATCGAAGGCAAGGATATCGTCGGCGTAAGGGGCGGTGATGGCGGGGATGTCCCGAGCCCGGACTGCTGGAATCCAGCGCTCGATAAGTTGACGGACTTCGTTTTCGGCGACGCTGCTCATGGTCGTGTCCTCTGCGATTCGACAACGGTCAGGCGCCGAGTTAATCGGCGCGTTCACAGATGGTCGAATGAGGACGCCGGGATTCGACAGCCGCAGTGGATTATTTTTTGCGGTCCAGCGGCAGCCAGATTTCCATCACACTGTGGCTGGCAAAAGGATCGAAATCCTTGCCATAGCGTTCGAACTCCGGTGCCTGGGCAACCTGTTCGCCCGATTGCGGTAACCAGTCGTGCCAGATGGCCTGGAACGTAGCCTTGAGATTATCGAGGCTGCCGTGGTGCTCGAACACGGCATAACGCTGGGGCTTGAGTTCAACGCCCTGGAAGCCGGCTGGCAGCAGCTCTACCCCCTCCACCTGCACACCAGCGATGTAGTCAAAATTGCCGTTGGCGTCGGCGTTGCAGCAAACGCCGTAGGTATGCTCGCCGACTTGCCCCGGGACCTTGCCGATGTGCGGTTCGAAGCGTTGCCACAGTTGAGGAATCTGACTGATGCTGGACTGCGAGAAGCGACCACCGATACCGGCGATGGTGAAGCCATCGGCCTGCTCGAAGCGCACGGGCTGGACTGCAACTTGAATCGGGGTAGACATATCCTTTGCCTTATATGAACAAGGAGCCCCTTGCGGGGCTCCGGGTCGTTGTCATGGGAGAAAACCACTGGCTGCCGAGCGTTTGGCGCGTTTGGCGGCGCGTTTTTCATCAGCGGTTTTCAGGGGTTTTTTCTTGGCCATTTTTTTCGCATCAAGACCTTTCATCTCGAAGATCCTCCGGCCTGATGGCACCTGCACACGGGTACCCCGACTGATTATAGACCCGCTGTGGCCGCTGGCACGGCAAGGATGAACTCGCGGTATCCGGAGACAATCACATAGACCGCGAAGTAGCAGAAGATGCCTGCCGAAAGCAGATAAGACCAGGTCAGCAGCCGGTCACCGAGCAGCCGCCCACCGTGACTGGCAATCAGGCAAAGCGACAGGCACCAGAGCAGTCCTGCGGCAAAGAATCCAGAAAGGAACAGCCCGGCCTCCATCAAGCTGCCACCACCGGAGCGCGAAATCAGCACACCGCCTACCGCCGCGAACCAGAGGATCGCACTGGGTGAAGACATGGCCAGGAAGATCCCGCGTAAAAACTCGCGCCAGGACGACTCCACCACCACTTCACCAGCTTGCACATGACCTTCGCCGCGCCACGCCGCCAGCAGCATTTTCACTGCGAACCACACCAGCAACACCGAACCGCCCAGCCACAACACCCAGCGCACGGTCTCGAACTGCAGCAACACGGTCATGCCGGCCAGGGCCGCCACCGCATACAACAGATCACCGACACACGTCCCCAGGCCCAGCCAGAAGCCTTGAAGAAACCCGCGCTGCATGGCCAGGGTGATCATGGCGATATTGGCGATGCCGATATCCAGGCACAGGGAGAGACTGAGAAGAAATCCGTTGGAAAAAGGCATAGGGCATTCCATAGACAGCGTTGAAGGCAGGCGCTATTAAAGCGGGAATCAGCGCGGCTGTATTGGAAGAAATTGCCCTGGCCCGGAGGCAAGTCTGTTATGCCTGAGCCGCGCGCTCGAACACTTCATCCGCCCACTGGTTCAGACTCTTGCCCGCCGACTGTGCGGCGATGGTCGCAGCGGCATGGACTTCGGGGCGAATGCGCAACATGACCTTGCCGGAGGCAGGCCGCTCGGGCGTCACGCCTCGCTCGGCACAATCGGCCAGGTAATCGTCCAATGCCAGGTGAAATGCTTCATGCAACTGGCTGACAGAACTGGCGTGGAAACTGATGATGTCTCGCACCCCCAATACACGACCGACAAAAATATCATCGCGCGGGTCGTATTCGATTCGAGCGTTATAGCCCTTGTAGGTCATCGTGTTCATAGGTGAACTCCTGCCCGCAGGAGAAATTCGCGGGCTTCTTCAACTTGATAACGCTTGGCCTCTTTACCTGGGTGCGGCCTGTGGCATCGCCATTGCTGCGTCCCCAAAATCAGTTTGACCCTGGACCCTTCACGCTCCAGCACCTGCCCACCCAGATGCACCACCAGCGCTTCGATGTCGGTGAACACCAGACTGGCACTGGTAGGTGTGCGAAAAATGCATTCGAGGGTTCTGCGATATCGATTGTTCATTGGAAAATGCTATCAAAATAAGATAGCACTTTTTCCAAGCGATCAATTCAGGATTTTTCCATCACCCTGCCAACACCAGCGCATACCGCTCTCGATCGATATTGGCGCCACTGAGCACCACGGCCACCTTGCGCCCGCGCTGGCGTTCGCGCTCCTGAACCAGCGCCGCCAGCCCCGCCGCGCCGGCGCCTTCGGCGGTGTTGTGGGTGTCTTCGTGGTAAATACGAATCGCCTGGGCCACCTCCTCGTCACTGACCCTGACGATCCGTGCCGCATGCTGGCGGACGATCTCGAAGGCTTCCGGCACCGGCATGCGGCAGGCCATGCCATCGGCAAAGGTATTGGCCGTGGCGGTGGTGACGATGTGACCTTGTTCAACGCTCAAGGCAAAGGCATCGGCGGCGCTCGACACCACACCAACGATCTCGGTGCGCAGGCCCAGCAGGTTACGGGCCTGGATCAGCCCGCAGATTCCCGAGCCCATACCGATGGGCACATACACGCAATCAAGGTCCGCAACCGCTTCGAACAACTCCAGGGCATAAGTGGCCACACCGCGAACCAGTTGCGGGTGGAAGGACGGCACCATCTCATAGTCATGCCGTTGCGCCTGACGCGCGGCCTCTTCACGGGCCTGGTCGAAGTCGGCGCCGTATTCGATCAACTCCGCACCCTGGGCGCGCATCGCCGCGTTCTTCTCCCGCGAGTTACCTTGCGGCACCACGATGATGATCGGCAGCCCGGCGCTACGCGCCGCCAGGGCCATGCTCTGCCCGTGGTTGCCACGGGTGGCGGTGACCAGACCACGCACCTGCGGTTTTTGCCCCAGCAGCCATTGCACGTAAAGCAAACCGCCGCGCACCTTGAACGCACCGGTCGGTGCATGGTTCTCATGCTTGACCCAGACCTCGCAACCCAGCCGCTCGGCCAGCCGTGGCCAGGCATATTGAGCAGTGGCGGGCACACTGGCATGCACCAGACGGGCAGCTTCACGCAGGGCAGTCAGGTCGAACATGGAACACCTCGGCAGCAGTGGGTTTGACCTGATCCTAGCGCCGGTTCATTGTATGGGTAAAAGTTTATATTGCATGGCCAACAATAAATGTGGACCCCTACCCTGCCTGACACCGGGCAACCCCGTTACCTGGCGCTGGTCGATGCCATTGCCGAAGCCATCGAGCGTGGCGAGCTGCCGGTCGGCGCGCGCCTGCCACCGCAACGGCGTCTGGCCTGGGCGCTGGGGCTCAACCCCAGCACCACCCAGCAGGCCTACCGTGAAGCTGCCGCCCGGCATCTGGTCAGCGGCGAGGTCGGACGTGGCACCTATGTACTGGCTGGCAGCAAAGAAGCCACGCTGTTTCATCTGAAACAAAAAACCGCGCAGCCCAGCCTGATCGATTTGTCGACCAACGTGCCGGTGATCGAGCCCGACAACCATGACATCGAACGCACCCTGCAAACCCTGTTGCAGGACGGCGAAGTGCGCAGCCTGGAGCATTACCTGAGTGCCGACGCACTGCTCCTGGCCCGCGTGCAAGGGGCTGCCTGGCTAGCCAACCGGGGGTTGCAGGTGAGCGCCAGCCAGGTCCTGTTATGCGGCGGTGCCCAGCAAGGTCTGTTCAGTCTGTTGCTGTCGCTGTGCCAGGCAGGCGATCCGGTACTGGTCGAAAGCCTGACGGCCCCCGGCATCAAGGCCGCCTGCCGCCAGCTACGCCTGCCCCTGCACGGCATTGCCCTGGACCGCCAGGGTATCCTTCCCGATGACCTCGACCGCGTCGCCCGCGCAACCGGCGCGCGGGTGGTGGTGCTCACGCCCAGCCTGCAAAACCCCACCGGGGCCTGCATGGGCCGCGAACGCCAGCAGGCCGTTGCCGAGGTGGTGCATCGCCACGGCCTGCTGCTGATCGAAGACGATGTCTACGGCGCGCTGACCGACCAGCCGCCCTTGTGGCCGTTGCTGGGCCAGCAGGGAATACTGATCAGCAGTCTGTCGAAGACCGTTGCAGCAGGCTTACGCCTGGGCTGGATCGTCGCGGACCCGCTGCTGTTGGCTAAAATCGACCCGCACGCACAGGCGACCCATTGGCAGGTATCGCCCCTGAACCTGCAGATCGCCTGCCGCTGGATCAGTGAGGGTACGGCCAGCCGGCGACTGGCCTGGCAACGCGCAGAGGTCGAACAGCGCTGGCGCCTGGCACGCAAGATACTCGGCAGTGAGCGGCTCTTTGGCCTACATCCCTCGCCGCACATCTGGGTAAGCTGTGCAATACCGGCACAAACGCTGGTGCAACGTTGTCGGGCCAACGCGGTAGAGGTGGTCCCGGCCGAAGTATTTGCCGTAAAACAGGGCGACCTGACGGCTGTTCGTATCAGCCTGTCCGCCGCCAGCAGCCGTGCGCAACTGAAGCAGGCGCTGGAGCGCGTGGCCCACGCCATGGAGAGAGCATGAGTAGTTTGTTCAACCAGGCCGAGCAATTTCTCGCCGCGCTTGATCCCCAATGGGCCGCACATGTTCAGGCCATCGGCCCCTGCCTGCATCAACCGCGCCCCGAGCGCGACCCGTATCAGGCGCTGGTGCGAGCCATTGCCTATCAGCAACTGCATGTGAAAGCCGGCGATGCGATCCTCGGGCGCTTCCTTGCGCTGTATCCGGGCTGTGCCTTTCCGAGCCCGGAGCAGGTATTGGCCACATCGCCCGAACAACTGCGCGCCTGCGGTTTCTCCGCCAGCAAGCTGGCCACCATCCTGGGTATCGCCAAGGCGCGTCAGGACGGTGTGGTGCCAGACCACGAACAGGCGCTGGCACTGGATGATGAGCAATTGATCGAGCGACTGGTGAGTTTGCGTGGCGTTGGTCGCTGGACTGTGGAAATGCTGCTGATCTACACCCTGGAGCGTATGGACATCCTGCCCGTCGATGACTTTGGCGTGCGTGAGGGCTACCGTCGTCTGCAAGGCCTCGACACCCAGCCCACCCGCCGCCAGATGCTTGAACTCGGTCAGGCCTGGAGCCCTTACCGCACCATTGCCGCCTGGTACCTGTGGCGGGTACCGAATCCACGAGTTTGAACGCAAGACCCGGAGTTTTCTTCGCTGATGCTCGCCTTAACCTGAGCCCATCATTACTCAACAAGAGATTCCCGGCATGCGCCAAGACAAGCCCCACATCAGCGAAAACGACCCACGCTGGCAAGCGATCCTGGCCCGCGACCCGGCAGCCGACCGGGAATTTGTCTATGCCGTACGCACCACTGGTGTGTACTGCCGGCCCAGCAGCACCTCGCGTCTGCCGCGTATCGACAACGTCGAGTTCTTTGATACCCCGGCCCAAGCCGAAGCCGCCGGCTATCGCCCGAGCAAACGGCGCGCGGCAGACCAGACGCTGATGGCCGAACAGCATCGGGCGCAAGTCACCCGCGCCTGCCAATTGATTGAAAGCGCCGAGTCAGTGCCCAGCCTCAATCAACTGGCCGAGCAATTGAACATGAGCCCGTTCCACTTTCATCGGGTGTTCAAGACCATTACCGGGGTAACGCCCAAAGCGTATGCCTCAGCCCATCGGGCAAGTAAGGTGCGCAATCAATTGCAGCACGCCAGCACCATCACTGATGCCCTGTATGAGGCCGGTTTCAATTCCAACAGCCGCTTTTACGAGTCCAGCAATGCCCGCCTGGGCATGACCCCGGGAGCCTATCGGGATGGCGGCGCCAACATGGCGATCCGCTTTGCCATCGGTCAATGTTCATTGGGCGCGATCCTGGTGGCACAAAGCGAACGCGGTATCTGCGCAATCCTCCTCGGCGATGATCCGCAGGCATTACTGCACGACTTGCAGGACAAGTTTCCCAAGGCTGACTTGCTCGGTGGCGATGCCGCCTTCGAAACCCTGGTGGCCCGAGTGGTGGGATTGATCGAGGTACCGGGAATTGGCCTGGACTTGCCGCTGGACTTGCGCGGCACGGCCTTTCAGGAGCGGGTCTGGCAGGCCTTGCGGACAATCCCGGCGGGAACAACGGCCAGCTATGCCGAGATCGCACAACGGATTGGCTCGCCCAAAGCGGTGCGCGCCGTGGCCCAGGCCTGTGCAGCCAACGCCCTGGCCGTGGCCATCCCCTGTCACCGGGTGGTGCGCAGCGACGGCAACCTCTCGGGCTACCGTTGGGGCGTTGAGCGCAAGCGTCAGCTATTGGAGCGCGAGCGCCGATAAGGCGGGATCAACCGTTGGTGCAACCGTTACCCATGGCGCGGTACTCAAGGGTATGACGCTGACCTTGATGATCTTCGTAGACCATGGTCGCCGGCACGACTTCACAGACATTCGGAATAGTCGACAGACTGATAACCTTGGCAATATCCAGGTTGGTCGAATAATCATACTGTTGAACGACCGGCTGAGCACTGGCAGTGTTAATTTCATCAGCCAGGGCAAAAGAAGAAACACCGACAAGGGCAAGAACAAGTAAACTTTTCATAATAATAAGCCTGCAAAGCAATCAAACTAATCGATTGACTTCATTGGCCAATAGCGGCGCGGAGAAGTTGTTACATCAGACACTAAGGACATAACACGAAGTACCGGTCCCCCTGTTACTTTTTTGTGGGGACAAACATAGTTTACAAGTTGCCCGACAGGGTTAAATCCCTGAACCGAACATTCACTGTTACCGGATCTGCAACAATAGAACAGGGTTTTCACCCTCGACAGCTTGCAACTGTCAGTGTAAAAGCCCGGGCCAGAGCCTTGCCGGACCAACGCCGTGACCACCTTACGCTACTGCCTGCTGACCGGCCCCGAGCGGCCATTGCTGAATAAATTCTACAAAACCCAGGGTTCGCCCATGCGCGCAGCCGCGCAGGGGCAGCTCTGGGTCGCTCGAGCGGAGGAAATCGTCGCAGCGCTGTGCCTGACCCCGGTACCCGGTGGCAGCTGGCTGACCGGGTTATGGGTGGCGCAAAACTGGAGGGGCCGGGAGATTGCCCGGCACTTGATCGAGACAGCCATGCACAGCAGCGAGGGTACGACCTGGCTGTTCTGCCACCCCGACCTCGGCTCCTTCTACCAGCGCTTGGGCTTCAGCCCCTGCACCGACCTGCCCGCCCTGCTGGCCGAACGCCTGGCGCGTTACCAGCGCAGCAAGCCACTGCTGGCAATGGCCCGGCCTCAGTCGTCGCTGGCAGGATCCAGCCCGGGAAACAAAACCTCGGTGTAGCCGAACTTGTTGAAGTCGTGGATACGCGAAGGGTACAAGCGCCCTATCAGGTGATCGCATTCATGCTGCACCACACGCGCATGAAAGCCCTCTGCCAAGCGGTCGATCACCTGCCCTTGCGGGTCGAGCCCCTCATAGCGGATACGCCGGAAACGCGGGACCACACCGCGCAGGCCCGGTACCGACAGACACCCTTCCCAGCCATCTTCAACTTCGGTGCCTATGGGGGTGATCAGCGGATTGAGCAGTATGGTCTGCGGCACCGGCTCGGCATCCGGATAACGCTCACTACGCTCGAAGCCGAAAATCACCAGTTGCAGGTCGACCCCAATCTGCGGCGCGGCCAGGCCAACGCCGCCGACGTGATGCATGGTCTCGAACATGTCGGCGATCAACTGCTCAAGCTCGGCACTGCCGATCAGTTGTTGCGGTACCGGCGGGGCGATGCGCAGCAAGCGCTCATCGCCCATTTTCAGAATGTCACGAATCATGGGATGTACGACTCAAGGGTTCACCTTCCGGCGTGGCCGGGTGATCGAGCGAATGATCGCGTCCCAACCCGGAAACATGCTTTTTATCATGTTCGTGGGGGGCGTCACCGGCTTGTTTCTCACCCGGATTCTTACCCTCGGCAGACATATGCTCAATCACCGCATTCATTTCCGCTCCCAATAACAAAACGGCAGCAGAAATATAGAAATACAGTAGCAAGACAATGATCGCACCGATGCTGCCATACATCGCATTATAGTCGGCGAAGGTCTTTACGTAATAACCGAACGCCAACGACGCGATGATCCACACCACCACCGCCAGCACCGAGCCCGGGGTAATAAAACGAAACTCCTGTTTAACATCCGGCATTACGTAATAGATCAACGCCACCGCCATCATCATCAGAATAATGATCGCCGGCCAGCGCAGTATCGTCCACACCGTGACAATGAACTCCTGCATGCCGATCTGCGAGGCAATCCATTCCATGACCTGCGGCCCGAGCACCATCAAGGCGGCCGTGGCCAGCAGCATGCCGGCGATGCCCACGGTATAGATCACCGACAAGGGAATGCGCTTCCACACCGGACGGCCTTCGACCACATCGTAGGCCGCGTTCATCGCGCTCATCATCAGCCGCACGCCCGCCGACGCCGTCCACAAGGCGATAACAATACCGACCGAAAGCAGGCCGCCCTTGGACTGCTGCAACTGGTCGATCACCGGATTGACCTGTTCCAGCGCCTGGGGCGGCAATACCAGTTCCGACTGCAGGCGCAGCCAGGAGAAAAAGTCCGGCAGGTGCAGGAAGCCGATCAGCGCAATCAGGAACAACAGGAAGGGAAACAGCGAGAACAGCATCTGGTAGGCCAATGCCGAGGCATAGGTAGACATCTCGTCATCGAGAAACTCCTTGACGGTGCGCACCAGCACGCGATGCAACGGCAAGCCGCGCAGGTCGGGGAAAATCATAGCGTCTCCTTTCGCCGCTCGAGGGACATGAGCTCGGCTCCTCACTAAGGTCTGCACTGAAGTCTAAACGACGATCGCCGCCAAGTTGCTATTGTTTGCGGCAGATAGCACAACGGCCACCAAGGGTGGCCGTCGCGAAACTACACCTACAGCCATCAAGGCTTTTTCAATGCATCCTTGACCTTTCCAACCACTTGCTGGGCTTCGCCTTTGCGCTCCTGCAACTCACCCTCGGCGCGCAGCCGCTCGTTGTCGGTTGCTTTGCCAACACCTTGCTTGATGTTGCCAACCGCTTCGTTGGCCATACCTTTGACTTTATCTTTGGTGCCACTCATGGGAGTTCTCCTGAAAGGGAAAATCGGGCTGTCGGCGTCGACAGTCAGTGGACCGGTGGCCTGTGCGCAGAGTTTCAATTATTTGCCCGAAATCGTAACAGCAGTCGAAAACCCGCCTGTCAGGGTTTCAACGCATTGCACTGGTTGCGCAAGTCACTGTCTCTGATACTCCCGCAACTGCCCGTGCCTTGCTTGGCATAGCAATAATTGCGTTGATCACTGTCAGAAATGGAGCCACAGCCGCTCCCACGGGTTTCTGCATAGCAGGCATTGCGAAGGTCGGAGTCACGGATGGAACCACAGCCACTGCTGCCTTGCCTGGCATAGCAATAGTTGCGTTGATCACTGTCGGAAATGGAGCCACAGCCGCTACCGCGGGTTTCTGCATAGCAGGCATTACGAAGGTCGGCATCGCGAATGGAACCACAGCCGCTACCGCCTTCTCTGGCATAGCAATAGTTGCGCTGATCAGCGTCCCTGATACTCCCGCAACCGGCATACGCATAGCTGCTGAGCAACATCAGCAGGGCAATCAGTATTTTCATGGACCCTCTTCCCTGGCACTGTTTGATCGTTAACGAAGGTGGCACCTTAATGCGCCATCAAATTGAGATCAAAGCCAAAGGAAAGTTCCAGCCCCAGCGCTCGCCGCTTTATGTTTCGCCGCATTGCCAGCACAATAGCCGACCTTTCAAGCGTCACCCGTAGGAACCTGCATGAAACTCGACAAACCCGCCGCCATCGCCCGTCGTAATCTGGAGCTGGGAAAACCGGTACTCTCCAGCGACAACACCCTGTTCGCCGTGCTCGACAGCAAGCGCAGCCTGTGGTGGTTCGATGTGCCGGTGAAGCTGGTACTGCGCAAAGGGGCAGCCGACTGGGTCAACCTGCTGCTGCACACGCCCGAGACCGACGAGCTGCAGCACTTGAAGGTGCCGGTGAACTTCCTCAAGGCCCATCTGGAGAAGATGGAAGTGCGCCACCCCGGCAAGCGGCGCTCGACCATCAGCCTGGCGCTGAGCGCCGACCGCGACTCACTGCTCCAGGACCTGCGCCCAGGTGGCGAAAACCTGAGCTTTGCAGGCTTTCGCCAGGCCTGATCAGACCAGTTCGATGCGGTCAGCGTGGATGACGATGCGGCCATCCTTGTACAAGGCGCCGATGGCCTTCTTGAAGTTGCCCTTGCTGACCCCGAACATATCGCTGATCAGTTGCGGGTCGCTCTTGTCGCTGACCGGCAGCACACCGTTGGCGTCCTTGAGCTTGGCCAGGATCTTGTCATTGAGGCTGTTGGCCAGGTCCTGACCAATCGGCTGCAGGCTCAGGGCAATCTTGCCGTCGCTGCGCAGCTCCTTGATGTAACCCTTCTCCTGCTTGCCCGAACGCAGGAACTTGAACACCTCGTTCTTGTGGATCAAGCCCCAGTGCTTGTTGTTGATGATCGCCTTGAAGCCCATCGGGGTTTCTTCGGCCACCAGCAGATCGACTTCCTGGCCGACCTTGTAGGTCGCCGGCACCTTGTCCAGGTAACGGTCCAGGCGCGCGGTCGCGGTGATACGGCGGGTGCGCTTGTCCAGGTAAGCATGCACCACGCAGTATTCGCCGGCTTTCATCTGGCGCTTTTCTTCGGAGTACGGCATCAACAGGTCCTTCGGCAGGCCCCAGTCGAGGAAGATGCCGATGCTGTTGATTTCCTTGACCTTGAGGCTGGCGAACTCACCGACCTGCAGTTTGGTCTTTTCGGTGGTTGCGATCAGCTTGTCTTCGCTGTCCAGGTAGACGAAGACGTTCAGCCAGTCTTCGACCTCAGTGGGCGTGTCCTTGGGAATGTAGCGGTTAGGCAGGAGGATTTCGCCATCCGCGCCGCCGTCCAGGTACAGGCCGAAGTCCGTGTGTTTCACGATTTGCAAACTGTTGTAACGCCCAACTAAAGCCATTTCCGGAAATCCTCTTTGCGAGGTCGGCATTCTACACCCAACCGGCAAAAGGAACCGCAATGAGCCATGCTGATCTATAAAGACAAGCAAGCCACTGCAAGGATTCGCTCATGTACGCCTGCCTGTGCAAGTACCTGCGCCCCTGCCTGTTCCTGCTCGTGCCTGCCCTGCTGGCCGTGGCCTGCAGCCGCATCGACCTGGCCTACCGCAACCTCGATGTACTGGTGCCCTGGACGCTGAACGACTACCTGAACATGAACCGCCAGCAAAAGACCTGGCTCAACCAGCGCCTGAAACAGCACCTGGCCTGGCATTGCCGTACGCAACTGCCGGGGTACCTGACCTGGATCGATGAAGTCCGACAGATGGTCGCCAGCGGCCAGGTCACCGAGCAGCAACTGCAGGTCCGCACACAGCAAGCCAAACAGGCCATCGCCAAGGTCGCGGATCAGATCACCCCTTCCGCGGCGCAGTTGCTCAGGGCCATGGACGATGAGCAGGTGCGCGAGATGCGCCAGGCCTTTACTGAAGACATTCGCGAGCGCCAGGCCAAGTTCGTCAAAACACCCCTGGCCCGGCAGATCCAGGCGCGTGCCGAGCGCATGGAAAAGCGTTTGACCCCCTGGCTGGGCGAGTTAAGCCCGCAGCAACAGGTGCGCATCATGACCTGGTCGCAAGGTCTGGGTGAACAGAACCGTCAATCGATCGCCAACCGGGCGAACTGGCAGGCGCATTTCAGCGAGGCCATGGAACAACGCCAAAGCGCCAGTTTCGAGCCACGCCTTGAACAACTGCTGAAAAACCGCGAAAGCCTGTGGACCCCGGAGTATCGTCAGGTTAACCAGCGCGCTGAACGAGAAGCCCGGCGTCTGCTGGTCGACATCATGGCCCAGAGCAGTGAACAGCAGCGCCAGCACCTGGAACAGAAGCTGAGCCAGGTGCGCAAGGACTTCAGTCAGCTCAAGTGCATGCAGGGTTAGCCCAGTGGGAGCGGGCTTGCCCCGCGATACTGCTCAACACTCCCGAGCCTTGCGCCGGTAAGGGAACACATCGATCACCTTACCGCCGCGAATCGCCTCCTGCAGGCTCTTCCAGTAATCGGCATCGTACAACTCACCATGCAACTGGCTGAACAGCCGGCGCTGCCCGCTGTCGGCAAACAGGAACGGCGGAAACTCTTCGGGAAACACGTCATGCGGACCAATCGAATACCACGGCTCGCCGGACATTTCGTCCTCGGGATAACGCGGTGGCGGGATGTAGCGAAAATTGACCTCAGTGAGAAAACAGATTTCGTCATAGTCGTAGAACACCACACGACCATGCCGGGTAACGCCGAAGTTCTTCAACAACATGTCGCCAGGAAAGATATTCGCCGCCGCCAGCTGCTTGATGGCCAGACCGTAGTCTTCCAGCGCTTCACGCACCTGAGCGTCGTTGGCGTTATCCAGGTAGAGGTTGAGCGGGGTCATCCTCCGTTCGGTCCAGCAGTGGCGCACCAGCACGGTGTCGCCTTCCACCTGCACCGTCGAAGGCGCCACCTCCAGCAGCTCGGCCAGGCACTCGGGTTCGAATTTGCTCAAGGGGAAACGAAAGTCGGAAAACTCCTGGGTATCGGCCATGCGCCCGACCCGGTCAACGCTTTTCACCAGGCGGTACTTCTCGATCACCGTGGCACGGTCGACGCTCTTGGACGGCGAAAAACGGTCCTTGATGATCTTGAACACGGTGTTGAAGCCCGGCAGGGTGAATACGCTCATGACCATGCCACGTACGCCGGGCGCCATGATGAAGCGGTCGTCGGTGCTGGCCAGGTGATTGATCAGGGCCCGGTAGAATTCCGACTTGCCATGTTTGTAGAAGCCAATCGAAGTGTACAGCTCGGCAATGTGCTTGCCCGGCAGGATGCGCTTGAGAAAGCTGACAAAGTCGGCTGGCACCGGCACATCGACCATGAAATAGGAACGGGTGAAGGAAAAGATGATCGACACCTCGGCCTCATCGGTGATCAGCGCGTCGATCTCGATGCCGTGGCCTTCGCGGTGCAGCAAGGGGATCACCAACGGCCACTGCTCATCCTGGGTGTACAGGCGCCCGACCAGGTAGGCACCTTTGTTGCGGTACAACACCGGCGTAAACAACTCAACCGCCAGCGCTGGATCCTTGCACACCCAGTCCGGCAGGTTTTCGCGCAGTTGCCCTTCGAGCCGGGCCAGGTCGCCGGCAAGGTCGCCATAGGCCACGTCGAAGCAATAATCGTCGAAGACTTGCGCCAGCACACTGGCCAGGCCGCCCTGTGGCCGGTAGGTCCGCGTCTGGGCCGCGCGCTCGTGGCTACGCAACGAAGGCCGGGTGGTATGGATGAACATGCAGCCATCGCTGATCAGGTCATGGCTGAACAGGCTGCAGAAGATCGAGTTGTACCAGGTCTCGGAGAGCTCATCGTCCAGACGCGGGTCGATCAGGCCGATGTACGCGCTTTTGACCAGCGGCCACTGCGCCACCTCCAGCAACACCTCGGCGTCGAATGCCTGATGCAACCAGGCACTGACTTCGCTGACCTTTTCCTCGTAGAGGTTGATCCGCGCCGCCGAGGCGCTCTGGGTCTGTTGCCACTGAGCCTGCTCGAAGCGGGCGCGGGCACCGATGGTGATCTGGCGAAAATGCTCACGGTAATCGTCGAAGCCATCGAGGATCATCCGGGCGATATCGGCGGCCGGCCAGTGCTGGGGCATACATCAGACCTCTGCGGGAATGTCGAAGCCTGAGCTTAGCCAGTCGCCGATGGCAGGGAAAGCCTGGCGACACGGCTGTATCGGCCAATCTCACCGACTGGCGAATTTCAACGCAAGAAAGGGAGAGAGCGCAGCCTGCGTTGTAACGTAAACTCGCGCCCCGCCCCAAAGGACCCGGAGAGCCCCATGAGCCCCATCGCCATTACCCGCCTGTTGATTCTTGCCGCTGTGTGGGGGGCCAGCTTTCTGTTCATGCGCATCATCGCGCCGGTGCTCGGCACCCTGCCCACCGCCTTCTTCCGGGTGTCGATCGCCTGCCTTGGCCTGCTGGTGATGCTCGCCCTACTGCGGGTGCGCTGGGATTTCAACGGCAAGCTCAAGGCCTGCCTGGTGCTGGGCATGATCAACTCGGGGATTCCGGCCACGCTGTATTCGGTGGCGGCCCAGGTGCTGCCGGCCGGTTACTCGGCAATCTTCAATGCCACCACGCCACTGATGGGCGTGCTGATTGGTGCGTTGTTCTTCCGTGAACCGATGACCCTGGCCAAGCTCAGCGGCATTTTCCTTGGATTGTTCGGTGTCGGCATTCTCAGCGGTGCGGGCCCGGTGGCGTTTGACCACAAGCTGCTGCAAGGGGCCATTTCATGCCTGGCGGCGACCACCTGCTACGGCTTTGCCGGCTTTCTTGCGCGCCGCTGGCTCGATCATCAGGGCGGCCTCGACAGCCGGCTGTCGGCCCTGGGCAGCATGATGGGGGCGACCTTGCTGCTGTTGCCGTTGTTTGCTTACAGCGTGGTCACCCAGCCACTGGCGAGCTGGGGCGGCTGGGAGGTGTGGCTGTCGCTGCTGGGCCTGGGCCTGGTGTGTACCGCGTTTGCCTACATTCTGTACTTTCGCCTGCTGAGCGAAATCGGCCCGGTCAAGGCCAGCACCGTGACCTTCATGATCCCGGCGTTCGGGGTGCTCTGGGGTGCCTGGCTGCTGGACGAGCCGCTGTCGATGGCGCATCTGTATGGCGGGGTGTTGATTGCTGTGGCGTTGTGGTTGGTGCTCAAGCCCGCCTCGGTTCGCGCCTGATCGCGGAGCAAGCCCGCTCCCACCGGGTCGGTAGGAGCGGGCTTGCCCCGCGATGTAGCGGATCTCAATCAGCCTGAAGTTGCGCCGCTGCAGCCGCTGGCTTGCGGAACACAAACAGCAGGCCGATCACGATCAGTCCCATACCCAACAGGCTCAACGCCGCCAGACGGTTACCGAAGATCAGGTAGTCCATGACCGCCGTCACCGCGGGCACCAGGTAGAACAGGCTGGTGACATTGACCAGGTTGCCCCTGGCAATCAGCCGGTACAGCAGCAGCGTCGCCAGCAACGAGACCACCAGCCCCATCCACAGCAAAGCGCCGATGAAACTGCCGGTCAGCTCGACATGCAGCGGCTGCAACGGCGCAAACACCGCACACATCAGCAACCCGGCGATGTACTGCAGCGGCAAGGTGCCCATGGGGTTGCTGGTGATGCGTTTCTGCATGATCGAGCCGAAGGTCATGCTCGCCAGCGCCAGCAGTGCAAAGAGCATCCCCATCAGGGAAATCCCTCCCAGATTGATCCCCTGATAGACCACCATGATCAGCCCGCTCAAGCCCAGGCCAAGACCAAACAAACGGCTCCAGGAACGCTGACGCTCCATCAACACCACCGTGAGGATAGGCTGCACGCCCATGACCGTGGCCATGACGCCGGGGGTGACCTGGGTGTTCAGCGCCAGCAGGTAGAAGATCTGGTAGGCACCGAGCAACACGCAACCGGTGGCCAGCGCTTGCAGCACCGCCGCCCGCCCGCGCGGCCAGCGAAGTTTGAGCAACGGTGCGAGCAGCAACAGACCGCACAGGGCCAGGGCTGAACGCATCAGCAGGAAAGCAAAGGGACTGGCATGGGCCAGGCCCAGTTTGGAGACGATCGCCCCGCTACTCCAGAGCAGGACGAACAGGCTGGTGGTGGCCGCCGAGGCCACGGATTCTTTCGATAGAGCAAACATGAATGCCACCTGTAATTCGGGCAGATAAGCCGAACGGCGCTGCCCGCAGGGGGCAGCCAACCGTATTCAGTAGGGTGCAGGTGTGTCGGGACGCAGCGGTTGGCCGCTTAGCCCAGCACTACCACGCCTGGTGGTGCGACAACGCACACAACCACGCTACTGACAGGTGGTGGGTAGTGACTGATCATGGCCGGCTGCTGATTCCCACGCACGACTACCACCGCGTCGGGCGCGGTAGCGAATACGGTGCTGAGTGGGGAAGCTGGCATGAGCAGGTCTTCGGTGAGGTGAAGTGGGTCTGACTATAGCCAGAGTGATTCTGGCATGCAAGTCAGTGGTGCCTTGATCGCCGGCAAGGCCGGCTCCCACAATGGATCAGTGCCTACAGTCCTTGTGGGAGCTGGCCTTGCCGGTGATCAAGGTTCAAAACAACCAGTGATACAGCAGATAAGCCACCACCACCGCCAGCACCGGACGCAACACCCGGTAGGCCTTGGGATTGGCACGCTTGAACTGTTTGACCTGGCCGCTGATCACATTGCTGAAGCGCTTGCTCCAGGCATAGGCCCGGTTGATCCCGCCGACGCGCTCGTCATCAGTGTTCTGCGGCGCGGTGGCGCGGCCAAGGAAGGCGCTGACCTTGCGGTTGATGCGGGTCATCAGCGGACTGTTGAGCGGACGCTCGACATCACAGAAGAGGATCACCCGGGTAGTCTCGGTTTCGTTCTTCACCCAGTGCACATAGGTTTCATCGAACATCACGTCTTCGCCGTCGCGCCACGCATAAGCCTGGCCATCGACGTAGATCCGGCAGTTGTCGGAGTTTGGCGTCGACAGGCCGAGGTGATAACGCAGGGAGCCGGCGAACGGGTCACGGTGCGGGTTGAGGTGACTCCCCCCCGGCAGCAACGCAAACATCGCGCCCTTGACGTTGGGGATGCTGTTGACCAGCTCGACGGTCTTCGGGCACAGCGCTTGCGCCGATGGCAGCGCTTTGTCGTACCACTTCAGGTAGAAACGCTTCCAGCCCTTCTTGAAGAACGAACCGAAACCGGCGTCGTTGTCTTTCTCGGCGGCGCGGATGTAACCCTCGTCGAACAGGTGCATGGCCTCTTCGCGGATAACTTCCCAGTTGTCCTTGAGTACATCGAGCTCGGGAAAGCGGCTGCGGTCCAGGTAGGGTTTGGAGGGCACGCCGGAAAACAGGTACATCAAGGCGTTATAGGGGGCGAACAGCGCCGAATGGTTGACGAACTGGCGCAACATCGGCAAGCGCGCCTTGCCGCGCAGGTGCACATACAACGTGCTGCCGAAAAACATCAGCAATACACCTGCCTTGGCGACTAAAGAAACAGTCATGCAACACTCCTTGGAATTTCGATCAAGCCATTGCTGCCGGATTAATCAAACATCATAAACCGATCTGGCAACGGTAAAAATAACCGTTGCCAGCATTCAGTATTAAGGATTGTGCAACAGTGCCCGGCGCTGATTATTGCTCTTGATCAGCGCCAAAGCGCTTTACTGCTGGTTCTCCTGGTCGGTGAACAGGTCGCTGAAGAGCATGCTCGAGAGGTAGCGCTCCCCGGAATCGGGCAGGATCACGACGATGGTCTTGCCCTGCATTTCAGGCTTCTCCGCCAGGCGCACCGCTGCTGCCATCGCCGCACCGGAGGAAATCCCGCAGAGAATGCCCTCCTCCTGCATCAGGCGCAGGGCCATGACCTTGGACTCCTCGTCACTGACCAGCTCGACCTGATCGACCATTTTCAGGTCGAGGTTGTTTGGCACGAAGCCGGCACCAATGCCCTGGATCTTGTGCGGGCTGGGCTTGACCTCCTGGCCGGTCATCGTCTGGGTGATCACCGGCGAAGCCAGCGGTTCGACGGCCACGGAAAGGATCGCCTTACCCTGCGTCTGTTTGATGTAGCGCGACACCCCGGTGATGGTGCCACCGGTGCCGACACCCGCAACCAGCACATCGACCGCACCGTCGGTATCGTTCCAGATCTCCGGGCCGGTGGTTTTCTCGTGAATCGCAGGGTTGGCCGGGTTATCGAACTGGGCCGGCATGAAGTACTGGGCTGTGTCACTGGCCACGATTTCACCGGCCTTCTCAATCGCCCCTTTCATCCCTTTGGCAGGATCGGTCAACACCAGTTCGGCGCCCAGCGCCTTGAGTACCTTGCGCCGCTCGATGCTCATCGATGCCGGCATGGTCAGCAGCAGTTTGTAGCCACGCGCAGCAGCAACAAAGGCCAGGCCAATACCGGTATTGCCCGAGGTCGGCTCGACAATGGTCATGCCCGGCTTGAGCCTGCCGCTGCTTTCCGCGTCCCAGATCATGTTCGCGCCGATCCGGCATTTGACCGAATAACCCGGGTTACGCCCTTCGGTCTTGGCCAGGATAGTCACGCCGCGCGGGGCGATGCGGTTGATCTGCACCAGCGGCGTATTGCCGATGGAATGCGCATTGTCAGCAAAAATACGGCTCATAGCGGGGTCGTCCTTTTAAACACCGGCAGGAAAACTTCAAGGGTAAGCCTGCAGCGCCAGTGCGTCCATATCCGGCGAACCCCTGCCGTTGACGGGGGTCAACCGATTACTACCCTGCCGGGAACTGCCACCGATGAAACGTCGCTACCGCTGGCCTTTGTGGGGGCTGCTAAGCATTGGTCTGTTACTGCTGGCCCTGCACCTGGCCTTGCCAGTGCTGGTGCGCAACTACCTTAACGACAAGCTTGCCGACATGGGCGACTACCGCGGTCAGCTGGCAGATGTCGATCTGGCGTTGTGGCGCGGTGCGTACAAGATCAATGGCCTGACCATCGTCAAGAACAACGGCAAGGTGCCCGTGCCGTTTCTCCAGGCGCCGTTGATCGACCTGTCGGTCAGCTGGCATGCGCTGTGGTATGACCACGCGGTGGTCGCCGAAGTGCTCTTCGTGCGCCCCGAGCTCAACTTCGTCGATGGCGCCAGCAAGCAGACGACCCAAACGGGGCAAGGTACTGACTGGCGCCAACAGCTGGAAAAACTGCTGCCCATCACCCTCAACGAAGTGCGCATCGACAACGGCACCCTGACCTTTCGCAACTTCAGCTCCAAGCCGCCGGTCGACCTCAAGGCCACGCAACTGGATGCCAGCATCCGCAACCTGACCAACGTCGAAGACCTCAAGGGCCGCCGCGATGCCCGCTTCACCGGCAAGGCTCGCCTGCTGGGCGATGCCGCGGTGGAAAGCAGCGCCACCTTCGATCCGTTCAGCGACTTCGACAACTTTCAGTTCCGCCTGCGCGCCACCGGCATCCAGCTGCGCCGGCTCAATGACTTCGCCAGTGCCTACGGCAAGTTCGACTTCAATGCCGGCCATGGTGACCTGGTGATCGAGGCCGAAGCCGAAAAAGGCCGGCTCAGCGGTTACATCAAGCCTCTATTGCGCGACGTCGATGTGTTCAACTGGCAGCAGGACGTAAAAGACGAAGACAAAGGCTTTTTCCGCTCAATCTGGGAAGCACTGGTCGGCGGCGGGGAAACCGTGCTGAAAAATCAGCGCAAGAACCAGTTCGCCACCCGTGTGGAACTGCGTGGCAGCGTGCATCAGCGCGATATCAGCGCCTTCGAAGCCTTCTTGCAGATTCTGCGCAATGGTTTCGTTCAGGCCTTCAATGCACGTTATGAACAGCCGCCGCCCAAGTCTGACTAAGTCACCGAGTGACGGGCCATTCAGAGACTGAATGGGCCGTCTGCGTTCCCAGTCGACCAGAGCCCGCGTTATAGTCGTGCATGACAATTTTTCGGCCAGGGGCCATGTACCCCGGCACTACGTTAGAGGATCGGTTCATGAAGTTCGAAGGCACCAGCACCTACGTCGCCACCAACGACCTGAAACTGGCAGTCAACGCGGCGATCACCCTGGAACGGCCACTGCTGGTCAAGGGCGAACCCGGCACCGGCAAGACCATGCTCGCCGAACAGTTGGCCGAATCCTTTGGCGCCAAGCTGATTACCTGGCACATCAAGTCGACCACCAAGGCTCACCAGGGCCTCTACGAGTACGATGCGGTCAGCCGCCTGCGTGACTCGCAACTGGGGGTGGACAAGGTCCACGACGTGCGCAACTACCTGAAGAAGGGCAAGCTCTGGGAAGCGTTCGAATCCGAAGAGCGGGTCATTCTGCTGATCGACGAAATCGACAAGGCCGACATCGAGTTCCCCAACGACCTGTTGCAGGAACTGGACCGGATGGAGTTCTACGTTTACGAGATCGACGAGACGATCAAGGCCAAGCAGCGCCCGATCATCATCATTACCTCGAACAACGAAAAAGAGCTGCCGGACGCCTTCCTGCGCCGCTGCTTCTTCCACTACATCGCCTTCCCCGACCGTGACACCCTGCAGCAGATCGTCGATGTGCACTACCCGAACATCAAGAAAGACCTGGTCAGCGAAGCGCTGGACGTGTTCTTCGATGTACGCAAGGTACCGGGCCTGAAGAAAAAGCCGTCGACCTCGGAACTGGTCGACTGGCTCAAGCTGCTGATGGCCGACAACATCGGCGAAGCCGTGCTACGTGAGCGCGATCCGACCAAGGCCATCCCGCCGTTGGCCGGTGCCCTGGTGAAAAACGAACAGGACGTGCAACTGCTCGAGCGCCTGGCCTTCATGAGCCGTCGCGGTAATCGCTGAGCCCGGGGGCAATTGCCATGCTGCTCAATCTGTTCAATGAAATGCGCGCGGCCAAAGTACCCGTATCGGTGCGTGAGCTGCTTGATCTGCTCAATGCCCTCAAGCAGCGGGTGACCTTTGCCGACATGGACGAGTTCTACTTCCTGTCGCGGGCGATCCTGGTCAAGGACGAACGCCATTTCGACAAGTTCGACCGGGCCTTTTCCGCCTACTTCAAGGGCCTGGAAAACCTCGACCGGCACCTGGAAGCGCTGATTCCCGAAGACTGGTTGCGCAAGGAGTTCGAGCGCTCGCTGACCGACGAGGAACGCGCGCAGATCCAGTCCCTGGGTGGCCTGGACAAGCTGATCGAAGAGTTCAAGAAACGCCTGGAAGAACAGAAGGAACGCCATGCCGGTGGCAACAAGTGGATCGGCACCGGCGGTACCAGCCCGTTCGGTTCGGGGGGCTACAACCCCGAAGGGATTCGCATCGGCGATGCCGGCAAGCGCCAGGGCAAGGCGGTCAAGGTCTGGGACCAGCGCGAGTACAAGAACCTCGATGACCAGGTCGAGCTGGGCACGCGCAATATCAAGCTGGCCCTGCGCCGCTTGCGCAAGTTCGCGCGCCAGGGTGCGGCCGAGGAGCTGGATATCGACGGCACCATCGACCACACCGCCCGCGATGCCGGCCTGCTCAACATCCAGATGCGCCCGGAGCGGCGCAACAGCGTCAAGTTGTTGCTGCTGTTCGACATCGGCGGTTCGATGGACGCTCACGTGAAGATCTGCGAAGAGCTGTTCTCGGCCTGCAAGACCGAGTTCAAGCACCTGGAGTACTACTACTTCCACAACTTCGTTTATGAGTCGGTGTGGAAGAACAACATGCGCCGCACCTCCGAGCGCACTTCGACCATGGACCTGCTGCACAAGTACGGCGCCGACTACAAAGTGGTGTTCGTTGGCGATGCGGCCATGGCGCCCTACGAGATCACCCAGCCGGGCGGTAGCGTCGAGCACTGGAACGAAGAAGCCGGTTACGTGTGGATGCAGCGCTTCATGGAGAAGTACAAGAAGCTTATCTGGATCAACCCTTACCCCAAGGACACCTGGGGATATACCGCTTCGACCAACATCGTGCGCGAGTTGATCGAGGACCGGATGTATCCGTTGACCTTGCGTGGGTTGGAAGAAGGGATGCGGTTTTTGTCCAAGTAGGCCTTGAGGCCGCTGTGCTGCCCATCGCCGGCAAGGCCGGCTCCCACAATGTCCAAGGTTGCATTAAACACTGTGGGAGCCGGCCTTGCCGGCGATAGGGCCAGATCAGGCAACAAACCGCTGAAGAAATGCCCTCTGCTGCTGCCAGGCCAGCTCCTGAACCACTGGCTTGAACCTGACCACACTCCCCGGCAACAACTGCGCCAGCCGCGCCAGCGCCAACGGCGTCAACGCCCCCAACCGCGGATAACCGCCAATGGTCTGGCGATCATTGAGCAGCACAATCGGCTGCCCATCCGGTGGCACCTGCACCGCTCCCAGAGGAATCCCCTCGGAAATCATCGGCGCGCCTTGATACTGCAAGGCAGGGCCCAGCAAACGCATGCCCATGCGGTCGGCGCGGCTGTCCAGGGTCCAGTCACGGTTGAACGCTTCAAACAGGCTGATGCCGCTGAAATCGCCGATCTGTGCACCCAGTACCAGATCGAGTGCGCTGTTGTCAGTCAGGTCTGGCCGCAATCCCTCAGGCACTGTTTTCAGCCCTGGCGCCGTCCCGCGGTATTCGAGCTGGTGCCCCTTGGCCAGCGCTGAACCCAGTCCATCCAGCCCGCCCAGTTCCTCACGCACAACACTGGCACAACTGCCCAGCACCTGCGGCGCAACAAAACCTCCAGGCGCGGCCAGATAGGCGCGAGCGCCCTGCAATGGCTGGTTAAGGCGCAGACGCTGGCCTCGGTTCAGGGTAAAGCTGGACCAGGGTTTAAGCGGCTCACCGTCGATTCGCGCATCCAGATCGGCACCGGTCAGCGCCAGACAGCAATCCTGCTCGGCGACCAGACTGAAGCCTCCCAGGGTCACTTCCACCACCGCAGCCTCGCCAGGGTTGCCCAGCAGCCAGTTGGCCCAGCGCATCGATACCCAGTCCAGCGCCCCGCCCTGGGTCACGCCCAGATGGCGCACGCCAAAACGTCCGGCATCCTGCAACAGGCACAACGGTGTGCTGGCCTCGATCGACAAGCGGCTCATGCCAAGGCCTCCAGCGGGGTATCGTCGCCGCCCAGGTTGATGAAGGTAGCGCGGTCTACGGCGACGAAGCGCACCCGGTCGCCCGGTTGCAACAGGCTGTAGCCGTCACGTGCACGGTCAAAGAGTTTGCTCGGGGTACGGCCGATCAGGTTCCAGCCACCCGGCGACACCGCCGGGTAGGCCGCGGTCTGGCGCTCGGCGATACCGACACTGCCTGCCGCCACGCGCTTGCGCGGAGTGGCCAGGCGCGGCGCGGCCAGCGCCTCTTCAACCAGGCCCATGAAGGCAAAACCGGGGGCGAAACCAAGGGCGAACACCTGATATTCGCGTTCACTGTGCCGACGCACGATGTCAGCCACCGAGGTAGCACAACGCTCGGCCAGCAAGCTCAGTTCCGGACCGACACTCAGGTCGTACCACACCGGAATCTCGTGCTGGCGCCCGCCGCTGCCGTTATCCGGCTGCAGGTTTTCCAGCGCCTCTCGAATCAAGGTGCGGGCCTGGTCCGGCGACAGTTGCAGCAGGTCGAAATGCACCATCAGCGTGGTGTAAGACGGCACCAGATCAACCAGCTGCCCGGCGAACACCGCGCGCAAGCGCTGACTGGCCGCCAGCATCCAGGGCATGTTGGCTTCATCGATGGCGTCGAACAGACGCACCATCAGGCAGTCGATGGCCACCGTTTCAATGCGGTAGCTCATGACGCCACCAGGGCATCAAGGGCCTGGCGAATCTGTTGCACCGCCGCCACCGAGCTTTCGTTGTCGCCATGTACGCACAGGGTCTGGGCCTGCAGGCGCAGTTCGCTACCGTCCACGGCAATCAATGGCTCGCCACGGGCCAGGCGCAGGGCCTGGTCGACGATCCGCGCCGGATCGTGATGCACCGCGCCCGGCAAGCGCCGCGAGACCAGATGACCGGCGGCATCGTAGGCGCGGTCGGCAAAGGCTTCGAACCACAAGGTAACGCCGTACTCGTCACCCAGGGCTTGGGCCGCACTGTTGTCGGCCGTGGCCATGAGCATCAGCGGCAACTGCCGGTCATAGCTGGCCACCGCCTCAAGTACAGCGCGCAGTTTCAGCGGATCAGCCATCATGTCGTTGTACAGCGCTCCATGGGGTTTTACATAGGCAACCCGCGTGCCCTGGGTACGGCAGATGCCATCCAGCGCACCGATCTGGTAGTGCAGCAGGTCACGGATTTCCTCGGCGCTGCAGGCCATGGAGCGGCGGCCGAAGCCGGCCAGGTCCTGGTAGGCCGGGTGGGCACCGATGCGCACGTTACTGGCGATGGCCAGGGCCACCGTCTTGCGCATGATCCCCGGATCCCCGGCATGGAAACCGCAGGCGATGTTGGCGCAATCCACAAAGGGCATGACCTGGGCGTCCAGGCCCATGGTCCAGCTGCCGAAACTCTCACCCATATCGCAATTCAGTAGCAGGCGGCTCACGTCTGTCACTCCTTCAGGCTCGACCTTATTGGGCTGCAAGTTCTTTGCCGCGGGTTTCCGGCAGGCTCAGCGCCGCCAGGATTACCACCCCGTAGGACACCGCTGCAAATGCGCCGATCCCCAGACCCAGCGGGATCTTCTGGCTGAGCATACCGATCAGCAGCGGGAAGAACGCCGCCAGCGCACGACCGATGTTGTAGCAGAAGCCCTGCCCCGAGCCACGGATGCGGGTAGGAAACAGTTCGGTGAGGAAAGCGCCCATGCCACTGAAGATACCCGAGGCGAAGAAGCCCAGCGGGAAGCCCAGCCAGAGCATCACACCATCGCTGACCTGCATCTGGGTATACAGCAGGACGATGATGAACGAGCCCACGGCGAACAGGATGAAGTTCTTTTTGCGCCCCAAAAGGTCAGTGAGATAAGCACTGATCACATAACCGACATAGGATCCGAAGATCACCATCGCCAGGTAGCCGCCGGTGCCAAGCACGCTCAGGCCGCGCTCGTTCTTGAGGAAGGTCGGCAGCCAGGAGGTGATTGCGTAGTAACCGCCGAGTGCACCAGTGGTCAGCAGCGAAGCACGGATGGTGGTGAAGAGCATGCCGGGGGCAAAAATCTCATAGAAATGCGACGGTGCTTCGGTTTTTTCCGCAGCCTTGGCCTGGCGGTAGATTTCCGGGTCCTTGACCAGACGGCGGACGAAGATCACGAATACCGCAGGCACGATACCCAGCAGGAACAGCGCGCGCCAGGCGTCTTCAGGCGGCAGCAGGGTGAACAGCACGGCGTAGAGAATCGCCGTCAGGCCCCAGCCAATGGCCCAGCCAGACTGCACCATGCCGACCGCCTTGCCGCGATCCTTGGCACGGATCACTTCGCCGATCAGCACTGCACCGGCGGTCCATTCCCCGCCGAAGCCGAAGCCCATCAGGGTACGGGCGATCAACAGCTGCTCATAGTTCTGGGCGAAGCCGCAGAGGAAGGTGAAAAAGGCGAACCACAGCACCGTCAGTTGCAGGGTGCGGACCCGGCCAATACGATCGGAGAGGATGCCGGCGATCCAGCCACCCAGCGCCGAGGCAATCAGGGTGCTGGTGTGAATCAACCCGGCTTCGGCGGTGGTGATGCCCCACAGCATGATCAGGGTGGGGATGACGAAGCTGAGCATCTGGGTGTCCATGCCATCGAGGCCGTAGCCGATCTTGCAGCTCCAGAAGGTCCGTCGTTCCTGTTTGTTGATGTTGCGGTACCAGTCGAAGGGACCGGCCACTGAACTGGATTTGGCCTGGTGCTGCACGCCCGATGGGTTCATGGTTGCCTCAGCTTGTTGGTATTGTTTTAAAGGCGGCGATCTTTGTCGCAACCGTGACCGACATTTTTCGATGGCCTTGGGTTGTCGTCCAACGAGAAAAACCAGCGGTCTGGCATAAGAAAAATTTGATCAGTGAGCGCAGCATGAACCTCAAGTTCCTCGAAACCTTTGTCTGGGTGGCCCGGCTCAAGAGCTTTCGCCTGACCGCGGAAAAGCTTTTCACCACCCAGGCGTCGATCTCCAGCCGCATCGCCGCGCTTGAGGCCGACCTCGGGGTCAAGCTGCTGCTGCGCGATTCACGCGGGGTCAGTCTGACGCCCGAGGGCAGCAAGGTGCTCGAGTACGCCGAGCAGATGCTCGACACCGCCAAGGCGCTCAAGCAGTCGCTGGACAGCGACCGGACCAAGGTTGGGCGGATACGCCTGGGGGTGATGGACACGGTGATCCATACCTGGATGAGCCCGCTGGTCTCGGAACTGATGGAGCGCTATCCGCAGGTAGAAATCGAACTGGTCGCCGATACTGCGCTCAATTTGCGCGAACAGCTGCAAAAAGGCTTTCTCGATGTGATCCTGCAAACCGACCTGCTACGCCAGGAATCGATCCGCAGCCTGGACCTGGCGCGCTACCCGATGGGCTGGATTGTCGCCAGCCAGTCGATCTACAACCGCGACTATGCCTCGCTCGCCGAGCTGGCCCGTGAGCGCATCGTGACCTTTTCGAAAAACTCCCGGCCGCACCAGGAAGTGCTCAGCCTGCTGCAGGCCGAAGGCGTCAGCGCACCGCGCCTGAACTGTGTGAACTCGGTGGCGGCGATCACCCGCTTGCTGCGTGACGGCTTCGGCATCGGCGCCCTGCCGCCTGCGCTGGTCAGCGAAGAGCTGGCCAGGGGTGAACTGATCCTGCTGCCGCTGGTGCAGCAGCCACCGAGCCTGGAGCTGGTAGTGGCCTGGCAGACCGGGGTCGAGCTGGTCGATGAGGTGGTGGCGCTGTGTCGCAATGTGCTGGAACGCTACGCCGCCAATGCCGGACCCGAGCGGATCAAGCTGGTCTAGCGCCAGCTCTCCGCCACCGGTTTGCGCCGCCCGCCAAGCACTACCCAACCGATCAACAACAACAGGCTTTCCACCAGCAGCGCCAGCAGCAACGCACAGCTCAGGCCCCAGGCCAGCGCCTCGGGGGCCAGGAGAATCTGGTAGCTGTAGCCGTTGAGGGTTTCTTCGCGCAGCTGGCTGTCGGCGCGCACCAGCACATGCCAGGTCCGCTCCAGCCAGGGGCCCTGGAGGATCTGCCACTCGCGCTCGAACTGGCGATTGCGGATCAGCAGACTGTCGATGCTGTTGGCATCGCTGTTGAACACCGGATCGTCGCTGCTGCGATAGTGACGCACCAGCGCCTGCAGATCGCCATTGAAGAAGCGCCTGGCGGTGGCCTCGAAGCCCTTGAGTCCTTCGCGAGACTCCAGCAGGTGCGCCTCGACCCGCTGGCTGTAGTCATTGATCAGGCCAGGCACCTGCACCCCTACCAGCAACCCGAAGGTGAACAGCAGCAACCGCAGATAACTTCTGAACATGGGCTATCCCTTAGCGTTGTCCCTGGGCGATACATTCACCACGGCGCCACAAGCCCCACTGGCCGGGCTCGTAGCGCTGCCAGGTTTCGTTCTCGGTCAGCGCCTCGGTGGCAATCACCGTGACCACGTCATTGGGGGTGGTTTCGGCCTGGAAGTCGACGATCATGTCGACGTCCTTGAGGCGCGCCGGCCCGAACGGTGCCCGGCGGGTGATATGCACAAGCTTGGTCGAGCAGAAACAGAACAACCAGTCGCCATCGCTGAGCAGGCAGTTGAACACGCCCTTGCTACGGTACTCGGCGCAGGCCTCGACCAGCACCGGCAGCAGCACTTCAACCGGTACCGGCTCCGGGAACGCCTCGCGTACGCGGTTGAGCAGGTCGCAGAAAGCCGCTTCGCTGTCGGTATCACCAATCGGCCGATAGAAGCTGGCCTGGCCCTGAAACTCGCCAAGCTGACCGTTATGGGCGAAACACCAGTTGCGCCCCCACAGCTCGCGGACGAACGGATGGGTGTTGGACAGGCAGACCTTACCGACATTGGCCTGGCGAATGTGGCCGATCACCACCTCGCTCTTGATCGGATAACGCTGCACCAGGTTGGCCACTTCCGATTCGCAACTCGCCGCCGGGTCCTGGAACAGGCGCAGGCCACGGCCTTCGTAGAAGCCGATACCCCAGCCATCGCGGTGCGGGCCCGTGCGCCCACCGCGTTGCATCAGCCCGGTGAAGCTGAAAACGATGTCGGTCGGCACATTGGCACTCATGCCCAGTAGTTCACACATGCTTGACTGCTCCCGGGCAAATCCTACAAGCGCGGCTCGACCCGCGAACGATTGCCGCCCAGTGGTGCTTCAGGCGGGTTGCGGTAGCGATCACTGCTGTTGGCGGCAAACGACTCGTCGACCAACGCTTCTTCGGCATCACGCTTGGCGGCCGCTTCGGCCTGCTCGCGACGGGCCTTGGCGCGTTTTTCCAGCGGCCAGCGCAGCGCCACGAACAGCCCGTAGAGCACGAAGGCGATCATGCCGTACATGGCCAGGTCGGCGGCGGCACGCAAGGCGTTGTTGCCGACCTTGAACAGCAGGTCGAGGGCGGTAATGGCAATGGCTGGGGCGAACTTGTCCTTGACCGGATCGATGATGGTCGGGGTCAGCAGCAAGACTGCCATCAGCACCCGCAGCGGTTCGCGCAACCAGCGCCACATCCAGCGGGTCAGGCGAAAGCCCACCGCCAGGCACCCCAGGGCGGCCAGGGCGTAGAGGCCCCAGGCGAGCAGATAGTCGTTCTCGGTCATGGTGTCCGTGGCAAGCTAAGCAAATAGACGCTTATGATAAACACATTTCAGCGCGCAGGCGCCCCCCAGCCAAGAGATCCCCGCATGTCCGCAGACGCCACCGCTCCCCGCGCCCCGATTGCCCGCAAGGCCGAAGGCGCTGATCCCTATGCCTGGCTCCAGGAGCGTGACAGCCCTGAAGTCATTGAGTACCTGAACGACGAGAATGCCTACCAGGCGGCGCAACTGGCCGACCAGGCGCAATTGCGCGAACAGTTGTTCGAAGAGATCAAGGGCCGGATTCAAGAGACTGATCTGTCGGTACCCTCGCCCTGGGGCCCTTACCTCTACTACAGCCGCACCTCGGCAGGTGAGGAATATCCACGCCATTACCGCTGCCCGCGCCCGACTGACGACTCCAATACCGTCGACGAAAGCCGGGAAGAACTGCTGCTGGACCCCAACCCGCTGGCCAACGGCGGCTTCCTGTCCCTCGGCGCCTTCAACATCAGCCCCGACCACCAGCGTCTGGCTTACAGCCTCGATACCAGCGGCGATGAAATCTATACCCTGTACGTCAAGGACCTGACCAGCGGCGCCATCGAACAACTGCCGTTCGACAATTGCGACGGCAGCATGACCTGGGCCAACGATAACCAGACGCTGTTCTTCGCCGAACTGGACGACACCCACCGCCCGCACAAGCTGCTGCGCCATCGTCTCGGGCGCGAAGGTTGCCAGGCGATTTTCGAAGAAACCGACGGGCGCTTCTTCCTGCATTGCTACCGCTCCAGCTCCGAACGCCAACTGATCCTGCTGCTCAACAGCAAGACCACCAGTGAAGCCTGGGTGCTCGACGCCGAACAGCCTGACGGCGACTTCACCTGCCTGGCGCCACGCGTCGAAGGCCATGAATACTTCCCCGACCACGGCCAGCTCGACGGCCAGTGGCGCTGGTTCATCCGCACCAACCAGGATGGCATCAACTTCGCCCTGTACCAGGCCGCCAGTGAGCAGGTACCGGCCCGCGAGCAGTGGCAACTGCTGGTGCCCCACCGTGACACGGTGATGCTCGAAGGCCTGAGCCTGAACGCCAGCGCCCTGAGCCTGAGCCTGCGTGAAGGCGGCCTGCCGATCATCGAAGTACGCCCGCAAGGCCTTGCGCCTTACCGGGTCGAATTGCCGGATGCGGCCTACAGCCTGTACGTGCAGGACAGCCTGGAATTTGCCAGCCCGCGCATCCGTCTGCGCTACCAGGCCCTGAACCGTCCGGCCCAGGTGCGCCAGCTGGAACTGGCCGACGGCGCCCAGCAGGTCCTCAAGGAAACCCCGGTGCTCGGCCCCTTCGACCCCGACGCCTACGTCAGCCAGCGTCTCTGGGCCACGGCCGGTGACGGTACCCAGGTGCCGATCAGCCTGGTCCAGCGCCGCAGCGACCTGGGCAAGCCGGTGCCGCTGTACCTGTATGGCTACGGCGCTTATGGCGAAAGCCTCGACCCGTGGTTCTCGCATGCGCGCCTGAGCCTGCTCGATCGCGGCGTAGCCTTCGCCATTGCCCACGTGCGTGGCGGCGGTGAACTGGGCGAAGCCTGGTACCGGGCGGGCAAACAGGAACACAAACACAACACCTTCAGCGATTTCATCGCCTGTGCCGAGCACCTGATCGCCCAGGGTGTGACCTCTGCCGAGCAACTGGCGATCAGCGGCGGCAGTGCTGGCGGCCTGCTGATCGGCGCGGTGCTCAACCAGCGCCCCGAGCTGTTCAAGGCGGCGATTGCCGAAGTGCCGTTCGTCGACGTGCTCAACACCATGCTCGACCCGGACCTGCCTTTGACCATCACCGAATATGACGAGTGGGGCAACCCGCAAGAGCCTGAGGTGTATGAGCGAATCAAGGCGTATGCACCTTACGAGAACGTCAAAGCCCAGGCTTATCCGGCCCTGCTGGTGGTGGCCGGCTACAACGACAGCCGCGTGCAGTACTGGGAAGCGGCCAAGTGGGTGGCCAGGCTGCGGGTGACCAAGACCGACGACAATCTGCTGCTGCTCAAGACCGAGATGGATGCCGGACACGGCGGCATGAGCGGGCGCTATCAAGGGCTGCGGGATGTGGCGCTGGAATACGCTTTTGTCTTTAAAGTGCTGGGTTTGGTGTAAATCGGAATTTTTGTTGTCTGATCCATCGATTCGCCGGCAACGCCGGCTCCCACAGGGATTGGTTTAGCCTGTGGGAGCCGGCGTTGCCGGCGATAGACACCACAAATCAACAAGAAACGACTGCAAATGCCTGAACCAACCCACCTGAATAATGAAATCCGCGACATGCTCATGGACTGCGGCCTGTTCGACCAGCTGCAACCCGGCGACTTCCAGCACGCTGCCGGTTACTTCAGCATCAGCACCCTCGGCACCGGTGAGGAAATCTTCGCCGAAGGTGATGCCGGCACGTTCATGTGCATCATCCATCACGGCGTGGTCTCGGTACGCAAAACCGACAGCGAGCAGCGCCAGGTGGAAATCGCCACCCTGCGCAAGGGCCGGGCCTTTGGCGAAATGGCGGTGCTCGACGGCGAACGGCGCTCGGCCAGTTGCGTGGCGGCCAGTGACTGCCAGCTGCTGAGCCTGGGCAAGGACTCGCTGGAAAAGATGATCAACGATGCGCCGAAAATTGCCGCCAAGATCATCCGCGCCCTGGCCGTAGCACTTTCGCGCCGCTTGCGCATGCAGGACGGCCAGCGCCTGTCACAGGTCTAGTCGGCTTTCTTGTCCTTGCTGTCATCAGGCGTCAGCCCGGGCAAGGGCTGATCCCTGGGTGGCACGGGCACTTTGATCGACGGCAGCAGTGGCGAACCCGGTCGCGCATCACCGGCGCGCGGTATGCTGCTGGGGGTGATCTGCGGATAAGGGGTCGGGGTCGCCGTCCCCGGTGCGCCCGGCACCGGGGCAATGGGCCGTGGCTGCAGGTCGGCGGCCTGCACCGTTTGCAGGCTGGCGAAGAACAACGCGGCAATGGTCAGGCAGCGCATGCGCAGGCTCCTTCAAACACCTTCTGACAGCCTACTCCCAAGCGTAGCGGTTTGCCTGTCCGAACGGACCGCCAGCACGCTAAACTTCAGGTATAACCGTAACAAGCCCGAGAAAAGGTAATCCCATGAGTTCCTCATCCTCTGCCGCCGCCACCGCACGGCTCGACCGCATCCTTGCCGACGCCAAGCGCGACAAGGAGATGGGCTATCGCGACAAGGCCCTGAAAATGTACCCGCACGTCTGCGGCCGTTGCGCCCGGGAGTTCTCCGGCAAGCGCCTGAGCGAGCTGACCGTGCACCACCGTGACCACAACCACGACAACAACCCCCAGGACGGCTCCAACTGGGAGCTGCTGTGCCTGTACTGCCACGACAACGAGCACTCGCGCTACACCGACCAGCAGTACTTCAGCGAAGGCTCCACCAGCAGCCCGAGCATCGCCAAGGCCACCCACAACCCGTTCGCCGGGCTTGCCGGCCTGCTGAAAAAAGACTGATCGCAATCCCCTGACCCACGGTAGCCGGCAAGCCCGTATAATCGCGTTCTTTTTTGCGAAGGGCCCCGGCACGTGGCGAACAAACGGTACAGCTGCATTGGTCTGTTCAACCCCAAGTCAGCGGAGAACGTCGGTTCAGTGATGCGCGCGGCGGGTTGCTACGGCGTCAACTCGGTGTTCTACACTGGCAAACGGTACGAGCGCGCGCGCGACTTCGTCACCGACACCAAGCGCGTGCACTACGACATCCCGCTGATCGGCATCGACGATCTGCAGAAGATCATCCCCCTGGGCTGTACCCCCGTGGCCGTAGAACTGGTCGACGGCGCTCGCCCGCTGCCCGAGTACACCCACCCGGACCGCGCCATCTACATCTTTGGCCCTGAAGACGGCTCCCTTGACCCGAGCGTCCGGGCCTGGTGCGAAGAAACCATCTACATCCCGACCCAGGGCTGCATGAACCTCGCCGCCACCGTCAACGTGGTGCTTTACGACCGCCTGGCCAAAGGCCTCAACACCCGCTCCGGGCCGAAGTTCAAATAACCCGGACTAGCGCAGCAGCTTGCTCGACAGCACTTCGGACTCGCGGCCCAGCACGCTTTCACTGAGCTGGATGAACTCCTGGGTGCTGACACTGTTCAGGCGCATCAGCGCGCGCGCGACATCGTCCAGCGAGCGCTGGTTGTGGGTGTGCAGGCGGATTTCCCGGTCCAGCGCCTGCAACAGCAGGACACCGCGCGCAGTCATGGCGCTGTCGGCCTGCTCGCCGCGCAGGCTGCTGACCTTGGCGCCGCGACGCTCAAGGCCGGCCTGCAGGGCCTGGTAACGCTCCTCGGTGATCCCGCCCGCACGGCGCAGCAGCTCGGTGGCGTAATACTCATTGATGCTTTCGGCAATCCAGTCGCTGGCCTGGCGGTCATTGATCTGCGCAAACGCATGCACCAGCTCGCGCAGCAAAGGGCTTGAGCCATTTTCGCTGACCAGCGGCCGGCTACTGTGCAGGTAAATCGAATTGTGCCCGGCCCGCGTGCCGCGCCACAGCTGATCGCGGGCGCCGACCAGCAGCAGTTTCGGCGGATTGCGCGGGAACACCGCCTGCAGCTGTGGCCAGACGAAGGTCAACAGGGTCAGGTTATCCAGCCGGCGCATACCCTGGCCCTGAGGCGCGGCAACGCTGACTTCGGTTTCGCCCAGACGCGCACGCCGGGTGCCGATGGTGCCGGCGATCATCCAGCCGGTGGGGCGGTCGAACAGGCGCGAGACATTGTCGATGCGAAATCGCTGTTTGCCGATACGTGGCCAGGGCGTTTCAACGCTCTTCCAGCCACTGGGCAACTCGAAACTCAGGCGTGCCACCAGCTCGGTGCCATCCTGCTGGTCAAGGCGCGCCGGCGGCACCAGATCATCACCGCGAAACAGCGCCCAGTCAGGTGTCACCCGGGTTTCATAGCTGCCATTGCCCTGGCGCTGGGCCAGGCGCACGCGGTAGGTCAGCTGACTCTTGCCCGGTGCTGGCTGCCAGCGTCCGCGCAGGCCGTCGCCTTGCAGTTGCCACTGGCCGTCGGCTTTGAAGTCGCTGTAGGCGCCCGCCTTGCCCAGATCGAAGTCCAGGCTACGCACGGCCGCACCTTCGGCCAGGGTCACACGCACTTCGGCCTGTTCACTTTGCGGGATAAAACGCACGTGATAATCCAGATTGACCTTCTTCGCCCAGGCCGGCGAACTGGCCAACAGGCCCAGGGCCAACAGCCAATGGCAACGCACACGCATACAGAAACTCCTTGTTCCCCTGACGCGATACCCGGCAAGCCTCAGCGGCTCAGCCAGAGCGGAAAATCAGATAATCTTCCCAGTCATCCTCGTCCACGCTGTTCTCGCTCAGCATACGGCCGGACTGGGAAATACGCTGTTCATGCACCTGCTGACGATCACCACAGACCAGATGGTGCCAGCTCGGCAGGTCCTTGCCTTCGCTGATCAGACGATAGCCGCAGGTGGTCGGCAGCCATTTGAACTGGTCGGCCTTGCCCGGCGTCAGCTGGATGCAGTCGGGCACCAGCTTGAGGCGGTTCGGGTAGTCGCTGCACTGGCAGCTATTGAGATCCAGCAGTTTGCAGGCGATACGCGTGTAATAAACGCTGTTGTCGTCTTCGTCTTCGAGTTTTTGCAGGCAGCACAGGCCACAGCCGTCACACAGCGACTCCCATTCCTGGCGGTCGAGCTGTTCGAGGGTTTTACGCTTCCAGAAGGAATCGGCGCTGGCAATCATGTAACGGGTGTCCTGTTTCAAAAGAGGCGCCGCAATGCGGCGGCGCCAGTCTAGGGCGAGTCTTGCGCCATTGCCAGACCGCTTGTCAGGGCTGGTACGACACAGTAGTTTGAGCGGCGGTTGCTCCCCACCTTTTCCATTCGTTCAGGAACTCGCCATGAGTGCTAATCCTCGCGTTGCCGAACATGCCATCGACGATCAGTTCATCAAGCGCTGGTCGCCACGCGCCTTCACCGCCGAACCGATCAGCGAAGCCACCCTGCTGAGTTTCCTCGAAGCCGCCCGCTGGGCCCCTTCGGCCTACAACTCGCAACCATGGCGGTTCCTCTATGCGCGCCGCGACACGCCGAACTGGGAGCGCTACCTGGGCCTGCTCAATGAGTTCAACCGCAGCTGGGCACAACACGCCTCGGCGCTGGTGATCGTGATGTCCAAGACCACCTTCGCAGCGCCAGGCGCCAGCGAAGAAACCCCGGCCTTGTGGCACACCTTCGACACCGGTTCCGCCTGGGGTCATCTGGCCCTGCAGGCCAGCCTCAGCGGCTGGCACACCCATGGCATGGCCGGTTTCGACCAGGAACTGACCCGCAAGGAGCTGAAGATTCCTGAAGGCTATGCCCTGCACGCCGCGGTGGCGATCGGCAAACTGGGCGACAAGGCCAGCCTGGCTGAAGCCCTGCAAGCCCGTGAAGTTCCTAGCCCGCGTCGTCCGCTGAGCGAGCTGGCGGCTGAAGGTGATTTCACCTTGTAAGATTGATCGGTATTTGTGGGAGCTGGCCTTGCCAGCGATGCCGGCGCTGCGCAGTAAATGAAACCGCGCCGATCCCATCGCCGGCAAAGCCGGCTCCCACAATGACTGCAGACCCGATCAATACCCGCGCTGGAAATCCACTTCCCCGCGCAGTTCCTCATCCACCTGATACGCCCGCAGATTCTCGACAAACAAGCGCACCATCGCCGTTGGCGAGGTCGGTGCCGAGCTGTGCCCGGTCAGCAACAGGCCCCAGGCGGTCCAGAACGGGTGTCGGGCCGGCAGCGGTTCCTGGCGGCAGACATCAATCACTGCCCCGGCCAGATGGCCCAGCTTCAAAGCCTCGACCAGATCGCCGTCAACCACCGCTACGCCGCGCCCGGCGTTGATGAACAACGCCTCGGGGTTGAAGCGGGCAAACAGTGCGGCATCGTACAGGTCATGGGTTGCCGGGGTGTCCGGCAACAGGTTGACGACATAATCGACCTCCCCTACCAGACGCCCCAGCTCGCTCATCGCCGCCACTTCGATAAAAGGCGCCTGCTCACGGGCCTGGCTGGCGATGCCGTAGAGTTTGACGCCGAAGGGCAGGAGAAACTCGGCAACCCGCTGGCCAATGTCACCGGTACCGACAATCAGCACCCGGCGCCCTTCCAGGCTGCGTCCGGGCCGGTCGTCCCACTTGCGTTCGACCTGGCTGACCAGACGCGCCATCACTTCCCGCTCGTGACCGAGCATGTAGGTCAGGACGTACTCGGCCATGACCTGGCCGAAGATGCCGACCGCCCGGGTCAGGCGATAGTCGCGCTGCAAACCGTCGGCCAGCAGCGGGGTGATCCCGGCCCAGGTCGACTGCAGCCATTGCGGCTGGTGGCCCTGGCGTAGCAGGGTCGCCAGCAGGTCCGGTTGCCCCAGCCACACCGGGCATTGAGCAGCCTGATCGGCCAGTTCGGCAGAATCGCCACTGGTCAGGACTTCAAGGTCCGGAGCGGCCTCGCGCAGCAGGCGGGCGTAGAGGGCATGATCCTGTTCAGCGATCAAAACACGCATGTTTTTTTACAACCTTGGCAGAAACAACGGAAGCCGCCAGGCCTTGGGCCCTGGCGGTATCACAGCAGGCAGGCCGGGATCAGACCGGGTCGTTACGACGCAACAGTTCTTCGGGCAAGTGCTCGATGTACTCGTCCTCGACCGGTGGCATCTGCAGGTGGTAACCCTGCTGCTCGAGGTTTTCCAGGACCTTGGCGATATCTTCGCGGGCCAGCTGGCGCTCCGGGGTCAGGACCAGGTCAAAGGCATGCACCGGCTTGCCGAAAAACGGCAGCAGGGCCTCTGGCACGCGCTCCAGACCATCGGCCTTGAGCACGTACAGGTACATTTCGTTCTTGCGTGGGCTCTTGTAGATCGAGCAGATGCGTTTCATTGCGGTTCTCCAGCGCTGGCCAGGCAATCGAGCAGCGCTTGCCCCATGCGCTCACGGCGCCAGCCGCGCAACGCATCGGGAAGTTGATAAGGTCCGGCGGGGTAGCCGCTCTTGAGCAGCAACTCGAGGATTTTCTTGCGCAACATCAGCTCCGGGGCGATGTTCAGGCGCTCGGCCTCGGCCTGGCCAATGGCGCGCAGTTGCTTGAGCAACGCCGAGGCTTCGATCGGCAGCGGCTCGGGGACAGCCGGTGGCCACTCCGATGGCGGCACGCTGGCCGCCCGCTTGATCAGGTCGAGCAGGAACTCACCGTCCTGACGAATGGTGCGCGGGTGCATGTCCTCGATCTTCGCCAGCGCCGACAGCGAGTCCGGCTGGGTCTTGGCCATCGGCCACAGGGCATTTTCGCGCAGGATACGGTTGCGCGGCAGGTCGCGGGCGCGGGCTTCACGCTCGCGCCAGGCGCACAGTTCACGCAGCACCGCCAATTGCGCACGGGACAGTTTCCAGGCCAGCTTGGCGTCGCGGTACAGCTCGTTGGGGTCGGTTTCGCGGCGCAACTGGGCGACCAGCTCGGCACCATCTTCCAGCACCCAGGCATTTTTTTCGTCGGACAGTTGCGGGCGCAGACGCTCGTAGAGCTCGGCCAGATGCACCGCGTCTTCGGCGGCGTAACTGACCTGGGTTTCCGACAGCGGGCGTTGCAGCCAGTCGGAACGGGTCTCGCCCTTGGGCAGCTCGATGCCGAGGACTTCCTGGACCAGACGCGAATAGCCCATGGAGAAACCCAGGTTCAGGTAGCCGGCGGCCAACTGGGTGTCGAACAGCGGCGTCGGCAGGCTGCCAGTCAGACGCGACAGCACTTCAAGGTCTTCGCTGCAGGCGTGCAGAACCTTGATCACCCGGGTGTCTTCCAGCAGTTCGGCCAGCGGCTGCCAGTTGCCGATCCGCAACGGGTCGATCAGATAAGCACGCGCGCCGTCGCCAACCTGGATCAACCCGGCAATCGGATAAAAGGTATCAACCCGCATGAACTCGGTGTCGACGGCCACGAAGGGCAGCTGGCGCCACTGCTGGCAGTGTTCAGCCAGACTGCTGTCGTCGCAAATCCAGTGTATTTCGATGGCCACAAGGCTCTCCCACAAACAATGGCGCGCAGTATATACGCCGCAGGCCACTGCCGGGAAACCGCTCGACCGCTATCCCTGGCTGGCCTGTGCGTTGGTTCAATGTTGTGCAAGAGTCGGCTGGCAACCGGCGAACATGTCCAGTTGTTGATCGTAGACGCTGGTGCGCACCTGCAACAGGCCGAGCATGGAGTGGAACAGGTTGTCCTGACTCAGCGGCTCGTTGCGTAGCTTGTTCAGACAGTCGGTATCGACGGCGAAATCCTGGCGATAGCTGTCGGAGAACCAGGCCAGCATCGGCACGTGTTTCTGTTGCTCCGGCGCCAGCATGTAAGGCGTACCGTGCAGAAACAGGTTGTACTCGCCCAGCGATTCGCCATGGTCGGAGAGGTAGAGCATGGCCGTGTCGACCTTGTCCTGCTTGCTGCGCAGGATGTCGATCAGCGACGACAGCACATGATCGGTATAAACCAGGGTGTTGTCATAGGCATTGATGATGCTTTGCTCGCTGCACTGGTTCAACGCGTTGCTGGGGCATACCGGGGTGAAACGCTCGAACTGCATAGGATAGCGCTTGAAGTATTCCGGGCCATGGCTGCCCATCTGATGCAGGACCAGCACGGTATCTTGCTGCAGGTTGTCGATCATCGACGCCAGGCCTTGCAGCAGGATCTCGTCATGGCATTCGCTGTTGGTGCACAGCGCCGGATCCTTGGCATTGCTGACATCTTCAAACTGGACCCGGTCGCAGGTGCCCTTGCAGCCGGACTGATTGTCGCGCCAGCGAACACTCAAACCGGCGCGCTGAAGGACATCCAGCAAGCCTTCCTGGTTCTTTGCTTTGCTGGCCTGGTAATCCTTGCGGGTCAGGCCGGAGAACATGCAAGGCACCGATACCGCCGTCTCGGTTCCACAGGAATGCACATCACTGAAAGCGATAAGCCCAGCTTCCTTGCTCAGTTGCGGTGTGGTGTCACGACCGTAGCCCAACAGCCCGAAATTCTCTGCCCGCGCGCTCTCCCCCACCACCAGCACCGTCAGTGACCTGCGGGCATGATATTGCCAGGCCGGATCGCGCTGGGCGTCTTCACCGATCTTGGCAAAAGGCTTGGCCGCCGTACCGAGCCGTTCACCGACATAACCGAAAGAGGCACCCACCACATTACTGGGCACCAACATCAGGCGAATCTCATGATGGTTGCGAAACAGCGAAGCCAGCCCCTGGTAATTGAGCAACGCCACCACGCCGAGCAAGGCCACACATGCAACACTGGCGAGCAACTTGCCAAACAGTTCGCGATACCAGACCCGATAGTTGATCGGGGTTTTATACAGCAGCAGCGAAGGCACAATACCCAGCAGTACGATATAAAGCCCAAGTTTCACAGAGAGTAAGTCACGCACTTCCGTGGCATTGGTTTCAGCGGTATTACGCAACATGCCAACATCAATCAATACACCATATTGATTCATGAAGTAAGCCGCGCCGGCGCCCATCACAAACAGTACAACCAGTATCGGTTTCAATACCCCGCGAAAAGCAACAAAGGTCAGCACCAGGTTGAACGCGCAGAAGATCAGCACGGCAAACGCCAGTCGCAGGAAAACACCCGAAACGCCAGGCTCTACGACACTCGACAAATGCTGCCAGAGTACCGAGTTGAAGGCGACCAGCAGGTACAGGCTGGCAATCAGGGTGACCCATTCGGCCCGCAGGGGTTTGATCTTGAACATGATGCTCGCTTGGCTATTGATCGGTAAGCGTGCCGTTGCGGCACGGCCTTGGGACCAAGCGAACGTTAATTACAACAGGATCAATTTTTTGTGAAAAAGACGCCAACGTTTAGTGCGATGGCGTCAATTTTAACATTACATTTTTTTCACAATAACCCATTCATTTTTTCACATTAATTATGCAAGACCATTAAGCCGGCAAATGCGTTTTGGAATAAGAGTCGCGATCAATATCGAGCACCTCGACGCACAGCTGGATGTCCACGCCTGGCGTGCCCGGAATTTCTTCTTTGAGCACCTCCAGCAGGCTTGCCGACAATTGCCGTTTCACCTCTGGCGAACGGCCGCTGAGAATCGCCAGTTTGATATGGGCGAAAGCGCGCTCCTGCAGGGCAGTGCCCACGCGGAAACTGGCCAGGGCCACGGCACGGCTCTTGATGTCCAGTTCATCGGCGAACTGGCCGCTGCAAACCAGCGCATGGTTCAGACGCAGCAGCAGACGGTCGACGTCCAGTTCACGCAGGCTTTCGCTGTATTCAACGTGGAGATGAGGCATTGCAGGGGCCCTGAGCTCAGAAATGTTGCAACAGACTACCTCAACCACGGAACCCGACAAATCCGACTATCCTCATAGTTCATGACTTCCACCCCAAACCCCCGGAGAGGTGAAGAAATGCCGGTAAAGCACGATCTACTCGCAGATCTCGGTCTGACCAAAGAGCAATTCATCGAGAAGAAAAAAACCGACCCGCGGCTGAGCCAGTTGCACGAGGAATACAACCGCAAAGACGCCGAAGTGGTCGAGGCCGAGAGCAGCAGCAGCGCGGATGACACTGTCACCCGACTGCGCAAGGAACGTCTGAAAATCAAGGACGAAATCGTCGCCCACGTGAAACCGTAACGCCCCCGCGGAATAGCAAAAAGCCCCGCAGTTCACTGCGGGGCTTTCAATTACCCTTCCTCTGGCCTCAACGGCGGGCCCAGACCACCGGAAACCAGTCCTCGCGCATCCGGTCACCGGTGTTCAGGTCGATCCCCGGAAACGGCGGCGAGGTACGGCCCGGCCGCTGGACATAACGCACATCATCGCCCATGAAGCGGGTTGAAAACGCCCGGCGACGATTGCTGCCGGTATTGCCGGCAGCGCCATGCACGGTACGAAAATCAAAGACCACCGCATCACCCGGCTCCAGTTCGGGCGAGAGAATCTCATATTCACCGTTCTCCACGTCGGGCATATCCATGAACACACTTTCACCGGAGCCGGCATCGGTTGCACCGTAGAAATCCTTGTTGCTGGCCCAGCTTTTCGGGCGCACCGGCTTGGGCCAGCGATGCGACCCCAGGACCACGCTCAACGTGTTATGGCGAGTCACCGGATCCAGTGGAATCCAGTAGCTGGCCGTCTGCAGACCGTCGACACAGTAGTAAGGCAAGTCCTGGTGCCAGGGCGTCGGCTTGGAAGTGCCAGGCTCCTTGACCAGGATATGTTCATGGAACACCTGCACTTCACGCGATTGCATCAGATCACCGGCAATCGCCGCAGCCGGTGAGTTCAGCACGAAGTCCTTGAATGCCGGTATGCGTTGCCAGTTGCAGTAGTCCTCGAAGAACCGCCCGCCTTCGCCACTGCCAACGTTTTCGATGGCAAAGGCGCTGGGATCGGCCAGGTTCTGCTCGAAACCTTCACGCAAGCGCTCGATCCAGTCGCGAAACACGCCGCGCAAGACGATGGCTCCGTCACGCTGGAACTGTTCGGTATTGGCATTCATCGGGGCAGTCCTCTCTTGTTGTAATGGGCAAAAGTATTGGACCGCCGACTGCCAGCGGTAAACGACACTTTGCCTATTCACCACTATCAGCATTCTGTATGACCGTGCTTATTGTCAGCCCCGGCAATTGACCGGTTAATAGCCCTGCCTGTCTCCTTCAACGCCTTGCGATTGAACAATAAGAACAATGAGGAGTTACCTGGGATGAACGATAACAACACCGTCCTGCGGCGGGGTCTGAGCACCCGTCATATTCGTTTCATGGCGCTCGGTTCTGCCATTGGCACCGGGCTGTTCTATGGCTCCGCCTCGGCGATCAAACTCGCCGGCCCCTCGGTACTGCTGGCCTACCTGATTGGCGGCGCGGCCATTTACATGATGATGCGCGCCCTGGGCGAAATGGCGGTGCGCAACCCGGTGTCGGGTTCGTTCGGCCAGTATGCGAGCCAGTACCTGGGGCGCTTTCCGGGCTTTTTGACCGGCTGGAGCTATGCCTTCTCGATGCTGGTGGTGTGCCTGGCGGACGTGACTGCCTTCGGCGTGTACATGAGCTTCTGGTTCCCGGAAACGCCGCGCTGGATCTGGGTGTTGGGCATCGTGTTCTTTATCGGCGCCCTGAACCTGTGCAGCGTCAAGGTGTTCGGCGAGCTGGAGTTCTGGTTGTCACTGCTGAAGGTCACCGCGATTGTGTCGATGATCCTGGCCGGCGCTGCGGTACTGATGTTCGGCATCCAGCTGGGTGGTTCCGGTGAGCAACTGGCTAGCATCAGCAACCTGTGGAGCCACGGGGGGTTCTTCCCCAATGGCGTGGGCGGCATGATCGCCTCGTTCACCGTGGTGATGTTTGCCTTCGGCGGCGTCGAGATGATCGGCATTACCGCCGGTGAGGCCCGCGACCCGCAGCGGGTCATCCCCAAGGCGATCAACTCGGTACCACTGCGCATCCTGCTGTTCTACGTGTTCACCCTGTTCGTGCTGATGTCGATCTACCCATGGACGCGGATCGGCAGCGAAGGCAGCCCCTTCGTGCAGATATTCAGCGGCCTGGGCATCAGCTCGGCGGCAACCTTGCTGAACATTGTGGTGATCTCGGCGGCGGTGTCAGCGATCAACAGCGATATTTTCAGCGCCGGGCGCATGATGTACGGCATGGCCCAGAACGGTCAGGCGCCGGCCAGTTTCTCGCGTCTGTCGCGCTTCGGGGTGCCGTGGATGACCGTGGTGGTGATGGCGGTGGCGCTGCTGTTCGGGGTGCTGCTCAACTACCTGGCACCCGAAAACCTGTTCTTGATCCTCGCCGCCGTGGTGACCTTCTCGATTGTCTGGGTATGGCTGATGATCCTGCTGTCGCAGATGGTCATGCGCCGCGGCATGAGCACCGAAGAAGTGGCCAAGCTGCACTTCCCGGTGCCTCTCTGGCCGGTCGGCCCGGCCTGCGCAGCGGTGTTCATGCTGTTCATCTTCGGTGTACTTGCCTGGTTCCCGGACACCCGCATGGCCTTGTATGTCGGCATCGGCTGGCTGGTCCTGCTGTCGCTGGGCTACTGGCTGTGCGTGGCACGCAAGGCTAAACCGCTGGTGGCAGTGGCCGATCCGGCGAGCTGAGTCAGGCGGGGAATTGCTGGCTTGCCCAGTCCAGGAACGCCTGCGCCGCCGCTGACGGACGCATGGCACTGGACTGGGCCAACACCACTGGCTGTGGGCTTACGCTTTCGAGCAGCGGCCGACAAGCCAGTGGTTTGCCATCATAGCTGCAGTCGCCTACCGGCCGTGTACAGGACAATGCCACCCCGTAACCGTGGGCAACCAGCCCGCGCTGCATCTCGAAGGTCTGGGTCAATTGCGTCGCCGCCGGTTGCAGATCATGGGCCCAGAACAACGACAGGAAGTATTCCCGGGTCCTGGCGATGTCTTCGAGGATCAGGCACTCGGCGGCCAGATCGACCAGCGAGACCTTTTCCTGCTGGGCCAAGGGATGATCGGCAGGCAACAGGGCATAGGGCGCCAATTGCGCCAGCACGCGTTTCTCGATCGGCGAATCCAGCCCGACATCATAGGTCAGCGCCAGTTCGGCCTTGCCATCACTGAGGCGGCGATTGACCTCGGCCAGGTCGGCTTCGAACAGGGTGATGGTGACCTCGGGATGGCGCAGGCGAAAGCCGCTCAACAAGCGCGGTGCGTAGTAAGGGCCCAGGTCCTGGAAACAGATCAGGCTCAAGGCGCCGCGCACCGTGGTCTGCTCTTCGCCTCTGCCACTGATCACCGTCGCCAGGTTGAGCATCTGCCGCGCCTGCTCCAGTAGCTTGCGGCCCGCCGGCGTCAGCTCCAGGCCGCGGCTGACCTGACGGTGAAAGAGCTTTTCACCCAGGCTCGCCTCCAGCTGTGACAACGCCAACGACACCGATGGCTGGGAGATATGCTTGGCCCGGGCGGCAGCGCTGACACTGCCCTGCTCGGCGGCGGCAACAAAGTATTCCAGCTGACGCAAGGTGAAGCCGATCATCACAAGGCCCTGACGGATGGTTGGACAGTCGGGGCATTATGGCAGGGAAACAGCGAATGCATCGCGGGGCAAGCCCGCTCCCACCGGCTGAGCTCTGTGGGAGCGGGCTTGCCCCGCGATCTGTCACCGTTCCTTCAACGCATCAGGCGCTTGCTCGGGGCTATCCGCCTTCCCCCAGATCTCTGCATCGATCTTACCCGCCAGCTCCGGATAATCCTTGGCGTTGAACTCCGGCGTGCCCACTGCCTTCTGCGCGAAGTAATCCCGGGTCAGCTTGACCACCACGCCGGACAGCAAGCAGATCGCAACCAGGTTGATGGTCGCCATCAGGCCCATCGCCGCATCGGCGGCATCGAACACCGTGGTAACGCTTTCATAGGCGCCCCAGACCACCATCAACAACGCTGCTGTGCGCAGCACGGTCAGGCCCAGACGGGTGTTCAGTTTCAGATACACCATGGCGTTTTCGGCATAGGTGTAGTTGCCGATGATCGAAGTGAAGGCAAAGAAGAAGATCGCAATGGCAATGAAGTACTGCCCGGCCCAGCCGATGTGTTCGTTCATCGCCGCCTGGGTCAGCGGTGTGCCGGTCATGTCAGGGCCAGGCACCACGCCGGACAGCAGGATCATGATGGCGGTGGCGGTACAGATCAGCAACGTATCGATGAACACGCCCAGGGCCTGGACAAAGCCTTGCGAGGAAGGATGATGAGGGTTGGGGGTCGCCACCGCGGCAATGTTCGGCGCCGAACCCATGCCCGCTTCGTTGGAGAACAGGCCGCGTTTGACGCCATTGAGCAAGGCCCCGGCCACGCCGCCGACCGCCGACTCGATGCCGAAGGCACTCTTGACGATCAGCATCAGCACGCCCGGTACTTCATCCAGATTGACCACGATCACATAGACCGCCACCAGCAGGTAGGCACCGGCCATGAACGGCACGACCCATTCGGCAATGCGCGCGATTTTCTTGATGCCGCCGAAAATCACCAATCCGGCCAGCACGGCCAGCGCCACACCGGTGGTCAGCTTGGGCACACCAAAGGCGCCAAGGGTTGCATCGGCAATGGAGTTGGCCTGCACCGCACCGAACACCAGGCCGAAAGCGATAATCAGGCAGACCGAAAAAATCGCTGCTGCCCAAGGCGCATTCAAACCCCTGGCGATATAGAACGCAGGACCGCCGCGATACTCACCGTTGCTGTTACGCACTTTATACAGCTGCGCCAGGGTGCTTTCCGCGTAGGCCGTGGCCATGCCCAGCGAGGCCACCACCCACATCCAGAACACCGCACCCGGCCCGCCGAGGGTAATGGCCACCGCCACACCGGCAAGGTTACCGGTACCGACCCGCGAGGCCAGGCTGGTACACAACGCCTGAAACGGCGTGATGCCACCGGGATCATTCGCCGGGGCACGCAGCACCGAACGGAAGAACTCGGGCAAATGGCGAAACTGGATAAAGCCCAAGCGGACAGTAAAGTAGATACCTGCAGCCAGCAGGCCATAGATCAGGACATACCCATAGAAAAAGGTATTCAGTGCGTTGATCACGGCTGTCATTGTCTGTTCCCAAATAAAGCGCAGGGCCGGTAAAGCGCCCTGCTCAGTCTGTAAAGCAACCGGCGCCAGAGGACGACCCGTGCCTTTTCAATATGAATGGCCTGGAACAATGGGAAACGCCCACCGCTTCAGTAATCACTTCGGCACCACCGCTTGGGTGATGGATGATGTCGAGCGCGAGGGCCCGGCTTGACCAGCATGCAGGAGCAAATGCGCTGATCTGATGTTGAAGCCGGGCATATTAACAGATCTTGTTGTTACCTTCCCCAAGGGCCCGATACCCGGACTTTAAGCCCGGGTACGGGTGGCAACATCGAGCTTTAGATGGGTTACGGCGAGGTAAGCGTAATCAGGTAGTTTCCGCTGGTAACCGGTTTACCTGCGTGATCGACCAGCGCATATTGTTGATCGTAGTAACGGTCCTGGACATTCTCGGCCACCAGCTTGACCTGTACTGAAGTGCTGTCCAGGGCGCTGACTGAAGCCTGTGGGTCTATCCGACGCACATCGATGGCAGTATCCCGAGCCAGTGCGGGGCAGCCGTCCATTCGCCAACCACCCGGCTGGGATGATGTCTGGCAGGATGACTCAACGATGCTGCCGGTAAACCTGATCGTCCCCTGAGCCATCGGGGTTGCAGCCTGGCACACGGCACAAAGGCTGAACAGCACGGCCACACTGGCTACCTTTAGCTTGCCACTCATGCAGACACTCCTCAGGAAAAAGTCTTTGCCTTGAGTGTCGGCATGTTCAGGAGAATGTTCAGACCTGTCTGATGGCAAATTTTGCGCACCGCCAAGCGCGTCACAGATTGCAAGTTTATCCAGCAAGGTCGTGCAAACCTGCTACTGCCCGCTCCCATCCTGTAGGAGCGGATTTATCCGCTCCTACAAGGACGCTTAGCGCGTACCGCGCTGGCGCAATGCCGACGGCATGAAGTAGGCGTCCTCGGGCACCGGCTGGGCAAAGTCCACGGTCTGCGCTTCTTCGTTATCCAGGTTCTGCACGTAGTAACGACGCGCCTGCAGATCGTGGAACACGTCCAGCGAACTCCAGGTGGTGGGCAGGTCGTAGAAGTTCTTCAGGTAGCCCATCGACACCCGCCACAACTGCCCGCGCCCGTCGTACTGGTCGACCAGCGCCGCACCCCAGCTGTCTTCGTCAAGAAACAGCACGCGCTTGGAATAGATATGCCGCGCGCCTGCCTTGAGCGTGCCTTCCACCACCCACACCCGGTGCAGCTCATAACGGGTGTACTGCGGGTTGAGATGCCCGGGCTTGAGCAAGTCGGCGTACTTCACCTCGGGGCTTGAGACCTTGTAGTTGTTGTAAGGAATGTAGACCTCTTTCTTGCCCACCAGCTTCCAGTCATAGCGGTCCGGCGAGCCGTTGAACAGGTCGGTGTCGTCGGCCGTGCGCAAACCGTCGGACGAGGCGATTGGCGTGTCGTACGCCAGGCTCGGCGCGCGCCGTACACGGCGTTGGCCGGCGTCGTAGATCCAGGCCTGACGCGGGTCCTTGATCTGGTCGAGGGTTTCGTGAACGAGTGTCGCGCCACCGGCCAGGCGGGCCGGGCTCTTCACGAAGGCCAGGTAATAGAACAGGATATTTTTCAGATCGGCATACTGCCCACCGGGGCGGTAGTAGTTGAACATCCCTTCCTGTTGCGCCGTCACCAGCGCGTAGCTGCCGTTGCGTTGCACCGGCGCTTCGGAAGCACGCCGCACCACGTAGATGCCACGATAACGGGTGATGTGGTTCCACACTGCCTCGACGCCATCCTTGGGAACGGGAAACGGCACGCCGCCATAGGCGTCGCTGAAACCGTTGCCGCCTTCGAGCAGCTTGGCCGAGGTGGCGTTCTTGAAGGTGTTGTCGTACAGCCACTGCGGTGCCGAGCCGGAACGGCGGCTGGGGTACACCGGCATCTGGAAGGTCTCGGGGTAGCTGTTGAACAGCGCGATCTGGCCCGCACTCAACTGGTCCTTGTATTGCTCCAGATTGGCCTTGGTAATGGTGAACAACGGCTTGTCTGCCGCGTACGGGTCCAGGTGATGCTGGCCCGGCTTGTAGCCCTGCGGCGCCTGGGTGATGCCGCCGTCCCAGGCCGGGATGGTCCCGGCAGCGTTGCCCGCGCGCTCGGCGCCCATGGGCGTCAGGGTGGTTTTCAGTTGCTCGGCCTGTTGAGGCGAAATGGCGGCCAGCGTACCGCCGGCCGCCAGGCTCAGGACCAGCGCCAGGGTGGTCTTGAGCAGTCGTGGTGTGTGAAGCATGGACGTTCTCCGAATTAAAAACCGGGCCGTAGGCCTTGGGGTCTGAGCACTCACAGGAAGTACTTGAGGTTGAAGCCGACGTTGTCACGGTCGCGAATGCTGTTGTTCTGGCCACCACCGTAGAACTCGGTGTACTGCAACTCGGCTTCGAGCTTGTTTTGGTAGTTGGCTTTGATCCCCAGGGTGTAGGCCTTGCGGCCCTCGATGGTGTTGCCTGCCTGGTAGCTGTTGCCCTCGAAGTCGTCCTTGTAGACGACATAGGGTGAAACGTTGATCCCGGCGTAGACGTCGTTCCAGGTCGCGTTGAGCATCGCCGTGTAGCTGTAGGAATTGCGGTTGACCTGGTCACCACGATCACCGCCGGATACATAGGAGGTGTTGCCGCTACCGGCGTAGTAGCGAGTGCTGCCGTCAAAAGCGGTGTAGTGCAGGCTGCTGCCGCGCAAGTGCTCGGAGGCCAGTTCGAACACCCCGAACATCGAGTCGAACGACAGCCCCGGGCCGAAGTTGTAGATAGTGCCCAGTGAGGTATTGAAGGACTCCACCCGCTCAGCGTTGTTGATCTGGCTGTCGAGCTGGACCATTTGCCCGCCGATGTTGACAGTCTGACCGGCAGCGGCGGCCGCAGCGCCATTGGCCAGGTCGCCGATCAGGTCGTTGGTGGCGGCGATGCCGATGGGCAGGTTGGGTCTGTAGGCCACTTCGCCAAATACCGACGCCTGCCCCAGGGTGGTATTGAAGCTGAAGCCGTACATGCGGATGTCTTCGGCATAACGCCGATGCGCCTGGATATTGCCCATCACGTCGGCGGTAGCCAGACCACCGGCCAGCGCCGCGGCCTGGCTGCCGGCAAGGCCCGACAGCAGGTTGGTCAGGGCGTTCATGTCGATGCCCTGGTAGCCACCCAGGTCGGCGGAGATGGTCGGCTCCTTGGCGTGATAGTTGACCATGTACAGGCCGAACTCGGTGCTGTTGAGCTCTTCTGCGATGTAACGGAAAGCGAAACCGAACTGCCCGTCGTTACGGGCGTTGAAGTCCTTGCCGATGGTCGCCACTTTCAGCGTATTGCCGAACGCCGGGGTCACGCCGTTGGCGTACAGGCCGGTGCTGCCCAGGACCTGTCTGAACAGCGGGTCATTGCCCAGCCCCTCGTACAGACCGATGACATTGCCAAAACCGGGCACCGGGCTGTCCAGGGCGGTGCCGCTGAAGTTGTTGTAGGCGGTGTTGCCGCCGTCGGCGAACAGGTCGGTCTGGGAGTAGAAAGTGCCGACCGGGTCGATGCGGGTTTCCTTCCAGTTGGTCTGGTAGAAACTCTCCAGTGTCAGGTTGTCGGTCAGGCCGATGTTGAAACTGACGGCTTCCACCGGCATCAATACTTCCTTCACCTCAGCGCCCGGCAAACGAAACTTCGCCGCATCCACCGGGTTGGTGGTGTTGATCCCGCCGCGATAGAACATGCCCTCGCCCCAGTTGAATACCTGGCGCCCGAGGCGCGCGGTCAGCGGCATCTGCGCCACGTCCCAGCTGCCATAGACATAGGCGTCGAGCATCTCGATGTGGTGACCGGCGATGTCGCGGGTCTGGTCGGTGAAACGGTCGTCGTTGGGGAAGTTCTGGCTCGGTTGCGACGGGTTGTTGTTGTCGTAGTAGTCGTTGCGCTTGTCCATCAACTGGGTGTCGTAGAACGCGGTACCGCGCATGAACACCCCGTAGTTCTGGTAGTTGGCTTCCAGCTCCGAGGTGATCTTGTAGACCTCCGAAGCCAGCCCGGTGTCGAAGTTGCGATTGCCGTCGTTGGTGTTGATGTCATCGTTGCTTTTGTCCCGCCCCTGGACCCGCCACAAGCGGCCATAGGACAAGGTGGTGTCGAGCGAGCCGGTGACCTGGTTGTCCAGCACCTTGAACTCGACGGCCTGCGCGCCCTCGAGCGCGTACAATTGCAACAGCCCCGCCAACCCTACCCCGGACATCACTGCGCCAGACTGGCGTAATCGATTCCCCATGGTGTGCTTCTCCCTTTGCTGATCTTGTTGTTTTTGTGTCCTGACAGCGGTTACGGCGCGACACTGACTCGCTCTGATGGCGCCAGGCCCGCACGGGCATAGCTGCGGCTGTGCGCGCCAAAATTGCCCAGCAGCTGGAACAACTGCTGGTTGAGCTGCGGGTGGTCGTAACGTTCACGCTGCACCTGGTTACCGGTGCTGAAACTGCTGGTGACCGGTGCCGTGGCCAGCCACTGGCCGATAGCCTCATCAAACGCAGCACCTGCGGCGGCGGACTGGGCACTGACCACGTCGCGCAGGTAGTCCACCGAATACGGCGGATAGCTGGCGTCTTGCGCGGTGTCGGCGTAGGCCTGGAGCATCGGATGCACCCGCTGCCCGTTGCGCAGCAGGCGAGAGAGCCAGGCGGCCTGATATTTCTCCACTTCCATGTGCCGGGTGGCGACCCGCTCGATGGCGGCGTGCTTGTCGCTGTCGTAACCGGCCAGGGCCTTGCCTTCCATCAGCAACATGCTGAGCAGACCGACACCGGGCAGTGGTTTGGCGTGATAGGGCTGGGTCAGGTCTTGAACGTGGTGCATGCCCCAGCCGAGAAAGCGGTAGCCCCAGTAGGGATGGCCGGTGGCGAAGGCCAACCGCGCCAGCCCTAGGTACTGATAAGCCCGCCAGTGCGGCCAACTGCGCTGAAGAAACCCGGCCGCGGCATACACCACCGGGTTCTCATGGAAGAAGCCCATATGGAAGGGTGCCTGCGAGCTGTACTGGAAGCGCTCATCGCCAAACGGCTGCGGACCAAAGCCGTAGAGCGCCGCCACTTCACCAGCGTTGTCGCTGAACAGGTTGATGTCGTGACCGTAATCCGGCTCGTCGGCGGCGCTGGCCAACACCGCCAGCGGCGTGACTTTTTCGCCTTCGGTCAGGCGGATGAAACGCTGGCGGTTCCAGGGCGAAAGGGTCTGCTCGACCATCACCTGCTCGGCCTTGAGGTGTTCACGCTGCGGCTGGTCTTGCCCCGGTAACGGCTGGATGACCATGGCCAGGTGAATCTGCGGATTGATGCGCAAGGCGCTGAGGAAGGCGTGGCGCAAATTGTCCCCTGGCACCGCGGGCAGCTTCAGGTTGTCGGGACGCGACGGATACTGGGCAAAGTGCTGACGGGCGAAGCGCTCCTGCTCGTCCAGCAGCACGGCGATGGCGCCATATTGCTGAGCGAGAAACTGTTCCAGCGGCTCGACCTCAACCAGAGGTGCTTCGTGCAGCGCCGGCAAATCCTGCAATGCCAGGTAGCTGCCAACCGTATGGTTGGACCAGCCCCATGCCGCCGGAGCGATGCCACAGAGCAGCATCAGCAGAAGTTTCAGCTTCATTGTTATTAGTTCTTATTGGATGTGCTTGAGGGCTGAGCCTAACAACCGACCCCGCCCCTGACACTGTCCGATGTCGCCAAATAAATTCTCCAATTGCGCCACGAACTCTCAGTGGGAGCGGGCTTGCCCCGCGATGCGGTGTGACTGGCAAATCGCAATCGCGGGGCAAGCCCGCTCCCACCGGTAGAGGGACTGCTAGGCTGGGTAACCAGTGATCTGCCGGATACTCTGGTACAGCGGTTTGAGCTGGCGGTACATGCGCAGATAGACCTCCTTGTACAACCGCTCATAAACCTGCTGCGCCTCCGGCTGTGGCGTGAACACCGTACCCACCCGGGTCATCGCTGCAATCGCCGAGGGAAAGTCGGCATGCAGGCCAAGGCCCACCGCGCAGCAAATCGCCGCCCCCAGGCCCGACGCTTCATAGACATGCGGGCGTTCGGCCGGCAGACCGAAAATATCCGCCGTGAGCTGCATCGCGGCATCACTCTGCGACCCGCCACCGGCAACGCGCAGACGCTCAATCGACTGTTTCGAGCGCTTTTCCAGCTTCTCTTTGCCCTGGCGCAAGGCGTAGGCCAGCCCTTCGAGGATCGCCCGATAGATATGTGCGCGGGTATGCACGTCACCAAAGCCGATCATCGCGCCCTTGGCTTCCATGTCCGGCTCACGAATCCCCGGCGACCAGTAAGGTTGCAGCATCAGCCCCATGGAGCCGGGCGGCACCGCATTGACCAGGGCGTCGAACAGTTGCTCTGGCTCCAGCCCCTGCTCCTTGGCCTGCTGCATTTCGCGCAGGCCGAACTCGTTCTTGAACCAGCTGACCATCCAGTAGCCACGGTAAATCATCACTTCGCAGTTGTATTGATCCGGTACCGCCGCCGGATAAGGCGGAATCAACGGGACAACTTCGAGATAACGCGAACGCGTCGTGGTGATGGTTGCGGTGGTGCCATAGGACAGGCACACCGTGGACGCATCGACCACGCCGGCGCCGAGCACTTCACAGGCCTTGTCGGCACCCGCAGCGATCAGCGGCACGCCTTCGGGAATGCCGGTATGCCGGCTCGCCTCGGCGCTGATATGGCCCAGGGTTTCGCCGGGTTTGAGCAGCGTCGGCAATTGTTCCGCGCGCACCGCCAGCGCCTGCCATTTCCAGTCGGCAGGTGCAGCCCAGCGCAGGCGTTTGAAGTCGAACGGCAGGTAGCCCACGCAGCAACCCACCGAGTCGACGAATCGCCCGCACAGGCGATGGGTGAGAAAACCCGAAAGCAGCAGAAACTTGTCGGTCGCCGCCCACACCTCGGGTTGGTGTTGGGCAATCCAGTTGGCCTCGGCCTGGGCACGGAAATAATCCACGGTGGCCTGCGCGCCGACCAGTTTGAACAGCCAACCCCATGGTCCCTTGATCCCGCCCTCGACCTCGGCCTGGCGTTGATCGAGCCACAGAATCGCCGGACGCAGGGCCTTGCCCTGGGCATCGACGTTGATCACTGTTCCGCGCTGGGTGGTCAGTGATACCCCAGCGATTTGCGTACGATCGATGCCGGTCTGCTGCCACAACAGCTGGCAGGCCTCGCCCAGTTTGGCCCAGTAATAATCCGGATCCTGCTCGGCCCAGCCCGGTTGGGCCGAGGTGTAGGCGTGCAACTCGATCTTGCCCTTGCCCAGCAGATTACCCTGCAGGTCGAACAGCAACGCGCGCACACTCTGGGTGCCATTGTCGATTGCCAGCAGGTAGCGCTTGTTCTTGTCGTTATCCATGGAGCTCTCTTCAATGGGCATTCAGTGCGTGGCGTCCGGCAAACCATGGTGGCGTTGCCACAACGCCCGGTAACGCTGTTCTTCCGTCTGCCAGCGCAGATCGTCCCAGCCCAGCCGTGGCTGGCATAACTGGCGGATGGCCGGTAGATGATCCTCCGCTCCGCGCTCCAGCAACAGGCCGATACGGGTGCGGCGCAGCAGCAGGTCGTCGAGGTGCAGGACCAGTTCCGCGTCGCAGGCAAACGCCAGCTCCGCCCACAAGGTGTCGCTGGCACCGACGCTGGCGCAGCCCAGCTGTTCCAGCAATAGCGCCAGGCGTGGCAGGTCGCGCCCGTGACGTCCGGCCAGGCGACGCCACTGGCGGCTGTTGAGCCCCGCAATCGGCAACGCCGGTACCGCAGCAAACACCGGGGCGCCGTCATCGCTGACTTCGCACCCGAGCATCGGCGCACAGGCCTTGAGCACTTCGAGCGCCTGAGGCCGGAACGTGGTCAGCTTGCCGCCGGCCAGGGTCACACAGCCGGGTTCGAGCCACAGCACATGCTCACGGGTTTCATTGGACGGCTTGCCCTGCTGCTCCCCGCGAGCACTGCCCACCACCGGGCGCACCCCCGACCAGGTCGACAGTACATCGTCAGCAACCACGTTAGCCTGGGGAAACTGCTGGGCACAGGCAGCCAGCAGGTAGTCGAGTTCCTCACTGCTGATGCTCGCGCTGTGGTCCAGATCGTCCTGATGGTCAAGGTCCGTGGTGCCCACCACCGTGGTGCCTTCCCACGGGAAGACAAACACCGGCCGGCGATCGCGGGCGTGCAAAAAAGTGATCGCTTGAGCGACCGGTAAACGCCAGCCGGCCAACACCAGATGACTGCCGCGCAACGGTCGCAATTGCCGGGGCGCGTCGCTCGGGCGCAGACGCTCGGCCCAGGCGCCGGTCGCCACCGCCAGCGCCCGGCAACGCAGCTGCAACAGCTCGCCATCCTCAGTGTTCTCAACCTGCACACCGCAGACCCGGCCATTTTCGCGCAACAGTTGCCGGACTCGCGCACCATTGAGCGCCAGCGCGCCATCCGCCCGCGCCTCAGCCAGCACACGCATCACCAGGCGTGCATCATCGGTCAGTGCATCGACGAAGCAGGTACCCCCCAGCAGCTGGTCCTCCTTCAAACCCGGCGCCAGGTAGTGCAGTTGTTGCGCATCATAAAAGCGATGGCTGCGCCGCCCGGCCAGGGCGTCGTACACCGTCAACAGCCCACCCAGCACCCGCGGCCCGGGAAAATCGCCACGGTAGTGCGGCATCATGAAACTTGCAGACTCCACCAGCCCCGGCGCTTCGTCGAGCAGACGCTGGCGTTCGTGCACCGAGTCGCGGGTCAGGCGCCACTGGCCCTTGGCGATGTAGCGCAAGCCGCCATGGACCATCTTCGAAGAGCGGCTGGAGGTGCCCCAGGCAAAATCGCGCTGTTCCAGCAGCAGGCAGCGCCAGCCACGGCGGGCCGCTTCGCGCAGGATCCCGGCACCGCTGATGCCGCCACCGATGACGATCAGGTCCCAGGTTTCATCCGCCAGGGTCGGCAGCACCTGCTGTCGCCACGCGGCATTCCAGTCCTGGCTCATGCCGTCACTCCTGCAACAGGGTGCCGGGGTTGAGGCGCCCGGCCGGGTCAAAATGCCGGCTCAGTGCCTGCAAGGTGTCCAGTGCCCGCGCACCCTTCTCGCGCAACAGGTAAGGCGCATGATCCTTGCCGACGCCATGCTGGTGACTGACCGTGCCGTGGTTGTCGACGATGGTCTGGCTGGCCGCATGCTTGAGCGCCTGCCAGCGCGCCAGGGTGGCCGGATAACTCGCCGCCGGGCGGAACACATAGGTGGTGTAGATGCTCGACCCTTCGCCATAGACGTGGGACAGGTGGGTAAACACATGCACCCGCTCGCCCTCGGCTGCCAGGCCGTCGCGCAGGCTGCTTTCGATGCGATTGAGCAGGTTGTCGACATTGCTCCAGTCGGTGGCGGTTTCCAGGGTGTCGACCACGTAACCGGCGTTCCACAGATTCTCGCGCAGGTAGGGAAAACGGAAGCGGTTCTGCGCCCACTTGTTGCCCAGCAGCGTGCCGGTGAACACCCCGCCAAACGCCTTCAGGTGTTGCCGGGCCTGCTTCAGCGACAATGCGTTCTGCTGCCGGTTGCCGGTCACGCCGAAGGTCAGCATACATTTCCCGGCACGCGCACCGCGCAAGGCCAGGTATTTTTCCAGCCAGGCGATCTGCTGCGGATGCCCGGCCAGGGCCAGCTGGGTTTCGGTTTCCACGGCATTCGACAGGCGCAGCATCGACAGCGGCACGCGCGCCTGGGCCAACTGGCGGATGGCTTGCAGCGCCAGGTTCCAGTCGGGCAGAAACACCCCGTAGAAACGCTCGTCCGCTGGCAGCGGAGTGATCCGCACCTTGACCTCGGAAATGATCCCGAAGCGCCCTTCACTGCCCAGCACCACTTCGCGCAGATCAGGGCCTGCGGCCGAGGCCGGGAAGGTTGCGATTTCCAACGGGCCGGCGAAAGTTTCCAGCGTACCGCCAGCGAACAGCTGCTCGATGCGCCCATAGCGTAGCGACTGCTGGCCACTGGAACGACTGGCAACCCAGCCGCCCAGGGTCGACAGCTCCCACGACTGCGGGAAATGCCCAAGGGTATAACCGCGGGCACGTAACTGGCTTTCCACTTGCGGCCCGGTGGCACCGGGGCCGAAGGTGGCCAGCAGACTCTGCTCGTCGAGATCGAGCAGGCGGTTCATGTGCGCCAGCGACACGGTCAGCACCGGCCGCGGGGAAGATGGCGGGTTGATGTGTCCGGCCACCGAGGTGCCGCCACCATAAGGAATCAGACACAGGTCTTTATCGTGGGCAAGCGCCAGCAACTGGCGGATCTGCTCGACACTCTGCGGGAACGCCACCCCATCGGGGTAGGTCCCCAGCGAGCCTTCACGTAACGCCAGCCAGTCCGGCAAGCTCTGGCCACGCGCATGCAGCAGACGATCATGGGCCTCCAGGCTGTACAGCGGATGCGCCGCCAGGCGCGAGGCCGGCACCCGCGCCAGTGCCGCCTCCAGCGTGGCGTCGGGCAACGCGGCCCCGGCGCCTACCCGGGCAGCGAGAAACCCTGCGCCCTGGGCCGGCAGTTCGACCACCGTGGTTGCATCCCCCCAGCCGTTCCAGCGTCGCATGCGTGTGTCCTTTTATGGTTCTTATCAGGTAACAGTTCAGGCGCCTATAGTAGCCAGCCACCCGAGCCTGTCACGGTCACATCCGGCCAGCTCGAGTAGCCGATTGAGCCAACCCGCATGCGGCTGCCGCCATTTACTTTAGCGGTGGTTTCAAATTACCTTTCAGGGTCTTCATCTGCGCCTGTCTGCTTCGATCAAAAGGAACCCGATCATGCAATCCCTCGGCTACAGCTCGGTTCCCCCGCTGCTCAAGTACGTGCGTCATGCCGAACAACTGGGCATGGCCATTGAACCGGCGCTTGCGGTAGCCGGGTTGCAAGCCCAACAGCTGAGCGACAACAGCCTGCGCGTGCCAGGCGAAGCCCATGAACGCTTGCTCGATCACTTTTGCGAGCATTCCGGCGATCCGCTGTTCGGCCTCAACTCGGCGCGATTCGTGTTGCCCAACTCCTGGAACGTGCTGGGCTACATCACCATGAACTGCGCGACCCTGGGCGATGCCATGAATCGCATCATGCCGTTCGAGAAGCTGGTGGGTGACATGGGCGTCAGCCGCGCCGAAGCGCAGGGCGAGCACGTGCACCTGATCTGGACCTGCCGCCACCAACGCCCGCGCATCCGCCGCCACCTGGTGGAAAACGTCCTTGGTTCCTGGCTGCAGTATGCGCGCTGGATCGCCGACGCCCAGCTGTCGCCTGCCGCGGTGTGGCTCGAACATCCCCTGCCAGCGGACACCGAACGCGAGCAGTACGAACAATTCTTCGACTGCCCGGTGCTGTTCGACCAGCCCTACTCGGCACTCGTTGTCCCGCTGCCGTACCTGCAACTGCCTTTGCGCCAGGCCGATGCGCAGTTGCTGCGCACCCTGGAAGAGCACGCCCTGGGTTTGATGGCCACGCTGGAAGACGCCTCGCTTGAGCAACGGGTGAAGAACATCCTGCGCCAGCTGCTCAAGGAAGGGCTGCCGCGCAAGGAACAGGTGGCCGAACAGTTCGCCGTCTCGGTGCGCACCCTGCAACGCCAGTTGCACCAGGCCAACACCTCCTACCAGCAAATCCTCGATGACCTGCGCCAGGAACTGGCGGAGCACTACCTGCTGCACAGCACCTTGCCGATCCAGGACATCGCCCAGTACCTGGGCTTCACCGAACCGCGCTCGTTCCACCGCACCTTCAAAAGCCGGCGCGGGATGCCACCGGGCGAATTTCGCCAGACTTACCGGGAGTCGCCGAACCCATCGAACGCTTGAAACTGCAACAGGTGCAAACCCGCGTCAGCCCTTGACAGGTTGCCCCAGCTGCTAAGCTTGCGCTCAGTGGCCGAAGAGCGACACCCAGTGCGGGCGAAAGGAGAAGCGGGTATGAGTGGAATCACCACCGACGACAAACATCGCCTGGCCCTGATTGACGCACTACGGTGTTTCGCAGCGTTCTGGGTGGTGCTCTTTCACTTATCCGAAGGCAACCACATTCCCACCCTGCTTGCAGCCATACCAGGCTGGGTGAAAGCTGCAGTCTTCGATGCCGGTCACTTGGGCGTACCGATATTTTTCGTCTTGAGCGGCATCGTCATGGCGACGACCACCGCTCGCGTACCGATGAACACCGTCAACGCCGCAAACTTTGTCGCCCGCCGTCTGGTGCGCCTCGCCCCGCCCTACTATGCCGCTGTTGCCCTGGGCTTGCTGGTGATCGCCACAAAACACATGCTTGGGCAAAGCGGGGTCAACATTCCCAGTGCCACCGACATTCTCGGCCACCTGGCGTTTCTGCAAGGTGTGCTTGGCAGCGAAAACATCATTTCGGTGTTCTGGACGCTGTGTATCGAGGTGCAGTTTTATATCGCGTTCGCTGTATTGCTCTGGCTGGCCGATCACCTCAGCGGCGGCGAAGCGTTCAAAGCCCGGAACATTCCAATCTGGATCAGTGCTGTATTGGCGCTGCTGTGGCCCACCGGGCTGATTCAGTCGATAGGCTGGCAAGGTGGATTCATCGCGTTCTGGTTCAGCTTCATGGCTGGGGTGCTGTGTGCTCAAACCCTTTCCGGCACCAAGCAAAGCCGCTATATCGCCATTGGCTACAGCGCATTGGTTCTGTTGATCGGCGTGGCCAGCAACAGCTCATTTACCATTGCTGCCGGGCTGACAGGCCTGGGCTTTTGCTTGCTGGTCAATCGGTCCGCCTCGCTTGGCTTTTTGTCCAGCTACCCGGTGCAGAAGATTGGCTTGATTTCCTACAGCCTGTATTTGTTCCATTCACCGGTGACGGGCTCTTTCATGCGGGTGTTCCGGCGCTTCATGCCGAGCGGCATTGCTTCAGACCTGCTGGCGACTGTCCTGATCATTGCGATCTGTATCGCATTCGCAGCCATTGCCTATGTGCTGTTCGAACGCCCCGCTATTGCCTGGAGCCGGCGGATCAAATTCAAGCGTCCCGATGCCGCGGTGCTCACCCGGACGTAAATCTGAGCGGAAAACAAAAAGCCCCTGAATCTTGCGATTCAGGGGCTTTTCGATATATGGCGGAGAGATAGGGATTTGAACCCTAGGTACTGTCGCCAGTACAACGGATTTCGAATCCGTCCCGTTCGGCCACTCCGGCATCTCTCCAGTGGCGCGCATGATACCAGCAGTTTGCCTAAAGGCAAAGCCTGTTTGCGAAAAAAATTCGCGTGGTATCAGGCGCTTGCGTGAACTTGCCGCTTACAGCGGCACGCCCAGGCGTTTGGCAACTTCTTCGTAGGCTTCGATAACGTCGCCCAGACCCTGACGGAAGCGGTCCTTGTCCATCTTCTTGCGGGTTTCTTTGTCCCACAGGCGGCAGCCGTCCGGGCTGAACTCGTCACCCAGGACGATCTCGCCGTGGAAGACGCCGAATTCCAGCTTGAAGTCGACCAGCAAGAGGCCGGCGTCGTCGAACAGCTTGTTCAGCACTTCGTTGACCTTGAGCGACAGGGCTTTCATCTTCACCAGTTGCTCGGCGGTGCCCCAGCCGAAGGCGACAACGTGGGATTCGTTGATGAACGGATCGCCCTTCTCGTCGTTCTTGAGGAACAGTTCGAAGGTCGAAGGCTCAAGCTTGATGCCCTCTTCCACGCCCAGGCGTTTGACCAGGCTGCCGGCGGCGTAGTTACGCACGACGCATTCAACCGGGATCATGTCGAGCTTCTTGACCAGGCACTCGTTGTCGCCCAGCAGTTTGTCGAACTGGGTAGGGATGCCGGCTTCTTCAAGCTTCTGCATGATGAAGGCGTTGAACTTGTTGTTCACCATGCCCTTGCGGTCGAGCTGTTCGATACGCTTGCCGTCGAACGCCGAGGTGTCGTTGCGAAACAGCAGGATCAAGCGGTCAGCGTCGTCGGTTTTGTAAACCGACTTGGCTTTGCCGCGGTAGAGTTCTTCACGTTTTTCCATGATGGGCTCCGCTTGCTAAATAAGATGGGCTAGGCGATTTCGCGCCAGTCGAGCCCGCAATCCTGGTTGGCCACTTGCAGCCAGTCCGGGTCGCACCCGAGGGTGTCGACGAAACATTGCCGGGCCAGCTGTGGCTGGTTGTTCTTGCTACTGAGATGGGCCAGCACCAGATGCTGCAGGTTCTGCCAGTCCAGCTCCGACACCAGGCGCGCGGCCTGGTGGTTGTTCAAATGTCCGTAGTCGCCACCCACCCGCTGTTTGAGAAACATCGGGTAAGGCCCGCGTCCGAGCAGGTCGCGACAGTGGTTGGCCTCGATCAGCAAGGCATCCAGGCCCTGGTAACTTTCCAGCAGGGCGGCGTCGTAGGAGCCCAGGTCGGTCAGCACGCCGAAACGCCGGCTGCCGTCGTCAAACACATACTGCAACGGCTCCAGCGCGTCGTGGGTCACGCCCACGGCGCGGATGTTCAAGGCGCCGATCTGCAGGGTCTCGTTTGCCGCCAGGAATCCCGCCGCCTCGACCGGTTTGCGCATGCCGCGCAAGGTGCCGCGGCTGAGGTAGACCGGTACATTGTAGCGCCGCGCCAGCAAACCGACCCCATGCACGTGGTCGGCATGTTCGTGGGTGACCAGCACAGCACTCAATTGCTGGGCAGAAACGCCAAGCAGCGCCAGGCGCCGCTCGGTTTCACGCAGGGAGAAGCCGCAATCGACCAGGACAAGGGTGTTGTCACTGGCGATCAGCGTGCCATTTCCCTGGCTTCCACTTCCAAGTACGGCGAAGCGCACTTAACCCAGGTTGTCCTGAATCACGCTCAGCACGCGGCGGGCGACATCAGCCGGGGCCACGGTGTTGATGTTCTTCTCGACGGTAACCTGGACGCTGTCGCCAACCTTGCTCAGGCGCACCTGGTAACGCTCGGCACGGGCTTCGCGCTCTTCCTTGCTCGGCGCGCTGCCGAACAGCTTGCCGAAGAAGCCCGGCTCCTGGTCCTTGGCCTCGGCCTTTTCCGCCAGGTTGATGTAGTACAGGCCCAGGCTGCGGTTGATGTCTTCAACCCGCCATTCGCCCTGTTCCAGGGCACGGCCAACGCTGGACCAGGCGCGATCGAGGTCGGCACCCAGGTTCAGTACCGGGTTACCGCTACCGTCTTCGCTGAGGCTGACACGGCTTGGCGCATCGAAATCACGTGCGGCGAGCAACGACACCGAACCGCCCTTCTCGGCGCTGCGGGTCATGCTGGCGAGCATTTCGTCGACCAGCATGGCATCGACCCCGGTGTTTTCCGAACGGGCCGGGAAACCAGGCTCGGCGGTGCTGCCAGCTGGACGCTCGACGCTGACGATGTACACTTCACTGGTGTTGCGCTGCACGCCTGGCTCAATGCGGATACGCGCACGCACTTCGTTGTCGCGGCTGCTCGAAGCACTGGCCAGACGGCTGGCCATGGCGCCGGAGAGCTCGTCAAAACGCTGCCAGGTGGTGTTGAACTCACCGGTCTGCGGGCGCTCTTCGGCGATACGGAAGCCGTTGTCTTCAAAGAACTGCCGAGCCACCGGCCAGACTTCGGCCGGGGCGCGCTGAGCCAGGACCCAACGGGAACTGCCGCTCTTCTGCAGGCTGAAATCGCTGATATCGGCAGCCGCGCTCAATGGTTGTGGGCGCGGCACTTCGAACTCGCCCTTGACGTTGTCGTCGGCGACGTTGCGCGGGATCGGCAGCAGCGGATCAAGCCGCTTGGCGCTGCTGATGTCCGGTGGCATCTGCATCGGCGCCTTCTGCGTGGCCTCCAGATAATCGCTGCCACGGTCACGGAAGTAACCCTCTTCGCCCCAGAGCCAGCCACAACCACTGGTGCTGGAGATGATCAAGGCAAGGGCGGAAAGACCAGCCAATCGCTTCATGCGGTGTACGTCCTCAATTAAAACTGCAGGCCGCACTGGCGCATGGCCTGGCGTACCGTATCGTGACAGGATTCGCTCAGCCAGGTCAGCGGCAGGCGGATGCCTTTGTGCATCAGGCCCATTTCGACCAAAGCCCACTTCACCGGAATCGGGTTGGCTTCGATGAACAGGTCCTTGTGCAGGGGCATGAGTTTTTCGTTGATCGCGCGAGCCTTCTCGGCATTGCCCGCAAGGGCGGCTTCGCACAGATCAGCCATTTCGCGCGGGGCGACGTTGGCGGTAACGGAGATGTTGCCTTTGCCGCCCAGCAGGATCAGCTCGACCGCGGTCGGATCATCGCCGGACAGCACGATGAAGTCCTTGCTCACGCCGTCAAGGATGGCCTTGGCGCGTTTCAGGTCGCCGGTGGCTTCCTTGATACCGATGATGTTCGGCACGCTCGACAGACGGATCACGGTCTCGGCCTGCATGTCGCAGGAGGTGCGGCCAGGAACGTTGTAGAGGATCTGCGGGATGTCGACGGATTCGGCAATGTGCTTGAAGTGCTGGTACAGGCCTTCCTGGGTCGGCTTGTTGTAGTACGGCACCACCAGCAGGCAGGCGTCGGCGCCAGCGTTCTTGGCGTTGCGGGTCAGGTGCACGGCTTCAGCGGTGGAGTTCGCGCCGGTGCCGGCGATCACCGGAATAGGGTGCTTGCTGTGCTTGACGCGCTCGACCACGTGCTTGATAACCAGAATGTGCTCTTCGACATCCAGGGTCGCGGACTCACCGGTGGTGCCGACTGCAACGATCGCATGGGTGCCGTTTTCCAGGTGGAAGTCTACAAGTTTGTCGAGGCTGTCCCAATCAAGACGCCCTTGTGCATCCATGGGTGTGACCAATGCCACCATACTGCCCGCAATCATGAAACTGCTCCTGCCGGAAAAAGAGAGCGGTAATGGTACTGGCGCCATCGGCCTTGCACAAGCGAAGCAGGCGGCTGGAGCATTCCCCTCGGCGGCCATTTTCGCTACCCTTCTCTCTTTGATCGGTACACAGTGGCCCGCCGGGCTGCCGACAACCTGCGCAGGCAGTGCCCAAAGCCTCGATCCTGAGCCCCGGGACCACGCCCTCCCGCCATTCTGACCCGTCAGGTACCGACCGCTCATCGCTTTAGGAATGCTGCATGTCCACCCCCACCGTTCGCGAACAATTCCTTGTCATCAGTGCTCTGGGCGCCAATCCCATGGAACTGACCAACATCCTGTGCCGGGCCAGCAACGACAATCGCTGCTCGGTCGTGACCTCGCGCCTGACCCGCCACGGCGAGTGCAGTGCACTGGTCCTGCAGGTTGCCGGCAGCTGGGACGCGCTGGCGCGTTTCGAGGCAGCCCTGCCGGGCCTGGCCAAGAAGCACACCTTCACCGTGAATGTGGTGCGTAGCGCCGAGCTTGAAGTGCGTCCGCTGGCCCTGCCGTATGTCGCCTATGTCAGCGCCGCCTATCGCCCGGACATCATCAACGAGCTGTGCCAGTTTTTCATCGACCACCATGTCGAGCTGGAAAACCTCACCTGCGACACCTACCAGGCGCCTCAGACCGGCGGCACCATGCTCAACGCCACGTTCACCGTGACGCTGCCGGCCGGCACCCAGATCAGCTGGTTGCGTGACCAGTTCCTGGACTTCTCCGATGCCCTGAACCTGGATGCGCTGATCGAACCCTGGCGCCCACAGAACCCACTGTAAGGAAGCTTTCCATGGCCGTTGAACTCGACCAACCCGTCGCCGATTTCCAGGCCCAGGCCACCAGCGGCCAGAGCGTCAGCCTGGCTGATCTGAAAGGCAAGCAAGTGGTGCTGTACTTCTATCCCAAGGACAGCACCCCGGGCTGCACCACTGAAGGTCAGGGTTTCCGTGACCTGCATGACGCCTTCGAAGCGGCCAACACCGTGGTTTTCGGCGTATCGCGGGACGGCATCAAGTCTCACGAAAACTTCAAGGCCAAGCAGGCGTTCCCGTTCGAGCTGATCAGCGACAAGGACGAAGCCCTGTGCCAGCTGTTCGACGTGATCAAGCTGAAGAAGCTTTATGGCAAGGAATACATGGGCGTTGATCGCAGCACCTTCCTGATCGACAAGAACGGTGTGCTGCGCAAGGCCTGGCGTGGCGTGAAAGTGCCAGGACATGTGGAAGCGGTACTGGCTGAAGCACAGGCGCTGAACAAGGCCTGAAATCGCGGTGACACTATCGCCGGCAAGGCCGGCTCCCACAGGTGCAGGTGCATGCAGTATCTGTGGGAGCTGGCCTTGCCAGCGAGGGGCCGGTTGCCACGCCCCAGGGATTAGAGCAGCGGCGCTACTGCGGGCTCCTGCCGCGGCCAGGCATCAAGCACCGCCTTGAACAGGGTCGCCAGCGGAATCGCAAAGAAGATCCCCCAGAACCCCCACAGCCCGCCAAACAGCAATACCGCGCAGATGATCGCCACCGGGTGCAGGCTCACCGCCTCAGAGAACAGCAACGGCACCAGCACGTTGCCATCCAGCGCCTGGATGATTGCGTACACCGCCATCAGGTAGATGAACTGGTCGCCCCAGCCCCACTGGAACAGCGCGATCAGGGTGACCGGTACCGTCACCACCACTGCGCCGACATACGGCACCACCACCGACAAACCCACCAGCAACGCCAGCAGCGCCGCATAGTTGAGTCCCAGAGCGATGAAGGCGATGTAGGTCGCCACGCCGCAGATCAGGATCTCGATGCCTTTGCCGCGAATGTAGTTGGCAATCTGCCGGTTCATTTCCTCGGCCACCCGGGTCATCAACGCCCGCTCACGCGGCAGGTAACCGCTGACCCAACGGGCAATCAGCTCGCGGTCCTTGAGGAAGAAGAACACCAGGATCGGCACCAACACCAGGTAGATCATGATGTTGACCAGCAGCGGCAGGCTGGAGAGCGAGAAGGTCAACGCCCACTGCCCGAACTTGCCGATCTCCCCGCGCATGGCTTCGATCGCGCGCAGCACCTGCTCATCGGAGACCAGGTGCGGATAACGCTCAGGCAACAGCAGCAACAGCGATTGCCACTTGCCCAGCATGCCCGGCAGCTCGTTGAACAGGGTGATCAGCTGATGCCAGAGCAACGGCACCAGGACCAGCAAGAACACCGCCAGGGCGCCCATGAACAGGGTGAAGACCAGGCCGACGGCATAGCGGGTCGGCACCCGCAAACGCTCCAGGGCGTTGACCAGCCCCTGCATGAGGAACGCCAGGACCATACCGGCAAGCACCGGCGCAAGCATACCGCCCAGGGTCAGGACGGCAGTGAAGGCCAGAACCAGCAAGACCGCCAATACCACCGCCTCTTCATCCGAGAAGTAGCGTTGCATCCAGTCGCGAAGCACTTTGAACATTGACGATCCTTAGGGGAGAAAAACTCAGGCTTTCTGCAACCAGTAGGTGTACACACCTGCCTCGGCTGTTTCGAGCAGCAGCGTATGACCGGCCAATCTGGCAAAAGTGCGAAAATCGCGTTGCGACCCGGCATCGGTGGCGATCACCTTGAGCACCGCGCCACTGGCCAGCCGATTCAGCTCCATCTTCGCCTTGAGCAGCGGCAGCGGGCAGTTCAGGCCGCAGGCGTCGAGTTCAGCGTCAAACGTCGGGGTATCGCTCATCGGTTGCTCCAGGCAGGCAGAATCAGTCAAGCCTCGTAGAATACCGCCACTGGTCGCCAACGTGTGAGCCAGCTACAGTAAGGCTCTTTGTCGACCAGAGCTTCGTGCATGAATTTTCTGCGCCCTACCCTGCTGACGCTGGCCTGTTTGATGGCGCTCCCCAGCCATGCCGACGACCTGCCGTCACTTGGCGACGCCAGTTCTGCCATTGTTTCCCCGCAACAGGAACATCAGCTGGGCCGCGCCTGGCTCAGTTTGCTGCGGGGCAATGTCAGCCAACTGAACGATCCCCAGCTCAAGGACTATGTCGAAACCAGCGTCTACCGCCTGGCCGAAACCAGCCAGCTGCAGGACCGGCGCCTGGAATTCATCCTCATCAACAGCCCTCAACTCAACGCCTTTGCCGCCCCCGGCGGAATTGTCGGGGTCAACGGCGGTCTGTTCCTCAATGCCAAGACTGAAGGCGAATATGCCTCGGTACTGGCCCACGAACTTGCGCACTTGTCGCAACGCCACTTTGCCCGTGGCGTCGAGGCCCAGCAGCGCATGCAGTTGCCGATGATGGGGGCGCTGCTGGTCGGCATCGTTGCGGCCGCCGCCGGTGCCGGCGATGCCGGTATCGCTGCGATTGCCGGCACCCAGGCCGCAGCCATTCAGGAGCAGCGGCGCTTCTCCCGGCAAAATGAACAGGAAGCCGACCGTATCGGTATCCAGAACCTGGAAAAAGCCGGCTACGACCCGCGCAACATGCCGAGCATGTTCGAACGCCTGATGCGTCAGTACCGCTACGACGCCAAGCCGCCGGAGTTTCTCCTGACTCACCCGGTTACCGAATCGCGTATCGCCGACACCCGCAACCGCGCCGAACAAGCGCCTAAGGGCGGTACAGAAGACAGCCAGCGTTATCAGCTGATCCGCGCCCGCGTTCAACTGCAATTCGAAGAGACCCCTGGCCTTGCCGCCAAGCGCTTCCGCGCCCAGCTGGATGAGAACCCGAAGCTCGACTCGGCCCGCTACGGCCTGGCCCTGGCGCTGATCAAAGGTGGCCGCCTCAACGAGGCGCGGGATACCCTCAAGCCCCTGCTGGACAAAGCGCCCAACGACGTCACCTACAACCTGGCGCAGATCGACCTGGACGTTACCAACAATCGCCTGGCCGATGCCCAACAGCGGGTTGAGCGCATGCGTACGTTGTACCCGGCGAATTACCCGTTACAGCAGGCGCGGATTGACCTGCTGCTTAAGCAAAACCGTCCGGCTGAAGCGGAAAAGGCCCTGGATGCGCTACTCAAGAATCGCCCGGATGATCCGGATGTCTGGTATGACGTCGCTGAGGTTCGCGGCTTGTCCGGCAATACCATTGGCTTGCACCAGGCGCGTGCCGAGTACTTTGCCCTGGTCGGCGACTTCGATCAGGCGCTGCAACAGCTCGACTATGCCAAGCAGCGGGCCGGCAACAACTTCGTGCTGGCGTCGAAGATCGATGCGCGTCAGCGCGAGCTGCTGGAGCAGCAGCGGATGGTCAAGGACATGATGCGCTGAGGCTGAAAAAGGGTGCTTGGCACCCTATCGCCGGCAAGGCCGGCTCCCACAATGACCGGGCGCACCCGGCCCCTGTGGGAGCTGGCTTTGCCGGCGATGAGGCCGGCATTAACGAAAGAGAACCTCAGGCATTGCCTGAAAGCTTCATCCGCGCCGCCTGGGTAAAATCGAGCATGCGCTTGAGTGGCTTGATCGCCTGGGGAATCAGCGCAGGTTCGACGAATATCTCGTTACTGCCCTCACGCAGGCACTGCAGGGTGCGTTCCAGGGTGTTCATGGCCATCCACGGGCAATGGGCGCAACTACGGCAGGCCGCGCCGTTACCGGCCGTAGGGGCCTCGATGAAGACCTTGTCCGGGCACAGCTGCTGCATCTTGTAGAAGATGCCGCGGTCGGTAGCGACGATGAAGGTCTTGTTCGGCAGCGTTTGCGCCGCAGCAATCAGCTGGCTGGTGGAACCGACAGCGTCCGCCAAATCGATCACCGCCTCCGGCGACTCCGGGTGCACCAGGATCGCAGCATCAGGGTACAGGGCCTTCATATCGGCCAACTGGCGCGACTTGAACTCTTCATGGACGATGCAGGCGCCATCCCAGAGCAGCATGTCAGCGCCGGTCTGTTTCTGGATATAGCGGCCCAGGTGCTGGTCCGGCCCCCAGATGATGGTTTCGCCGTTGTCCATCAGGCTCTCGACGATTTCCAGCGCGCAGCTGGAGGTCACCACCCAGTCGGCACGGGCTTTGACCGCCGCCGAGGTATTGGCATAGACCACCACGGTGCGCTCCGGGTGCTTGTCGCAGAACGCCGAAAACTCTTCGACCGGGCAACCCAGGTCAAGCGAACAGGTCGCTTCCAGGGTCGGCATCAGTACGCGCTTTTCCGGGTTGAGGATTTTTGCCGTCTCGCCCATGAAGCGTACGCCGGCGACGATCACTGTGCTGGCTGGGTGCTTGTTGCCGAAGCGGGCCATCTCAAGCGAGTCGGACACGCAGCCGCCGGTTTCCTCGGCCAGGGCCTGGATCACCGGATCACAGTAGTAATGGGCAACCAGCACCGCGTTCTGCGCCTTGAGTTCGGCGGCGATGGCGGCGCGGTAGTCGGCCTCTTGCTCGGGCGTCAGCGGCTTGGGCTGCTTGGCATCGAGGTGGGCTTGCACCAAAAGGCGTTCGGAAATCTGGGTCATGATCGCTGGACCTGCAGGCGCTTGTGCGCGTAAGTCGAGTGTATCACCGAGCCCTGGCAAATCGGTTACCGGCTCTGCATGCGAGGCGCTGAACGGCGCAGCAGGCAGAACCAAAGACCTTCTGCGGCCTCGGGTTTTTATGGGATGCCGAAGGCTACAGATAATCGGATGAATTCAAAAGGTTTTTTTAGTGAAACAAGCCCCGGAACGACTGACTTGCCGCCCCGGGGCCAGACATCAGCCCTCGGCCGGGTGCATGGCACCGAGGTTGGCCATGATCAGGCTGGCAAACTGCTCGACAGTCATTTTCTGGCCGTTGAAGTCGACCATACCGTCGGCATAGTGCAGATTGGCGAGGATGTCGTTGCCCTGCACCGTGGCCATCTGGCTCTGCACCGCCATCATGCCGAGCATTTCCCCGGTTTGCGCCGCTTGCTGGGCAAGCACCTGCGCATCGCTCTGACCCTGCAGACGGGCCTGCAGGGTAGCCAGGTCGCCAATCATCGGTTTGGACAACTGCAGCGTACTTTGCACCTGGGTGATCATCTGCTTGTACAGCTCAGCCGATGGCAGCTCCAGCGAAGACGGCTTGCCCAGATCGACACTCAGCTTGAAGTGGCTTTCGCCATTGGCAGTCTTGAACGAAAAGTCCTCCAGGGCAATCTGCGGCTTCGCGGCCAGTAGTTGCTGGACGCTGGCGCTGACCTCGGCCTTTTCCGCCTCGGTCATCGGCAAGGTCGGCAACACCTGGCCTTGTGCTGCGGCCGCCTCGAACTCCGGCAGACGGCTCTGGTACCAGGCAATCAGGGTCTGCATGGATGGCATGTCAATGTTCTTCAGGTTCCAGACCATTGCACTGGAACCTACCGGCTGGCCGTCAAAGTTGATGTCGCCAACCTTGTAGACGATGCTGCCGCCAAACTGATCGCCATCCGCCCGGGACTCGCTGTTCTGCTCCAGTTGCTTGAGCAACAAAACCTTCTGCTCTTCGCCCCCGCTCACACTGAGCTGATCAAGCATCATGTCGGTGCGGCCGACATAGAAACCATAGGGCGTCTTTTTCAAGTCACCGACAAGGCTCAGGTTCTTCAGCTCCAGCTTCAAGCGCCCGCTTTGCTCGTCAACATTGTTGAGGCTGAAGCTCGGCGCAGCACCACTGAATTTGATCTGCTCGCCATCACGCGTGCCGCTGGCCTGAATCGCCAGACCGGAAAACTTGGTCGTGGCCCCACCTACCTCGGTCACTTGCATCGGCGGCATGATCAGCGTGCCGTCTGTCGAGCCGTCGTAGCCCAGGCTGTTCTGTCCGTATACCGGCGGCACCTCAGCGCTGGCGGTGAACCACTCGGCAGTGAACGCATCCTTCTCCAGTGCATAGTTACTGGCCGCCATCACTGGCATGAGTTTCAACGCCTTGACCCGGCTCCAAGGCAACGGGCCGTGCTCGATATGATCGACAAAGCCCAGCTCGAAACTCTCCGCCCCGTCAGCGCCCTTGAGCTCGGTAACCTTGACCCGGTAACGCGCAGTGCTGGAGAACAGGTGTGACTCCAGCGATGCCAGCTCCAGGGTCACTTTGCCGCTCAACCCTGACGATTGCTTGAGCTGCACATTGGCTTGCGCCATGGCCTGCTCAAGCACTTCAGGCAATTGCTTGCCGGTGTACCAGGCGCCGGCCGTGCAGGCTGCAGCCACGGCAACTACCAGGCCTGAAAGTACACCCACTGTCTTCTTCATGAATTGTTCCGCTTGTCCATTTGTTGAGAGTTGTTGCAGCAAGGCCTGTGGCCTATTCGTTGACGTCCATGAACTCACGGGCCCAGACGATGTAGTCGCCAGGTACGGTGTAGGTATGGGTCAGTTCGGTGGCGCTCAGGTCCGAGGCGCTGCTGGTGATCCGCCGTTGCTCACGCAGGCAGTCGTAGGTCGCCTTGATCGCGGCAAAGTAAGCGCCGTGGCCGTCTACGGCAATGCGCACACCCAGTTGCGCCAGGCGAGCATCGTCATGCAGTTGCGGGTTGCCGTAGGTCACCAGCATCAACGGCACGCTCAGGTGCTTGGCGATCTGTTCGAGGTGGTCGAAATCACGGATGCCAACCATGCACAACGCATCGGCGCCGGCATTCTGATAGGCCACGGTGCGGGCAATCACTTCTTCGACCGGGATCAACGCGGCGTTGGTCCGGGCGATGATCGACAGCTCCGGATCGACGCGCGCCTCCAGGGCCGCACGGATCTTGCCAACGCCTTCGGCAATGCTGATCAGGTCGGTGGACTTGCGTCCGAACTGGGCGGGCAGCAAGGTGTCTTCAATCGTCAGCGCAGCGATACCGGCACGCTCCAGCTCGGTGACCGTACGCATGACGTTCAAGGCGTTGCCATAGCCGTGGTCGGCGTCGGCAATCACCGGCAATTGCGCCACCCGGCCAATACGCGTGGCCTGCTCGGCAAACTCGCTGAGGGTGATCAGGGCAAAATCAGGTGCAGCCAGCACCTGCAGGGAAGCGACCGAACCACCCAGAATACCTACCTCGAAACCCAGATCGGCGGCGATACGCGCCGACATCGGGTCAAACACGGAAGCCGTGTGGTAACAGGCAGGGGAAGCAAGGAGTTGACGAAACGCGCGACGCAGGTCTTGGTGGGAGGCTCTTGGCATGGTCTTTCCAATCTATCGACTTCATTTATTCGACAGAACATACCACTGCAGGCCCTCTCGCCGACAGAGTCAGATACGTAGCGTTTCGCAGCTCAAGTGCGCTGCTGTGCTCGTTTCAGCGTTTCGCTGGGCAACTCCTTGAACAATTGCTGGTAGCTGCTGGAGAACCGTCCCAGGTGCCAGAACGACCAATGCATCGCCACTTCGGCCACGGTACTGCCACCCGCCCGCGCGCCCAGCAGTTCGCGGCGCGCACTGTTCAGACGGCGCAAGCGCAGCCAGTGCGCCGGGGTCATGCCGGTAAAGGCCTTGAATGCCTGCTGCAGCTGACGCAACGACACCCCGGCGACCTGCGCCAGCTCCAGCAGGTTGAGGGTCTCCTCCGGACAATCGGCGGCCCACTCGCCGACCCGGCGCATGATCGTGCGCTCCTCGGTACGCCGCCACAGCGCGCCGCGATCCAGGCGGACACAGGCGTTGTCGAGAATGAACAGGCAATCTTCAAGCAGTTGCTCGGCCAGCGCTTCACGGTTCGGCAGGTCGGTCTCCTGGCCCAGACGCGTCAGGGTGCTGCTCAACCAGCGCCCGAACAGCGCGTTCTGTCCCGAATTGAGCGGCGCCATGAACAGCCCTTCGAGACGGGCGATGTCCAGGCTGTGACGCTGGACGAACTCGGGGCCGAACACCACCGCCACTTCCTGGTAGTTCTCCGGGGTGATCCAGATGTTGCGGCTCTCGCCGTTGAGCAGGTACAGGGTGTTGTCGGTGCGATCGAAACAGAACGCCAGGGCACCCGGCGGTGCACTGAAATTCTGCTCGACCCGGGTGTTCATGAATTCTTCGTAGATCTCCACGCCCTGCAGGTCCAGGCAACGCACTTGACCGGCGAAATGCCCGGGCGACATCTGCTGGTAATGCTGGGTCCAGCTGGGTGTGGCACGCACTTGTTCGCCGACGTCGGCGGTGCTGAAAGCTTGTACCTGAAACGGACTTTCCGTTGTCATGAGCGGCTCTTTATGCACTCTGTTGGTGCATTTTATCCTGCGAAAAGTGGATAGATGGATGTTCAAGGCTCACCCAAGATAGACCTCAACGCGCTGCAGGGGAAGTCGTCCAGACGGCATACCGGCCTTGATCGCTGGTCCTGGCGCGGAATAAAACCAATAACGAGGTCTTTATGAATGCCCCTTTCGATCAGCTGTCTGCGTGGCTGAAAGAACACAAGATTACCGAAGTCGAGTGCGTGGTCAGTGACCTGACCGGGATCGCCCGCGGCAAAATCGCACCCACCAACAAGTTCCTGCATGAGCGAGGCATGCGCCTGCCGGAAAGTGTGTTGTTGCAAACGGTAACCGGGGATTTCGTCGACGACGACATCTACTACGACCTGCTTGATCCGGCCGACATCGACATGGTCTGCCGCCCGGACTCAGCCGCGGTATACGTGGTGCCATGGGCTATCGAGCCGACCGCCATCGTCATCCACGACACCTTCGACAAGCAGGGCAACCCGATCGAACTGTCGCCGCGCAACGTCCTGAAAAAAGTACTCAAGCTGTACGCCGACAAGGGCTGGCAGCCAATCGTCGCGCCCGAGATGGAGTTCTATCTTACCCAGCGCTGCGAAGACCCTGACTTGCCGCTGCAGGCGCCACTGGGCCGTTCGGGCCGTGCCGAAAGCGGTCGCCAGTCGTTCTCCATCGACGCCGCCAACGAATTCGACCCGCTGTTCGAAGACGTCTACGACTGGTGCGAAGCCCAGGGCCTGGACCTCGACACACTGATCCACGAAGACGGCCCGGCACAGATGGAGATCAACTTCCGTCACGGCGACGCTCTGGATCTGGCCGACCAGATCACCGTGTTCAAGCGCACCATGCGTGAGGCGGCGCTCAAGCACAATGTCACCGCCACCTTCATGGCCAAGCCAGTGGGCGACGAGCCCGGCAGCGCCATGCACCTGCACCAGAGCGTGATCGACATCGCCACCGGCAAACCGATCTTCGTCAACGAAGACGGGCAGATGAGCGAGCTGTTCCTGCAGCACATCGGCGGCCTGCAGAAGTACATCCCCAAGGTGTTGCCGATGTTCGCCCCCAACGTCAACTCGTTCCGCCGCTTCCTGCCCGATACCTCGGCACCGGTGAACGTCGAGTGGGGTGAAGAGAACCGCACCGTGGGCTTGCGTGTGCCGACCTCGAGCCCCGACGCCATGCGTGTGGAAAACCGCCTGCCAGGCGCCGACGCCAACCCTTACCTGGCGATCGCCGCGAGCCTGCTGTGCGGCTACCTGGGCATGGTCGAGAAGATCAACCCCAGCGCTCCGGTGCAGGGCCGCGCCTATGAGCGGCGCAACCTGCGCCTGCCGATCACCATCGAAGACGCCCTGGCCAACATGGAAGACTGCCCGAGCGTCGAGCAGCACCTGGGCAGCAAGTTCGTGCGTGGCTATGTCGCGGTCAAGCGCGCCGAACATGAAAACTTCAAGCGCGTGATCAGTTCGTGGGAGCGGGAGTTCCTGCTGCTCAGCGTCTGAGCCGTGCCGGGTACCAAACGTCGATAAAACAATTCCAAGAGGTGTCGATATGCGTTCATTGAAAACAGTTGCAAGTGCGACCCTGGCGCTGCTGGTCAGCGCCACAGCCCAGGCCCAGCCCAGTGTCAGCGTGTACAACTGGACCGACTATATCGGTGAAACCACCCTGGCGGATTTCCAGGGCAGCACCGGTATCAAGGTCATCTATGACGTGTTCGACTCCAACGAAACCCTGGAAGGCAAGTTGCTGGCCGGTCGCACCGGTTACGACGTGGTCGTGCCTTCCAACCACTTTCTCGCGCGCCAGGTCAAAGCCGGCGCGTTCCTGAAACTCGACCGCGAGCAACTGCCGAACTGGAAAAACCTCGACCCGGTGCTGCTCAAGGCCCTGGAAGAGAACGACAGCGGCAACCAGCATTCGGTGCCCTACCTGTGGGGCACCAATGGCATCGGCTACAACGTCGACAAGGTCAAGCAGGTGCTGGGGGTCGATCACATCGACTCGTGGGCGGTGATGTTCGAACCGGAGAACCTCAAGAAGCTCAGCAAATGCGGCGTGTCCTTCATGGACTCCGCGGATGAACTGTTCCCGGCGGTCCTCAACTACATGGGCATGGACCCGCGCAGCAATAATGTCGAGGACTACAAAAAGGCCGAGGCCAAGCTGCTGAGCCTGCGCCCCTACATCACCTACTTCCACTCCTCCAAGTACGTCTCGGACCTGGCCAACGGTGATATCTGCGTGGCCTTCGGCTACTCCGGCGATGTGTTCCAGGCGGCCAACCGCGCCAAGGAAGCCAACAATGGCGTCAACATTGCCTACGCCATTCCCAAGGAAGGCGCCAACCTGTGGTTCGACCTGCTGGCCATTCCCGCCGACGCCAGCAATCCGAAAGAAGCCTATGCCTTTGTGAACTACCTGCTCGACCCGCAAGTGATCGCCAAGGTCAGCGCCACCGTCGGTTATGCCAACGCCGTGCCACCGTCCCAGCAGTACATGGACGCCGATCTGGTCAAGAACCCCGAGGTGTACCCGCCGCAGGCGGTGCTGGACAAACTGTACGTCTCCAACACCCCGACCCCGCAGATCATGCGGGTGATGACCCGCTCCTGGAGCAAAGTGAAGTCGAACAAATGAACCAGGGAGCCTCTATGAATCCTGCTGCGCAACATGCCAGCTCCTACTACCGGGCATCGGTCGCTGCGATGCCTGAACACCCGGTGCTGAGCGCTGAACTCAGTGCCGACGTGTGTGTGATCGGCGGCGGTTTTACCGGCGTCAACACCGCAATCGAACTGGCCCAGCGCGGCCTCTCGGTGATCCTCCTGGAAGCCCGTCGCATCGGCTGGGGTGCCAGTGGCCGCAACGGCGGCCAGCTGATTCGCGGCATCGGCCATGAGGTCGAAGGCTTTGCCCGCTACGTCGGCCAGGACGGGGTGAAATACCTGCAGCGTGCCGGCATCGAATCGGTCGAAGTGGTGGCCAAGCGCATCAACGAGCACAACATCGACTGCGACCTGCGCTGGGGTTTCTGCGAACTGGCCAATACCCCGGCCCAGTTCGCCGCTTTCCGCGCCGAGCAGGACAGCCTGGCAGCCCTGGACTACCGCCATGAAACCCAACTGGTCGGCCCTGAGCGGATGCGCGAAGTGGTCGCCTCCTCGGTTTATGCCGGCGGCTTGATCGACCGTGGCTCGGGCCACCTGCACCCGCTCAACCTGGTGTTGGGCGAGGCGCGCGTGGCGGCCGCCCTCGGCGTACGGATCTTCGAACACAGCCCGGTGCTGGAGATCAACCACGGTGCCACTGTACAAGTGCGCTGTGCCCACGGCAGCGTGCGGGCCGGCAGCCTGGTGCTGGCGTGCAACGCTCACCTGGAAGAGCTCGAGCCGCGCCTGAGCGGCAAGGTGCTGCCTGCTGGCAGTTACATCATCACCACCGAGCCTCTGTCGCCAGCGCTGGCCAATGAACTGATCCCGCAGAACCTGGCGTTGTGCGACCAGAAAGTCGGCCTGGATTACTACCGGCTCACTGCGGACCGGCGCCTGCTGTTCGGCGGCGCCTGTCATTACTCCGGGCGCGACCCGCTGGACATTGCCGGGTACATGCGGCCGAAGATGCTCAAAGTGTTCCCGCAACTGGCCGACACCCGCATCGAGTTCCAGTGGGGCGGCAAGATCGGCATCACTGCCAACCGCTTCCCTCAGGTTGGCCGCCTGTCGCAGCACCCCAACGTGTACTACGCCATGGGCTATTCCGGGCATGGCCTGAACGTCACCCACTGGACTGCGCGCCTGCTGGCCGAGGCAATCGATGCCGGCCACAGCCAGGGCATGGATGTGTTCAGCGCCGTGCCGCACATGACCTTCCCTGGCGGCAAGGCGCTGCGCTCGCCGCTGCTGGCGCTGGGCATGATGTGGTACCGGCTGCGTGAGGTGCTGGGCTGAACCTTGCGCATAGCGCCCTGCTCCAGGCCCTTGCCAGCGACCCAATTGCAGCTACTGTCAGTTAAGTTCGGTTGCGCATGGCAACGGGCACTGGAGGGGAGAAACGATGAAAACGGTCAGCAAGCTCTGCTTGTCAGGCGCGCTGCTGCTGGTGTTGGCCGGCTGCAGCAGCATTGATGCGCGCACTACCGAGTATGTCGGGGTTGCCCATGCAGCCCCCACCAACGCCGCCAATGTCGAGGTGCTGCGCCGCGAACCGCTGCGCCCGCATTCCCGACTGGGTGAGATCCTCGTGGATGCCAGCGTCGAGCCGGCACCGCCGATCAGTGATGTCGAACAGAAGCTGCGTGACGAAGCCGCCAAGATCGGCGGCGACGCCGTGGTGGTGGTCTACGACCGCATCCAACCGCAGTCGGCCTACGTCAGCGGACCGCTGTGGGACCGTGACATCCACACGGTTGAAGGACGCAAACTCAAGGGTATCGTGATCAAGTACCAGTAGTTCAGCTTTCGGCTGGCAGTACGCTCAGCGGATTTACCGGCTTGCCGTTCTGGCGAATCTCGAAATACAGCTGCACGCGATCGGCATCCAGGTCTCCCGCTTCGGCGATCTTCTGGCCCTTGCTGACGGTTTGCCCTTCTTTGACCAGCAGTTTGCTGTTGTGGCCGTAAACGCTGGCATGGGACGTGCCGTGCTGGAGGATGATCAGGTTGCCATAGCCGCGGATATTGGTGGCGAACGCCACCTTGCCGCCAAGGCTGGCGAACACCGGCTGCCCCTGCGTCGCGGCAATGCGAATGCCCTTGCTGAGTTTATCGGCTGCCGAGTAGCGACCAATCACCGTGCCCTGCAGCGGCCACGCCCAACCGCGCAAGGTGACATTGGTAGCCGGGGCAACAGGCTTGCCCTTGCTGGCGGTTGTGGTCGTGGTGCGCGTCGTGGTTTTCGAGCCACCAAAGCGAATGGTCTGCCCCACATTCACCGCGTAAGGCGCACTGATGCCGTTGTAGCGCGCCAGCTCCTTGAAGCTCCAGCCATGGCGCGAGGCAATCGAATACAAGGTGTCGCCGCGCTTGACCTTGTAGCTGCCGGTCATGACTTTGTTGGCGGAGACATGCGGACTGGGGGTGTGGGAACTACACGCCGAAATCGCCAGCATTACGGCGATCAGAACAAACCTCAAAAACACACGACTTCCCTAATCCCGAAGGCACCATTGGAGAGGCGGCCACTATAAATCAGTCTGAGCATTTCCAGTACATTGCCCGCAAGGCCTGACGACCATCTGATGGCCAGATAGCTTCAGCCATGCAAACCCCCCCCCGCCTCCAGCCCCTCAGCAGATAGCAACATTTACTTACATTCGAGACATATGAAAATGTTTCTCAAGTGCGACAGAGTGCATATACGATTGCCAATGATTCTCAATAACAAATAATCTATTGTCTCATTAGGTCGCACTCAACATGGCAGGCTCGCTCTCCTCCACTCGTTCCTCCAGCTCCTTCATCGCTTCAGCCCTTGGCTTAGCCGTTGCGTCTTCAAGCAGTCTCGTGCTCGCCGAGCAATCGCAGCAAAAGCCCCTGCAACTGGACAACATCAACGTAGATGCCAAGCCCGGCAGCCCCTACAAAACCGAGCACTCGGCATCGAGCAAAATCGCCACATCACTGCTTGATACGCCCCAGACCATCACTGTAGTGCCTGCCCAGGTGATTCAGGAGCAGCAAGCCCTGAGCCTTCGCCAAGTGCTGTCCAACGTCTCTGGCATCACCTTCAACGCTGGCGAAGGCGGCGGTGGCTCGGGCGACAGCATCAACATCCGTGGCTTCTCGGCCAACAGCAACATCCAGATTGACGGTTTGCGCGACAGCGCCCAGACCAATCGCACCGACACCTTCAATGTCGAGCAAGTCGAAGTGATCAAAGGGCCGAACTCGGTGTTCGGCGGTGCCGGCACAACCGGCGGCAGCATCAACATCATCAGCAAGCAGCCGCAGGATCGCGCCTTCACCCGCCTGGGTGGCAGTGTCGGTACCGACAATTACTACCGCATGACCCTGGACAGCAACCAGCCTCTGGAGGGCGTGGGTGATAACAGCGCCTTGCGGATCAACCTCATGGGCCACCAGAACGATGTCGCCGGTCGCGAAGAAATTGACCGTGAGCGCTGGGGGATCGCCCCCTCCCTGCGCCTGGGTTTGAGCGAATCCACGCGCCTGACGCTGAGTGCGTTCCATCAGGTGGACGACAACCTGCCTGACTATGGCGTACCGGCCCTCGACGGCAAGAAAATGGGTGGTGTCGATCGCGAAGACTATTTCGGCTGGAAAAACCTTGATAAAGAAGAGATCGAGCAAAGCTCCCTCACAGCCAACTTCGAGCACGACTTCAACGATAACCTGCGCCTGCAGAACCTCACCCGCTACAGCCATATCGCCCGTGACACCACGGTGTCCGCCTCGCACGTAAACACCGAGGGCGTCCCACCGGGCCGTTACCGTCCGGCAGGCCCACAGGGCTATGGCCGCGATGCGACCACCGAAATGTGGATCAACCAGACCAACCTGATCAGCAACTTCAATGTGCTGGGCATGCGCCATGATCTAGTCACTGGCGTGGAGATCTCACGAGAAACCCTGGACCTGAAGACCTACAACCATGGCCTTGGCACTACGTTGTACCCAGGCGACGGTTACGACCTGAGCAATCCGCCCGGTCACTGGTCTGGCCCGATCAACAAGGCCACCAGCGGCTACACCGAGACTGAACTGACCAACCAGGCGCTCTATGTGTTCGATACCATCGCTCTGCATGAGCAATGGGACCTGAACCTGGGGCTGCGCTATGACAAGTTCAAAGGTGAAGCTCAGGGCTACTCCGCCGCTCATGTCAAAACCTCCGACTTCGAGTCCACCGACGAGAAGCTCAGCGGCCGCGCGGGCCTGGTTTACAAACCGACCGAGAACGGACGCATCTACGTCGCCTGGGGCAACTCGTTCAACCCCTCCGCCGAAAGCCTGGCCTCCACCGGTGGTGGCCTGACTGCCGCGACCGAAGACCTGGCGCCAGAGAAAAACGAGACCTGGGAACTGGGGACCAAATGGGAGCTGCTGGATAAGCGTCTGGAGCTGGATGCAGCGTTGTTCCGTGTAGAGAAGAGCAACGCCCGCGAAACCATGGCCGACGGTTCGACCCAACTGGCGGGTAAACAGCGCGTGCAAGGCGTGGAAGTGGGCGTGACCGGTCACATCACTGAACAATGGGATGTATTCGCCAACTACACCTTCCTCGACAGCGAAACCCTGGAAGCCGCCGACACCGCCGCTGGCATCGCCCGGGAAGGCCAGGCGCTTGGCAACACGCCCCCGCGCTCGTTCAACCTCTGGACCACTTATGAGCTGCCCGCTGGCTGGACCCTTGGCTATGGCGCACGCTACGTCAGCGAGCGCAACGTAACCTCCAGCACCAGTGCCAAGCTTGATGCCTACTGGCTACACAATGCGATGGTGGCCTATCGGGTCAACGACAACCTCGACCTGCAGCTGAACGTCAACAACCTGTTCGACAAAGACTACGTCGAACGTGTGCGCCAGCAGAACGGTACCGATGCACGCTCGTCGGCCATCGAGTATGGCGATGCCCGCTCGGCGATCCTCTCGGCTACCTACGCGTTCTAAGGTAAGAGCCGGCTTGCCCTGCGATCGCGGTGCGTCAGTCACACCGCGTTCCAAGGCAAGCCCCGCCACCGGGCTCGCCAGGCAAAACGAAAAAGCCCGCGACCTTTACAGGACGCGGGCTTTGACTTACAGCATATGGTGGGTCGTGTAGGATTCGAACCTACGACCAATTGGTTAAAAGCCAACTGCTCTACCAACTGAGCTAACGACCCGTTGGATGGCGCGTATAATACTGATTTCTAACAGGAAATCAACACCCCATCGCAAAATAATTTAAAAATATCGTGTTGGGTCTTCTACACCCGCTGCTTTGAAGCCGTCAGCACGCAGGCGGCAGCTGTCGCATTTGCCGCAGGCACGGCCTTCATCGTCGGCCTGGTAGCAGGAAACCGTCAGGCTATAGTCCACGCCGCGGGCCATACCGGCCTGGACGATCTGCGCCTTGCTCAGGTTCTGCAGCGGTGCCTGGATACGGAATCCCTGGCCTTCGACACCAGCCTTGGTGGCCAGGTTGGCCATGCGCTCGAATGCCTCGACAAACTCCGGACGGCAATCCGGATAACCGGAATAGTCCACGGCGTTGACGCCGATAAAGATATCCCGCGCCTCAAGCACCTCGGCCCAACCCAGGGCCAGGGACAGGAACACCGTATTGCGCGCCGGGACGTAAGTGACCGGGATCCCCTCGCTCGGAGCCTCAGGCACGTCGATGCTGCTGTCGGTCAGGGCCGAGCCGCCGATGCCGTCCAGGTTCAGGCCAATGACCTTGTGCTCGACCACACCCAGGTCACGGGCGACCCGAGCGGCGGCGTTCAGCTCCGCGCGATGGCGCTGGCCATAGTCGAAGCTCATGGTGTAGCAGCTGTAGCCCTCAGCCTTGGCCATGGCGACCACGGTGGCCGAGTCCAGGCCACCGGAAAGCAGAATTACCGCACGTTTCTCAGTCATTGCATCGCGCTCCTGTCAGCGTCCCGGTTCGTCATTCCAGAGCAGTTTGTGCAACTGCATCTGAAAACGAACCGGCAAATTATCGGCCACAATCCAGTCGGCGAGGTCGGTGGCGCTCACCTGATGGTGGCTTGGCGAGAACAGCACTTCACCTGCACGTTTTTCCAGGCCGTATTGAATGAGTTTGGACACCGCCCAGTCGTAGTCTTCACGCGAACAGATGACGAACTTGACCTGATCATTGGCGGTCAGCAGCTCGATGTTCTCGTAACGGTTACGGTGCGCTTCCTCGGAGCCTGGGGTTTTCAGGTCAACGACCCGGCTGACACGCGGGTCCACTCTGGAAATATCCAGGGCGCCGCTGGTCTCCAGCGAAACCTCATAGCCCGCGTCACACAGCTGCGTGAGCAAAGGAATGGCATTGGGCTGGGCCAGCGGTTCGCCGCCGGTGACGCAGACATAGCGCGGCTTGAAGCCTGCGACCTGCTCGAGGATCGAATCAAGGGTGCGGACAGTGCCGCCGCTGAAGGCGTATTCGCTGTCGCAATACTGGCAGCGCAGCGGGCAGCCGGTGAGACGGACAAAAACCGTGGGCAGGCCAGCGGTACGCGTTTCACCCTGCAAAGAGTAAAAAACTTCGGTAATTCGTAATGTGTCTTGCATAGTCGCCACGGGCGTAACAGCTAAACAGGCTGTCCGCCTCCGTCAGGCACCGCTGAAAACCCGTCATCGCGTAGTTCACAGCAGCGTATTTCAATAAAAGGGCAGAGATTCTAACGAAGAACCGGGCAATTAGTCCAGAAGCCTTGATTTTACTGGGTTTGAGCCGTTTGTCGGTTCGTTGCGTCACGTCCGGTGCACAGGGCTTGTGCCCCACTAGAACGGTACATGTAGGCCAAGTCGGATTGGCGAAATCTGCATTCACATATCAAACTGCCAGCACCATTAAGAGGAGATTCCCATGGAGCAGTGGCAGGTATTGTTGTGGGGCGGTATCGGCTTCCTCTTGGCTCGCTGGCAATACACGCGCAATGGCGATATTGCCGTACGCCAGCAAGCCGTGTGCGGGGTCTACTATGCCGAGCAGTTGGCAGGTCGTAACCTGGAGGACTGGGAAGTTAAAGCCATCGCCGGGGGCCACTTCTCGACACGCGGGCAATACCTGGATGCCAAGGATTCGAGCCGGTTCTTAGAAAGGCCATTCCAGCAACCATAGAGGCCAAGGCCGTGCAGGCGGGCCATCCAACAATTAACCAATAGTCGCCGCGAAGCCGCCCAGACCACCGCCGTGCAAGACGCGGCGGCTCCGGTCCAGAGAGCTATTGCCCACCGCCGCCTCCTGGAATCGGTGAGGTGTACGGGCCAGGCGCTCGCCTACTTCCGCCTGTAACTGCTCCAATGCGGCTTGGCTCACGGCAACCAGCACACTGTGCGGCAGGACTACACGGCCACCTTGAGCATCGGCCTCACGGTAAAGGACAGCGCCACGGGTACTTAACTTCACCAGAGACGCACCAGCCCGGAATGACAGGTCAGCAGCCGATAGGCCAGCGCCAGGCAGAGTGGCTGGAATGATCTCACTACCCGCCAGCGCCACCAGCACCTCAAGGTCAGTCAGTACCAGTTCAGCGGGATCAACGCCAGCGGCAAGAAGCACCATCAGGCCACGGCCAGCGGCCATGACAGGCAGGTCGGCGGCACCGGCGGTGTTCAGTTTCTCGCGGGCTACGAGGTCCAGCGCGGTTGCGGCCATAGTCTTGTTACCGGCGCCAGCGGCATCCCGCACCACGTCAGCGCCCAACACGCCGCGCACATGCAGAACCGCCAGCAGGTCGGCCAGCCAGGTCTGGATTGCCTCAGCCTGGCGGGCAGCGTGGGCATCGCTGGAGCGCAGGTACTCGGCCTGCTGCCCCCGGTACTGCCTCGCCTCATCGTCGTACTGAATGGCCGAGGGAAGGTCGGCCAGTGGCATGCCGGATCGTGCGGCCTGGGCAAGTACAGAGCCCAGCTCCCGCGCTACATCATCAGCGCCAGTGCGCTTGCCCTCGGCTCGGGCCGGGTCAATGAAGCGCTCAGCCATACGGCTCAGCCCGGCTTTCACATCGGCGTAGTTCTGGGGGACAGCGGGCGCGGTGAGTTCCGGCACGTCGAGGCGGCCCAAGGTAATGGCGGTGCGCAGGGCGCCTAACAGGGCTTGGGTGCGCGGCGATACGATTGCGTTGATAACTTGCTTATTGATTTTAGACATTTGTGTTCTCCGGTGCGTGCTCATGTAATTGGTTTGGATCGAGGTCGTGAATGCAGCCAGTCAGGTATTGATGCCGAGAGAGGAGCCTGGACGCTGGCGGCGAGTGCCTGCGGCATTGCCGCCTGCGATCACCTCAGCGGTGAACTGCTCGACTGTGCCGCTGCTGATAGCTGCTTGTGATTGGACGGCCTGCTGCGCCTCTCGGGCTTGGCGAAACTGATACGCCTGCATAGAGAGTTCGGTAAGGTCGGCATGAGTCAGGCCACGTTGTCGCCGGGCCATAGCCTCCGCCCTGGCGGCCTCAGTCTCAGGCGTTTCCTGCACCGACTGAATCATGCCAATCAGCTCGTGGATGCCACCCGTATTGCTGGCCGGGATCATGCTGCCGCCTCGACTGGCGAGCGCTTCCACTTCCCTCGGCGGTCACCATCTTTGCCGGTGGCTTGAAGCTGGGCACGGGTGCAGATCAGCCACGCCAGGGCCTGGGCCTTCTCGCCATATGCAAACTCGCGCTGATAGAGCACGCCATCACGCTGTACATGGGCAACCCACTTGAGGCGCTTGGTCAGGGTTAAGCCGCGCACCTTGTCGCGGGACATCATGCGCAGGACGAACGCTAGGGCGTTGTGGTCCAGGGTTAGTGTGGTGGTCGGATCGTCCCTGACGATGTGGGAATAACGGGTAGTCATGTGGGTTCTCCTTGAATGCCGCCCACGGCTTCGCCTGCGCAGGTCTAGCGCTTTGGGAAGGCGTGGGCATGGGATTTAGTAAGGTTGCGATAGGACGCGCTAAAAGAACCTGGGCGAGCCTGTAGGGATCGGTTAACTAACGATCAAATGCAGAGGCGGGCCAGCTCGGAATCATCGTGAGCCACTTCTGGTACTGCCACCCCTGGAACCCGCGCGGATACTGGGCGGGCCATTTGCTGCACTATGTTAATAGGGTGGTTCGCCAGGTGGTCCACGATAGCGGCGGTGCGGTCTAAGCGCTGACCAAGTGGCTCATTGCTGAAGCCGGGGATGGCTATGCAGCGCAGCTCGTGCATGACGGTCTGATGGGGTACACCTGGGAATCGCTGGGCGAACTCAAGGGCAGCATGTTCGATGGCTTCAAAGACGGATTGAGCAGCGTCCAGCATGGCGCGGTGGCTACCTCGTGGGTCGTGCGCAGCAATCCAAGCTGGCACAAATAGGGCTACCCGCCCCTGGCCCTTGGCCTTGCGCTTCACATCGTCACGCAGACGGCGGTGCTCGGGCTCCTGCATGTTCAACGACCCGTCAGCGGATACGCCAAACAGTGCCTTCAGGACATCTGCATATTCATGGTACCGGGCACCCTCGGGGCGGGCAGCCAAAGCCAGGAGTGCGTCCACTGCATCGGTGCGTTTCATGGTGGGGGCTACCTCGTGTGAAGTCCAGAAAGCGGATTGATCGGCGGTGGCGCTCATGTCCAGCGGAGCGGTTAACTGCGCCAGTGCAGCCACTCGGCGACGGGATATGCCCAGCTCGGCGGCAACCTGTCGTTGGCTCTTGAGCGGCAGCAGATCGTGCACGGCATACAGCAGATGGATCGTTTCAACGGCGGCAGCAAGGCGCGCCGGGATTTGTGCGGTGGTCATATCGGTCCTCGCATATCGGGAGCCGAAGGTTTCAGGCAATAGCCCTCCGTCACATCGGCTTGTATCAGGTTGGGGAATCGGAATTGGCCAGGCCGTACTCAGCAAGAAGCGCTGCGCGGCTGGCGGGTTCGTTTTGGGTCGGTGATGCAGGGCCAGCGGATTGAGTGGTTGGCGGGCGTTTGAATTGCTCGCGCAGTTTCTCCAGTTCGGCAGCGCTGTCCTCCTGCCTGGCAGCCTTCGCGGCTTCAATCAACTTGAGGAGCGACACGCTGGCCGAAATCGTGGCGGCATCTACGGGATAGCCCTGCTCCTTCGCGTCCTTATAACGCTGTTGGGTGCCGTCGATAGTTGCCGCAAGCAGTTCCAGGCCAAGGCGATCAAGGTTGATCTTGCGTGGTCGAGCCATTAGTAACCCCCGCGCTCGTTCAAAGCGTCGAGCAACCGAGCCTCTGTCCAGGCATGCCGCCCCTGCTGTTCGCGGTCCAGCATTCGCCAAACGTTGAACGCTTGGGAGCCGGGGCAGTATTCACGGATGTGCGTTCCTGGCAGGTAGCGGGTTTGTAATCCGGCACGCCGGATGAGCGCGGCAATAGCGTTCATCAGGCTGCTGCGCGGCACATCGGGGAAGGCCTTGCGGAGGACTGTTGTAGTGATTGGTTGTGGTGCAGATTGGGTGAAGTTAAGGCGCATAAAGCGGACGATTCGGGCAGCCAAAAGCGCGGGACGGCCTTGCAACTGGGTGTTGTTGGACATGATGCCTCCAATAGTTTCAAGTAGCGGTGTGCGGGAAGTCGAAAGCGTTCCCGCCAAGAGATTCAAGGTCTCCAGACAGGTAGTGTGTCGAGGGGTACGGAAAGTAATCAGGTGGGACGGGGTGTATCAGATGCCGGGTAAACCGGGGCAGGCAGTCCACGCTGTTGCAGGTCTGCTCGGGTAGCGATGATGGTCGGTGCTGGAGGGTAAAAAGCACGGCGCCCACTTAGGGTGGCAGGCGCCGCGAACACGTAGGGTTACACGCAACAAACAGAACCGGCAGAGCGCAGCCAGGTGGTTACTTTGCTCTACTACTGTATGTGACAATTAAAAACAGTGGTTCCATATCCCGGCCAATAGCCCCTTGGTTACAAGGCCTAGCGGGCAGGTAGCCCAGACAAGGCCAGGAACGGCTCTCAGCGCGGAGCCAGCACAGATTAGGCCGGGAGTGCAGAGCCAGGCTAGATCAGGGGAAGGCAATGCCCAGACGCTCTAACAGCCGCTTCACCTGCATCGGGTTGAACGATGCGCCACGCGCAGTCCGATGCCCTTGATCGTTGAGCCACGAGGCCATAGCAGCCAGCGTCCGGCAGCCATCGAACATCCCGGCCTTGATATGTGAGGCCATGCTATCGGCCCAACGGTCCGCCTTCGCCTTTACTGCATCCACAGCAGCGGCCTGTCCCGCTACCTGCCCTACTGCGCGCCCCTTTGAGCGTCGTTCGACTTTCGCCAGCGCCTCTGTATCTCCGCCCTCGGCACGTGCCTTGAGGGACGCCAGAGCGGCCTTGGTACGCTGACTGATAAACGTGCGCTCTTGCTCGGCTAGGGCCGCGTATAGATGGAGTTGCAAGGTATCTGCGTTGGGCATGGTGGCGACACGGAACTCAGCCCGCTTCATCATCCCAGAGATATGCTCTACGTCGCGGCTCAGGCGGTCCAGCTTGGCCACCACCACCGGCAGACCGTGACCAAACGCCTTGGCCCCCTCCGGGCGCTCCAGGGGATGCACGGTGCCGCTGACACCTGCCTCGGTATACTCGGCTACCACTTCCCACCCTGCCTGCTGCGCGGCGGTCTGGATGTACTCCCGCTGAGCCTCCAGCCCCAGCCCAGAGCGCCCTTGCTTCTCGGTCGATACTCGGTAATAGGCGACGACTTGCATGCTGCTGACTCCTTGCTGGGTGGCTTGGGGTCGAGCATAACAATCTGTTGTCGTTCGTCAAGAGTTTGTTAACTGCTCTTTGGTTGACTGGAAGCAGTAGACAGCCGCCGTGGCCAATTGCTAGCGTCGACACTCCTAATCGCAAATGGAGAGTCACCGATGGCCGAGGTTGCGTATTTCTATATCTATAAGGACACAGCCAAAGAATGGCGCTGGCGCTTTGTGGCAAAGAACTCAAAGACCATCGCCGTTAGCTCTGAGAGCTACCACAACCTAACCGACTGCGAGCACTCCATCAGCTTGCTCAAGGGGCAAGGCCCTACCGCCCCGGTCGTCGGAGACGAGGAGTTCAAACGACTCCGCGCCAAGTAGCGGCGAGGGCTTATGGCCCATAGCGCTGTCAAAACCCTTGCTATACATGCCCTACGGGGGAGTTTGGCCTTGATCGGGTCAGACTCCCGCCGCGCACGATTGCAACGAATTTAGGCCGGAGAACTTTCAAGCAACTGACGCACCTTGCCCAGCAGTTCCCGTTGAGCAGTCAAAGCCGACTTGCCACCGTAGATGCTGGTCATGCTCTGCCTCCCAACGTGCCCAAGGATTGCCCCCGCCTGCTGCTCAGTGGCCCCGGCATGACGCATCAGGTCAGCCACGGTGTGCCGGACACCGTACAAGGTGTGACCAGCAGGCAGACGACGTCCGAGAAGATCATGCAATCGGCGCACCCGCTGCTCCGTCCTACGGCCCAGGTCGGCTGGCTCTCCCCTCTCGGCCAATACCAGCCTGAATAGCCGAGCATCATCCTCATGCACAGGTAGGTCACGTCGACTAGCGTCGGTCTTCCTGCCGGACAGCCCCGCCTGGAACACCAGTTCCTTGCCACCCATGATGTCCTCTCGCACCGCCAATGCCTCCGCCCCCTCGCGCAACAACTCGGACGGGCGCAAACCGTAGCGAGCCAGGATGAGCAGCGCTGCGTAGTCCGCTTCCGGCGCGGTATCGCGCATGTTCTGGATGCACGCCCGGAGCATCGCCACAGGGATCGGCTGGCGGGCCTCCTTCCTGGCACCAGCGCCGGAACGAATGGTCTTGGCAGTGGCGTCCAGCTTTGGCAGTTTGATCCCCTCCCAACCCGGCATGCAGCGAAGCACGGCCAGAATGGCGTTGGTGCTGGTATTGAGAGACGACGCCTTCATGCCCTCGACAAGACGGCGCTGACCATAATCAAGGATGCTCTGCACCTGCTCCGCTGGAGTGGCTGGCCAACGAAGGGCGTCCCGGCATAGGGTCTGCACCTGCTGGCCACGTCGTGGAGTGGCATGGGCCAGGTATTTGTCCAAGGTCCGCCGAAACTCAGCGGCAGTGGTCTGGCCTTGGCGCGCCCGCTGCACCGGAGTAGGGGGTGGTTCGGCAGGCTCTGAAGGGGTCTTGGCAATGCCTACGCTGCCACTTGCCACTGAGGAACCAGCGCTGCCAAAAGAGGGAATCTCCCCCCGTTCAAGGGCTTCTAACGCCCTATGTACGGCCATCGCTTCCAAAGGACTGTACTCGGCTGCGCCTGGATGTTGCCCCTTGGCAACCGCCAACCATGCTTCCTTTCGCCATTCCAGTTCGGCGGCCCAGGTAGGAGTCAACCGCTGGCTAGGCTCAAGGGCCTCAATGACCGAGCGAGTAGCCTGCTCTACAACAGCCTGTAGGCGCTCTAGGATCGCGTCTGCCGTCACCCTTGGAGAAGGCGCGCCAGCGGCCGAGCCCCCTCCTGCACTGCCTGCCAGGACGGTCTGACCCATTGCTTCGGCACAGGTCCGATCAAAGTCCACCGACACGACACGCGCCAGTTGTAACGCCTCTTTGCGGTCGCTAGTTCCTAGTGCTTTACGGAACTCGGCCCGACCCACAATGCTAGCAACCTCGACCGGAAAGCGGCGGCGGTAGATGAACCTTCCGTCTCGTTTCATGAGATGGTCAGACATGGCGCAACTCCTGGCACCGGGTCACGTGCACCGAGCATGCGCCTCGGTGGAATGGCCCTCTAAACGGCTGTTGTGCCCCGGTCAATCCAGGGCTGAAAGGCCCGCAGAATGCGGCCTGCGCCGTGATCCGGCAAGGAGTTTGTGCACCATCCCTCTAACGAAAAAACCCGCGACTAGCGCGGGTTTCTTTCTAAACGGCTGACTCAGAGCTTCTGCAGGTCGCGCTGGGCCAGTTGTGCAGCCGAAGTACCCGGGTACTGGGTAATGACTTGCTGCAGAATGCCTTTGACCCGGTCAGTGTGACCCAGGCGGCGCTCTACGTCGGCCAGCTTGTACAGCGAATCCGGCACCTTGTTGTGCTTGGGATACAGCTGGCTGACCTTGGCGAAAGCCTGCCCTGCAGCTTGCAGGTCGCCTTTGGCCAGGTTCACTTCACCCAGCCAGTACTGGGCGTTGCCGGCGTACTGACTGTTGGGGTATTTGCGCAGAAAGGCGTTGAACGCCTGGCTGGCCTTGTCGAAATCCTTGGCTTTGATCAGGTCAAAAGCAGCGTCGTAGTAGAGCTTCTCTTTGGCCGGATCGCCAGGTTCGCTACTGGCCGCAGGTGCTTGCGCGGCGGCAGCACCTGCAGCGGCGCCAGCGGCGGCTTCGCCACCCGCTGGAGAATTCTGGGGAGCTTCGGCAGGAGCGCCGGTTCCAATACGCCGATCCAGGTCCTGGTAACGTTCCAGGCTTTCCTGTTTCATGCGCGCAACATCGTTTTGCAGCTCTTCGATGATGCCTTGTTGACGCGACAGCTGATCCTGCATCTGCTGCAGTTGCAGGAACAACTGACCCTGCGCCGAGGCAGGGGCGGTAACCCCTCCCCCGGCGTAGGCGCCGTTCGTACCATAACCCGATGGCGGGTAGCTGCTTGCGCCGCTATAGCCAGCGTTGTCATCAACAACAGGAACCTCAGCCCAAGCCACGAGTGGCAGGCTGAGCGCCAGGACGGTTACAGCACGACGGCACATTCGCATATCGAATTACTTACGCAGTTCGACGCGACGGTTCTGAGCCCAGGACTGCTCGTCGTTGCCGGTGGCAACTGGACGCTCTTCGCCGTAGGAAACCAGTTCCAGCTGGGCAGGAGAGACGCCTTGCAGAACCAGGTAGCGTTGAACGGCTTTCGCACGACGCTCGCCCAGAGCCATGTTGTATTCGCGAGTACCACGCTCGTCGGTGTTACCTTCCAGCACGACGCGAGCGCCGTTGCCTTTCAGGTCCTTGGCATGAACGTCCAGAGCGCGCATGGCTTCTGGCTTCAGGTCCGAGCTGTCGTATTCGAAGTAGAAGGTGGTGATTGCGCGCAGAGCTGCTTCTTCGCTCAGGCTGCCGTCAACAGCGCCAGTGTTGGCACCGTAGCCAGCGTTAGGGTCAACAGCGCCTTGACCAGCGTCGTCGCCGCCTTTCGAAGAGCAACCTACAGCTACGGCCATGGCCAGAGCCAGCGCAGCAAACTTACCAAACTTCAGCATTTCCATCGTGAAACTCCTAATGAACAACCCCAATGTGTTAAGTCAAGCGTAAAGCGTAAAGCGCCGCGTCAGTTCAGGTAAGGGGACCAGGACGGTTCTCTGACTTCGCCTTGAGCGGTAGGAAGCGGGAGCCTCACGCGTCCGTTGAGAGAGACGAGCATCAAGACTCCCCGGCCCTGCTGGCGGGTGGCGTAGATTAGCATGGTGCCGTTGGGCGCAACAGTGGGAGACTCATCAAGACTTGTTTCAGAGAGAATCTTTACACTACCGCGTTGCAAATCTTGTGCAGCCACCTTGAAGTTGGTGAAACCTTGTTGACGATGAATCATCACCAGGGTCTTTTCATCCGCCGAAAGTTTAGGGTTGGCGTTGTAGTTACCTACAAAAGTTACACGCTCGGCACCACCACCGGAAACATTGGTTTTATAGATCTGTGGTTTGCCGCCACGGTCGGAAGTGAAATAGATGGTCGAACCATCTTTACCCCAGAACGGCTCGGTGTTGATACCAGGGCCCGCAGTTACACGCGACAGTTGACGCGAACCCATGTTCATCACGTAGATGTCCGGGTTGCCGTCCTTGGACAGCACGAACGCCAGGCGCGAACCGTCCGGCGACCAGGCCGGAGCACCGTTGAGACCTTCGAAGTTGGTGATCTGCTCACGACGACCGGTATCGATGTGCTGAACGAAGATGCGCGGACGCTTCTGCTCGAACGACACATAGGCAATACGTTTGCCATCGGGTGCAAAACGCGGCGACAGGATCGGTTCACGCGATTGCAGCAGGGTCACCGCGCGCGCGCCGTCGTAGTCCGAACGCTGCAGGGTATAACGCGTGTTGTTGGTGGAGAAACGCTCGGCAGTCACGTAGAGCATGCGGGTAGAGAACGCACCCTTGATGCCGGTGAGCTTCTCGAACGACTGGTCGGCGATGTAGTGCGACATGTCGCGCAGCTGATCGACACCGCCGGTGACGCTGCCGGTCAGCACTTGCTGTTCGGTGGCGACGTTGAACAATGCGTACTGCACCTGCAGGCGACCGCCGGCCGGCACAATGCTACCGACCATGACGTACTGGGCGCCCAGGGCTTTCCAGTCACGGAAGATCACTTCGCTGGCCTGGCTCGGCTGGCTGATCATGTTCTGCCGCGGGATCGGCGAGTAATAACCGGAGTTGCGCAGGTCATTACCGATAATGTCAGCCATGTCTTCCGGCAGCACGCTACCGCCCTGCAGACCGAAAGGCACGACTGCGATAGGCGTGGCACGGTCACTGCCGCTGGTGACCAGAATGTTCTTTTCTTCTGCCACGGCCATCCCTGCTGCGCAGCAGAGAACGACCAGCAGTCCTCGAAGAAGTTTAATCACAAGGCTAGATCCTCAGGTGTGAATGTCATCTTGAATGAACGATAGGGATTGAATTCGCTCGGTTTCAAGCCCTGCATCTCGGTTAAACGACCAATGTTCTTGACCGCGGCAACTGCCGAGCTGTCAAACGGACCATCGCCACTGGAGCGCGCTACGCTCACCGAGGTAATGGTGCCATCAGGCAGCATGCCGATCTGCAGAACCACCGTCATGTTCTTGCGCGCAGAAGGTGGACGTGCCCAGCCCTCGGCCGCACGTGCACGGATCAGGTCGTCGAAGTCGCCGGCTACCTGGTCGCCCTGCTCGTCTGCCAATGCCTGTTGCCGCTCGGTGGTATCGGACAGAAGCTCGGCCAGGGCCTGGGCTTTCTTGTCTTCCGCCGCTTTGCGGGCTGCATCCTGGGCCTTCTTCTTGGCTGCATCAGCTGCAGCTTTCTTCTTGGCGTCTTCAGCGGCCTTTTTCTTCGCTTCTTCGGCCACGGCTTTCTTCTTGGCATCCTCGGCCGCCTTCTTCTTGGCGTCCTCGGCTGCTTTTTTCTTGGCTTCTTCAGCCGCCACTTTCTTGGCCTCTTCGTCAGCCTTTTTCTTGGCTTCCTCTTCGGCCTTCTTCTTGGCGATATCAGCCTGTTGCTTCTCGGCAGCCTTCTTGGCCTCTTCGGCTTTCTTGGCTTCGGCGGTTTTCTTCGCTTCGTCAGCCTTCTTGGCTTCCTCGGACTTCTTGGCCTCGGCTTCGGCGCGCGCTTCTTCCGCCTTTTGAGCAGCTTCTTCCTTCTTTTGTTCCGCAGCCTTCACTGCTTGCTGCTCGACCTTTTTCTGCTCCATCTGTTCTTCTTCGGTCTGGCGCGAAGCGGTTTTCTTCGCTTCACCCGCAATCTTCTGATTGGTCTGGGTGGTGGCCTGACTTTTCGACTTCAGCTGGTACAGGGTTGCCTGGACAATAGGCTTGGACGGCGGCAACTCCGGGGTCATGGCAAAACTGACGAACAGCATGCCGAACACCAGAACGTGCAGCGCAATGGCCCAGACGCTGGGCCAGAAATAGCTTTCCGAGGCGGATGGCTCTCGCTGTTGCATCAGGGCGCCTCGGTAATCAGGCCAACGTTACCGACACCTGCCTTCTGCAACCCGCCCATGGCACCCATGACCGCGCCGTAGTCGACGGACTTGTCGCCACGGATGAAGACCTGGGTCTGTTTGCCCTGGTCACGTCCGGCAGCGATGATTTTGGTCACCGCGTCGGTCATTTGCGGCAAGGTCATAGCCTTGTCCATCTGCTTTTCGGTGTCGACTTCGCTGCCAAGGTTCCAGAAGTAGGTCTTGTCAGCCTTGATCGAAATGGTCAGGACCTGGACGTTGTTGTCCTGCGGCAAGGCTTCGCTGGAAACCTTGGGCAGATCGACCTTCACGCCCTGGTTGAGCATCGGTGCGGTCACCATGAAAATGACCAGCAGTACCAACATCACGTCGATGTATGGCACCACGTTCATCTCGGCGACCGGCTTGCGTTTGTGGCGAACTCGGGCCATGGGCTTTTACCTGATCACTCTTCGCTGGTGTGCACTTTACGGTGCAGGATGGCCTGGAACTCGTCGGCGAACGTGTAGTAACGGCCGATCAAGACTTCACTGCGGGCAGCGAAACGGTTGTAGGCAATAACCGCTGGAATCGCGGCAAACAGGCCGATCGCGGTAGCGATCAGGGCCTCGGCGATACCCGGGGCGACAGTAGCCAGGGTTGCCTGCTGGGCGCTGGCCAGACCGCGGAAGGAGTTCATGATGCCCCACACGGTACCGAACAGACCGATGTACGGGCTGGTGGAACCGACGGTTGCCAGGAACGGCAGGCTCTGTTCGAGCTTCTCTTCCTCACGGGAGATGGCTACGCGCATGGCCCGGCCAACACCTTCCATGACCGCATCAGGATCAACGCCAGGCTGCTGGCGCAGGCGGGAGAACTCCTTGAAGCCGGCACGGAAAACCTGCTCGACGCCCGAATCCGGGTCCGGGTTGCTACCCGCCTGACGGTACAGTTTGGACAGGTCGATCCCCGACCAGAAGCGTTCTTCGAAGCTGTCCAGGGCTCGACGACCGGCGCGCAGCATGGTGCTGCGCTGGAAAATCATGATCCATGACGTTACCGATGCGGCAACCAGAACCAGCATGACCAGCTGTACCACGATGCTGGCATTGCTGACCAGGCTCCACATGGAGGTATGGTCGACGACGTTAGCTTCCACGCTTAATCTCCTGCATTTGAATGAGTACCCGGATCGCCAGCCTCGGCAAAGGCCGTACGCAGCGCTGGGGGAATGGCCCGGGGTTTGAAAGTATCGGCGCGCACACAGGCCACCAGGAACTGCCCTTCGCAGAGCAGCGTCGCATCTTTTTCGCGCCAGACCTGCTGCACGAAGCGCAGGCTGGCGCGGTTCAATTCAAGCACTTGCGCGGTAACCCGCAATTCATCGTCCAGTCGCGCTGGCGCGTGATAGCGCGCCTCGCTGGAATGGACCACGAACAACAGGTTGTCATGCGCCAAGGCCGACTGGGCAAAGCCCAGTGCGCGTAACCGCTCGGTGCGGGCACGCTCCATGAATTTCAGGTAATTGACGTAATACACCACGCCGCCCGCATCAGTGTCTTCGTAATAGACCCGACAATGATGTGCGAACGGCTCAAGCCCATTTTGCGCGCGCATACTCTAGTGCTTACTCCTCAGCTTGCCAATCCGCTCCGGCAACTGTTTTTCATCGATTATGTCGTATTGCCAGCGTTGTCCTTCCATGACAGCCGATAGGACCACGAAAACAGCAGATAAATCTGTCATTCATCGGTCGGAGCGGAAAAACCTTCGCCATTGACCGACTCGCCGAGGCGATTGGGGATGTTCAGACCAAAGTGCAGGTAGGCATGCCGGGTTACCACCCGCCCTCGCGGCGTGCGCATGATATAGCCCTGCTGGATCAGGTAGGGCTCGAGCACATCTTCGATGGTATGGCGCTCCTCACTGATGGCCGCCGCCAGACTGTCGACGCCGACCGGACCACCGTCGAACTTCTCGATCATGGTCAGCAGCAAGCGGCGGTCCTGGTGATCAAAACCGCGCTCGTCGACATCCAGCAGGTTCAACGCCATGTCGGCGATCGGCTTGGTGATATGGCCCTTGCCCCGCACCTCGGCAAAATCGCGCACCCGGCGCAGCAGGCGGTTGGCAATTCGCGGCGTGCCGCGGGCCCGCCGGGCAATCTCGAAGGCACCTTCATCCTCAATCGGCAGACCGAGAATGCCACCGGAACGGCTGACGATGGTTGCCAGGTCTTCGGTGTTGTAGAACTCCAGGCGCTGGACGATACCGAAGCGGTCACGCAACGGATTGGTCAGCATGCCGGCGCGGGTGGTGGCGCCGACCAGGGTGAACGGCGGCAGGTCGAGCTTGATCGAACGCGCCGCCGGCCCCTCGCCGATCATGATGTCGAGCTGAAAGTCCTCCATGGCCGGGTACAGCACTTCTTCGACAATGGGCGACAGACGGTGGATTTCGTCGATGAACAGCACGTCGTGCGGCTCAAGGTTGGTCAACAACGCCGCCAAATCACCCGGACGCTCGAGAATGGGCCCTGAAGTACTCTTGATAGACACGCCCATCTCCTGAGCGATGATGTTGGCCAAGGTGGTTTTACCCAGCCCCGGCGGGCCGAAGATCAGGGTGTGATCCAGCGACTCGCTGCGCCCGCGCGCCGCCTCGATGAACAGGGCCATCTGCTCACGCACCACTGGCTGACCGATGTACTCGGCCAGGCGCAGCGGACGGATCGCCCGGTCCTGGACCTCTTCACGGTCACGCCCGGTGGCGGCTATCAGTCGATCGGCTTCTATCACTTAGATCATTCCCTTCAGGCTGCGACGGATCAATTCTTCACTACTCAGCCCCTTGGCATCGACAGCAGCCACTGCCTTGCTGGCTTCCTGGGGCTTGTAACCCAGGGAGATCAAGGCACTGACGGCATCAGCTTCGGCACTGGAGACGGTGGCCAGCGGCAGCGGCCCATTGGGCACCAGGGCGAACATGGCCGGCGAGGTTTCCCAGGCTTTGAAACGGTCCTTGAGTTCAACCAACAGGCGTTCGGCGGTCTTCTTGCCGACACCAGGCACTTTGACCAGGGCCGAAGCATCCTGAGCCTGGACGCAGCGCACCAGCTCATCGACATCCAGGCCCGACATCAGCGCCAGGGCCAGCTTGGGGCCGACGCCGTTGAGCCGGATCAGCTCACGAAACAGCTCTCGCTCACGCTTCTCATGGAAGCCGTAGAGCAGATGAGCATCCTCACGCACCACCAGGTGGGTGTGCAAGGTCACCGCCTCGCCCACCTTGGGCAGGCGATACAGCGTGGTCATTGGCACTTCGAGCTCGTAACCCAGGCCATTGACATCAACAATCAGGTGCGGCGGCTGCTTTTCAGCCAGAGTGCCGCGCAAACGTCCAATCACGTTGCAATCCTTCCTCATGGGCGCCGGCAAACAACCGGTCAACCCTAACAGCAAATGCAATGGCCGATGGCATTGCCCGGTCAAAATTTGTTTCAACGCATGATGCTATCAGAGCCGCAAGCGTCCACTGCGGCTGCGCGCGGTACCCAGGCCGTGCGGCAACAGGCTGGAGCGGGTGTGAGCATGGCACAGGGCGATGGCCAGGGCATCGGAGGCATCGATCTGCGGCTTCTGGGTCAGCTTGAGCAGATGCATGACCATCATCTGCACTTGTTCCTTGTTGGCCCCGCCTGTACCGGCGACGGCCTGCTTGACCTGGGTGGCGCTGTATTCGGCGATCTCCAGCCCTTCTTCAATGGCAGCGACAATGGCCGCGCCACGCGCCTGCCCCAGCTTCAGTGCAGAATCGGCGTTGCGCGCCATGAACACCCGTTCGATGCCCATGGTCACCGGGCCGTACTGGCTGATGATCTCCCGTACACCGCGAAACACGATCTGCAAGCGTTCCGGCAACTCACCGCTACCGGTTCGAATACACCCGGAAGCCACATACTCGCAGCCCCGAGGCCCCTGGCGCACCACGCCGTAGCCGGTGATGCGCGAGCCAGGGTCGATGCCAAGAATCAGAGTCATAACGCCTGCATATTCAATGACGCATCTACACGTCGTTGTAAAGACAGAAGCCGGACCCGCTTGCAGCCGCAATGCGACTGCAGGTGGATCCGGCTTCCAACCAGCCAGGGCTGTAGGTCAGCCGAGACTTTCCATGACTTCGTCGGGAATCTCGGCATTGGAATAGACGTTCTGCACGTCATCCAGATCCTCAAGCATATCGATCAGCTTGAGCACCTTTTGTGCGCCATCCAGGTCCAGTTCGGCACTGGTGGTCGGCTGCATGACGATTTCCGCATCCGCCGCCTTGAAGCCTGCTTCTTCCAGCGCGTTACGCACGGCATAGAAGCTGGCAAACGAGGTGAACACGTCAAAGGAGCCGTCTTCATTGCTGACCACGTCATCAGCATCGGCCTCCATCGCCGCTTCCATCAGCGCATCTTCATCGACGCCCGCGGCAAAGCTGATCTGCCCCTTGCGCTCGAACAGATAAGCCACCGACCCGTCGGTGCCGAGGTTGCCGCCACACTTGCTGAAGGCGTGACGCACGGCAGCAGCGGTACGGTTGCGGTTGTCGGTCATGGCCTCGACCATGATCGCCACGCCACCCGGACCGTAGCCCTCGTAGCTGAGCTCTTCAACGTTATCGGCTTCGGTCGCGCCAGCGCCACGGGCAATCGCCCGGTCGATGATGTCGCGACTCATGTTGGCACCCAGGGCCTTGTCCAGAGCCAGACGCAGACGCGGGTTGGAGCCCGGATCGCCGCCGCCCTGCTTGGCGGCGACGGTCAGTTCACGAATCCACTTGGTGAAGATCTTGCCCCGCTTGGCGTCTTGACGCTCTTTACGGTGCTTGATGTTTGCCCATTTGGAATGACCAGCCATAACGACTCCGAATCCTTTGTAACAATGCCATGCACCTGCCCGGCGCAAACCGGGCAGGAACCATAAAATCAGTACTGCTTAACGCAAAGGCGCATCCATTTGGATGCGCCCGGGGTCCGCTTACTCAGCCTTGGGCTGTTCGCGCAGACGGATGTGCAGCTCACGCAGGGCCTTGGCATCGACCAGGCCTGGCGCCTGGGTCATGACGCACGCAGCGCTCTGGGTTTTCGGGAAGGCAATGACTTCACGAATCGACTGGGCGCCGGTCATCAGCATGACCAGACGATCCAGACCGAAGGCCAGACCACCGTGTGGCGGTGCACCAAACTTCAGGGCGTCGAGCAGGAAGCCGAATTTCTCTTCCTGTTCGGCTGCCTCGATACCCAGCAGACGGAACACCGCCTGTTGCATTTCCTTACGGTGGATACGGATCGAACCGCCACCCAGTTCGGTACCGTTGAGGACCATGTCGTAGGCACGCGACAGGGCGGTGGCCGGGTTGGCCTCCAGCTCTTGCGGACTGCACTTGGGCGCGGTGAACGGGTGGTGCAGCGCAGTGAAGCTGCCGTCGTCGTTCTCTTCGAACATCGGGAAGTCGACAACCCACATAGGTGCCCACTCACAGGTGTACAGGTTGAAATCGGCACCCAGCTTGATACGCAGCGCGCCCAGGGCCTCGCTGACGATCTTGGCCTTGTCGGCACCGAAGAACACGATGTCGCCGTCGACCGCACCGACGCGATCGAGGATCACGTTGAGGTTGGCTTCCGGGATGTTCTTGACGATCGGCGACTGCAGGCCTTCAACGCCCTTGGCGCGCTCGTTGACCTTGATGTACGCCAGGCCCTTGGCACCGTAGATGCCGACGAACTTGGTGTACTCGTCGATCTTGCTGCGTGGCATGCTGGCGCCGCCGGGCAGACGCAGAGCGGTGACGCGGCATTTCGGATCGTTTGCCGGGCCGCTGAAGACCTTGAACTCGACGTCCTTGAGCTGATCGGCAACGTCAACCAGTTCCAGCGGGATACGCAGGTCCGGCTTGTCGGAACCGTAACGGCGCATGGCCTCTTCGAAGGTCATGTGCGGGAATTCGCCGAACTCCAGGTCCAGGACTTCCTTGAACAGCTTGCGGATCATGTTCTCGGTCAGGCCCATGATCTCGGATTCATTGAGGAAGCTGGTCTCAATGTCGATCTGGGTGAATTCCGGCTGACGGTCGGCACGCAGGTCTTCGTCGCGGAAGCACTTGGCGATCTGGTAGTAGCGGTCGAAACCGGCAACCATCAGCAGTTGCTTGAACAGCTGCGGCGATTGCGGCAGGGCGAAGAAGCTGCCAGCGTGGGTGCGGCTCGGCACCAGGTAGTCACGCGCGCCCTCTGGGGTGGCACGGGTGAGGATCGGCGTTTCGACGTCGAGGAAGCCGTTTTCGTCGAGGTAGCGACGGATGCTGGAAGTGATCCGCGAGCGCAGGCGCAGCTTCTCGGCCATTTCCGGACGACGCAGGTCGATGAAGCGATAGCGCAGGCGGGTTTCTTCGCCGACGTCGGAGTACTCGTTCAGCGGGAACGGCGGGGTTTCGGCTTCGTTGAGCACGGTCAGCTCGTAACCCAGCACTTCGATGGCACCAGAGGCCATGTTGGCGTTCACAGCGCCAGCGGGACGCGGACGCACCTTACCGGTGATCTGCACCACGTATTCGCTGCGCACGCGATCGGCGGCGGCGAAGCTGTCTGCGCGATCCGGGTCGAACACGACCTGGGCCATGCCTTCGCGGTCACGGATATCGAGGAAAATCACCCCGCCGTGGTCGCGGCGACGATGGACCCATCCGCAAAGGGTAATTTCCTGACCTTCCAGGCTCTCGTTCAGTTGGCCGCAATAATGGCTGCGCATCATGATGGTGGTTTCGCTTCTCGTCATTCGTGTGTTCAGTGGAGGTCTTGACGCCACAAAGGGCTAATAGTGCAAGACCCTGCCGGTGCAATTCAACTCAGTCGGCCTTGTCGCCGCCTGCAAGGTTCTTTTTCGCACCGGTCTTGAAGTCGGTTTCATACCAGCCTGTACCGCCCAGGCGGAACCCCGGGGCAGAAATCAGCTTCTTCAGCTCGGGCTTCTGACACGCCGGGCAATCGGTCAGCGGCTCGGCGCTGATCTTCTGGAGGACTTCCATCTGGTGATCACAGGAAGCACATTGATAGTCGTACAGGGGCATAGGCGTGTCTCGTTAACCACAGCGCAGGCTGGTTCAGGCAGTAAAGAGCGGGATTATATATGGTTAAGGAGTGCTGTGCAGCCCGGCAACCGACTAGCGTGTCACCTGCGTGCCCAGCAGAAAGACCACACAGACCACCCGGATCAGGCCACTGAAATTTTTCACCCCGCCATAACGCAGGTGTACCTCGCGGTCCACGTAGGACAGCACGGCGTTGACCGAACACTGGTTTACCTCGGCGATCCGCTCAAGAATTCGCCAATAGACCTCTTCCAGTCGCAGACAAGTGGCAAATCCATTCAAGCGCACCGAGCGGGACAGCGGCTGGGCCAGGCCCATATTGAAGTTCGCCTCGAACGGATCGACCCCTTCCTTGCCCGGCCCGCCCGCCCCACGCCCTGCGCGATTCATCCATGAAGACATACAAGCACCACGCGATCTGACTAACAGGGAAATAACCCTGAGCAATGGTTATCACCCAGAGACATACCCTAATAAAGCGCTGCGGTGCGGTTTGCTTCCAGCAGACCTGCTTACTCTCGCTGTAGGATTGCTCGGCAAGACAACAAGGATCGCATCACGATAGAACGCCTTCCTTATTAACGATCAATGCCCGGCCCCATGAGGGGTCCGGGCATCTATGCCTAAGCGTTTACTGCCCTGCCGGACTATTTACCTTCCAGCAGCGAGCGCAACATCCAGGCAGTCTTTTCGTGCACTTGCATGCGCTGGGTGAGCAGGTCTGCAGTCGGCTCGTCGCTGACCTTATCGAGCAGCGGGAAAATGCTGCGCGCCGTGCGGGTCACGGCCTCCTGCCCCTCCACCAGCTGTTTGATCATTTCCTCGGCAGGCGGCACACCCTCTTCTTCCTTGATCGAAGACAAACGGGCATAGATCGAATAAGCACCGGGTGCCGGAAAACCCAGGGCACGAATACGTTCGGCAATGGAGTCCACGGCCAGGGCCAGTTCGTTATATTGCTCTTCAAACATCAAGTGCAATGTGCGAAAGGCCGGGCCCGTCACGTTCCAGTGGAAGTTATGGGTCTTCAGATAGAGTACATAAGTATCCGACAAGAGCCGCGACAACCCATCAACAATGGACTTGCGGTCTTCTTCGCTGATACCGATATCAATAGCCATGCGATTCCCCTTTCCATGATGTTTGATGATCAAGCAGGTACACCCCACTGTACCAAGACTTGCCACTGGCTGCAGTGCTGCACCTGCGACACAGCGCTGCAGGCGCCGACGGTTCTGGCCCGGAGCAAGCGACACACGGTTTGCCGATGATTTGAGAAGCCTTGGGCTTTGCTGTTAAATAGGCGGCGTGCCGCCCCTGACGATTGTCAGTGCAGGGGCGCATAGGCTGGCCTTTTCTCACGTTTTTGCGCTTTTCAAGCCAATGCGCGCCGTGATGCCAGCTCTTCCTGTGATATGCCTTATCAATGTGAGCCAACCAACATGTTCAAGATCGTCCACCTGTTGACGGGCGCTGCAGCTTTGCTGCTGTCCTTCATACCCAGTCTAAGAACCGATGCAGTGCCCCTGCTGCAGCAACCGGAGGCCATTTACCTGGCACTGTTCGGCCTGCTCAACCTGCTCCTCGCCCCCGTGGTCCCCCAGCACTACAAGGGCGCACGCCTGCACATCCAGCGCCTGGCCAGTGTTTTGCTGGTACTGGCCGTGGTGCTGCAAACCCTGACCCTGCTGGCCCGTCCGGAACTGGGCAACCTGCCAGCACTGGGCGTCACCCTGCTGGCCGTTGCACTGCACTTGGTTGCCGGCTTCCTCAAAACCGCCAGCGCGCGCAGCCAGCACACCCAGTACGACATGAGCAACCGCGATACCGGCACGGTCAAGTGGTTCAACACGTCCAAGGGCTTTGGCTTCATTTCCCGCGATTCGGGTGATGACATTTTTGTCCACTTCCGCGCTATTCGCGGCGAAGGTCACCGTGTCCTGGTCGAAGGCCAGCGCGTGGAGTTCTCGGTGATGAACCGCGACAAAGGTCTGCAAGCCGAAGACGTGATCGCCGCCCCACGGCGCTGATCCCGCGACAAATAAAAAACCGCGGCGCCTGGGCGACCGCGGTTTTTTTATGCCTGCACGCCACCGTTCAATAATGCGGTGGCGGTGCCTCTTCTTCGCTGCTCTGGTATTGGCCGACCATTTCCTCGTAACGCTTGAGCAGTGCCGCCATCTGCAACTGCAGACGCTCAACCACCCGCTGCTGCTCGACCAGTACATCATTAAGGGCCTGGATTGTATCGTCCTGGAAGGCCAGACGGCTTTCCAGCTCGGTTACCCGCGCTTCAAGTGTCATTTCTCACACCTCGGCGAATGTGAAGTTGTCATCGAGCACTGTCGCCAGACGCTTGCGAACATCGGCAAGCTGCTCGGCTGTATAACTAGTTGCCGGTTTGTTTCCCCAGACCGGAGCAGGCCAGGCCGGGTCGTTACATCGGCGCACGATGACATGCATATGAAGTTGGCTGACGACATTGCCCAGTGTGGCGACATTCATTTTATCGGCAGCAAAACTGTCCTTGAGATTTTCGGCCAAGGCCGTGGTTTCTTTCCAGAGTTGCGCCTGATCGCTGTCATCCAGTTGAAACAATTCACTGATATCAGCGCGACGCGGCACCAGAATAAACCAGGGATAGTTGGCGTCCTTGCTCAGCAACAGCCGACAAAGAGGAAAGTCCCCAAGCACATAGGTGTCTTCTTGAAGACGTGGATCCAGATCAAACACAGGGTATCTCCTACAACTGTTTAATACCTGGCCCATGCACAGCCAACCCCGCGCCACAGACCGAATGCTGCAGGATACCCCTGTTCGCGTAGCGGAGCATTGCCAGGTAGTCAGTAAAAGTGGAAACGCACCGGTTTGGCCGCTTTTCTCCCTCCAGCTTTCGACAAACGTACCGGTAACAGCCCGCCGCCCCCGGAAACGCTACTTTTCGCACCAAAATGAGGCTTACCTCATGCGCCTGGCACCCAAAGTATCCGCAAACTACCCAGCACAGCGTTTCCACGGTAACGCTTTGACTTAAAGGACAGTTTTTCCCTTATTCCAGAACAACCCACGCAAACGAATCTTTCGATCTTAGCCCCCCGGATTTACGGCACTTGGCGGCCCTCTCACGGGAGGATGTGAAATTTTTGTGAACCACTCGCGCTTTTGAGCACGCTTGTTGCATTCTCATCCGCCACAGTCGGCACGACAGCTGCAGTGATGCGGTGAAGCGCGACAAATAACAACAGTTGCATGGGTAAACCAGGGAGTACCGGGGCCGGGGGGCTAGATTGTTTTTACCTATCCTTAAGCCGTCCGGAACAGCGCTGGCGTTGTACGCCCCGTAAAATCGGGACGTGATTTGCGACAGGGACTTAACCGTTAGCGACATGACCGTAAAGTTACCGAAAGGTTCTTTGCCCCCATATCGCCAACTACAGTCTGCGTGATATACATTTCCGCCGACACAAAAAGAAAGAGCCGCGCCACATAAAAAAATCAATGGGCGACGGCAGTACTCTTCCTAAAAACCAAAGGAGCAAATCACGATGCGCGTGATGAAGTGGAGCATAATCGCCCTGGCTGTTGCAGCAGGCACCTCGCAAATGGCATTCGCCTCTTCGCAAAGTGAATCCAAGGGCTTTGTTGAAGACAGCTCGCTGAACGTCAAAACCCGCATGCTGTATTTCAGCCGTGACCCACGCAACAGCACGGCTCCGACAGATGGTAGCCCACGACGCTCCGAAGAAACCGGCCTGGGCTTTCTCGGCACCTACGAGTCCGGCTTTACCCAAGGCGCTGTAGGCTTCGGTGTTGACGCCATCGGCATGCTCGGGATCAAACTGGACAGCGGCAAGGGCCGTGCCGGTACCGGTCAGTTCCCTACCGGATCTGACGGTCGCTCCGAAGATTCGTTCTCTGAAGGCGGCGGCGCAGTCAAAATGCGCATCTCTGACACCGTCCTCAAGTACGGCACCCAGTTCACCGCCCTGCCGGTTCTGGCCACCGACGACAGCCGCCTGCTGCCAGAAACCATTGAAGGCTTCCTGCTCACCAGCAAGGAAATCAACGGTCTGGAGCTGAACGCCGGTCACTTCACCGCGCTCAACGCTCAATCGCAGTCGTATCACGACAGTATCGGTGGCAAGGATCGCCAGACAGGCATCAAGGGCCCTGGCCTGACCAGTGCCGACGTTCTCGGTGGTAGCTACTCCTTCACCGACAACCTGAGCACCAGCCTCTACTACTCCAAAGTTGAAGATTACTGGCGCAAGTACTACGCCAACGTCAACTGGGCGTTGCCAATCAATGATGAGCAAGGCCTGGTGTTCGATGTCAACTTCTATGACACCAAGAGCGACGGCGCTGCCCTGTATACCGCCTATGACGGCGACAAGCTGGACAACCAGGCATTCAGCCTGTCGGCGGCCTACAACATTGGCGCCCATACCTTCACCCTGGCTCACCAGCGTATCACCGGTGAAGGCGACTACGGCTATGGCATCGACGGCGGCGGCACGATCTTCCTGGCCAACTCCGTAGCCCGTTCCGACTTCAACGCCGAAGACGAGCGCTCCTGGCAGGCTCGCTACGACCTGAACATGGCCAGCTACGGCGTACCAGGCCTGAGCTTCATGACCCGTTACGTGACCGGTGAAGGTGCCAACGTCGAAGGCACCACCAACGGTAAAGAGTGGGAACGCGACATCGAAGCCAAGTACGTCCTGCAAGAAGGCCCTGCCAAGGACCTGAGCTTCCGCGTGCGTCAGGCCACCTACCGTTCCGCCGACGGCGTTTACTACGGTTCGTCCTCGCTGGACGAACTGCGTCTGATCGTCGAGTACCCGCTGAGCATCCTGTAAGCCCCGGGCTTTCAGTATCCCCAGTACGAAAAAGCCCGGCATTGCCGGGCTTTTTCTTGTCTCGATCCGGGCTGACAACGCCTTCGTGCTCCGGCATCCTGTACGCCACCGAATCGCCCCCGTACAATGCGGGGTCATTTAAAGTCTTAAGCAACCGACAACGGCCTACCATGCGCACCAGTCAATATTTGCTCGCTACCCAGAAAGAAACCCCTTCCGACGCGGTCGTCATCAGCCACCAGCTCATGCTGCGTGCCGGCATGATCCGCAAGCTCGCATCCGGCCTTTATACCTGGCTGCCGATGGGCCTTCGGGTAATGCGCAAGGTTGAGACCGTGGTCCGCGAGGAAATGAACGCCGCTGGCGCCCTCGAAGTGCTGATGCCAAGCATCCAGCCTGCAGAGCTGTGGCAGGAATCCGGTCGCTGGGAACAGTACGGCCCTGAGCTGCTGCGCCTGAAAGACCGTCACGGTCGCGATTTCTGCGTGGGCCCGACCCATGAAGAAGTGATCACCGACCTGGCCCGCAACGAGCTCAACAGCTATAAACAGCTGCCGTTGAACATGTACCAGATCCAGACCAAGTTCCGTGACGAAATCCGTCCGCGCTTCGGCCTGATGCGTGGCCGCGAATTCATCATGAAGGACGCTTACTCCTTCCATGCCGACCAGGCTTCCCTGCAGGAAACCTACGACCGCATGCACCTGGCCTACAGCAACATCTTTACCCGCCTGGGCCTGGACTTCCGTCCAGTGCAAGCCGACACCGGCTCGATCGGCGGTAGCTACTCCCACGAATTCCATGTACTGGCCGAGTCCGGTGAAGACGATGTGATCTTCAGCGACAGCTCCGACTACGCCGCCAACATCGAGAAGGCCGAGGCCATTCCACGGGAAACCGTGCGCCTTGCGCCAAGCGAAGAGCTGCGCCTGGTCGACACCCCGGACGCCAAGACCATCGCGCAACTGGTGGAAAACTACGGCCTGGCGATCGAAAAGACCGTCAAGACCCTGATCGTCCACGCGGCCGAAGAAGGCAAGCTGATTGCCCTGATCGTCCGTGGCGATCACGAACTGAACGAAATCAAGGCCGCCAACCTGCCAGAAGTCGCCAGCCCGCTGGTCATGGCCAGCGACGAAGAGCTGCGTGACGCCATCGGCGCTGGCGCTGGCTCGCTCGGCCCGCTGAACCTGCCACTGCCATGCATCATCGACCGTTCGGTTGCGTTGATGAGCGACTTCGGCGTGGGTGCCAACATCGACGACAAGCACTACTTCGGCGTCAACTGGGAGCGTGACCTGCCCGTTCCACAAGTGGCCGACCTGCGTAACGTCGTCGAAGGCGACCCAAGCCCGGATGGCCAGGGCACCCTGGTGATCAAGCGCGGCATCGAAGTCGGGCACATCTTCCAGCTCGGCACCAAGTACAGCGAGGCACTCAAGTGCCAGGTACTGGGCGAAAACGGCAAGCCGGTGACCCTGAGCATGGGTTGCTACGGTATCGGCGTGTCCCGCGTGGTGGCTGCGGCCATCGAGCAGAACTACGACGAAAACGGCATCATCTGGAGCGACACCCTGGCCCCGTTCCAGATCGCCCTGGTACCGCTGCGCTACGAAACCGAACAGGTTCGCGAAGCCACCGACAAGCTCTACGCCGAACTGACCGCCGCCGGTTTCGACGTGCTGCTGGACGACCGCGACAAGAAGACCAGCCCGGGGATCAAGTTTGCCGACATGGAACTGATCGGCATTCCGCACCGCATTGTCGTCAGCGACCGCGGTCTGGCCGATGGCAACCTGGAATACAAGCACCGCACCGAACGTGACGCGCAACCGCTGCCAGTGGCCGAGGTGCTGTCGTTCCTGCAAGCCCGCATCCGCCGCTAAGCCAACGCAAGAGTAATCATGTTCAAGCGAAGTACCTTTACCCTGGGGGGCGCCGCACTGAGCGGCGCCCTGTTGCTCAGCGGTTGCGCCAACCAGATGTCCCAGCGCAGCGAGCATGAGGAACGCATCGAGCGCAAGCTGCTCGAACACAGCCTGCAGATCGATGTCGGGGACCCGAAGGTACTCGAACTGCCCCAGCGGCGTGTGCGCATTCACGAACAGAAGAACTTCGAAGTCACCGAGTTCGAAGTCACCCGTCGATATGATCGCTACACGCCCTACCAACCCTGGCGGGAAGTCTACGAGATTCCCCTGGGCGCGGTGGCTGTAGTGGCCGGCGTCGGTGCCAATGTGGTCAATCTCTTCGCGCTGGGCAACCTGCCCGATAGTGTTACCCGCGACTGGTTCAGCTACGGTGTCGACGGCCTCAACCCGTTCATGAACGCCCAGTCCAATGGCCGCGCCCAGCAAAACCTTGCCGGGATCACCGAGGTCCAGAAGGACAAACGCCAGGAGTACACCAGCCTGCCGTGGAACGATCGTCCGGTTGAGGTCAAGGCCGGCAAGGTCAACCATACGCTGACTACCGATCGTAACGGGGTGCTGTTGCTGAATCTGCTCGACAGCCCGTTCTCCGAGCAGAACCTGACCCACATCGGCACCCTGCACTTGCAGGTCGCCGATGAAGACAACAACGTCCGTGGCGATGCCAGCCTGCTGATCAGCAGCACCTTGCGCAACAAGCTGGCGGAAGCCCACGACCTGATCTTCGACGACCTTGAAGACGATGAAGTCAGTCAGTGGGTGCACCGGGTCAAGCGCCTGTCTGAACTGGGCCTGGAAGAAGAAGCCAGCGAACTGGAGCAGAGCCTGATCGAACTCACCCGCAACGATCCGGAGCTGCAACAGGAGTTTCTCCAGTCACTGACCAAGGATGCCGGCCGCCTGGTCGCCGACCCTGGCGTGCATTGATAGCCCTGCCCTGCTCTAAAAAACGCCAGCTTGCTGGCGTTTTTTCATTCAGTCGCGATTGAACAGCTCCAGCTGCTCATGGCCCGCGCGCAAATCCTGCAAGCGCACGCCGATACCCAGCAGCCTCACCGGTTTGCCGCCACGGGCGAAGGCCTGGCTGAGCAATTGCTGATAACTGCCCAGATCACGCCCGGCACCGGCCTGCTCCAGGGTGGTCTGGGTAAAATCGTGGAACTTCACTTTGACGAAGGGTTTGCCCGGCCGGTAACTGTCATCGATACGCGCCATGCGTCCGGCCAGGGTCTCCATCAGTTCCGGCAGTTTCTCCAGGCAGCTGGCCAGATCGGGTAGATCCGTGTCGTAGGTGTTTTCGACACTGACTGACTGACGACGACTGTCGTTATGCACCGCACGATCATCGATACCTCGCGCCAGCCCCCACAGACGCTCGCCAAAACTGCCGAACTCACGGGCCAGCGCCAGGCGACTCCAGTCGCGCAGTTCCAGACAATTAGTGATACCCAGGCGACCGAGCTTGTCTGCGGTCACCTTGCCCACGCCATGCAATTTGCTGACCGGTAGCGCAGCAACAAACGCTTCGACTTCGTTGGGCGTGATCACAAACAAGCCGTTGGGCTTGCGCCAATCACTGGCGATCTTGGCCAGGAACTTGTTCGGCGCCACCCCGGCCGACACGGTGATGTGCAGTTGCTGAGCAACCCGGCGGCGAATATCCGCGGCAATCCGCGTTGCGCTACCGGCAAACCAGGAGCTGTCCGAGACATCCAGGTAGGCTTCGTCCAGCGACAAGGGCTCGATCAGATCGGTGTAGTCGCGGAAGATCGTGTGTATTTCCCTGGATGCTTCTTTATAGGCATCCATGCGCGGCTTTACGATCAACAGATCAGGGCACAGATTGAGGGCATGCCGGGACGACATTGCCGAACGCACACCATAGGCCCGCGCCTCGTAGTTACAGGTGGCAATTACCCCGCGACGCTCAGCCGAGCCACCGACAGCCAGCGGCCGCCCGGCCAGACGCGGGTCGTCACGCATTTCAATAGCGGCGTAAAAGCAATCGCAATCAATATGGATGATCTTGCGCTGGGACATCGGCAACCGTAGCTAAAGGTGAACAATCGTGTAGGCAGTATCTCACTCCACTGCGCCGTACGCACCACAGGTACTGGATAAACATACACACTCAAACCCTACAAGCCCCAGCACAGCTGCCTTGCAGTACTAAAAGAGAGCGCTAAGCATTTGAACAAAAAAGGATTTCTTGAAATGAGCGCTTGACACCCCGGCGCATAACTGTAGAATTCATCTCACAGGCGCGGGATGGAGCAGCCTGGTAGCTCGTCGGGCTCATAACCCGAAGGTCGTCGGTTCAAATCCGGCTCCCGCAACCAGATTCAGGAAAGGCCACTCTTCGGAGTGGCCTTTTTCTTTGCCTGAAGAAAGTGCTCAGGCATAAATTTATTGTAAATCAACAATTAAGCGTTGACAGCCTGGTCAAAGGCTGTAGAATCCGCCCCACAGACGCGGGATGGAGCAGTCTGGTAGCTCGTCGGGCTCATAACCCGAAGGTCGTCGGTTCAAATCCGGCTCCCGCAACCAAACAACAGAAAAGGCCACTTTGAAAAAAGTGGCCTTTTTTGCATCTGCGATTCAGCCTCCCCCCAAGCCCCTGCGGCAATATAAAATTTCTTTAACTATCCTCCAGGCAGGCAGCGGCCCGATCATAGTCGCCACTACTTTCCATAGGGATTGGTACCTTGGCTGGATACGTTCCTCCTGGCGTGCACCCTCCACGAGGTGCTTGATGCACAGCCAGACACCCGAAACACAAGCACCTGTCACCTCTGCGCTGCCCAATGCCGCCCAGCATTTACGCTGGCTTGATCGCTTGAGCCGTTATCGCCAGCCAATTGGCCTGGTGGTGACCTTGCTGTTGTTCACCATCGCCCTGATCGCGTGCCGTCATCTGCTCAGCGAGCTGGACATCTATGCCCTGCATGATTCACTGCTCAGCGTGCCACCCACGGCCCTGGCCGGAGCATTCCTGGCAACGGTTGCAGGGTTCATCATCCTGTTGGGTTACGAGTGGTCTGCCAGTCGCTACGCCGGCGTTCAATTGCCGCCGCGGACCTTGGTCATGGGTGGTTTCAGCGCCTTCGCCATAGGCAACGCCATCGGCCTGTCGCTGCTCTCCGGCGGATCAGTGCGTTACCGACTGTATGCCCGCCAGGGTATCGGTGCCGCTGAGGTCGCGCGTATGACCCTGTTCGCCAGCCTCTCGCTCGGTTGTGCGCTACCGCCGCTGGCAGCCCTGGCAACCCTGAGCGATCTACCGGCAGCGGCGGCTGCCTTGCATCTTCCACCAGCACTGCTGGCCGGTATTGCGCTGGCTGTACTGGGCCTGGCTGCGCTGCTGGCCTACGGACTGTACCGTCGGCGTCTGCCGGAGCAGCCACAGGTAGACAACCTGCTGGTGCGCATAGGCCGCCGCACCCTGCGCCTGCCCGGCGCACGCCTGACCTTCCTGCAATTGCTGATCACCGCCCTGGATGTTGCCGCTGCGGCGACGGTGCTGTACCTGCTATTGCCCGAAGCACCGCCCTTCGGCGCATTCCTGCTGGTGTACCTGCTGGCCCTGGCTGCGGGAGTGCTGAGTCATGTTCCCGGGGGCGTCGGGGTGTTCGAGGCGATTCTGCTGGCCGCTTTCGCCGATCAACTTGGCGCCGCGCCCCTGGCCGCCGCCCTGCTGCTCTATCGCCTGATCTACGTGGTACTGCCATTGCTGCTGGCCTGCGCCTTGTTGCTGACCAGCGAGGCACGGCGGTATCTGGTTACCCGCCAGGCCATCAAGGCAGCATCCGGACTGGCTGCCCCGGTGCTGGCAGTGCTGGTGTTTCTCTCCGGAGTGGTGCTGCTGTTTTCCGGCGCTACTCCAGAAATCGACGAACGTCTCGAACACCTGGGCTTCCTCATTCCCCATCGCCTGATCGACGCCTCGCATTTCGGAGCCAGCCTGATTGGCGTGTTGTGCCTGCTGCTGGCCCAGGGCCTGCGCCGTCGCCTGTCCGCCGCCTGGATGCTGACTACCATCCTGCTGCTGGTCGGTGCCCTGCTCTCGCTGCTCAAGGGCTTTGACTGGGAAGAAGCCAGTATCCTGACTTTCACCGCCTGCCTGCTGGCACTGTTCCGGCGCTCCTTCTACCGCCCCAGCCGCTTGCTGGAACTGCCCTTCTCACCTGTCTATCTGGCAGCCAGCGCCTGCGTCATTGGCGCGTCGATCTGGCTGCTGCTGTTCGCCTATCAGGATGTGCCCTATAGCCACCAACTGTGGTGGCAATTCACCCTGGACGCCGACGCCCCGCGCGGTCTGCGCTCGGCCCTGGGCAGCGCGGTACTGCTGGTGGCGGTCGCCCTGACCTGGTTGCTGCGTACCGCCCGCCCGGTGATTCACCTGCCAAACACCGAAGAGCTGCAGCGCGCCAACCGCATTCTGCAGGCCTCGGATCAACCCGACGGCGGCCTGGCGCTGACCGGCGACAAGGCGCTGCTGTTCCATCCCGATGACGATGCCTTCCTTATGTACGCCCACCGGGGCCGCAGCCTGGTCGCCCTGTACGATCCGATCGGCCCGGCGCACAAGCGTGCCGAAATGATCTGGCAGTTCCGCGATCTGTGTGATGTGCACCATGCTCGCCCGGTGTTCTACCAGGTGCGTGCCGAGAACCTGCCGTTTTACATGGACATCGGCCTGACTGCGATCAAGCTCGGCGAAGAGGCGCGGGTCGATCTCAAGCGCTTTGACCTGGACGCCAAGGGCAAGGAGATGAAAGACCTGCGCTACACCTGGAACCGCGGTGGTCGCGACGGCTTGAGCCTGGAAGTGCATGAACCGGGGCAAGCCCCGCTTGAGGAACTGAAGGTTATTTCCGACGCCTGGCTGAGCGGCAAGAATGTGCGCGAGAAAGGCTTTTCTCTGGGCCGATTCAGCCCCGAGTACCTGCAACATTTCCGGATTGCCCTGATCCGCTTCGAGGGACGTCCGGTGGCCTTTGCCAATTTGCTGGAAACCCACAGCCGCGAACTGGCCAGCCTCGACCTGATGCGCGCCCATCCACAGGCGCCGAAGTTGACCATGGAGTTCATGATGATCGGCCTGATCCAGCACTACAAGCACCAGGCCTACGCCCGCTTCAGTCTGGGCATGGTGCCTCTTTCCGGGCTGCAGCCGCGCCGTGGCGCACCGCTGACCCAACGCCTGGGCTCGATCGTGTTCCAGCGTGGCGAGCAGCTCTACAACTTCCAGGGCCTGAGACGCTTCAAGGACAAGTTCCAGCCTGACTGGGAACCCCGTTACATGGCCGTGCCTGCCGGACTCGATCCACTGGTGGCACTGGCCGACACTGCCGCTCTGATCGCCGGCGGCCTGACTGGATTGGTGAAACGCTGATGATTCGACGCTATTGGTTACACCTTCTGGCCACACTGCTTCTGGGCTTGCTGACCGCAGCCCTGGGCTTCTGGCTGTGGACCCGTCCAGCGCCTGAACCACAGCTGGAACACCTGTCCCAGCCTGATGGCAGCAGCCTGACCCGGGTCACCCCCGGCACCCACGCCAAAGCCCGCGTGGCCATCGCCGTACTCCCGGACCAGGCATTGACCGACAAGCAACTGCTGAACCTGAGCCAGAGCGGCGAGGCGCAGATGGTTCAAGTGATCCTGCCGCCAACCGACTGCACCTTGCAAAGAGCCGCCTTGCAACAGGCACTGCAACAATTGCAAGGCCCGGCAACCCTGGTAGCGGGCATCGGCCCCGGTGCCGCGCAAGCCTGGGACTGGCTGGCTGGCCAGAGCGATGACAAAGCCCAGGCTATCTCGGTAGATTTCAGCATCGAACGCCCGGGCTGCGCCACACCGCTGCCCAAGTCGGCGGCTCACGGCCACTGGAGCGTCGCCTGGAACGACAACCCGGACGATGCCAGCGCCGCCTTCGTACGCGATCAAGCCAACGCCGAAACCAGCATCAGCGATTACGACATCCACCTGCCGCAAGTGCTCAAGGCACAACTGACCCAGGCTCTGGTGGGTGAAGAAGGCAATGCCATGAGCATCCCGGTGGTCGAGGTCCCGGCAGGCCAGGCCACCGACACCGTGACCCTGTTCCTCTCCGGCGACGGCGGCTGGCGCGACCTGGACCGCGACGTGGCCGCAGAGATGGCCAAGCTTGGCTATCCAGTGGTCGGCATCGACACCCTGCGCTACTACTGGCAGCACAAGACACCGGAACAAAGTGCCATTGACCTGTCGGAGCTGATGCAGCACTACCGTCAGAAATGGGGCACCAAGCGCTTCGTACTGACCGGCTACTCGTTCGGCGCAGACGTCTTGCCTGCGATCTACAACCGTCTTCCCGCTGAAGACCAGCAACGTGTTGACGCCGTCATCCTGCTGGCTTTCGCCCGCAGCGGCAGTTTCGAGATCGAAGTTGAGGGCTGGCTGGGCAACGCCGGCAAGGAAGCGCCGACCGGACCGGAAATGGCCAAGCTACCGGCAGCGAAAGTGATCTGCATCTATGGCGAGGAAGAAGCCGATGAAAGTGGCTGCACCGATCACACCGCGGTTGGCGAGCGCCTGAAGCTGCCGGGCGGGCATCATTTCGACGAGAACTACCCGGCGCTGGCCAAGCGCTTGATCAGTGATATCGAAAATCGCCAGGGCAAGACCAGCGTTGCCGAGCACTGATTGGTGCAAGCAACTATTTGCCTGTGGGAGCAAGCTCCCACAGGCTCATCAGATTTCGACCTGCGTACCCAGTTCGATCACCCGATTCAACGGCAGGTTGAAGAAACGCAAAGTGCCATTGGCATTCTTCAGCAGGAACGCAAACAACATTGCCCGCCAACGCGCCATCCCCACCAACCGCGAAGGAATCACTGTCTCCCGGCTCAGGAAATAGGTGGTGCGCATCGGACTGAAGTCCAGGCCTTCCAGATGGCACAGCTTCAGCGCTGCCGGCACATCGGGTTCATCCATGAAACCGAAATGCAGTAACACCCGGTAGAAGCCCTCACCATAGGCTTCGACCTCGAACTGCTGCTGTGCCGGTACCCGCGGCGTGTCCTCGCTGACCACCGTCAACAACACCACCTGGTTGTGCAGCACCTGGTTATGCAACATGTTGTGCAACAAAGCATGAGGCACGGCATCCGCTCGCGCCGTCAGGAATACCGCCGTGCCTTCGACCCGGTGCGGTGGCTGCACGCGAATACTGCCAATGAACAGTGGCAATGGCAGGCTGCCTTCATCCAGACGCTCGACGAGGATCTGTTTGCCACGCTTCCATGTGGTCATCAGCACGAACAGCGCAATACCCGCCAGCACCGGAAACGCTCCGCCCTGCACCACCTTGGGTACGTTGGCGGCAAAGAACAGGCCGTCGACAAACAGAAAACCGAGCAATACCGGTACCGCCAGCACCGGCGGCCATTTCCACAGCAGCAGCATGACCGTGGACACCAACAGGGTAGTCATCAGCATGGTCCCGGTCACCGCCACGCCATAGGCCGAGGCCAGCGCATCGGACGACTCGAAACCCAGCACCAACAGGATCACCCCGACCATCAGCGCCCAGTTCACCGCGCCGATGTAGATCTGCCCCTGTTCGTGACTTGAGGTGTGCTGGATCTGCATGCGCGGTACATAACCCAGCTGGATCGCCTGGCGCGTCAGGGAGAAGGCCCCGGAAATCACCGCCTGGGAGGCAATCACTGTCGCCAGGGTGGCCAGACCGACCAAGGGGATCAGCGCCCAGGCGGGAGCCAGCAGGTAGAAGGGGTTGCGCGCCGCCTCAGGGTTCTGCAACAGCATGGCACCCTGGCCGAAGTAGTTCAGTACCAGCGCCGGCAGTACCAGGGCGAACCAGGCCCGGGCAATCGGCTTGCGCCCGAAGTGGCCCATGTCGGCATACAACGCCTCGGCACCGGTCAGGGCCAGAACCACAGCGCCGAGAATGGCCACGCCCATGCCCGGGTGAACAATGAAGAAGCGCACCGCCCAGACCGGATTGAACGCCTTGAGCACCTCAGGGCTCTGGGAAATGCCGTGCACGCCCAGCGCCGCCAGGACTACAAACCAGGCAACCATCACCGGCCCGAACAGAATGCCGATCCGCGCGGTGCCATGCTTCTGGATCAGAAACAGCGCCACCAGCACCACCAGGGCTATTGGCACCACCCAGTGATCGATACCGTCGAAGGCCAGTTGCATGCCCTCCACCGCCGACAGCACAGAAATGGCCGGGGTGATCATGCTGTCACCATAAAACAGCGCAGCACCGATCAGGCCACAGCCCACCATCAGCGCACGCAGTTTGGGATAAGGCGCCGAGGCCCGGCGGGCCAGCGCGGTCAGGGCCATGATGCCACCCTCGCCCTGGTTGTCGGCGCGCAGTATGAACAGCACGTACTTGATCGAGACCACCCAGATCAGCGACCAGAGGATCAGCGCCAGGATACCCAGCACGCCGTCATGGTTGACCGGCACCCCATAGTCGCCGGAAAACACCTCCTTGAGGGTATACAAGGGGCTGGTGCCGATATCGCCGTACACCACCCCTACCGCCGCCACCAACAGGCTCAGCGGCTTCGCTGCCGAATGCCCGGAATCAGCCTGATCGCTTGCCTGAACCATCCGCTACTCCCGCAGCCTAGACCCTTGGGGCCGGAAAAATACACGCCAGACGCTGAGACTTTAGCGACCGCACCGCCGGCGCCAACAGGACCCGATAGAAACACAGGCATATAGCCGCGAAGCATAGCCCAGGGTACAGCGCATGGTTGCTAGCCAAGTGACATTACAGCCGTTAGGATTGCGCATTTTTCGATCAGGGAGCGGTACATGCGTCACCTCAGGAGCCTTACCCGAACGCTGCACAAACAGCGCATTGAGGGCGTTACCTTTCATTTTGATCCGCACCATCAGCACGAACTTTCCACCGCAGTTCGGCACTTCTTCACAACACCCGAACAACACACCCCGCTGGACACGCCAGAAGCGACCCGCGGCGTCTTCCTGCTCGAAGGTGAGCGCAAATGGGTGCTCAAGCACAATCGCCTGATCCATTGGAAAAAGCAGCTGCAGAACTACCTGGGACTGAAGAAAGCTTTCGGCCTGCATGACCTGACCAACGAATTCATCAACCTGTCAGCGGTGTCCGCCAAATCTGCTTGCGCCCCCAGTGTTGCCGCTTTTGGCTATAAAGGGCGGTTTCCATTTCTCAAGGAAGAGTACTTGCTGGTCGGCTTTCTGGACGATCATTGCAGTGTTGATGATCGCTTGATCGCTCACCCTGAACAGGCCTCAACCTTGCTGCCACAAGTCTTTGATCTGTTCGCGCGCATGCTCGATGAAGGCTTCGTGCACATGGACCCTCACCCGAAGAACATCCTGATCGCCCCCGATGGCCAGCTGCGCTTGATCGACTTCGAGTGTTGCGCACACTCGGTGATTGATCACGATTTCAGCCTGGGGTTTTTGATGGGTTATTTTTTCCACTACTGGATCAAGCGCTTCATTGCCATGGACGACTACCGCACTTGCTGCGAGAACTACCTGAAGGTCGAACAGCCAACGTTGGATCGCAGTATCTTCATGCCTGTTTTCGAGCGTTTCCTCACCGGAAAAGTATCCCGCACAACACGTTACGCGATCCTCACCAGCCCGAAGGCGCAAGCGGCGTTCAAGGCGCAGTAACCCCCATGCACTCCAGAAGGCGACAGCGAGCCGCTTTGCGAGAGTCCGGCATCGCCAAGCACTCGTCGTATTTCCCCGTTTAAAGCTGGTCAACTCCGTTGCGCACCGCTAGAATTGCGCACTTTTTGATCAGAGGCGCTGCTAGCGCCCAACAGGACAGCGGCGCTTGCGCACGACTGTCCCCATTACACCGAGGTTAGTCATGTCCACCACTCCTGCGCCAACCACGCCAAAGGTCGGCTTCGTCTCCCTAGGCTGCCCCAAAGCCCTGGTCGATTCCGAGCGCATCCTGACCCAGCTGCGCATGGAAGGCTACGAAGTCGTGCCCACCTATCAGGATGCCGATGTGGTGGTGGTCAACACCTGTGGCTTCATCGACAGCGCCAAGGCCGAGTCCCTTGAAGTGATCGGCGAAGCCATCAAGGAAAACGGCAAGGTCATCGTCACCGGTTGCATGGGTGTCGAAGAAGGCAGCATCCGTGACGTGCACCCGAGCGTACTGGCCGTGACCGGCCCGCAGCAGTACGAGCAGGTAGTCAACGCCGTGCACGAAGTGGTTCCGCCGCGTCAGGATCACAACCCGCTGATCGACCTGGTGCCGCCACAGGGCGTCAAGCTCACCCCACGCCACTACGCTTACCTGAAGATTTCCGAAGGCTGCAACCACAGCTGCAGCTTCTGCATCATCCCGTCGATGCGCGGCAAGCTGGTCAGCCGTCCGGTCGGTGAAGTCCTCAGCGAAGCCGAGCGCCTGGTCAAGGCCGGGGTCAAGGAGATCCTGGTGATCTCCCAGGACACCAGCGCCTATGGCGTCGACGTCAAATACAAGACCGACTTCTGGAACGGTCGCCCGGTCAAGACCCGCATGCTCGAACTGTGCGAAGCACTGAGCAGCCTGGGCGCCTGGGTTCGCCTGCACTACGTTTATCCGTACCCGAACGTCGACGACATCATCCCGCTGATGGCTGCCGGCAAGATCCTGCCGTACCTGGACATTCCGTTCCAGCACGCCAGCCCGAAAGTACTCAAGTCGATGAAGCGTCCGGCCTTTGAAGACCGGACCCTGGCGCGCATCAAGAAGTGGCGCGAACAGTGCCCGCAACTGATCATCCGCTCCACCTTCATCGTCGGCTTCCCGGGCGAAACCGAAGAAGACTTCCAGTACCTGCTCGACTGGCTGACCGAAGCCCAGCTCGACCGCGTCGGCTGCTTCCAGTACTCGCCCGTCGAAGGCGCGCCAGCCAACGACCTGGGCCTGGAAGTCGTCCCTGATGAGATCAAGCAAGAGCGCTGGGATCGCTTCATGGCCCACCAGCAGGCAATCAGCAGTGCCCGCCTGCAACTGCGCATCGGCCGCGAAATCGACGTGCTGATCGACGAAGTGGAAGAAGAAGGCTCGGTAGGCCGCAGCTACTTCGACGCCCCGGAGATCGACGGCAACGTGTTCATCGATGGCAACCACGGCTTCAAGCCGGGTGACACCGTACGCTGCCGGGTCACCGACGCCGACGAGTACGACATGTGGGCTGAACCGATCTGATCGCATCCTGCTGAAAATAGCCCTGCCGACCCTGGCGGGGCTTTTTTTTGCAACTATCGTTGTCTCTGTTGCCCAAGGAGAACAGAGCGATGTACCGGCATATCAGCGTGCACACCCCCAGGTTAAGCGACTACCCGGAGCTGGCGCGTGTCTGGGAGGCGTCTGTGCGGGCAACCCATGACTTCCTGCCTGACAGCTATATCTGTCTGTTGCGCGAACTGCTGGTCAGCCAGTATCTGGACGCGGTGATGCTGATCTGCTGCAAAGACGCCAAGCAGCGGATTACCGGTTTTGCCGGGGTTGCCGCCGGACGCGTGGAAATGCTCTTTATCGATCCGGCTGTGCGTGGCCAGGGGCTCGGCAAACGCCTGTTGCACTACGCCATCGACGAACTCAACGCCGTTCAACTCGATGTCAACGAACAAAACCCGCAGGCTCTGGGCTTCTACTTGCACCAGGGATTCGAGGTGGTCGGCCGTTCGGAAACAGATGGCATGGGCCAACCCTACCCCTTACTGCATCTGAGGCTGATTCAGACAAAAGCCGCTCAAACCGGCTGACAGAAGACGTCATACCTTTCTGAAATGCCGCGAAATCGCAGATAAATGGCCCGACGGGCGAATGTTGCCGGACCTGGGCCCGTCCGCACGGTTACAATGGGCATCTTTCCCTATGCCTACGGCTGTCGTCATGTCTGAACCCATTCGCCTTTCCAAACGCCTCATTGAACTGGTCGGTTGCTCCCGACGGGAGGCCGAACTGTACATCGAAGGCGGCTGGGTCACCGTTGACGGTGCGGTGGTCGACGAGCCGCAATTCAAGGTAGCCGAGCAGAAGGTCGAATTGCTCGCCGGTGCTCGCGCCGAAGCCCTGGAGCCGGTCACCCTGCTGCTCCACCAGCCGGCCGACCTGGACATCGACAGCGCCTGCAACAGCATCACTGTCGACAGCCTGTCCGCAGATCACAGCCAGGGCCGCCGCCCGCTCAAAGGCCACTTCGCCCGCCTCAACAACGTGGCGCCTCTGCAACAAGGCGCCAGCGGCCTGCAGGTATTCACCCAGGACTGGCGGATCACCCGCAAGCTCGAATCCGACCTGGCCAAACTCGAGCAGGAATACGTGGTTGAAGTCAGCGGCGACATGATCGCTCACGGCCTGGAACGCCTGAACCGCGGCTTCACCTGGAAGGGCAAGGAGCTGCCGAAGATCAAGGCCAGTTGGCAGAACGAAACGCGCCTGCGCATGGTCCTGAAAAACCCGCAGCCTGGCCTGATCGCCTTGCTGTGCAGCAGCGTTGGGGTTACCCCGGTAAGCATGCGCCGGATTCGCCTGGGCGGTGTATCCATGAGCAAGTTGCCCCTGGGCCAGTGGCGCTATCTGGCGAACACCGAAAAATTCTAGCAACAAGGCGCCGCCACCCGGGCGACGCCCCGAACAGGATTGTCACCATGATTCACAACGATGTACTGCGCAGCCTGCGCTACCTGCTGGACGTCAACGACGCCAAACTGACCGACATCATCAAGCTCAGCGGCTTCGACGTAGCCACCGACGACATCGTCGCCTACCTCAAGAAAGAAGACGAAGAAGGCTTCGTGCGCTGCCCTGACGAAGTCATCGCGCACTTTCTCGATGGCCTGGTGATCTTCAAGCGCGGCAAGGACGACAGCCGCCCTGCGCTGCCGGTCGAGCTGCCGGTGACCAACAACATCATCATGAAAAAACTGCGGGTGGCCTTCGAGCTCAAGGAAGACGACCTGCACGCGATCCTCAAGGCGGCTGATTTCCCGGTATCCAAGCCAGAACTCAGCGCCCTGTTCCGCAAGGTCGGGCACAACAACTACCGTCCGTGCGGCGACCAGCTGCTGCGCAATTTCCTCAAGGGCCTGACCCTGCGGGTCCGTGGCTGAGACGTCGATGAACTACAGCGTCGCACCGATCGGTTTCGTCCGCTCCTGCTTCAAGGAAAAGTTCGCGATCCCGCGCCAGCCCCAGCTGGCGCCCGCTGCGCGCGGTGTGCTGGAACTGCTGCCGCCCTTCGACAACGGCGACGCGGTGGCCGGGCTCGAACAGGTCAGCCATGTCTGGTTATTGTTCCTGTTCCACCAGGCCCTGGAAGACAAGCCACGGCTCAAGGTGCGTCCGCCACGGCTGGGCGGCAACACCTCGATGGGCGTGTTCGCCACCCGGGCGACGCACCGGCCCAACGGCATCGGCCAATCGGTGGTGCGTCTGGAGAAGGTGGAAGCCGGGCGTCTGCTCCTGTCGGGCATCGACTTGCTCGACGGCACCCCGGTACTCGACATCAAGCCCTATGTGCCCTATGCCGATGCGGTCAGTAGCGCGACCAACCAGATGGCCAGCGCACCGCCAGCGCCGATTTCGGTTGCCTGGAGTGACACGGCCCTGCCCCAGGCCCGCGAGCACGCCTTGCGCCTTGCAGAGCCGCTGGTAGAGCTGATCGAACAATGCCTGGCCCAGGACCCGCGTCCGGCCTATCAGATCCCACCGCCCGAGCGCGTGTACGGCGTGAAGTTCTGGGATGTGCAGGTGCGCTGGCACTATCCGCAGCCGGATCAGATCCGGGTGCTGGAAGTGGTCATGGATCTCTAGCGACTACCCGTTCGAAAAAAAAACGCAGGCCAAGGCCTGCGTTTTTTGTGTTCCGCGTACTGCTTACTTCTCGACGAATGCACGCTCGATCAGGTAGTCGCCCGGCTCACGCATACGCGCCGAGATCTTCAGGCCGAAGCTGTCGAGCACTTCGCTGGTTTCGTCCAGCATGCTCGGGCTACCGCAGATCATCGCACGGTCGTCCTGCGGGTTGATCGGTGGCAGACCGATGTCGCTGAACAGCTTGCCGCTGCGCATCAGGTCGGTCAGACGGCCCTGGTTCTCGAACGGCTCGCGGGTCACGGTCGGGTAGTAGATCAGTTTGTCACGCAGCGCCTCGCCGAAGAACTCGTTCTGCGGCAGGTGCTCGGTGATGAACTCGCGGTAGGCGACTTCGTTGACGTAACGGACGCCGTGCACCAGGATCACTTTTTCAAAGCGCTCGTAGGTTTCCGGATCCTGGATGACGCTCATGAACGGCGCCAGGCCAGTACCGGTGCTCAGCAGGTACAGGTGCTTGCCCGGGTTCAGATCGTCGAGTACCAGGGTACCAGTAGGCTTCTTGCTGATGATGATCTCATCGCCTTCCTTCAGGTGCTGCAGCTGCGAGGTCAGCGGGCCGTCCGGCACCTTGATGCTGAAGAACTCCAGATGCTCTTCCCAGTTCGGGCTGGCGATCGAGTAGGCACGCATGAGCGGGCGGCCGTTGGGCTGTTGCAGGCCGATCATCACGAACTGACCGTTCTCGAAGCGCAGGCCCGGATCGCGGGTGCACTTGAAGCTGAACAGGGTGTCATTCCAGTGGTGAACACTGAGGACACGTTCGTGGTTCATGTTGCTCATGTACGGGCTCCTGAAATAAAACGCAGCGCTAACCTAGAGCGCGATTGCGCGATAGTTTAGTGCGAGCGACAATATCTGTTAAATGAATTATCAAGATATGTCTTATCGGTTATATAGATATGCGATTTACACTTCGTCAGCTTCAGGTCTTCGTCGCCGTAGCCCAGCATCAAAGCGTCTCGCGAGCCGCGGGAATACTGGCGCTATCGCAGTCGGCCGCCAGTACCTCGATCACCGAACTTGAACGCCAGTCCAGCTGCCAGCTGTTCGATCGCGCCGGCAAACGCCTGAGCCTCAACGCCCTGGGTCATCAACTGCTGCCACAGGCAGTGGCGCTGCTCGACCAGGCCAAGGAAATCGAAGACCTGCTCAACGGCAAGTCCGGTTTCGGCTCGCTGGCGGTCGGTGCCACCCTGACCATCGGCAACTACCTGGCCACACTGCTGATCGGCAGTTTCATGCAGGTCCACCCGGAAAGTCAGGTCAAGCTCCATGTGCAAAACACTGCGCATATCGTGCACCAGGTTGCTCATTATGAAATTGATCTGGGTCTAATCGAAGGCGACTGCAACCATCCTGATCTTGAAGTGCAACCTTGGGTTGAAGACGAACTGGTGGTGTTTTGCGCGCCGCAGCACCCGTTGGCCCAACGCGGCCAGGCCAGCCTGGAAGAGCTGACTCACGAAGCGTGGATTCTGCGTGAGCAAGGTTCCGGCACCCGCCTGACCTTCGACCAGGCGATGCGTCATCACCGCTCCAACCTGAACATCCGCCTGGAGCTTGAACACACCGAAGCGATCAAACGCGCTGTCGAATCGGGCCTGGGCATCGGATGTATCTCACGCCTGGCATTGCGCGACGCATTTCGTCGCGGCAGCCTGGTCGCAGTGGAAACACCGGAGCTGGACCTGGCCCGACAGTTCTACTTCATCTGGCACAAGCAGAAGTACCAGACCTCTGCCATGCGCGAGTTTCTCGAGCTATGCCGTACCTTTACCGCCGGTGTACAACGCAGCGACGAAATCGTCCTGCCCAACATTGCCTAGATAAGGATCACCGCCCAGACCACCGCCACCATTGTCAGGGCGACGAGTTGGGCGGCACTGCCCATATCCTTGGCGTTTTTCGACAGCGGGTGACGGTCAAGGGATATCCGGTCGATCGCCGCTTCGACCGCCGAATTGAGCAATTCAACGATCAGGCCCAGCAGGCACACGGCGATCAGAATGGCCCGTTCGGCACGGCTGACATCCAGCCAGAACGCCAGCGGCACCAGCAGCACATTGAGCAGCACCAGCTGGCGGAAAGCCGCTTCACCGGTGAAAGCTGCGCGCAGACCGTCAAACGAATAGCCGGCAGCGTTGAAAATACGTTTGAGGCCGGTCTGGCCCTTGAAAGGCGATGACATAGAAGGTCACTTCATCCACTGAAAAATGCGCTGCAGCCTAGTGCAGATCGGGTCAAAAAAGCGTGAAGGCCACGGCCTCAGCTCGCCGAAACCGATTCCAGTTGTTGCAGGAGCAGTGCCGCCTGAGTGCGGGTACGCACGCCGAGCTTGCGGAAAATCGCCGTGACGTGGGCCTTGATGGTCGCTTCCGAAACGTTCAGCTCGTAGGCGATCTGCTTGTTCAACAAGCCTTCGCAGACCATGGTCAACACCCGGAACTGCTGGGGGGTGAGACTGGCCAGACCTTCACTGGCAGCCTTGGCTTCAGCCGATACGTCGACTTTTTCAAAGGCTTGTGGCGGCCACCAGATGTCACCATCAAGGACCTTTTTCACCGCTTCCTGAATCACTTCCAGGGAGCTGGACTTGGGAATAAAGCCACTGGCGCCGAATTCGCGCGACTTCACCACCACCGCGGCTTCTTCCTGAGCCGAGACCATCACCACCGGAATCTGCGGGTACTGACCGCGCAACAGGACCAGCCCGGAAAAACCGTAGGCACCTGGCATGTTGAGGTCCAGCAGCACCAGGTCCCAATCGGACTTCTCGGCGAGGCGGGTTTCCAGTTCGGCAATGCTCGCCACTTCTACCAGGCGGACATCGGGCCCCAGGCCCAGGGTTACAGCCTGACGCAGGGCACTGCGAAACAGCGGGTGGTCATCGGCAATCAGGATTTCGTACGTGGCCATCGATCTAATGATCCTGTTCTGTGCAGGCGCAGGGAGGAAGAATAGGCGCCTGGCGGGCAACTCAAGGTGCTGACGGCGGTGCCGCACACCCAAAAGGCACTTCAAGGCCAGGAAAAACTGTGTTTCAAGCCTTGTATATGCCCGAATCGGCGCCAAGGATGCCGAGCCAGAACCGGGTGGTCAAGTTGATTGCCCGGTCCGGACAGGCACGCAATGGTCGCCAGCCTGCCTATTATGACCCAATGTGCGATATCTGCCCCTTGTACTATAGGAAGGTATGCAAACGCTGGTGGACGGCATCCTGCTCATCAATTGACCACTGGTGCTTGGCACTCAGGTAGTGCGTACTGAACACATCCAGATAAGCATCCAGGGCTTCGGCAGCACGCTGGTCCCCCGCCAGTTCCAGACACATGGCCGCCACTTCGGCAGTGCAGAAATGATCGTCGCGCTTGGAGCGGCGCAAGCGGTAGCGCGACAGCTGCTCCGGTTGCAGGCTGAGCACCGGGAAGCGATCGAGATAGGGGCTTTTGCGAAACATCTTGCGCGCCTCGGTCCAGGTCGCATCAAGGAGGATGAACAACGGGCGTTTGCCGGGCTCACGCACCACCTCACTGACCACCCTTTGCGGCGCCACGAACTCGCCGGGAAAGACGATGTAAGGCTGCCAGTGCGGCTGATCGAGCAAGGCCAGCAAAGCCTCATCGACCGAAGTACGCTGCCAGCCGAACGCCGAGGTGTCGGCAATCAGGTCGGCAATCAGCCAGCCGGTATTACTCGGTTTCAATGGCTCAGTGTCGTGCATCAGCAGGCACATTGCCGAATCGGACGGCACCTGTGGACGCCAGGCACACAGGCAATGGCTGAAAATCACCCGGCACTGCGGGCAGCGTGGCGCCCGTGATCCGCGCGCAACGAAAGGTTTGACACTGCGCGCCAGGCGCTCGGCGCGCAGGCGCGATACGGCATGGCTCATGGCAGCAGACTATATAGGCAAGGAAAGGACGGCACTGCGCGGACTCGGCAAGACAGGAAAACCGCTGCAGTTTACCAGACCCGGTCTGCCGGCAGACGGTATTTGCCGTGCAGCCATAGCGCCGACTCCCCTATAATCTCCAACCTGTCGCTACCCGCTGGCACCACGACTTCGCGCGTGACGGAACACCGTGCGCAGTTGCCGGTCCAATCGCCAGTTACCGAACCAGGAGAAACCCATGTTGCGCTTCATCGCCCCGTCCCTGAGCCTGCTGCTCGCCCTGCCCCTGGCTGCCAATGCGGCCTCCAAGCAGGAGTACGAGCTGAGCAAGATGCTGCAAAAAGTTGCCACTGAAAGCAGCGTGGGCACGCCGCGGGCGATCAACGAAGACATCCTCGACCAGGGTTACACCGTCGAAGGCAAGCAACTGATCAACCACCTCAGCGTACTTCCCAGCCATGCTGAAAAAATGAAGGCCGACCCAAACCGGGTGCGTAGCCAATTGGGTGATAGCGTCTGCAAGAACACCGGCTACCGTCAGTTGCTGGCCAAAGGTGCGGTGCTGACCTACCGCTTCACCGAGTACAAGACCAACCGCCCGGTCAGTGAACAGGCGTTCGATGCCAAGAGTTGTGGTGTGAAGCCAAGCAAGTAAGGTTAAGCCACCTGCTCGCTGTCGCGCCGTTGCTTTTCATCGGCGCGCAGTTCGGCCACCAGGGCCTGGACGTAACGTGAGTGCCGCACCCCAGCCCCCAGGCGACGCAGGCACTCTTCTTCAAGGCTCAGGTTGTTGGCCTGGGCCGAGCGCTCGAGCAGCTCGAACAGCTGTGCATCGAGCTCCAGATTAAGCCGTTGCATGTGACAGCCTCCCTGCACCGCGACAGTCGCTCAGGCTTCCAGTTAACCAGACCCATGCCAGGATCGCTTCCCGGCTGACGAGCGGTCTGTTTCCAACCTGCCCCATCACGCTGCCCCAGCGAAGATCCTTCCGGCACAAATACCTGCCAGGGTCTAGATTGATAGCAAGCGCCCGCCCGTTTCAGGGCTCGCACCGGGGGATGCCTGCCGACGCCGTGCATTAGCATTGCTGAGCGACAACAACAAAGAGCCCATCATCACTGCACTAAGACCTTGCAGGTCTACTGCAATGCTCGAGGCGCACACTCGAGCCACGGCAGCCAGCGACACACGTAGTGTCGCGGCCGGAAACCCTACAGGTCCGGTCAGAGGTTTTGCTGCAGAAGGAGACGTTGAATGCCTTACCAACCGAATGAACTGCTATCGAGTCACTTCAAGAACCAGGGAATCGATCTGAGCAAGCTGGATGAACAACTGAAACTGGTTGCCCCCGACAGCCCCAACCTGCCGCTGTACCGTGACATGATGCTGACCGTCCTGCGCATGGCCCATGACGACAGCAACCGCTGGAACGCCAAGATTACCCTGCAAGCCTTGCGCGAGCTGGACCATGCCTTCCGTACCCTTGAACAGTACAAGGGCCGGCGCAAGGTCACCGTGTTCGGTTCAGCCCGCACCCCGGTCGAACACCCCATGTATGCACTGGCCCGGGAACTGGGCGCGACCCTGGCTCGTTCCAATCTGATGGTCATCACCGGCGCTGGCGGTGGCATCATGGCCGCCGCACACGAAGGCGCAGGCGTCGATCACAGCCTGGGGTTCAACATCACCCTGCCCTTCGAGCAGCACGCCAACCCCACTGTAGACGGCACCGACAAGCTGCTACCGTTTCACTTCTTCTTCATTCGCAAGCTGTTCTTCGTCAAGGAAGCGGATGCGCTGGTGCTATGCCCAGGTGGCTTCGGCACACTGGATGAAGCGCTGGAAGTGCTCACCCTGATCCAGACCGGCAAGAGCCCGCTGGTGCCGGTGGTGCTTCTGGATTCTCCGGGCGGCACCTTCTGGCAGGACGCACTGAATTTCATTACCCGGCAGTTGGAAGAAAACCGCTACATCCTGCCCAGCGACCTGAAGCTGCTACGCCTGGTGCAGAGTGCCGAAGACGCCGTGGAGGAGATCAACCAGTTCTACAGCAACTACCACTCCAGCCGCTGGCTGAAAAACCAGTTCGTGATTCGCATGCACCACCCGCTCAGCGAAGGCGCGTTGCTTGATCTACAGGAGGGGTTTGCCGATTTGCGCCTGAGTGGTCAGTACCACCAGCACGCGTATGCCGGCGAACACCACGATGAGCCCCGCTTCAGTCACCTGACACGGCTAACCTTCGCCTTCAACGGCCGCGACCAGGGGCGCCTGCGCGAACTGGTGGACTTCATCAACCTGTCGGAAAACTGGGCCAAGCCCGAGCCGATGCACACCACGCAACGGGCCCGCGAAGCACTGAAAGTCACTTGACCCTCAGTTAGTCGTCCAGCCCTCGGCCGCTCAACAGGCGGCCGACCATTTCCATGGAAAAACCACGGTAGACCAGAAAACGGGTTTGCTGTGCGCGGCTGCGCGAATCGATGGGTAACTGCCCGGAGAATTTGCGCTGCCAGACATCCTGCAACTGCCCCGCCCAATCCACACCGCTCTCGCGCAGGGCCTGGTCGATATCGCCGCGTTGCAGACCGCGCTGGCTCAGCTCTTCGCGAATGCGTGCCGGGCCGTAGCCGGAACGCGAGCGGTAGCTGATAAAGCTTTCCAGGTAACGGGCTTCACTGAGCAGGCCCTCTTCCGTCAAGCGGTCGAGCTCCTGGTCAATCAATTCGGGGGGAGCGCCGCGCTGACGCAACTTGCGCGTCAGCTCGACTCGACCATGCTCGCGGCGTGCGAGCAGGTCCATGGCTGTCCGCCTTACGGCGACGGGAGTGTCGAGTACGACGGACATGGGGACGATCAGTAGCCAGCTTCAGTTTCGGTTTCGTCTTCAGGCTCGGCGTTAACCGCGGCAGCCTTGCCAGCAGCCTCAACAGCACCGGCATTGAGCAGTTTGTCGCGGATCTGCTTCTCGAGGGTGGCGGCGATTTCCGGGTTGTCCTGAAGGAACTTGGCCGAGTTGGCCTTGCCCTGACCGATCTTGCTGCCCTGGTAGCTGTACCAGGCACCGGATTTTTCCAGGAAGCCGTGCAGCACGCCGAGGTCAATGATCTCGCCGTTGCGGTAGATGCCCTTGCCGTAGAGGATCTGGAATTCAGCCTGACGGAATGGCGGTGCCACCTTGTTCTTGACGATCTTGACGCGGGTTTCGCTACCGACCACTTCGTCGCCTTCCTTCACCGCGCCGGTACGGCGGATGTCGAGACGAACCGAAGCGTAGAACTTCAGCGCGTTACCACCAGTGGTGGTTTCCGGGCTGCCGAACATCACGCCGATCTTCATGCGGATCTGGTTGATGAAGATCACCAGGCAGTTGGCGTTCTTGATGTTACCGGTGATTTTACGCAGCGCCTGGGACATCAGGCGGGCTTGCAGGCCGACGTGCATGTCGCCCATCTCGCCTTCGATCTCGGCCTTGGGTACCAGGGCCGCCACGGAGTCGACGATGATCACGTCAACGGCGTTGGAGCGCACCAGCATGTCGGTGATTTCCAGGGCCTGTTCGCCAGTGTCAGGCTGCGAGACCAGCAGGTCGTCGACATTGACGCCGAGCTTGCCGGCGTACTCGGGATCGAGGGCGTGCTCGGCGTCGACGAATGCGCAGGTAGCGCCCATTTTCTGGGCCTGGGCGATGACCGACAGGGTCAGCGTGGTTTTACCGGACGACTCAGGACCGTAGATCTCGACGATACGGCCTTTTGGCAGGCCGCCAATGCCCAGGGCAATGTCCAGGCCCAGGGAGCCGGTGGAAATGGCCGGAATCGCCTGACGCTCGTGGTCGCCCATGCGCATGACCGCGCCTTTACCGAATTGACGCTCGATTTGCCCCAGGGCCGCAGCCAAGGCGCGCTTCTTGTTGTCGTCCATTGAAGTCCTCACGTAATCGATAGGGCCTGACGGCCAGAACACCTGTATAAGTAGCCAGTATTATTCCACAGGGTTTTGTTCCCGCCTACCCCCGAATTGCGATTTACTCTGCACCAAGCTGTAACAAGCCCTCTAGCGCGGCGATTACCGTTTGTCGGCGTACCTCGTCGCGGTCGCCGTCGAAGTGCCGGCGCTCGCTGCTGACATGGCTGCCATCGGCCCAGGCCAGCCATACGGTACCCACCGGTTTGGCCGGCGAGCCACCGTCCGGCCCGGCCACACCACTGACCGCCACGGCGAATCGCGCACCACTGGCAGCCTGGGCGCCGCGGACCATGGCCTCGACCACTTCCTGGCTGACCGCCCCGACCTCGGCGAACAGGGTTTGCGGTACCGCCAGCTGGCGGGTCTTCTGGGGGTTGGAGTAAGTCACATAGCCGGCTTCGAACCAGGCCGAACTGCCCGGAATCCGCGTAATGGCCTCGGCGATGCCGCCGCCGGTGCAGGACTCGGCAGTGGTCACCTGGGCATTGAAGCGGCGCAGGTGTTCACCCAGGCGGGCGGAAAGCGCAGTGATCGGGTCCATGGCAAGCTCCTTGAAAGACTGTCGCCTACCCTACACCAGCTATCGTCCGACACAAATCCTCAGCGCTGTAGCGCGCGCACATAGGCCTGACAGGCACGCAAGGCGATCAGTCCCCGATCACCGCGGTCGGTGATGGCGATAATTCGTCGAGCATGCGCTGGCTCAAGTCGGGCGCGTACGGGGTCATGATCCAGGCCGCCGGTGGCGGGGGCGGCAGGCACACCGGAGACGGCGTCGGCGCCAAGGAGGACTGACAGCCGTAAATCAGCAGTGGCAAGACGGTCACGCAGGCGCGCTTGAGTCTGTTGCGCATCGAGTAACTCCTGATAATGGGATTGATCGTTGGCCTGGATCTGCTGCTCCAGCGCCCGACGCTGCTGACGCTCGCCAAGCGCCTGGCTGGCCAGGGCTTCGGCCAGTTGCTGGCGCTCCTGGGCGTGGGCCCGTGCCTGCTGCGCCAGTTGCGCGCTATATCGCCATGCCTGCACCTGCCAGGTCAGCGCTGCAACCAGCAGTAACAGCGCCATCGGCAGCACACCCCGCAACCGCTTCAACACAGTACCTCGCGGGCCCGAGCCCAGAGCTTCAGGCGATCCTCAAGGCCATTGAGCCCGCCATTGATGTGGCGGGTAATACGGTTGAACTCGCCGCGATCGGCCAGTTGGTTGAGCCCGCGCGAATGCCAGAACCAGGCCGCCGACTCGCTCGCCCAGCGCGGCTGCTCAAGAAGCTGCGGCAGGTCCAGCAAGCGCTCGTCGCCAAACAGCGCCATGCTGCAGGCGTGGTAGTTGTTGCGGCCGGTGACCTGGATCAGGCCACGGCCGCAATACAGCTGGCCGTCGCCATCGGCCTCCGGGCTATTGCCCAGACGCAGGGCGAGGCTGCCGGTGTCATAACGCGACAGGTAGCGTTCACCGCCCAGCTCTTTCAGATAACGCAGCTGCCCGGACTCGTGCCCGACCTGCGCCAGGAAAGCCGCCATGCGTCGCGGGGAATCAATTTCCCAGCGCTGCATGGCGGCGTTCAAGGCAGGCACAAAAACGCCCGCTTGCTGGCGGGCGTTGGGGAAAATCGACAACAGTGTTTTTTCAGTTATTTCCATAAGCACCTCGTTTGTATCGCCAATCCATTCAACGCGAAGTGTCACGCTTGCGCGGCCTGGCGCCCTTGGCCCTGGCCTTGCCCTGCCTGCCGCCATTGCACTCGAACGTGGTTGTCCAGCCGGAAGCGCTGAATACCTGTTCCACCGACTCCACCAGGTACTCACCATCGAGTCCGCTCTTGAACCCCTTCAGATCGACCGTGCGCTCGGTGAACACATCCGTGCGTCCTGGCATGTCCAGACGGACATTGGCCGTGCTGCGGTTGAGCGCCGCCAGCCGCGCCTTGGCCGCCTGCTGTGCCGATGCCTGATCCGGGTAGAGATGGCGGTCGGTGTGAACCGGCGCCATCCCCTGCGGCGCATCCTCGTTCACCAGGTCGACCACCTTGAGCTGGCCGCTGCGCGGGTCCTGATGCCGGGTCTGTACTGCCTGATAGGTCGCTTTGTCAGCCAGGCGGAACTGCCAGCGCGTGACATCGGCGCGGCGCAGGCTGACAACGCCCAGGGCCCTGCCGCTTGCGCTCTGCCCGCCCTGGCGCGGCAACACCAGCAAGGTGCCGTCGCCGATCTTGGCGGTACAGTCGTACTGCTTGGCCAGACGGGTGATGAAGTTGAAATCCGACTCGTTGAACTGATCGACCCGCAGCACCTTGGTCAGCACCGGACACGCCGGCTGCCAGCCATTGCGCGCGGCGATATCACCGACGATCCGTTGCAACGCGACGTTCTCCCAGCTGCCGCTGCGCGTGGTTTTGCCACTTCCGCGCATGTCACTCGCCTTGCCTCGAATGATCACGCTGTCGGGCGGTCCGGACAGTTCGACTTCATCCACGGTATAGCGCCCCAGACGGGTCAGCGTCTGGCCGGCGTAGCCCAGATGAATCTCGATGGCGGCACCGCGTGCAGGCAGCGTCACTGCGCCATCACGGTCGTCAATACGCAGTTCGAAGTCGTCCGACTCCATGCCTGGCTTGTCCGTGGTGCGCAGCAGCAATAAGCGGTCGTTGATAACGGCGCTGATGTCCTTGCCATCAGCGACAATGCGAAATACAGGTTGCATGACTCATGCTCCGCAAAAGCAGACCCCGCACATGGCGGGGTCTGGTGGCTGCACGAATGACCGAAGCGTCAATCCCATAGCTGGACCGTGGAATCGCTGGCTGCGGCCAGTTCCGGCAACTGGATAAGCACTCCGGCACGAAACGGCTGGGGTTCGTCGGCCAGGCCCTGATTGGCATCGAGCACAGCTTCCACGCTGCCATTGAGGTGCCCGTAGTAGTGCTGACACAAGGTGTCGAGCACGTCCCCTTCAGAGGTTCTGCAGGTCGTCGCCATAGCTCACAAACTCCAGTGTGAAGGCCTGTTTACGGGGGATACCGCCAGCCAGCAGGTTGCTCTGATCTTCGTCGATGCCGGTCAGGCACCAGTTGCCCAGCACCTCGCCGTAACCGCTGACCAGACTCAGCGGGCGCAACAACCGGCCAATGCTGCGCAACGTCTGCAGATGGCCAAGGTCGCCTTTGCGCCTCGGGAAGATCGTCCCCCTGATATTGATTTTTTCCTCACCCAGACTCACCGCCTGCTGCGCGACACTGCGCGTCAAACGTTCCTGGCCGGTCCAGCGAAAACGGGTCTGGCGCCGCAGCTCTTCGAACGCGGCGGTGTCGAGGTTGAAGTAGTAACCCGGTGACACGCCATCCAGTGGTTGCAGGATCAATAAATGAGGGAACGGTTTGACCGCCTCCGCGGCCGGGGTGACCGCGGGCAAGAAAATGCCAGTAGGCAGGATGTTGCCCAGCGACGGACTGATCTTGCCGGCAATCTGGTTGATCTTCGCCGCCGCCTTGTCCACCTGCTCGCCGAAGACCTGAATCCGGTCCTGAACCTGGACCACCACCGCCAGCGCCTGGTCATACTTGTCCGAGACCTGTTTGACCGTCTCTTGCGCGCTTTTAATAGCGCGCATCGTACGTTGCAGCTTGGCGCCGATCAGCGGGCCGACAAAGGGAATGCCTTCAAGCTCGGCCACAGCGCCGGTGATGTCACTGACCGCGCCATTCATGGGCGCCAGCATTTCATCGGCACTGCGCTGCCCCACCTGCCCTGCCGCCACTACGTAGCGCAGCGACGACTGCAGCTGTTGTATGTAGTTCATGGGCGCTCCTTAGTTAACGTGGGGGATGTCGGATAGTTGCCGCGCGGTCGCCATACGCATCAGCTCCTCGAACTCGCGGCGGACCATGGCTTGCAGGTTCTGGGCGAGCAGCATGGGGTCACAGAACCCGCCCTGAACAGTGACAGGCATGTTTGGCGAGAAATTGAAATGTTGGTTAATCTGCGCTGGCAACGCAGCGACCACCAGCTCAGCCCTGGGCAGGGTGGCCGTCAACTCGGGTGGAGCGGCTGAAGGTGTCAGGGTGCAGGTAACACTGCCCAACATCGGTATTGACTTGAGTACATCTGGAGCAAGAACCTTGGAGCCCTCAGGGGCCACCCGTTGAGGAGCCAGGGGTTTGGCTGGCTCGTTAGACTCGACCGCAGGTTTGACACCCGCATCAGGAACAAACCAATACCTGGCAAGTTTACTACCGAGTTTGTCCCCCATTATTCCGCCGACCAATGCTCCGACGGCTGTGCCGATCACGGGAACAACCAACGATCCCGCTGCAGCCCCGGCGAGGGCACCCACGAGTCCACCAGCAGCACCACCATAACCATCAGCCTTTTGTTCCGTTGTCTCGGCCGTCGTCGCGGTGAGGAGGGCTTTGATACCTGCCTCAAGCACTGACATTCGAGCAACCGACTTGACCCCAGTCCACATTCTGCTGGCAACGCTTGGACCAGGAAGCGCTGCTGGCGGATCGGCAAGCGGGAACGGAACACGCGTTGCTCCGCGCGGGCCAGCTTTTCTGGCCGAGCGCGAACCGAATACTCCCTTCACTCTGTCCAACACGCCCGAACCAAGGCGTTGAAAAGCACTACCGGTCCCCCCCCGCCCTGCTTGAGCAGTGAGCCTCGGCAAAGTAGCGGTGATTGCAGCAGCTCCAAGCAAAGACAGGCTATCGGTGCCGGGAGCAGACTGCGCTTGGGCAGCAGGTGCTGCGAAAGCGGTGTCAGCCACACAGCGCACGGTTTCCCCCAGTACACAGGGGCACGGTTTACACTTGTCAGCAAGAACAGTCGAAGGCTTGGAAGGTTGTTGGGGAGCAAACCAGTTTTTTGCCATCCAACGGCTAAGGCTTTCGCCATGAGGTTTGCCTGCCACGCCGCCAAGCACCAGCACACCTGGTTCCTGGACAACTGACGTGCATTCAAATTTAAATCCGGCTTCAAGCTTTCCGGGCTTCTGATCAATCAACAAGCGCTTGGCCAGCCCTGGACCAAAGTGTTCACCCGCCATACCTCCAAACACTTCACCTAGCACTTTGCCAACAGGCCCACCGAACCTGGTTCCAACGGCGGCACCTAGACGCGAACCCACGAAACGGCCTAGCACTTCACCATAACCGTTGGCCTTTTCTTCCTCCGACTGATCACTGCGATAAATACCAACGAGATCGACACCAACTTCAAAAAGTTCGAGCCGCGAGCTCAACTTGTCAGCAAAAACACTTGATCGTTCACCAGATCCATGAGGATCTGATTGACGGGATGGACGTGAGGCCGAGTCAACTTGCGCCGGGGGTACAGGCGCTGAACCTCCCGCCCCCTTACCCCGTGCACCTGCCGATTCCGGATTCGTTTGCGCCTTGGCAGGAACCTCATCGCTCAGCCCCGATTGGCGCTTGCCAGCATGCAACCCACGGTTCAAGCCCCGTATGCCTTGCAAGAGCGCGCCAACCCTAACAACGTCAAGTGCTTGCGCTGTTGGCGAAACACCGTCAGTTAACGTTGAATCGCGCTCAAACGACTTCCTCAACTCCTTTTGTAGCCACAACGCGCCACCAAAACTGCCCTTAAGCAGTTGGGGGAATTCTCTTAGCAACACCATTCTTTTGATGCGGTCTTCGACCGCGTTGAAAGCAGCACCTATCGTCGGGTTGACGGCGGCACCGTTCACTAGCCCTAACGCCAGCTTGCTCACCATCTGATCCCCCTAGCATGCACATTAGGCTCAGTCCGTGAGCCACCAGACCATGTCGGCGTACGACATGGTCATGATCTCGGTGGCGGCAAAGTTCAGCTCTTTAGCAAGCCGCTTTGCCGCTGCCTTCTGCAGCTCGGGATCAAAGCTCGTCGTCTTGCACCAGGCGAAAATAGCCAGCCTGCAAACGACCGTAGTCTTTCAGTGACAGCTCCTCGAGGTCCTTGACCCCGACCTGAGCCAGGGAAGCGAACAGATTCAGCTCGCGCTGCTCATCATCGCCGCCGGTCGCGGACTGCGCATTACGGATGTCGCGCACAGAGGGTGCGCGTAGCGACAGGCTGTCAACCTGCACACCATTGGCCTCGGACGGCCTGGTGAGGGTCACGACCACCCGTTCGGCACTCACGGTCAGCCAGCTCGGCGTCTTGTTTACCTGATTCATGCGATCTCCTTACAGGCCCAGGGCCGAACGTTGCGCGGCGAGCTGGTCGACGCCATCGATGACGCGCTTCATCCCCAGCGGATCGATTTCGTAGACCAGACGACCGTCCACTTCCAGCTTGTAGTAGGTCACTGCCACGTTGTGCTTGATCTCGGCCTTGTCGCCCGGCTTCCAGTCGCCCATGTCGACTTCTTTCAGCGCGCCACGCAGGGTAACGATCACCGGTGTGATTTGGCCTTTCAGGCCTTTGAAGGCACCACGGAAAGTGCCGTTGAATGCCGAACCGTCAGTCAGGCCGAAGAACTTCAGCGACTCGCGGCGCACGCCTGTGGTGACGAAGCCGGCTTCCTGCTTCTCCATGCCCTGGTCGATTTCGATCGGCATGTCCATGCCACCGGCACGGTGCTCCTCCATCTTCAGGGTCAGCTTGGGCAGGGTCAGGCTGGGGACGTCACCTTGAAAGCTGACGCCATCGACGAACAGGTTCAGGTTCGCCAGGGTTTCGGGAATCATTGCCATGTGTATTGCTCCTTGATTAAGCGGCCTGGTCGAGGACTTCGGTCAACCACTGGTTGGTGACCTCGACGCGGAAGTTCGGGTTCTCGGCTGGCGGTACGTCGGTGAACCGGATGTTCCAGTACACCTTGCCCTGCTCCAGCTGGCTGGCGGTGTTCAGCTCGGGATCGGCGAACACTTCGAAATTGATGATTGCGCCCTGGGCCTTGAGATCGCGCATGAAGGCTTGCAGGCCTTCGGTCACGTCCTTGACGTAGGTGGCAGTGATCGAGCGGTCGACCGCCCACTTGTGGCCATAGAGGATCGCGTCCATGACGATGTCCATGGTCCGCACGCGGGTGACGAAAGCCCATTTCGGATCGCTGCTCAGGGTGCGGTTGCCCCACAGGCGGTAGCCGTCATCGCGAATGACCGTGGTGATGTTGGCGTTGTTGAGCAGGTTGGCGCGGCAGGTTACGTCGCCATCGAGGTACTCGATCGGACGACCGGTGCCGGTAATACCGACGAACTCCTTGTTCGACGGCGAGGCCCAGAAGCCGTACTCGCTATCGGTCCAGGCGAACAGACCGGCGACCCAGGCCGAGGCTGGTGCATCGACGGTGGCGTCTGCGGTGGTGTCCCAGTACTGCACGCCCGGATCGACGAGGAAGGCGCGCTTGGCACCGAAGTTATCGGCATAGGCAATGGCGGCTTCGTCGGTGGTGTTCGGACCATCGAGGATGGCTAGGCCACGCAGCTTGTCAGCCAGGGCCACCAGCGCCGTGCCGACGGCCTGGGTGGCGCTGTGTTTTGGGGTCACCAACAGACGCGGCTGGGCGTTGAAGCGGCTTTTGCCGTCGAGCAGCGCCTGCAGACCGGTGCGTTTACCGTCGGCCAATACACCGCCGATGATTGCCGAAGTCTGCTCGGCGGCATCCTCAAGCTTGGCCACGCCACAGGCGACGATGACCGCCTTGGTGCGGCTGTAAATGGCCTGACAGGCCTTGGTGATCGCCGCATTCGCGCCGAAGGCAGCAATGGCTTCACGCTCGCTGGTGATCAGCACCAGGTCGTTGGCCTTGGCCGTGGCGGTCGGGCCTTCGGTGAAGGTGTCGACCAAGCCGATGATCGAGGAGGAAGGCAGCGCGATGGTGCGCGCGCCGGTGTCGACGTTGGTGACGGTGACGCCGTGGAAGAATCCACTCATGGGTAAGTCTCCAGAAAGGCGAAGGCCCCGCAGTGCGAGGCCTTCAAGGGTTTGTTGCGGATAAGAAAAAGCCCCGTCGATGCGGGGCTTTATTGGGATTGCTCGGTGATCCAGGGCAGCGCCACTGGGCGGTATTCGATCACCGGGAACTGCTCCGACTGGGGCCAGTCGCGCAGCGCTTGCATATGGGTCAGAAGCTCGGTGAACTGCTCCGGCGTCAGGGTGGTTTTGGTGCCGATCTCCAGTTGATCGCGGTGACGGTCACGCAACCAGATCAACGCTGACAGTTCGGTATCACGCCATGCTCTTTCAATCGACACACCATCAGGAGAGGGGGCGTCAATCAAAAAAGGTAAACCTTGCTTGTCGTGTGCACGAACTTTCCCAGGTTCTGGATTTGCAATGACTGATAAAAACAGCGCCTCCGTAATTGGTATCGCATCGTCGGGAATTGATGAGTGAATACGATCGATATACGTCGTCTGTGTGCTGGGGCTATAGAGTCGCTTCATGGGTCAGTCTCTATTTAGAATCCGATGGCTAAGTATCGTGCAAGCACTGGGCTCACAGCCCCGCTATTGACGAAAGTTGCGCCAGTTACCGACTGTGGAGAGGCAGAAATCGCGCCAGCTTGAGTAGGGACGCCACCGAAGTGCATTGCCTGAAGCGAAACTATTGCGCTAGGAAATGCCATCGGCCAATTGACGACTGTCCCAGTGTTTGAGACATCTACGTGCCCCCACTGAACAATGAGACCGCCGAGCCAGCTAGGAAAAGCGATGTAACCATTCGTAGAAAGGCTGGTTGCAAAGCCTTTACGGAGCTTTTTCGGAGTGGCAATCACAAGATTGTTTGCACTGTCGAGCATCTGGGCATCAGTTGCGATCTTGGCTGTGCCTTGGTTTTGCTCGGTTGCCTGCCCGGCCAAAACGGCCAGCGCGGCGATATCGATCTGCCCCTGATTGATCGGCGCGTTCCAGGCCTTAATGCACCACATCACCGCCAAGTTACGTGGTCGGCTTGTGCCAAGACCAATGCCAGCCGCATTTGTGGTGCCTGCTGCGACTCCTACGGCCTGGCTTACCGGGTAATCTGCGGATATCAGCTTATCGAGACCATGTGCCGCATCGATGTTGATATCAGAACCGCTGTGCCACAGGCCGGTTACAGCAGGCGCAGCGGTGGATGGGTCGAAGGACTGCAAACTCCCTTTCTGCCAGGTGCCTATGCCGCGCCCTGCATCAACTCCACGCCCATGGTCCCAGCCACGGAAGAACTCCGCTCGTGATTCGGGCAGCCGGAAATTGCCTAGTCCCTCGTCACCCTTGTTGAAAGTGGTACCCAGAAAAGCCGCCAGATCGGGATAGGCCGCAATACTCTTGACGCTGCCGTCGACCTCCAGAAAACCTGGGGCGACCTTGTCTACCGGGAACGCGACCATGGCACCAACCGGCAGCGCCGACGCTTGGGCAATGATCGCGTCGACCTGCTCTTTCGTGTAGGCATCGCTGATGCCGTTGCCTGCCAGCGTCGTCGGGTTGTCACCTGAAACCACCAGCCCGCGATCATTGATCTTGATCCGCGTATATTCACCGGGCGTTTTGTTCTTCGGCAGCACCTCCAGAATCGCCGCATCGACATAAGATCGCGTGGCCAGCACCACCGCCGGGTCAATCTTCAGTTGCACATTGGCCGTACTGGTGACGATGATGTTCAGGCGCACAACCTGGGTCTTGCCGGTGCCCTGGTTGAGCAACGGTTTGAAGCTCGGCGCACAGTTGGCCACCGCAACCAGATCGCCATCTGCATCGTAGAGGCCGATTTCGCGAATCCACCAGCCACCGACGTCAGGCGGAATTACCTGCTCGGCGACGATCAGGTTCGGGTTGGCCGGATCAACCTTGAGCTGATTCAGCGGCGCCCGGCGCCGCTCATTGATGAGCCGGGTCTGCTCGCGGGAAGGCACCGGGTCGGTCAGGTTGGCATCGCCAACCCCCAGTTGGGAAAACGTCCAGGGCACGCCCAAGGCATTGGCGTTGGCCTGTTTGGCCTCCCCCACCGCCGTGAGGATGGCGAAGAACTGACTGTTCGCAGTAGTCATGAGTACACATCCAGATATTCAATTTGATGTTCACGGCCAACATGGCCAAAACTGCCACTGACCTCGATGTCGTATGACATGGGTGGGTAAATATCGATTTCCTCGCCCTCATACAGGCCCATGCCCAATCGCATGTATCCAGTGCTGGCCAAGGAAATGGCCAGACCGATGAGATGGCGACTGACTGGCTTTGCGTCTTCAATCAGCCGCGTCAGCTCCTGATACATTTCCTCGGTGATACCGGTTTCCAGCACGCCCACCTGCAGCTCGAAACTGCCTGGCACGCCCTCGGGCACGCTCTGCCACCACTCGCGAACTTCGATCAGGTAACCCAGCGGCTCGACCACCCGGCGCAACGCACCGATGGTGCCTTTGTGCGCATGCACGTAGAACGCCGAGCGAATCACCGAGCGCTTGATTGCTTCCGGCCAGGTTTCGTCCCAGCGGTCGACCGACCAGGCCCAGGCCAGTTGGTGCAGCAGGTGCGCCGGGCAGGTGTCCGGGTTGTACAGGGCGCGTAGCGGTATCTCGGTAACTTCAGCACCAGCGGCCTCGATGGCCTGTTCAAGCGCGGTACTGTTGAGCGGGAGCAAGCTGTTCATCTCAGTTCCCCCGTGTCACGCTGATGCCTTCGCACCAGGCTGCTTGCGCCATGCTCGGACGGATATCAGTCCAGTTGTTCAGATCGACCCGGCTGACGCCATTGATATGCAACTGGGCATCTACCCCCGAGCGCGCCACTTCAACGCCCAGTCGCCGACGAGGATTGACCCAGGCCTGCAGACGGCGCTTGCACTCGGCCAGGGTTGCCTCGATCTCCGGACCGCTACCACTCATGTGCACCACGGCATCGATGCGGTACGGCAGAATTTCAGCGCTCTGCACTGTCAGGCGATCGGCCACCGGGCGCACATCGTCGTCGTTGAGCCTGGCGCGGACAGTTTCCAGCAAGTCGGCAGCCGCCATGCCATTGCCCTCCAGGGCCAGCACCGTGACCACCACAACCGCAGGCGACGGGCTCTGCGCAGTTGCATCGGCGACCTGGCCGGAGGCATTGCGGGCATGCAGGATGTAGCTGTTGCGCGGCCCTGCAGTGGTCAAACCTTCATAGACCAACTGGACCCGCTCACGCAGGGCATCGTCCTCTTCGAGGACCTCTGGCGTCGGCGGTACCGTGTCCGGGTTGCCGGCCTGCACCACCAGGCGCTCAAGACGCACATTGGCGGCGAGTTGATCGAGGTCTGTGCCTTGCGCATACGCCAGCAACAGCGCCTTGGCGGCATCGTTGACCCGCGCCCGGTTGAGCAGCTTGCGATAGGCACCGACTTCCAGCAGTTTTGTCACCGGGTCGCTCTCCAGCAACGCGTCCCAGTTGTCGCCCATGTGCGACCGGAAGGTCGCCAGGTCCTCCTGGAAAATGGTCTCGAAATCGAGGTCTTCCAGCACCTGCGGCGCGGGCAGCGCCGAAAGATCCAGACTGCTCATGCCGTCACCTCCAGCATCTGGCTATCGCCCAGGTACTGTCCGCTGAGCTGCAGGCTGATCTGCCCGCCCGTCACCGCCAGCACCCGGACCCGCTCCAGTTTCAGGCGTGGCTCCCAGCGTGCGAGGGAACGCGCCACTTCGGCCTGCACCGCACTTTTCCAGCCGTCATTGACCGGCAGATCGACAAAGCGTCGTAGCGCGCTGCCATAGGCCGGACGCATGCGCCGGCTGCCCAGCGGTGTGGTCAGGATGTCTTCAATGGATTGGCGCACATGCTCGATGCCCGACAGCGATGCACCGGTACGGCGATTCACTCCGATCATCGGCTTACTCCTTTATTAGCGTGGCCATGATTTCTCCAGGCGTAAAAAAGCCCGCGTCGGCGGGCTGGGTTCAATGCTTGTGGTTGGCGGTGTTGCCGCCGGTGTCGATGATCTTGCCGCCGCCAAGGATGTCGCCGGTTACCCGTAGCATCCCGTTGACCTGCACCTCACCGGTCAGGGAAATGTTGGTGGCTTGGGCAACAATGGAGTCGGCGGTGACCACTGCCGAACTGCCACCGACCTTTAAGGCCAGGGTGCCGCCGGGCAGCTCGATGGTGTAGCTGCTGGCCTGCCAGTCATAGACCAGCGAGCCGCCGTCGGCGAAGCGCCAGACCTCGACATGGTCGCGGTTGTCCGGTTGATCGCCGGCGTTTCCGTACAGACCGGGTATGAAAGTACCTTGCGCGGGCTCACCGCTCGGGCTGACCAGCACGCCTTGCTCATCAAGGCTGGGCGAGCGCCAATGCCGCGTCTTGCCAGCGGACAGGCTGTGCCAACGGACCCAAGTGCTGGTCCAGCCGGCACCGTCGGAAACCCGGACCTTGGCTGCGGCAAGATCGACCGCAACCACCCGGCAAGGAATGATCAACGCCGCCAACATGCGGTCATGGGCTGCACTGGCGTAGCTCATGCCAGGTCCTCCGGTGATTGGTAACTGCCTTCATTACCAAGGCCGGTGTCGGGGCTGAAGGCAAAAGCCAACGGCCCCGGCTCATCAGGCCACGGCCATTGCACGATACCCAGGCGCAAGACCTGCTCCCATTGCACCCGCCACTCGACCGCAACGGGCGAAGCCGGGACGGCGAGCACAGGCAGGGCCTGCACCTGTTGTGTCTCTTCGACGAAGTCCAGCCCCCAGAACTGCTTGCGCAGCAGTACAGCCAGCTGAGTTGCCAGGGTAACGGCCTGCAATGACGCCTGTGGAAGGTTGCTATCGACCAGGATGCGCGCCTCGAAAGTCGCCGCGATGCAGGAGCGGCCATCGCCAGGATCGATGCCTGGTTTCAGGCCGGTGATGGCATGCAGCAGTGCTGGCAATGTTGTGCTTTGGTTAGCCGGCACATAGGCCTCAACGGTTTCGAGCACAGGCATTGCGAGCTTGATGGTGGCGGTGATGGCCTCATGCAAAGTCGTCAGCTCGTTCACAATCGCTCCTCCTTGCTGGCCGGTTTGTTGAAGTCCTGCGCCTCTACCCCCAGCCGCCGCGCCGCCCAGCGCTCATACAAACCGATCGCCACATCGGCTCCTGCCATCGCGGTCAGACAGCCAAAAGCACTGGCAGTCCAGATCGACATGCCGCTGGCATACAGCAGCATCACCGTGGACACCCCGCAGACCATGCAGGCCCCTGAGCGCAAAAGCAGACGCCGAACCAGCGCCCAACCTCGGGCGCCGGCCTTGTCGGCGCGCCACATTTCTCCGGAAATGCCGCCCAGCAAGGCCAGGACGATCACCAGCCAGATCGGCATTTCCAGTAACGTCTGTTGCTCGTTTGTCACTGTCCTGTCTCCTTGAGTAGTTCCGCTCGGCACCTTGCCTGCGGCGTGTGTTGTAGAACCGATCACTCGGCATTCCAAAAAGCCCGGTCGCCCAGGCTTTTCAGTAATGCGTTGTCGAACCGCCCGCCACGACTGGTGCCCGGGCAACTCCGCTTCAAATTGTTCTTCCGACCGCGGCCGCCTGCCCGCCGGATAACTGCTTGTGGTGCTTTACGCTGCACACCCGGGTCAGTTGCCAACCCTCTGAACAGTTCAGGCCTGTTCATCGCTGCCTTTGTCACTGCCGGTGTCGACCGGCTTGAGACAAAGATTATGCATTGGTGCATATGCAGTCAATGCATTTGTGGAAATATTTATGCATAGGAAAATGCACATATGCATGTAAGCCTTATGCCGTGGGGCCTGGAGTGCTTTTCAGCAGACGAAAAAAAACCCGCCGAAGCGGGTTTTCTGATTGTCGGGATGTGAGTCAGCGGGCGTACATGCCCCACCAGAACACATGACCGAGGATGCTGATCTGCTCTTCCTGCATCTGCTGGAAGCTGTAGTCTTCATCCGGGTGTTCATCGCGGTTGAAGCTGCGCAGGCGTATGCCGGTAGGCAGGCGATACAGCTGTTTCACCCGCAGTTGACCATTGTGATTGATGGCGTACAGGTCGCCATCGACGATATCGCCGATGCCACTCTTGCCGGCGTTGACGCCCACCGTGGCGCCATCGCGCAACACCGGCAACATGCTGTTGCCACGCACGGTGACGCATTTGGCCTGGTCGAATTGCACGCCGTTGTGACGCAGGCTGCGCTTGCCGAAGCGCAGGCTGGCCTTCTCGCTTTCTTCGATGACGAATCGTCCTGATCCTGCTGCCAACTCGACCTCGCGAAGAAACGGAATGGATACCTCGTCGTCCTCGACGGGCGTGTCGTCATCCCACAGGCTGATGTCGTGCAGCTCGGCATGACTGCGCCCGGGCACGGCCTCGCGGCTTTCTCCAAGCTCGACGCGCCCACGCAGTTGATCGGTACTTACCCCGAAATACTCGGCGATCTTCGACACATGCTTATCGGAAGGATCGACGATCTTCTCACTAAGAATGCGCGACAGGGTGGATTGCGGCACGCCGGTACGCCGGTGCAGCTCCGTGGGGGAGATACCGTGACGGTCGAGCAATGCTCTCAAGACGGATGCTACGTTGCGTTTTTGCATAATTTGCATAATGCAATCGCTTGATACGAAATGCAAATGCCAATATGCACGAAACTGCATGGACAAATGGTCGCGCGCGGCTGTTCGCCTCGGCATCGCGCGCAAAATCCCTGTACCATTGCCCGCTTGCCTTTGGTCTAAACGACACTGCGAGCCAAGTTTCTGTAATGAGCGATCTTTCCGCACACACCCCGATGATGCAGCAGTACTGGAAGCTGAAAAACCAGCATCCGGATCAACTGATGTTCTACCGCATGGGCGACTTCTACGAAATCTTCTATGAAGATGCGAAGAAGGCCGCAAAACTCCTGGACATTACCCTGACTGCCCGCGGGCAATCGGCGGGCCAGTCGATCCCCATGTGCGGTATCCCCTTCCACGCGGCCGAGGGCTACCTGGCCAAGCTGGTGAAGCTGGGCGAATCGGTGGTGATCTGCGAACAGATCGGCGACCCGGCCACCAGCAAGGGCCCGGTCGAGCGCCAGGTGGTACGCATCATCACCCCGGGCACGGTCAGCGACGAGGCGCTGCTCGACGAGCGCCGCGACAACCTGATCGCGGCCGTGCTGGGTGACGAGCGCCTGTTCGGCCTGGCCGTGCTGGATATCACCAGCGGCAACTTCACCGTGCTGGAGATCAAGGGCTGGGAAAACCTGCTGGCCGAACTTGAGCGCATCAATCCGGTCGAGTTGCTGATCCCGGATGACTGGCCACAAGGCCTGCCGGCCGAGAAACGCCGTGGCGCCCGCCGCCGTGCGCCGTGGGACTTCGACCGCGACTCGGCACGCAAGAGCCTCTGCCAGCAGTTCGCAACCCAGGACCTCAAAGGCTTTGGCTGCGAGAAGCTGACCCTTGCCATCGGCGCTGCCGGCTGCCTGTTGGGCTACGCCAAGGAAACCCAGCGCACTGCCCTGCCGCATTTGCGCAGCCTCAAGCATGAACGTCTGGACGATACCGTGGTGCTCGACGGCGCCAGCCGCCGCAACCTCGAACTGGACGTAAACCTGGCCGGTGGCCGCGACAATACCTTGCAGTCGGTCATCGACCGTTGCCAGACCGCCATGGGCAGCCGTCTGCTGACGCGCTGGCTGAACCGTCCGCTGCGCGACCTGAAAGTGCTGCAGGCACGCCAGGGCTCGATTCGCTGCCTGCTCGACAGCTACCGCTTTGAAAAACTGCAGCCGCAGCTCAAGGAAATCGGCGACCTCGAACGGATCCTTGCCCGTATCGGCCTGCGCAACGCCCGGCCGCGGGACCTGGCGCGCCTACGCGATGCCTTGGGCGCCCTGCCTGAACTGCAGAACGCTATGGCGGAGCTCGAAGCACCGCACCTGGCGCGCCTGGCGGCCATCACCGGCACCTACCCGGAACTGGCCGACCTGCTGGAAAAAGCCATCATCGACAACCCGCCCGCAGTCATCCGTGACGGAGGCGTGCTGAAAACCGGCTACGACAGCGAACTGGACGAATTGCTGTCCATGAGCGAGAACGCCGGCCAGTTCCTTATCGATCTGGAAGCGCGGGAAAAAGCCCGCACCGGCCTGGCCAACCTCAAGGTCGGCTACAACCGTGTGCATGGCTACTTCATCGAGCTGCCAAGCAAGCAGGCCGAACAGGCGCCTGCCGACTACATTCGGCGGCAGACGCTCAAGGGTGCCGAACGCTTCATCACCCCGGAACTGAAAGTCTTCGAAGACAAGGCACTGTCGGCCAAGAGTCGCGCCCTTGCCCGCGAGAAGATGCTCTACGACGCGCTGCTGGAAACCCTGATTGGTCATCTGGCGCCCCTGCAAGACACCTCCGCGGCCCTGGCCGAGCTGGATGTGCTGAGCAACCTCGCCGAGCGTGCGCTGAACCTGGACCTGAACTGCCCGTCCTTCGTCGACGAGCCGTGCATGCGCATCAGCCAGGGTCGCCACCCGGTGGTCGAGCAGGTACTGACCACGCCGTTCGTGGCCAACGACCTGGCACTGGACGACAACACCCGCATGCTGGTGATCACCGGCCCGAACATGGGCGGTAAATCCACCTACATGCGCCAGACGGCCCTGATTGTGCTGATGGCGCATATTGGCAGCTTCGTACCGGCAGCCAGCTGCGAGCTGTCGCTGGTCGACCGCATCTTCACCCGTATCGGCTCCAGCGACGATCTGGCCGGCGGGCGTTCGACCTTCATGGTCGAAATGAGCGAAACCGCCAACATCCTGCACAACGCCACCGATCGCAGCCTGGTGCTGATGGACGAAGTCGGCCGTGGTACCAGTACCTTCGACGGCCTGTCCCTGGCCTGGGCCGCCGCCGAACGTCTGGCGCAACTGCGCGCCTACACGCTGTTTGCCACTCACTACTTCGAACTCACGGTGCTGCCGGAAAACGAACCTCTGGTGGCCAACGTGCACCTGAACGCCACCGAGCACAACGAGCGCATCGTGTTCCTGCACCATGTGCTGCCGGGCCCTGCCAGCCAGAGCTACGGCCTGGCCGTGGCGCAACTGGCGGGCGTACCGACGCCGGTGATCCAGCGTGCGCGCGAACACCTGGGCCGGCTGGAAACCGCCAGCCTGCCGCATGAAATGCCTGCAGTGCCCAAGGGTGCGCCAGATGTTCCGCACCAGAGCGACCTGTTTGCCAGCCTGCCTCACCCGGCCATCGAGAAGCTCGGGAAGCTCGACCTGGACAACATGACGCCGCGTCAAGCTATCGAAATGCTCTATACACTGAAGACTCTGTTATAACGCGAGCCCGCACAAGCTGATAGAATCCCGCGCGGTTTGGCGGTGCTGCAGGTTACTAGCCTGGCTTGCAGCCGAACGACCAAACCGAGCGACCCTGTCTGGAAGGGTATCGCTGCCGTCGCCTGAGGAGAGAATTAGAAATGACCTTCGTCGTCACCGACAACTGCATCAAGTGCAAGTACACCGACTGCGTAGAAGTCTGTCCGGTGGACTGCTTCTACGAAGGCCCGAACTTCCTGGTCATTCACCCGGATGAGTGCATCGACTGTGCACTGTGCGAGCCTGAATGCCCTGCCCAAGCCATTTTCTCGGAAGACGAAGTGCCAAGTGGCATGGAGAACTTCATCGAGCTCAATGCCGAGCTGGCAGAGATCTGGCCAAACATCACCGAGCGTAAGGATGCCCTGCCGGACGCTGAAGAGTGGGATGGCAAGCCAGGCAAGATCGCCGATCTGGAGCGTTAAGCACTCCGGTTCACTAAAAAAGGCCCTTGGAGGGCCTTTTTTTATGTTTATTGCAGGCAAAAAAAAGGGGCGGTTTAACCCGCCCACATTTTTTCCGTAGTCCCTTTGTTCCCTTTCATCATCCTGATGAATCGCGTCCTGCGATGTCCTTTGCCATCATCCTTGATAGCCTGTGTCAGTCCGTAGACACAGTTGAGATACTAGCGTTTGCAGCATTTCCTTCAACAGGTCAGAACTCTCAAAATGCTGCAGAAACGTATCTGAAAAAAACAATATATTTGTTATTTATCAATAGCTTACAAAAATAACCACAGTGAAAACGACAACGTTTTACTAAAACCTATAGCGATGACTTACATAACGGGTAAGCGAAGGCTTACACGGAAAACAACAGTGCCAACAGCGATTGAGGCTTTCGACTAAACCCGGATGTTTCCCTGGAAACAACAGGAAATGCCTCACTGTGGCCTGTTTCGTACACAAACAAAAACGCCTCGATCATATCGAGGCGTTCTTTGCTGCAAGCAATGCTTACTGGAACAGCGACTCACTGGACAGGCCATTCTTCTCGAGGATCTCACGCAAGCGCTTGAGGCCCTCTACCTGGATCTGGCGAACCCGTTCACGGGTCAGGCCGATCTCCAGCCCGACATCTTCCAGGGTGCTGCTTTCGTGCCCGCGCAGGCCGAAACGGCGAATCACCACTTCGCGCTGCTTGTCCGTCAGCTCGCTCAGCCATTGGTCGATGCTCTGGGACAGGTCATCATCCTGGAGCAGCTCGCAAGGGTCGGTTGGGCGATCGTCGGTCAGGGTATCGAGCAGGGTCTTGTCGGAGTCCGGCCCCAGGGACACGTCCACCGACGATACACGCTCGTTGAGCCCGAGCATGCGTTTGACCTCTCCAACGGGTTTTTCCAGGAGGCTGGCGATCTCTTCCGGGGACGGTTCGTGATCGAGCTTCTGGGTCAGTTCGCGTGCCGCACGCAGGTAAACGTTGAGCTCCTTGACCACATGAATCGGCAGGCGAATCGTGCGGGTCTGGTTCATGATCGCCCGTTCGATGGTTTGCCGGATCCACCAGGTGGCATAGGTAGAGAAACGGAAACCACGCTCAGGGTCGAATTTCTCGACCGCGCGAATCAACCCCAGGTTGCCCTCTTCGATCAGATCCAGCAGCGAAAGCCCACGATTCACATAACGCCGGGCGATCTTCACCACCAGACGCAGGTTGCTCTCGATCATGCGCTTGCGCCCGGCAGGATCGCCACTTTGCGAAAGGCGCGCAAAATGAACCTCTTCCTCTGGCGAGAGCAAAGGCGAAAAGCCGATTTCATTGAGGTATAACTGGGTTGCATCAAGCGCACGGGTATAATCGATGTACTTGTGCTGCTTAAGCGTAGAGCCTTGTTTGGCCCTGGTCCGAACCGAAGATACAGCAGGTTCGTCTGACACCACATCCGTTTCCAAAACGATGCCCGTCTCCATCAGGAGCACTTCATCGTCGATGTCAAACTCCGGCACTTCTTTACTGAGAGCCATTGTTATAGTCCTTTGCTGAGTTCGAACTCAGACTCGAGCGGCGCCGATATCCCTGGCAACGCTGGAGCCTGTCCCCTCTACGCGAGGAACAGGCCGGGTACTAGCAATCAACGACGTGGCAGGAATTGCAGCGGATCAACAGGTTTGCCCTGGCGGCGAATCTCAAAATGCAGCTTCACCCGGTCTGTGCCCGTGGAACCCATTTCGGCAATTGTCTGCCCAACTTTGACCTGCTGTCCCTCCCGAACCAAAAGCCTGCGGTTGTGACCGTAGGCACTGACGTAGGTGTCGCTGTGCTTGATGATGACCAACTCGCCGTAGCCCCGCAAGCCACTCCCGGCGTAGACAACTGAACCATCAGACGCAGCAAAAACAGGCTGTCCCAAATCACCGGCGATATCAATGCCTTTATTCAAACTGCCGTTTGAAGCAAATTTGCCAATCAGCACACCCGTGGCCGGCCATGCCCAGCCGCCTACGGCTCGCTCGGCAGCAGGCACCTGAGCCGGCGCGGTAGGGGTTACTACAGGCGCTGGCGTGGATGTCACGGGAGTCGTCACAGGCGCTGTCGCAGGCTTGGCAGGAGTACCGGCCGGGCGCGTGGTGATCGTGGTTTTACTCGAAGGCGATGATGAAGTGGTGACCACGGTGGTGGTCGCGCTGGCAGGTCCACTGGAGCGACCATCGAAGCGGATCGCCTGGCCAGGGCGGATGGTATACGGCGCGGCGATGCCGTTGCGGGCAGCCAGAGCCTTGTAGTCCCAGCCATAACGAAAGGCGATGGAGTACAGGGTGTCACCAGGGCGCACCACATACTGGCCACTGGTGGTAGCAGGACGCTTGGCCACCGGCGCGTTGCGATCGACCACTCGCGCACTGTTGGTCGACGTGCTGGAACAACCCGAAAGCAGTGAACCGGCGGCAAGTGCAATCACCAGAAGCTTGAAGCTCGAAAATCCCCTGCGCTGCTGATTGATTGTGTGCCCCACCCGCCGCTCCCTCTCATGGTGACTGTTGCGAAAATGCAATATTGTTTCAATTATAACCGAGCACATGCGCCTTGCGGATGCCAGGCTTGCGCAAAATGTGAACCCTGACAGATCAGGGTAGCCCGCCAGATAGACAGGGCAATACCGGAGGAATTCGCTGGTGCTGAAAAAAAGTCCTGATCAGGCCAGCGGGCCGGTCAGCAACGGCACGAAACGCACGGCGCCGAGCACCTGCTGCGAAAACCCATGCTCTTCACGCACGATCAGCATCAAATGCTGGGTGTCGCCTGTTGGCCCCACCGGAATGACCATGCGCCCGCCCGGGGCGAGCTGGTCAAGCAAGGCCTGCGGGACTTCCTGAGCCACCGCCGTGACGATGATGCCGTTGTAAGGCGCCAGCGCCGGCCAGCCTTCACAGCCATCGCCCCAGCGAAACACCACGTTGCGCAGGTTGAGCTCGGTCAGTCGTTCCTTGGCGCGATCCTGCAGCACCTTGATGCGCTCCACGGAGAACACCCGCTCGACCAGTTGCGCGAGAATAGCGGTCTGATAGCCCGAACCGGTGCCGATCTCCAGCACCTTGTCCAGAGGGCCCGCCTGCAGCAGCAGCTCACTCATGTGCGCGACCATGAAGGGCTGGGAAATCGTCTGGTTGTTGCCGATCGGCAGCGCCGTGTCTTCATAGGCGCGGTGTGCCAGCGCCTCGTCGACAAACAGGTGACGCGGCGTACGCCGCAGCACATCGATCACTTTGGGGTTGGACACGCCTTCTTCGATCAACCGCTGAATGAGCCGCTCACGGGTTCGTTGCGAGGTAAAACCGATACCATGGCGCATCAGATCCTCCTGTTCACGCATCAGAGCAACCCCTCCAGCCAACCATCCAGACGCTCGAAAGCGTCGTTGAAGGTGCGGTCGAGCTGCAACGGGGTGATCGACACATAACCCTGCATCACCGCATGAAAATCCGTGCCCGGGCCGCCGTCCTCGGCATCACCGGCCACCGCGATCCAGTAGCCTTCCTTGCCCCTCGGGTTGACCACCTTGGTCGGCGCCGCAGCGCGGGCGCGATGCCCCAGGCGTGTCAACTGGATGCCGCGGATATGCTCGAGCGGCAAGTTGGGGATATTCACATTGAGCACTGTTCGCGGCGGTAATTCCAGCGTCTTGTGCGCCTCGACCAGCTTGCGTGCGATATAGGCGGCGGTCGGCAGGTTGTCCGGCAGGCGCGAGAGCAACGAGAAAGCGAAGGAAGTACCACCGAGGAAGCGTCCTTCCAGCGCGGCGGCCACCGTGCCGGAGTACAGCACGTCATCGCCCAGGTTGGCCCCCAGGTTGATCCCCGACACCACCATGTCCGGTGTCTGTTCCAACAGACCGTTGAGCCCCAGGTGCACGCAATCGGTCGGCGTGCCATTGAGGCTGATATAGCCATTGGCCAGGGTCTGCGGGCACAAGGGGCGGTCGAGCGTCAGCGAACTGCTGGCGCCGCTCTTGTCTTGATCCGGGGCAATCACCACACAGTCGGCATAATCCGCCAGCGCAGCATGCAGCGCGGCGAGTCCGGGGGCGGTAACGCCGTCGTCGTTCGAAATCAGAATACGCATGGGCTGTCCGTCTGCCCTGCCGACACCAGATCAACAAGCTCGCGCACCACCACGGTGGCAAAGCATCCGGCCGGAAGGACGAATTCCAGTTGCAGAATATCAGGCTCGGGATAATGCCACGTCAGACCGCCAATGGGCAGTCGCAGGATGCGGCGTTCGTGACTCATGCCCGCCCGCGCCAACCACTGGCACAACGACGCATGCTGCTCACCGATGCGCTGTTCGAGTTCGCCAGTGGCGCCGCTGGCGCCTGACTGCCCCTCGCCCCACAGCGGGCCGGTGGGGTGCAGGTCAAGAATGGCCAGGCGCGGATCGGAACACTCCGCTTCGCCAGCCGGAAAAAAGCTGCGGCTGTCGGTAAACGCCAACAGGTCGCCGACCTGGGCGCGCTGCCAACTGCCGTCGGCTACGCGTTGTGCCAGCACCTGGTTGAACAGATAACTGCGTGCACTGGAAAGCAGCCGTGAACGTACATTGCGCTGTTCCGGCAGAGCCTGGCGCCCGGCCCAGTCGCGGGCATCGTGAACATTGCCACCGGCATGGCCAAAGCGCTGGGTGCCAAAATAGTTGGGAACGCCCTGGCTGCGCAGTTGCTCCAGGCGGGCATCCAGTGCCGGGCGATCGGCACTCAAAGCAGTCAGGCGCAAGGTGAAACCGTTGGCCGAATGGGCGCCACGCTGCAGCTTGCGCGAGTGCCGGGTCTGCTTGAGGATGCTCAGGGTTTCATTTTCCGCCGCGCTCAAGTCCGGATCCGCCTTGCCCGGCAGGTGCAGGCTGAACCACTGACGGGTCAGGGCCTGACGGTCCTTGAGACCGGCATAGCTGATGTTGCGTAACGGCACACCAGCAGCCCGGGCCAGACGGCGCGCAGCTTCTTCGGTATTAAGGTCGCGTTTTTCAACCCACAACCACAGGTGCTCACCATTGCCGGACAAGGGAATGTCGAGGACTTCGTCAACCTGGAAGTCTTCGGCGGTGGCCTTGAGAATCGCGCTGCCCAGCGCCGGGCCCGATGCACGCGGGCCGAGAAGTTCCAGTTCGGTCATGCTGGCAGCAACAAGGCAACGGCGTGGACGGCAATGCCTTCTTCACGACCGGTGAAGCCCAGCTTCTCGGTGGTGGTGGCCTTGACGTTGACCTGATCCAGTTCGACCTGCAGGTCTTCGGCAATCAACTGGCGCATGGTATCGATATGCGGGGCCATCTTCGGCGCCTGGGCAACGATGGTGGCGTCGACATTGCCGACCTTCCAGCCTTTGGCCTGGACGATGTTGACCACATGCCGCAACAGCACACGACTGTCTGCGCCCTTGAACTGCGGGTCGGTGTCGGGGAAGTGCTTGCCGATATCGCCCAGCGCCGCGGCGCCGAGCAGGGCATCGCTCAGGGCGTGCAGCAATACGTCGCCATCGGAATGGGCCAGCAGCCCGAACTTGTGCGCAATGCGCACCCCACCCAAGGTGATGAAATCGCCTTCCGCGAAGCGGTGCACATCGTAGCCGTGGCCAATACGCATAAAAAAACGCCCTGATTGAGTCAGGGCGTGATTCTACCTGCTTTGCCGGGCCTTGGGCTCATTTGTAGGACTGCCCCTACAACAAACCCAGGGCCACACCATGATGGCGCAGGTGTTCATCGATAAAGCTGGCGATGAAGTAGTAGCTGTGGTCATAACCTGGCTGCAGGCGCAGCTCAAGGGGGTGACCCGCCGCCTTCGCCGCCTGGACCAATACCTGGGGCTTGAGCTGGTTTTCGAGGAAGTCGTCGCGATCCCCTTGATCCACCAGTAACGGCAAACGCTCCTGAGCATCAGCGATCAGCACACTGGCATCCCATTCACGCCAGCGCGCCCGGTCTTCACCGAGGTAGCGGGAGAACGCCTTCTGCCCCCAGGGGCAATCCATCGGGTTGCTGATCGGGGCGAACGCCGACACTGACTGATAACGCCCAGGATTGCGCAGCGCACAGACCAGCGCGCCATGTCCCCCCATGGAGTGCCCACTGATGCCGCGACGATCTGACGCGGGGAAGTGCGCTTCAACCAGCTTCGGCAGCTCCTGCACCACATAGTCATGCATGCGGTAGTGCTGGGCCCAAGGCTGCTCGCTGGCATTGAGGTAGAAGCCAGCACCCAGCCCAAAGTCCCAGGCACCATCGGGATCGCCTGGCACCTGAGGCCCGCGCGGGCTGGTGTCAGGCGCGACGATGATCAACCCCAGCTCGGCGGCAAGCTTGTGCGCTCCCGCCTTCTGCATGAAGTTCTCGTCGGTGCAGGTCAGGCCGCTGAGCCAGTACAGCACCGGCAGTTTGCCGCCCTGCTCCGCTTGCGGCGGCAGGTACACGGCAAACACCATGTCACAACCAAGCACCTCGGAGCGGTGGCGGTAACGCTTGTGCCAGCCGCCGAAACTCTTCTGGCAGGAAATGTTTTCCAGGCTCATGGCAAACCTCAGAAATGGATGACGCTGCGAATGCTCTTGCCTTCGTGCATCAGGTCGAAAGCCTTGTTGATGTCTTCCAGGCCCATGGTGTGAGTAATGAAGGTATCCAGCGGGATCTCGCCTTTTTCCGACATTTCCACGTAGCTCGGCAGCTCGCTGCGGCCACGCACCCCGCCGAACGCCGAACCGCGCCAGACCCGGCCGGTCACCAGCTGGAACGGACGAGTGGAAATTTCCTGGCCAGCACCAGCGACACCAATGATCACCGACTCACCCCAGCCCTTGTGGCAGCATTCCAGCGCGGCGCGCATCAGTTGTACGTTGCCTACGCATTCGAAGGAGAAATCCACACCGCCGTCGGTAAGATCAACGATGACTTCCTGGATCGGACGGTCGTAGTCCTTTGGATTGACGCAATCGGTGGCACCCAGTTGCTTGGCAATTTCGAACTTGCCCGGGTTGATGTCCACGGCGATGATCCGCGCAGCCTTGGCCTTGACCGCACCAATGATCGCCGACAGGCCGATGCCACCGAGACCGAAGATGGCCACGGTATCGCCCGGTTTGACCTTGGCGGTATTGAGCACCGCACCGATACCGGTGGTGACGCCACAGCCCAGCAGGCAGACCTTCTCCAGCGGCGCTTCTTTCTGGATCTTGGCCACGGAGATTTCCGGCAGCACGGTGTACTCGGAAAAGGTCGAAGTCCCCATGTAGTGGAACAGTTGCTGACCCTTGTAGGAGAAACGCGTGGTGCCATCAGGCATCAGACCCTTGCCCTGAGTGGCACGAATGGCCTGGCACAGGTTGGTCTTGCCGGAGCGGCAGAATTTGCACTGGCCGCACTCGGGGGTATACAGCGGGATCACATGATCGCCCACTGCAACCGAAGTGACGCCTTCACCCACCGCCTCGACGATGGCGCCGCCTTCGTGCCCCAGGATCGACGGAAAGATACCTTCAGGGTCCGCGCCGGACAGGGTGTAGGCATCGGTGTGGCAGACACCGCTGGCGACAACGCGCAACAGCACTTCGCCTGCCTTAGGCATGGCCACGTCGACTTCGACGATCTCCAGCGGTTTCTTGGCCTCGAAGGCAACGGCGGCACGGGACTTGATCATCAATCTTCTCCAGCAAAGGGGTCAGTTCAGGCTCAAAGTGTAATTCATCACCATTTGATTAATAATCAGGCCAAAGACAAAACATTATTGCCACACAGGGATAATCAATGAGTAGCCGCTGGGAAGGCATCGACGAGTTCGTCGCGGTGGCCGAGTCGGGCCAATTCACCGCTGCGGCCGAACGCCTGGGGGTTTCCTCTTCGCACATCAGCCGCCAGATCGCCCGGCTGGAAGACCGCCTGCAAACCCGCCTGCTCTACCGCAGCACGCGCAAGGTGACCTTGAGCGAAGCCGGGCAGACCTTCCTGCAGCATTGCCAGCGCCTGCAGGATGGCCGCGAGGAAGCCTTGCGCGCCATGGGCGATCTCACCAGCGAGCCCAAGGGCTTGCTGCGCATGACCTGCGCGGTGGCCTATGGCGAGCGCTTCATCGTGCCGCTGGTAACGCGTTTCATGGCGCTGTACCCACAGTTGCGGGTCGATGTCGAACTGAGCAATCGCACCCTCGACCTGCTGCACGAAGGCATGGACCTGGCGATTCGCCTCGGCCGTCTTCAGGACTCACGCCTGATTGCAACGCGCCTGGCGCCAAGACGCATGTACCTGTGCGCCTCGCCGGCATATCTGGAACGTTACGGTCGGCCACACAGCGTGTCGGAACTGGCTCGGCACAATTGCCTGGTCGGCAGCTCGGATATCTGGACGCTGCAGCAGGATGGTCGTGAGCAAGGCCTCCGGGTGCAAGGCAACTGGCGCTGCAACAGTGGCCAGGCGGTGCTGGATGCGGCGTTGCAGGGGATGGGGTTGTGTCAGTTGCCAGACTACTACGTGCTTGAGCACCTGAAGACCGGGGTGCTGGTTTCGTTGCTTGAGGCCCAGCAACCGCCTAACACCGCGGTGTGGGCGCTGTACCCGCAGCAACGGCATTTGTCACCGAAGGTGCGCAAGCTGGTGGACTATTTGCGCGAGGGGTTGGCGTTGTTGCCTGAGTATCGCGATCAGCCGCGCTTGGCCCAGCGCTGACGCAGCCACTCCAGGTCTTCCGGCCGGGTCACCTTGATGTTGTCACTGCGCCCTTCAATCAAGCGCGGCGCCTGGCCGGCCCACTCGATCGCCGAGGACTCATCGGTGATCGCCACATCCGCCACCAGGCTGTCGGCCAGCGCCCGGTGCAAGGTGCCCAGACGAAACATCTGCGGGGTATAAGCCTGCCACACGGTACTGCGGTCGATGGTGGCGCTGACTCGCCCCTTGGCGTCGGCGCGCTTGAGGGTATCGCGGGCCGGCACGGCCAACAGGCCACCTACCGGATCGTCGGCAAGTTCGAACAGCAGGCGGTCGAGGTCGCTGCGTGCCAGGTTCGGCCGGGCGGCATCGTGTACCAGCACCCAGTCGGTGTCTGCCGCGCCCTGGGCGTGCAACAGCAACAAGGCGTTGAGCACCGAGTCGGCGCGCTCCTGGCCACCCGCGGCGCGCTGGATACGCGGGTCACTGGCGCAGCGCAAGCCGGGCCAGTAAGGATCGTCAACGGCAACGCTGACCACCACCCCTTTGACACAGGGATGATCGAGGAAACAGTCGAGGCTATGCTCGAGAATGGTCTTGCCGCCCAATTGCAGGTACTGCTTGGGGCGGTCGGCAGCCATGCGGGCACCAACGCCCGCGGCGGGAATCACGGTCCAGAAAGCCGGCAAGGTCTGGTTCATTGGGCAAGCTGGTAGAGGGTTTCACCCTCCTTGACCATACCCAGTTCATGGCGAGCCCGTTCTTCGACGGTTTCCATACCTTTCTTCAACTCCAGTACTTCAGCATCAAGCACACGGTTACGTTCCAGCAGACGCTCGTTTTCGGCGTGCTGGTCGGCGATCTGTTGCTTGAGCTCGGTGACATGGGCCAGGCTGCCATTGCCCACCCACAGGCGATACTGCAGGCCACCAAGCAGCAGGAGCAGAACGAGGAACAACCAATAGGGACTGCGCATCAGGGTATCCAGTGGAAAAAGACCGCCACCTCTGCAGGGCACTGATGGCACGAAGCCTGGCCGAAGCCAGGCTTTGTGTATTCAGACCTGCTGCAACAAGTTGCTGAACAGTCAGTATGGCTGTTCAGCGAACCTTGGCTGCTGTCTTTTTACCATCTCTTGCTTAGCCGCGAAACTCGGCACGACCACGGTACACAGCCTTGCTGCCCAGTTGCTCTTCGATACGCAGCAGCTGGTTGTACTTGGAAACGCGGTCGGAACGGCACAGCGAGCCGGTCTTGATCTGGCCGGCAGCGGTACCCACGGCCAGGTCGGCAATGGTCGAATCTTCGGTTTCGCCCGAACGGTGCGAGATCACTGCGGTGTAACCGGCAGCCTTGGCCATCTGGATGGCTTCCAGGGTTTCGGTCAGCGAGCCGATCTGATTGAACTTGATCAGGATCGAGTTGCCGATCTGCTTGTCGATGCCTTCTTTCAAGATCTTGGTGTTGGTCACGAACAGGTCGTCACCGACCAGTTGTACCTTGGCGCCGATCTTGTCGGTGAGGATCTTCCAGCCAGCCCAGTCGGACTCGTCCAGACCGTCTTCGATCGAGATGATCGGGAAACGCTCGGTCAGGCCCTTCAGGTACTCGGCAAAACCTTCAGCGTCGAACGACTTGCCTTCGCCGGACAGGTTGTACTTGCCGTCTTCGTAGAATTCGCTGGCCGCGCAGTCCAGGGCCAGGGTCACATCGGTGCCCAGCTTGTAGCCAGCGTTGGCCACAGCTTCAGCGATGGCGCCCAGGGCGTCTTCGTTGGAAGCCAGGTTAGGTGCGAAACCGCCTTCGTCACCGACAGCGGTGTTCAGGCCACGGGCCTTGAGCACAGCTTTGAGGTGATGGAAAATTTCGGTGCCCATGCGCAGGCCATCGGAGAAGGTCTTGGCGCCAACCGGCTGCACCATGAACTCCTGGATGTCGACGTTGTTATCGGCGTGCTCGCCACCGTTGATGATGTTCATCATCGGAACCGGCATCGAGTACTGGCCCGGGGTGCCGTTGAGGTTGGCGATGTGCGCGTACAGCGGCAGGTCCTGATCCTGGGCAGCGGCTTTGGCAGCGGCCAGGGACACAGCCAGGATAGCGTTGGCGCCCAGATTGGCCTTGTTCTCGGTACCGTCCAGCTTGATCATGGCGTGGTCGAGGGCTTTCTGGTCAACCGGGTCTTTGCCCAGCAGCAGATCGCGGATCGGGCCGTTGATGTTGGCAACAGCTTTCAGTACGCCTTTGCCCATGTAACGGCTCTTGTCGCCATCACGCAGCTCCAGCGCTTCGCGCGAGCCAGTGGAAGCACCGGACGGCGCGCACGCGCTGCCGATGATGCCGTTGTCGAGCAGTACGTCCGCTTCTACGGTGGGGTTACCACGCGAATCGAGAACTTCACGACCTTTGATGTCGACGATTTTTGCCATTGTTGTAAGCACTCCAGAATTGACGAAAACAACGCAGCTGAGAAAAATCTTTGCCGTTCGCCTGGCTGTTGGAAACGGGCAGGCCTGACGATGGCGTGCCCCTGACCCGTGGGTCAGGGGTTGAACGGGGGGTACTTTACCGGAGAATTGAGGATTACGCGGTTTCTACCGTCGGAAAACTCTTCACCAGATCGTCCAGTTGCTTGAGCTGGGCCAGGAATGGCTCCAGTTTGTCCAGACGCAGGGCGCATGGACCGTCGCATTTGGCGTTGTCCGGGTCCGGGTGGGCTTCAAGGAACAGCCCGGCCAGGCCCTGGCTCAGACCGGCCTTGGCCAGGTCGGTGACCTGGGCACGGCGGCCACCGGCGGAATCGGCGCGACCACCCGGCATCTGCAGGGAGTGAGTCACGTCGAAGAACACCGGGTACTCGAACTGCTTCATGATGCCGAAGCCGAGCATGTCGACCACCAGGTTGTTGTAACCGAAGCTCGAACCACGTTCGCAGAGGATCAACTGATCGTTACCGGCTTCTTCGCACTTGGTCAGGATGTGTTTCATCTCCTGAGGCGCGAGGAACTGGGCCTTCTTGATGTTGATCACCGCGCCGGTCTTGGCCATGGCCACCACCAGGTCGGTCTGGCGCGACAGGAAAGCCGGCAACTGGATGATGTCACAGACTTCTGCCACGGCTTGCGCCTGATGCGGCTCGTGAACGTCGGTGATCAGCGGAACATTGAAGGTGCGCTTGATCTCTTCGAAGATCTTCATCCCCTCTTCCAGGCCTGGGCCACGGTAGGAGTTGATCGACGAACGGTTGGCTTTGTCGAAGCTGGCCTTGAACACGTAAGGGATACCGAGTTTCTCGGTAACCCGTACGTACTCTTCACAGACCTTCATGGCCAGGTCACGGGATTCCAGCACGTTCATGCCGCCGAACAGGACGAACGGCTTGTCGTTGGCGATCTCGATGTTACCGACGCGAATGATCTTCTGGGTCATGTATCAGGCCTTGTTCTTTTGAGCCAATGCCGCCTTGACGAAACCGCTGAACAGCGGATGGCCATCACGCGGCGTCGAGGTGAACTCAGGGTGGAACTGGCAAGCGACGAACCATGGATGATCCTGCGACTCGACCACTTCGACCAGCGCGCCGTCACCGGAACGACCGGAAACCTTGAGGCCGGCGTCTACCAGTTGTGGCAGCAGCTTGTTGTTCACTTCGTAGCGATGACGATGACGCTCGACGATCACGTCCTTGGCGTAGCAGTCATGGACCTTGGAGCCGCTTTCCAGCTGGCACTCCTGGGCACCCAGACGCATGGTGCCGCCCAGGTCGGACGCTTCGGTACGGGTTTCAACCGCGCCGGTGGCGTCTTCCCACTCGGTGATCAGACCGACAACCGGGTGAGCGCTGTTGCGATCGAACTCGGTGGAGTTGGCATCTTTCCAGCCCATGACGTTACGGGCGAATTCGATGACCGCAACCTGCATGCCCAGGCAGATACCCAGGTACGGGACCTTGTTCTCGCGAGCGTACTGCACGGCAGTGATCTTGCCTTCGACACCGCGCAGACCGAAGCCGCCCGGAACCAGGATGGCATCCGCGCCTTCGAGCAGGCTGGTGCCCTGGTTCTCGATGTCTTCGGAGTCGATGTAGCGCAGGTTGACCTTGGTGCGGTTCTGGATGCCGGCATGGCTCATCGCTTCGATCAGCGACTTGTAGGCGTCCAGCAGCTCCATGTACTTGCCGACCATGGCGATGGTCACTTCGTGCTCTGGATTGAGCTTGGCATCGACGACCTTTTCCCACTCGGACAGGTCGGCGCCATTGCACTGCAGGCCAAAGCGCTCGACGACGAAGTCATCCAGACCCTGGGCGTGCAGCACGGCCGGGATCTTGTAGATGGTGTCGACGTCTTCCAGGGAGATCACCGCACGCTCTTCAACGTTGGTGAACAGGGCGATCTTGCGACGCGAGGAAACATCAACCGGATGGTCGGAACGGCAGATCAGCACGTCAGGCTGCAGGCCGATGGAGCGCAGCTCCTTGACCGAGTGCTGGGTCGGCTTGGTCTTGGTCTCGCCAGCGGTGGCGATGTACGGTACCAGGGTCAGGTGCATCAGCATGGCGCGCTTGGAGCCCACTTCGACGCGCAACTGACGGATAGCCTCAAGGAACGGTTGCGACTCGATGTCACCCACGGTACCGCCGATTTCCACCAGGGCCACGTCGGCATCGCCAGCACCCTTGATGATGCGGCGCTTGATCTCGTCGGTGATGTGCGGAATGACCTGGATGGTCGCGCCCAGGTAATCACCACGGCGCTCTTTGCGCAGCACGTGCTCGTAGATACGGCCGGTGGTGAAGTTGTTGTTCTGGGTCATGGTCGTGCGGATGAACCGCTCGTAGTGGCCCAGGTCCAGGTCGGTTTCGGCGCCGTCGTGGGTGACGAACACTTCACCGTGCTGGAACGGGCTCATGGTGCCCGGGTCGACGTTGATGTACGGGTCCAGCTTGAGCATGGTGACCTTGAGCCCCCGCGCCTCCAGGATGGCCGCCAATGAAGCCGAGGCAATGCCTTTCCCCAATGAAGAAACAACACCGCCCGTGACGAATATGTAGCGCGTCATGAAAAACCCTAGAAGTCTGCGTTAAAGCGGTCTGCGCCGCCGGGGAAAGCGAAGGAAGGCCGAAGCCCCCGATCACCTGCGTCAATCACAGTGCTACTTAAAAAACTGCCGCGTCTGGACAGACCGGGGGTTTTCGACCCGGTACGGAGCTCGCTACACATTTTTAGAATCGCCCAGCAAAAAACTGCTTGGTAATCGGCAACTGCCGTGATTTCAGGGAAGCCACAGAAGTTGTATCAAGAAGGGAGCGTAGTCTACCGGAATGTGCCTTTCATCTCAAACCTTGCGCGCTCGTCGGTATGCACCAATGTAATTGCCATGGCCCCTGACTCAGTTCCGGCAGGTTGGCCACGGCCAGTAACTGCTCGCCGCGATAGAGCAACGGCAGGCGGCAACGGACGAACGCCGGCACCTGCAGCTCGTTGAGCAGGCGCTTGAGGTCACGGCGGCCACGCCCGGCAACCTGCAGGCTTTCACCGCCCTGGCGGTAGGCGACACGCAACGGCCCCTGCGGCATGATGCCGCTCAAGTGCAGAGTGCCATTACCTGGCAAGGTCAGACCTTGTGCCGGATCATCCCAGTCCTGCCCCACCGGGGCCTTGAGCCAGTCGTCGGCCAGCCACCAGATACGCTCGTTGGCACGCTGCAGCTCGCCGTCGGTCAGACGCCAGCATGGCCGTCCGTCGCCTGATGCGTCACGCAAGTCTTCCCAGCCGGCCCAGTGGCGCGCGTCTGGCAAGCGCGTGCGTTGCGCCAGCCAGTATTGCAGGGCATTGCGCTGACGCGCCGGGGACAATCCACGCAGCACGCTCAGGTCCAGCGAGGCCAGGGGCAGCCAGTCAAAGCCGCACGGCGTGCAGGCCTGGTGCAAATCCTCAAGCGCCAGTTCATCCAGCAGCCCTTGGGCCTCGCTCAGGTGCTCGGCGGTGCGTGCCAGACTCTGCGCCGCTTGCGGCCAACGCTGGCGCAACACCGGGAACACAGCGTGACGCAAGTAATTACGCGAATACTGCGTGTCGCCATTGGAGGGGTCCTCGACCCACACCAGCTGTTGCGCATGGGCGTAGCGCTCCAGCGCCTCTCGCGATACATCGAGCAACGGCCGCAGCAACAGCCCCTGCCCCAACGCACGCTGAGCGGGCATAGCCGCCAGACCGCGAACACCAGCCCCGCGTAACAACCTGAACAGCAAGGTCTCGGCCTGATCCTCACGATGCTGCCCGGTCAGCAGCACTTCGCCGGGACGCAGAGCCTCAGCGAGGGCTGCATAACGCGCGTCACGGGCGCCCTGCTCAAGACTGGCACCAGGGGCGACCTTGACGTGAATGATCTGCAAATCGACGCCGAGATCGTCACACAGGCGCTGGCAATGGGCGGGCCAGGCGTCAGCCGCAGCTTGCAGGCCGTGGTGGATGTGAATCGCACGAAGGGGGGGTAGCGGATGCTGACGGGACAGACTTGCCAGCAGGTGCAGAAGGACGGTGGAGTCGAGGCCGCCGGAGAGAGCGACGCACCAGGAAGGGGCGTGTCGCCAGGGGGAGAGCTTGCTTTGAAGATCAATCATCGGCGTTGGCCCGGTTGCGAGCGCTTGGCGCTCGATCGCTGGCAAGGCCAGCTCCCACAGGTCCGGTGGTCAACCCAATTCCTGTGGGAGCCGGCCTTGCCGGCGATGGACCTCAGATCAGAGCCCGTAGCTCATCAGACGGTCATAACGGCGCTTGAGCAGCGCATCGTTGTCGAACTTCTTGAGCATGTCCAGTTGTTCGATCAGCTCGCCACGAATGGTTGCCGACATTTTCGCCGGGTCACGGTGGGCGCCGCCCAGTGGTTCGGCGATGACCTTGTCAACAATACCCAGCCCCTTCAGACGCTCGGCGGTAATGCCCATGGCTTCGGCAGCGTCCGAGGCCTTTTCGGCAGTCTTCCACAGAATCGAAGCACAACCTTCCGGCGAGATCACCGAGTAGGTGGAGTACTGCAGCATGTTCAGCTGATCGCAGACGCCAATGGCCAGTGCACCACCAGAACCACCTTCACCGATAACGGTAGCGATGATCGGGGTCTTCAGGCGCGCCATGACCCGCAGGTTCCAGGCAATCGCTTCACTCTGGTTGCGCTCTTCGGCGTCGATGCCCGGGTAGGCACCCGGGGTGTCGATGAAGGTCAGGATCGGCATCTTGAAGCGTTCGGCCATTTCCATCAGGCGGCAGGCTTTGCGATAGCCTTCCGGACGCGGCATACCGAAGTTGCGGCGCACCTTCTCACGCACTTCGCGGCCTTTCTGGTGACCGATGACCATCACTGGCTTGTCGTCCAGACGGGCGATACCGCCGACAATCGCCGCGTCGTCGGCAAAGTGCCGGTCGCCGTGCAGCTCGTCGAACTCGGTGAACAGGTGATCGATGTAGTCCAGGGTATACGGACGACGCGGATGACGAGCCAGACGGGCAATCTGCCAGCTGGTCAGGTTGCCGAAAATGCTTTCGGTCAGGGTGCTGCTCTTGTCTTGCAGACGGGCGATTTCATCGCCGATGTTCAGCGAGTTGTCATTGCCGACCAGGCGCAGCTCTTCGATCTTGGCTTGCAGGTCAGCAATCGGCTGTTCGAAATCCAGAAAATTCGGGTTCATAGGCATCCGTCTAGGGTCTACGGCCAGGCGGCCGGCCGGTTGATCCGTTTGGCGCCCTACCTTAAGGGATCAGGCGCATTCAGGTCGAGATTAAAAATTCATCGATATTGCAAAAAGACGTTCTCACGCCCGAACTGGTCACGCAGTGCCTGAATCAGGCCATCGGCCGGGTCGATTCGCCAGCTTTCGCCGAACTGCAACATCGCCCGGGCATCGCTGCCGGTGTACTCCATGGTGATCGGGCAAGCGCCGCGATGGCGCTTGAACAGCTCGCCCAGCCAGGTCAGGCGATCGCCCTTGAGGGCGTCGCTGTGGACTTTCAGGCGCAGGCTCTCGGCCAGGTTGGTCCGCGCATCTTCCATGCTCATGACCCGCTTGACCCGCAGGCGCAGGCCGCCGGAGAAGTCATCATTGCTGACCTCACCTTCGACCACCACCATCGCGTCGGTCTGCAACAGGGCCTGGGCGGCCATGAAGGCATCGGCGAACAACGAGGCCTCGATACGTCCGGAACGGTCGTCGAGGGTGACAAAGCCCATTTTGTCACCTTTTTTGTTCTTCATGACCCGCAGGGCGATGATCATGCCGGCCACCGTCTGGGTGTCGCGGGCCGGCTTCAGGTCAATGATGCGTTGACGCGCGAAGCGGCGAATCTCGCCTTCATATTCGTCAATCGGGTGACCGGTCAGATACAGGCCCAGGGTGTCCTTTTCACCACGCAGACGCTCCTTGAGGGTCAGCTCGCGGGCCTTGCGGTGGTTGGCGTAGACATCGGCATCTTCTTCAACGAACAACCCGCCGAACAGGTCGGCATGACCGCTGTCAGCGGTACGGGCGGTCTGCTCGGCGGCCTTGATCGCCTCTTCCATGGTCGACAGCAACACCGCGCGGTTGCGGTCGATGTTGGCCTGGTAGGCCTTGAGCTCGTCATGGAAGTACGGCCCCAGTCGATCCAGGGCGCCGCTGCGAATCAGCGCGTCGAGGGTACGCTTGTTGATGCGCTTGAGGTCGACACGCTCGCAGAAGTCGAACAGGTCCTTGAACGGACCGTCGCGGCGCGCTTCAACGATGGCCTCTACCGGCCCCTCGCCGACGCCCTTGATCGCCCCCAGGCCGTAGACGATACGACCGTCGTCATTGACCGTGAACTTGAAGTCGGAGGTGTTCACGTCCGGCGCATCGAGGCGCAGCTTCATGCTGCGCACTTCCTCGATCAGGGTCACGACCTTGTCGGTGTTGTGCATATCCGCCGACAGCACCGCAGCCATGAACGGCGCCGGGTGGTGGGTTTTCAGCCAGGCGGTCTGGTAGGACACCAGGCCATAGGCGGCGGAGTGGGATTTGTTGAAGCCGTAACCTGCGAACTTTTCTACCAGGTCGAAGATGTTACCTGCCAGGTCCGGGTCGATGTTGTTGGTGGCGCAACCTTCGATGAATCCGCCACGCTGCTTGGCCATTTCCTCGGGCTTTTTCTTACCCATGGCGCGACGCAGCATGTCTGCACCACCGAGGGTGTAGCCAGCCATCACCTGGGCAATCTGCATCACCTGTTCCTGGTACAGGATGATGCCGTAAGTCGGCGCAAGCACCGGCTTGAGGCCTTCGTACTGGTAGTCCGAGTGCGGATAAGCCAGTTCGGCGCGGCCGTGCTTGCGGTTGATGAAGTCGTCAACCATGCCCGATTGCAGCGGGCCGGGACGGAACAACGCCACCAGTGCGATCAGGTCTTCCAGGCAGTCGGGCTTGAGCTTCTTGATCAGCTCCTTCATGCCCCGCGATTCAAGCTGGAACACTGCAGTGGTCTCAGCCTTTTGCAGCAGTTCGTAGGTTTTTTTGTCATCCAGCGGGATGAAATCGATGTTCAGGTCATCCAGGCCTTTCTTGGCCTGCTCGCGGTTGATGGTTTCCATCGCCCACTTGATGATGGTCAGGGTGCGCAGACCGAGGAAGTCGAACTTCACCAGACCCGCCGCCTCGACGTCGTCCTTGTCGAACTGGGTAACCAGGCCGCCGCCTTCTTCATCACAGGCGATCGGCGAGAAGTCGGTGAGCTTGGTCGGCGCGATGACCACACCACCGGCGTGCTTACCGGTACCGCGGCAGACACCCTCGAGCTTGAGGGCCATGTCCCAGATTTCCTTGGCGTCCTCATCGGTCTTGAGGAAGTCGCGGAGCATCTCTTCCTGCTCGTAGGCTTTCTCCAGGGTCATGCCCACTTCGAACGGGATCATCTTCGACAGGCGATCGGCCAGGCCGTAGGACTTGCCCTGCACCCGCGCCACGTCGCGCACCACCGCCTTGGCGGCCATGGTACCGAAGGTGATGATCTGGCTCACCGCGTTGCGGCCATAGGCATCGGCCACGTACTCGATCACCCGGTCGCGGCCATCCATGCAGAAGTCGACGTCGAAGTCGGGCATGGAAACCCGTTCCGGGTTGAGGAAACGTTCGAACAGCAAGTCGTAGGCCAGCGGATCGAGGTCGGTGATCTTCAGCACGTAGGCTACCAGCGAGCCGGCGCCCGAACCCCGGCCCGGGCCTACTGGCACGCCGTTGTTCTTGGCCCACTTGATGAAGTCCATAACGATCAGGAAGTAACCGGGGAAGCCCATCTGGATGATGATATCCAGCTCGAATTTCAAGCGGTCGAGGTAGACCTGACGCTTTTCTTCGTAGTTGGGCGTGGTCTCTTTCGGCCACAGCACCGCCAGACGCTCTTCCAGGCCTTCATGGGAGACATGCCGCAGGTAGTCGTCAATGCCCATGCCGTTGGGCGTCGGGAAATCAGGCAGGAAGTGTTTGCCCAGCTGCACCTGGATGTTGCAGCGCTTGGCAATCTCCACGGTGTTGGCCACTGCGTCAGGCAGGTCGCTGAACAGCTCGGCCATTTCTTCCGGGCTTTTCAGATATTGCTGGTCACTGTAGTTGCGTGAACGCCGCGGGTCGTCGAGGGCGCGGCCTTCGCCAATGCATACGCGGGTTTCATGGGCGTCGTAGTCCGACTGCTTGATGAAACGCACATCGTTGGTCGCTACCAGCGGTGCATTGAGCTTGTCGGCCAGGGCGACCGCAGCATGCAGGTACTCTTCATCGCCAGCGCGGTTGGTGCGCTGCACTTCGACATAGAAGCGATCAGGGAACATCGCCATCCAGTCTTGCAGCAAGGCTTCGGCTTCTTCAGGGTTGCCATTGAGCAACGCCATGCCGATATCGCCTTCTTTGGCTGCCGACAGGGCGATCAGCCCCTCGCTGGCCGCGGGGATCCAGTCACGCTCGATCACCACCAGGCCATTGCGCTGGCCTTCGACCCAACCGCGAGAGATCAACTCGGTGAGGTTGCGATAACCCTTGCCGTCCATGGCCAGAAAGCAGATGCGCGACAGCGGTGCGTCGGGGTCGCGATTGGCCAGCCACAGGTCGGCGCCACAGATCGGCTTGATCCCCGAGCCCATGGCGTTCTTGTAGAACTTGACCAGCGAGCACATGTTGCTCTGGTCGGTAACCGCTACGGCCGGCATGTTCATCGAGGCCAATGCCTTGGCCAGCGGCTTGATCCGCACCAGGCCATCGACCAGGGAGAATTCGGTGTGCAGGCGTAGATGAACGAAAGAAGCCGACATGATGATCCTATAGCAGCACAAAACAACAAGGCCCGGATTGTACCGGGCCTTGATCAAAACATCAGCCAGCGCAGGTCGATCCTGACTGCTGACACTTGTCCGAAATCATCAGACCTCGGCGAAACCGTTGCTCAAAGCGCCCCGCGCCTCGTAAGCGGCACGAACCGGTGCGAAAGAGCGCCGGTGAATCGGCGTCGGCCCGAGCCGCGCCAGGGCTTCAAGGTGCACCGGCGTCGGATAGCCCTTGTGTCCGCCAATACCGTAACCTGGATACATCAGCTCGAAAGCGGCCATTTCCCGGTCGCGGGTAACCTTGGCCAGAATCGAAGCGGCAGCGATCGCCGGCACCTGGCTGTCACCCTTGACCACCGGTGCCGACGGCACTGACAGCTTGGGGCAGCGGTTGCCATCGATCAGCGCCAGTTTCGGTGTGACGCTCAGCCCTTCGACCGCGCGCTGCATGGCCAGCATGGTGGCATGCAGGATGTTCAGTTCGTCGATTTCTTCGACTTCGGCGCGGGCAATGCAGAAGCTCAGGGCTTTTTCGCAGATTTCATCGAACAGCTTTTCGCGACGTGCCTCGGTGAGCTTCTTCGAATCGTTCAGACCAAGGATCGGTCGCTGCGGATCGAGGATCACCGCCGCCGTCACTACCGCGCCGCACAGCGGGCCGCGGCCAACTTCGTCGACGCCGGCGACCAGGTCCTCGACCAGGTTGAAGTCCAGTCCCATTTGCATCTATCGGGTTTCCAGCAGGGCCAGCACCGCTTCGGCTGCCTGGTTCGAGGCATCGCGGCGCAGGGTACGGTGAATCTGGTCAAAGCCTTCGGTCTGCTGTGTACCACCCTCTACCAGCGGCGCCAGGGTCTGGGCCAGCGCTTCGGGGGTGGCGGCTTCCTGCAGCAACTCAGGCACCAGCATGCGCTGGGCCAGCAGGTTGGGCAGGGAAACGTAGGGGCTTTTGACCAGTCGTTTGAGAATCCAGTAAGTCAGCGGTGCCAAACGGTAGGCAACCACCATCGGCCGCTTGAACAGCAGCGCTTCCAGGGTGGCGGTACCCGAGGCGATCAGCACCGCATCGCAGGCCGCCAGGGCTTGGTGCGAACGACCGTCGAGCAGGGTCAGCGGCAGGTCGCGACCTTCCAGCATCTGTTCCAGCTGGGCCCGGCGCTCGGCATTGGCACACGGCGACACGAAGCGCACACCCGGCACCAGCTCGCGCAAACGCTGAGCGGTATCGAGAAACAACGTCCCCAGGCGTCCGACTTCACCGCCACGGCTGCCGGGCATCAAGGCCACCAGCGGCCCTTCGCCGAGCCCCAGTTGCTCGCGGGCAGCACGACGATCAGCTTCGAGAGGAATACTGTCAGCCAGCGGGTGACCGACGAAACGTACCGGCACACCCTTCTCTTCGTAGAACCTGGCCTCGAAGGGAAACAGCGTCAGCATCAGGTCACAACCTTCGCGAATCTTCAGCACACGCTTCTGCCGCCAGGCCCAGACCGAGGGGCTGACGTAATGCACGGTCTTGATCCCGGCCTTGCGCAGGTTCAGCTCGATATTGAGGGTGAAGTCAGGCGCATCGATACCGATGAACACATCCGGGCGTTCTTCGATCAAGGTCTGGATCAGAGCCTTGCGCCGCTTGAGTAGCTCGCGCAGGCGACCCAGCACCTCGACCAGGCCCATGACCGCCAGGCGTTCCATGGGGAAGTAGGACACCAGGCCCTCAGCCTGCATCAGCGGCCCGCCAACCCCGATGAAACGTACCTGCGGATGGCGCGCCTTGAGCGCCCGCATCAAGCCGGCGCCAAGGATGTCGCCGCTGGCTTCACCCGCCACCAGCGCTACACAGAGCTCAGCCATGATCAGCGGGTGATGCCGCGGGTGGAGTTCTGGATCGACTTGAGGAACACGTCGACTTCAGGGAATTGCGCGGCAGGTTCGGCCAGTTCGGCGATAGCCTGCTCGACCGTCAGCCCCTGACGATAAACCACCTTGTAGGCACGACGCAGGGCGTGAATGGCATCTTCACTGAAGCCCCGACGGCGCATGCCCTCGAAGTTCATGCTGCGCGCCTCGGCCGGATTACCGAACACCGTCACATACGCCGGTACATCCTTGCCGATTGCGGTGCCCATGCCGGAAAAGCTGTGGGCGCCGATATGGCAGAACTGATGCACCAGGGTGAATCCGGAGAGGATCGCCCAGTCATCCACATGGACATGCCCGGCCAGCGCAGTATTGTTGACCAGGATGCAGTGGTTGCCGATGACGCTGTCGTGACCGATGTGGGCATAGGCCATGATCAGGTTGTGATCGCCCAGCGTGGTTTCCGAGCGGTCCTGCACGGTGCCACGGTGGATGGTCACGCCTTCACGGATGACATTGTGATCACCGATTACCAGGCGTGTAGGCTCACCCTTGTACTTGAGGTCAGGGGTATCTTCACCTACCGAGGAAAACTGGTAGATGCGATTGTGTCGACCGATACGGGTCGGACCCTTGAGAATTACGTGCGGACCGATAACGGTCCCCTCGCCGATCTCGACCCCGGCACCGACGATAGACCAAGGGCCAACCTCGACGCCGTCGGCGATCTTCGCCGAGGGATCGATAATTGCCCGAGGGTCAATCAAACTCATAGTTTACGTTCCGCGCAGATGATCTCGGCCGAGCACACTGGCTTGCCATCGACCGACGCCTGGCATTCGAACTTCCAGATCTGACGCTTGCAGCTGATGAACTTGGCTTCGAGGATCAGCTGGTCACCCGGCAGCACCGGCTGACGGAAGCGCAGTTTGTCGGAACCGACGAAATAGTACAGCGTACCGTCCGCAGGTTTCACGTCGAGCATCTTGAAGCCAAGGATACCGGCCGCCTGGGCCATGGCTTCGATGATCAGCACGCCCGGCATGATCGGGTGCGCCGGGAAGTGACCATTGAAGAACGGTTCGTTGATGCTGACATTCTTGTAGGCACGAATGCGCTGGGCCTCGACGTCCAGGTCCACCACCCGGTCCACCAACAGGAACGGGTAACGGTGAGGCAGGTATTCGCGAATCTCGTTGATGTCCATCATTTCGGGGGGAAGCCTGTAGTAAAGATAGGGAGCGCCCGCTTTTGCCAGGCGCTCCTTTTGCAAATCAAAGAGTCAGCCTGTGGCTATTCACTCTCGATCAGGAAATGGTATCAGCCTTCTGATGAAGGCTGGCTGCCTGAGGTCACGACCTCGACACGCTTTTCCAACTGTTGAAGGCGTTTCGCCATCTCGTCGAGCTGGCGAATCCGTGCGGCACTTTTACGCCACTCGCCCAGCGGCTGCATCGCCGTACCGGAAGAATAAGCCCCAGGTTCGGTGATCGAACGTGTGACCATGGTCATGCCGGATACGAAAACGCCGTCGCAGACATCGATATGCCCCACCATGCCGACACCGCCGGCGATGGTGCAATGCTTGCCAATCTTGGTACTGCCGGAAATGCCGACACAAGCCGCCATTGCCGTGTGATCACCAATCTGTACGTTATGGGCGATCTGGATCTGGTTGTCGAGCTTGACCCCATTGCCGATCCGCGTGTCTGCCAGGGCGCCACGGTCAACCGCGGTGTTGACTCCGATTTCGACATCGTCGCCAATACTGACACCACCGATCTGCGCGATCTTCTGCCAGACACCCTTCTCGTTGGCAAAGCCGAAGCCCTCACCCCCGATAACTGCACCAGACTGAATCACCACACGCTTACCGATGCGCACGTCGTGGTAAAGGGTCACTCGCGGCGCCAGCCAGCCGCCCTCGCCGATCACGCAACGGGCGCCGATGAAGCACTGTGCACCGATGGTCACTCCCGGGCCGATCTGCGCACCGCTCTCGATCACCGCACAGGCGCCGACACTGGCGCTGGCATCGACCTGAGCATCGGCGGCAACCACGGCGCTGGGATGAATTCCCGCTACAGCCCTGGGCTTTGGATCGAACAGGTGGGAGATGCGCGCATAGGCGAGGTACGGATCGGGGACGATCAGGGCATTGCCGGCAAAGCCTTCGGCATCAGCAGGCTTGAGCAGGATCGCAGCTGCCTGGCTGTCACCGAGGTACTTGCGGTACTGCGGATTGGCGAGAAAGCTCAACTGCCCCGGCCCGGCTTCCTGAAGGGTTGCCAGGCCAGAGATTTCCAGCTCCTCGGGGCCACTTAGGGTGGCGCCGAGGAACTCGGCCAGCTGGCCGAGTTTCATGGTCACAGTCATGTTCAACGGGACTGGTTCATGCGCTCGATGACTTGGCGAGTGATGTCGTACTGAGGTTTGACATCAATCACCGCGCCACGCTCGAGCACCAGGTCAAAACCGCCCTTCTTGATCACTTCTTCAACCGCGCCATCGAGCTTGGGCTTCAGTTGCTTGAGCATTTCACGGTCGGCCACGGCCTTGGACTCGTTCAGTTCCTTGGACTGGAACTGGAAGTCGCGGGCTTTTTGCTTGTATTCAAGCTCCAGACGCTCGCGCTCTGGCTGGGCCATTTTGTCGCCACCGGCACGAATCCGGTCGGCAATGCCCTTGGCGCTGCTTTCCAGGTTCTTCAGCTTGGTCAGCTGCGGGCCGAACTTCTTCTCGGCATCGACGGCGTACTTCTTCGCCGCGTCCGACTCAAGCAGGGCCATCTGATAGTTCAGAACGGCAATTTTCATTTCGGCGAAAGCCGGGGTTGCGACCAGGGCCGCAGCCAGTACTGCCAGTTGGGTCAACTTACGCACGATGCACTCCTACAGAATCCGTTGTCGTTAGCAGGGGGCAGACCTTAGAAGGTCTGACCCAGAGAGAATTGGAACACCTGGGTATCGGCGTCGTCCGGTTTCTTCACCGGCATCGCCAGGCTGAAGCTCAACGGACCGAGCGCGGTAATCCAGGTCACGCCCAGGCCAACGGAGCTGGCCAGTCCAGACAGACCAGGCTTCTCGCAATCCGGCTGAGAGCCGCAGTTGGAATCGAACACGTTACCCACATCCCAGAATACCGAAGTACGCAGCGAACGCTGGTCCTTGACAAACGGCAGCGGGAACAACAGCTCCATACCCCCCTGGATGAGGACGTTACCACCGAACGGCAGTGGGTCCTGATCCGGGTCGGCGATGGTGCCTTCGTTACCCGTCACCGGGAAACCACGGCTCGGGGTACTGCGTGGACCCAGGCTGCTGTCCTTGAAACCGCGCACCGAGTTGAAACCACCAGCGTAGTAGTTTTCATAGAACGGCAGGCCCGAGGTACTGCCGTAACCATCACCATAACCCAGCTCGGTGTGCAGACGCAGGGTGTAGTCGTTGGTGATTGGCTTGAACAGCTGACCACGGTAATCGAGTTTGAAGAACGACAGGTCGCTGCCCGGCGTAGTGGTTTCAAACACCAGACTCTGGGAATGACCACGGGTGGCGAGCACGCCCTTGTTCAGGGTCGACTCGGACCAACCGGCCGAAGCCTTGAAGTTCAGGTACTTGTCGCCTTCCTCTTTGACGAAATCGAAGATCTCGTCAACGGTGTACTGGCCGGTCTTGATCTCGTCCTGCTGTACGGTCAGGCCGAAGGTCAGGCGCGAAGTTTCGCTGATCGGGTAACCGACGCTGACGCCCCCACCCAGGCTATCAACCGCGTAGCTGGCAACGTCGACGTCGAGGTCGTCGTAGTCAGTGGTGCGATAGAAGGCGTTATAGCCCAGGCTGACGCCGTCGGCAGTCCAGTAGGGGTCAACAAAGCCGAAGTTGTAGCGGCTCTGGTATTCACTGCGGGTCAGACCGATGGAGACCTTGTTACCGGTACCCAGGAAGTTGGTCTGGCTGATCGAACCACCAAGGATCAGACCGGCGCTCTGGGCGAAACCGACGCTGGCGGTGATCGAACCGGACGCTTGTTCTTCAACGCTGTAGTTGACGTCGACCTGGTCATCGGTGCCCGGAACGGCCGGGGTCTCGACGTTGACTTCCTTGAAGAAGCCCAGGCGCTCAAGACGGGTCTTGGACTGATCGATCAGGTAAGTCGAAGCCCAGCCACCTTCCATCTGACGCATTTCACGGCGCAGCACTTCGTCTTCGGACTTGGTGTTGCCACGGAAGTTGATACGGTTGACGTAGGCACGCTTGCCCGGATCGACCACGAAGGTGATGTCGACGGTGTGATCCTGGTCGTTTGGCTGTGGCACGCCGTTGACGTTGGCGAAGGTGTAGCCTTCGTTGCCCAGACGACGGGTGATCAGCTCGGAGGTGGTGGTCATCACTTTACGCGAGAACACCTGGCCCGGCTGCACCAGCATCAGCGACTTGACCTGGTCTTCCGGCACCTTGAGGTCGCCGGAGAGCTTCACGTCACGAACGGTGTACTTCTCACCTTCGTTGACGTTGACAGTAATGTAGACGTGCTTCTTGTCCGGGGTGATCGACACCTGGGTGGAAGCGATGTCCATGTTGATGTAGCCGCGGTCCAGGTAGTAGGAACGCAGACGCTCCAGGTCACCGGAGAGTTTTTCACGGGCGTACTTGTCATCGTTCTTGAAGAACGACAGCCAGTTGGTGGTCTTCAGCTCGAACAGGCCAACCAGGTCTTCTTCAGGGAAGACGGTGTTGCCGACCACGTTGATATGCTGGATGGCAGCAACGGTGCCTTCGTTGATCTTGATCTTCAGGCCGACGCGGTTGCGCGGCTGCGGCACGACTTCAGTGTCGACCTCTGCCGAGTAACGGCCCTGGGCAACGTACTGACGCTGCAGTTCGTTACGCACACCTTCAAGGGTAGCGCGCTGGAAGATTTCGCCTTCGGACAGGCCGGACTGTTTCAGACCCTTCATCAGGTCTTCAGTGCTGATGGCCTTGTTACCTTCGATCTCGATGCTGGACACCGAAGGACGCTCGACCACGGTAATGATCAGGACGTTGCCGTCACGGCCCAGTTGGATATCCTGAAAGAAACCGGTCTTGAACAGTGCACGGGTGGAGTCCACCAGGCGACGGTCATCGGCCTCATCGCCGACGTTCAATGGCAAAGCACCGAAAACGCTGCCCGCGGAAACCCGCTGCAGACCATTGACACGAATATCGGAGATGGTGAAGGACTCGGCGTGAACTTCAGCGATCATCAGTACGGCGAGAACCGCAGTTAGCAGCAGACGTTTCATGAAGTCCTTTCTTATTCCAACTGGCAATAAACGACCCGCCGCGGGACGCGGCAGGTTCGCAATTGAGCGAAGCTTTACAGTCGACCCAAATCGTTTATCAGGGCAAGCAACATCACCCCGACTACCAAACTGATACCGATCTGGATCCCCCAACCTTGCACCCGATCCGAAAGCGGACGACCACGCGCCCATTCGATCAGGTAGAACAGCAAATGCCCCCCATCCAGTACTGGAATGGGCAGCAAATTAAGAACCCCCAGGCTAATGCTCAGGTAGGCGAGGAAATTCAGGAAATCCCCAACGCCTGACTGGGCTGAAGCGCCCGCCACTTTAGCAATGGTTATCGGTCCACTCAAGTTTTTTACCGAGAGCTCGCCGAACAGCATTTTCTTCAACGATTCGAGGGTCAGGACGCTCATGTTCCAGGTCCGTGAAAGCCCCTCGCCTACGGCCTCCAAGGGTCCATAGCTGACTTCCCGAAGCATGGCATCCGGCCACTTCACTGGCTTTACGCCAGCTCCGAGATAACCGCTGGCCGACTTGCCCTCGCCGCGACTGGCCAGGGTAACCGGTATATCCAGGGTTGTATCATCGCGCTCGACGTGCAGCACGATCTTGCTACCCGCGCGCGAACGCACGATATCAACGACTTGTTGCCAGTCATTCAACGCCTTGCCATCCAGGCTCAGCAGGCGATCACCGGTTTGCAGGCCAGCTGCCTTGGCCGGCCCCTTGGGGTCAAGTTCGGCCAGCACTGGCGGTAATGCCGGGCGCCACAGTCGCAATCCCAGCGAGCGAATAGGATCGGGTTCGTCAGCCCCTTTGAGCCAGTTGTCCAGGGTCAGCACATGAGCACTGTCGACTGTTGCGCCCTCTTCGCGCACATTGATATGCAACTGACCGCTTTCGCCCAGGCGACGAATCAACTGCAAATTGACGGCGGACCAGCCAGTGGTCGCCTTGCCATCAATGGAAACAATTTCCTGACCAGCTTTCAGGCCTGCGGCCTCTGCAACACTGCCCGCTTCGACCCCACCAATGACCGGACGTTCCTGCTGGGTGCCAAGCATTGCCAGCACCCAGAAAAACAGGATGGCCAGCAGAAAGTTGGCCACAGGCCCGGCGGCAACGATCGCAATACGCTGGCGCACCGACTTGCGGTTGAAGGACTGATCGAGCTGATCAACCGGCACTTCACCTTCGCGCTCATCGAGCATCTTGACGTAGCCACCCAGCGGGATGGCTGCCACCACGAACTCGGTACCATGGCGGTCGTGCCAGCGCAGCAGCGGCATACCGAAACCGACGGAAAAACGCAGAACCTTGACGCCACAACGCCGGGCCACCCAGAAGTGACCGAATTCGTGAAAGGTGACCAGCACACCCAATGCCACCAGGGTGCCGATAATCATGTAGAGCGCACTCATATCTTTCTCCGAATGACGTTCAGCCCAGCCAGGCGCCCGGCCTCAGCGCCCGTGATGGTTCAACCACTGACCGGCCAGCTGGCGGGCGCGCTGATCGGCGGCGAACACCGCCTCAAGCGTCGGCACCGCGACGACCGGCTCCTGGTCGAGTACTTGTTCGATCATACTCGCGATCTGCGGGAAGCGGATCCGCCGCTGGAGAAATGCCTCCACCGCCACTTCATTGGCTGCATTGAGCATCGCCGGTGCACTGTTGCCCGCCTCGGCTGCCTCACGCGCCAGGCGCAGACAGGGGAAACGCTGCTCGTCGGGGGCCTGGAAATCCAGGCGCGCAACCGCAAACAGATCCAGCGGCGCGACACCGGAATCAATCCGCTGCGGCCAGGCCAGGGCATTGGCGATCGGTGTGCGCATGTCCGGGTTGCCCAGTTGGGCCAGCACCGAACCATCGACGTAGTCGACCAGCGAGTGAATCACGCTCTGCGGATGCACCACCACTTCGACCTGACTCGGCCGCGCATCGAACAACCAGCACGCTTCGATCAGCTCGAGCCCTTTATTCATCATGCTGGCCGAGTCGACCGAGATCTTGCGCCCCATGGACCAGTTCGGATGGGCGCAGGCCTGCTCCGGGCTGACCTCGGCCAGCTCGGCCAACGGCGTTTCGCGAAACGGCCCACCGGAGGCGGTCAGCAGGATGCGCCGCACACCGACCTGGGACAGGCCACGGGCATAGTCACCAGGTAAGCACTGGAAGATTGCGTTGTGTTCGCTGTCGATCGGCAGCAACACCGCACCGCTGCGCTGCACGGCCTGCATGAACAAGGCGCCGGACATCACCAGCGCCTCCTTGTTAGCCAGCAGGACTTTCTTGCCCGCCTCGACCGCCGCCAGGGTAGGACGCAATCCTGCCGCGCCGACAATCGCCGCCATCACCGCGTCAACCTCAGGGGCTGCCGCCACCTGGCACAAGCCAGCTTCGCCTTCCAGCACTTCGGTGCTCGAACCGGCTGCCGCCAACCCTGCACGCAACTGCCCCGCCGCCTCGGCCGACGGCACCACGGCAAACACCGGGGCATGGCGCAGACACAGCGCGAGCAGCTCCGGCAAGCGAGAGTAACCACTCAAGGCGAACACCTGGTAGCGGTCGGGATGACGAGCGATGACATCCAGGGTGCTCAGGCCAATCGAGCCGGTAGCCCCCAGCACGGTAATACGTTGCACGCTACTCACATCACGCCCCAGTTGGCTGCCCAGAGCAGCACGGCAAACAGCGGAATGGCAGCGGTCAGGCTGTCGATGCGGTCCAGTACGCCGCCGTGGCCCGGCAGCAGATTACTGCTGTCCTTGATCCCAGAACGGCGCTTGAACATGCTTTCGGTCAGGTCACCAACCACCGACACCAGCACCACAATGGCAGCGCCGACCAGGCCCAGCAGCAACTCGGCGATACCCCAGTCGCGTTCAAGACCGACCACCAGGGTAATCACCAGGCTCAACGCCAGGCCGCCATAGACACCTTCCCAGCTTTTGCCCGGACTCACTTGCGGCGCCAGCTTGCGCTTGCCGAAGGCACGCCCGGAGAAGTACGCCCCAATGTCCGCAGCCCAGACCAGCACCATGACCGCCATGATCAGCCAATTACCCAAAGGCCAGTGCTTGAGCAGCACCAGGCCCTGCCAGGCCGGCAACAGGATCAGCAGGCCGATCAGCAACCGGCAGGCAACGCTGGACCAGAGTTCGTTGGTACGCGGATACGTCAGCACCAACCAGGTCGCCACACCCCACCACAAGACCGACGCACCCAGCACCCAAGGCGCCAGCTCCGGCATGAGGTAGAGCAGCATCAGCAGCCCGGCCACCACGGCGGCAAAGGCAACACGTACAGCTTGCGCCACCAGGCCCGCCAGGCGCGCCCACTCCCAGGCACCCAGGGTGACCACCAGACCGATGAACAGGGCGAAATCGCCACCATCGAGCAAGAAGAAGCCACCCAGAGCGATCGGCAACAGGATCAGCGCAGTGATGATGCGTTGTTTAAGCATTAAGCACGGGCTCCAGCTTCGACCTGCTCGCTGGTTTTCCCGAAGCGGCGCTGGCGCGAAGCGTAATCGGCCAACGCTGTGCGCATGGCCTCGTGTTTGAAGTCCGGCCAGAACAGGTCGGAGAAGTACAGTTCGGCGTACGCCAGCTGCCACAACAGGAAGTTACTGATGCGGTGCTCGCCACCGGTACGGATACACAGATCGGGCAGCGGCAGATCACCTGTTGCCAGGCAGGTCTGCAGCAGCTCGGGCGTGATGTCGTCCGGGCGCAGGTGGCCGGCCTGAACCTCGCGCGCCAGGCGCTGGGCGGCCTGGGCGATATCCCACTGGCCGCCGTAGTTGGCGGCGATTTGCAGAATGAAGCGGTTGCTGCCAGCAGTCAGCGCTTCCGCTTCGCGCATGGCAGCCTGCAGCTCAGGGTGAAAGCGTGAGCGATCCCCGATGATGCGCAGACTGATGTTGTTGTCGTTGAGGCGCCTGGCTTCCCGACGCAAGGCCGAGAAGAACAGCTCCATCAACGCCCCGACCTCTTCGGCCGGTCGCTGCCAGTTCTCGCTGGAGAAGGCGAACAGGGTCAAGACCTCGACCTTGGCCTCGGCGCACACCTCGATGACCGCGCGCACCGCATCGACGCCTGCCTTGTGCCCGGCGACACCGGGCAACAGGCGCTTCTTCGCCCAGCGATTATTCCCATCCATGATGATCGCGACATGGCGCGGCACCGATGGGGACCCACCCTGTTTGGTCTTTTCCATTAAAAAAGTCCCGACCTTTAAACGGCCATCAGGTCCTTTTCTTTCTCTTCGGTGGCCTTGGTAATCTGGGCCTCGGTATCTTTCGTCAGCTTGTCGATATCAGCGATGGCGCGACGCTCTTCGTCTTCACTGATTTCCTTGTCTTTGACCAGCTTCTTCAGTTCACCCAGAGCATCGCGGCGAATGTTGCGCACAGCAACGCGAGCGTCTTCGGCCGCACTGCGTGCCTGCTTGGTGAAGCCCTTGCGGGTTTCTTCAGTCAGGGCTGGCATGGTGATCAGCAGCAACTCACCCAGGTTGGTCGGGTTGAGATTCAAACCGGCGCTCTGGATGGCCTTGTCAACGGCAGCGAGCATGTTGCGCTCGAAAGCCACGACCTGCAGGGTGCGCGAATCTTTCACGGTGACGTTGGCGACGCCGCTGATCGGGGTGTCGGTACCGTAGTAAGGCACCATCACGCTTGCCAGGATGCTTGGGTGTGCCTTGCCGGTACGAATCTGGCCGAACGCGTAAGCCAGAGACTCCAGGGATTTCTGCATGCGCGCTTGGGCGTCTTTCTTGATTTCGTTGATCATTTTTGAACTTCCTCGATCAGAGTTCCTTCAGCGCCACCATGTACGATATTCAGCAGGGCGCCGGGCTTGTTCATGTTGAAGACGCGCAACGGCATCTTGTGGTCGCGGCACAGGCAGATTGCCGTCAGGTCCATTACGCCCAGCTTGCGATCCAGCACTTCATCGTAAGTCAGATGATCGAACTTCTCGGCATGCGGGTCTTTGAATGGATCTGCAGTGTATACACCATCGACCTTGGTTGCCTTCAATACCACATCGGCATCGATTTCGATGGCGCGCAGGCAGGCAGCGGAGTCGGTGGTGAAGAACGGGTTGCCGGTACCGGCAGCGAAGATTACAACTTCTTTCGAGTTCAGGTGGCGCATGGCTTTGCGACGGTCGTAGTGATCGGTCACACCCACCATGGAGATGGCCGACATGACGATAGCGGTAATATTCGCCCGCTCCAGCGCATCGCGCATGGCCAGGCCGTTCATCACCGTAGCCAGCATGCCCATGTGGTCGCCAGTGACGCGGTCCATGCCGGCTGCACTGAGCGCCGCACCACGGAACAGGTTGCCACCACCGATCACCAAGCCTACCTGAACACCGATCCCGACCAGTTGGCCAACTTCCAGTGCCATGCGATCCAGGACCTTGGGGTCGATCCCGAACTCTTCCGAGCCCATCAGGGCCTCGCCGCTAAGCTTGAGTAGAATGCGTTTATAGCGAGCTTGATAACCACTGCCCTGCTGAGCCATTGCGAATCTCTCCTGCGGCGTTTGTAAAAAATCTGGCGGACTGCTGTCAGTCTGCGCGTAACTCTAGTGTGGCGCAGCTACTGCGCCAGCGAGCAACGGTCTCGTAAACCGCCCCCGCTTTGACAAAGAGGCTGCGCGCGTGAGCGGGCAGCCTCTTCGGGGCGACAGAGGTGAATCTGTCTTATTGCTTGGCAGCAGCCAGCTGAGCGGCAACTTCTTCAGCGAAGTTGTCAACTGGCTTCTCGATGCCTTCGCCTACTTTGAAGTAGGTGAAGGAAACGATTTCAGCGCCGGCTTTCTTGGCCAGTTCGCCGACCTTGATTTCCGGGTTCATGACGAACGCCTGCTCGACCAGGCTGGCTTCGGCCAGGAACTTCTTGATACGACCGTCGATCATGTTGGCGACGATGTTCTCAGGCTTGCCCTTCATCTTCTCTTCGTTCAGCTGCATGAATACAGCCTTCTCGCGCTCGATTGCTTCAGCCGAGACTTCCGATGGATTCAGGAACTCTGGGTTGCTGGCAGCCACGTGCATGGCGATTTCTTTGGCCAGCTGGACGTCGCCGCCCTTCAGGACAACAGCAACACCGATCTTGTTACCGTGCAGGTAGGTACCGACAACGTCACCTTCAACGCGCACCAGGCGACGGATGTTGACGTTCTCACCAACCTTGGCAACCAGCGCTTCACGAGCTGCTTCGCGCGAAGCGATCAGCGGAGCGGCGTCGGTCAGTTTTTCAGCGAAAGCCTGTTCAACGCTTTCAGCGACGAAGTTCTTGAAGTCGTCTTGCAGGGCCAGGAAGTCGGTCTGCGAGTTCACTTCCAGCAGGACGGCGGACTTGTCGTCAGCCTTGATGGCGATGGCGCCTTCAGCAGCAACGTTGCCAGCTTTCTTGGCGGCCTTGATGGCGCCCGAAGCACGCATGTCGTCGATTGCTTTTTCGATGTCGCCGCCAGCCTTGGTCAAGGCTTTCTTGCAGTCCATCATGCCTTCGCCGGTACGCTCGCGCAGTTCTTTAACCAGCGCTGCAGTAATCTCTGCCATTTCAAATTCCTCTTGGATAGGTTTTCAACCATTCCACCCGATACTTGACGGGCGTTCAAATCTGTAAATCCAGTGCCAGCACTCATGCAGTTTGCAACGGCGATGCTGACAGGAGGATTTCAAGGTGGCAAAAAGGGGGCCTAGCCCCCTTTTTGCGTGCCGAGTAGACGCCAGGCGTCAATTACTCAGCAGCTGGTGCTGCTTCTTCAGCGTAAACTTCGGTGCCGCCAGCAACGTTGTTGCGACCACGGATAACCGCGTCAGCCATCGAACCCATGTACAGCTGGATAGCGCGGATGGCGTCATCGTTGCCTGGGATGATGTAGTCAACGCCTTCTGGGCTGCTGTTGGTATCGACAACGCCGATGACCGGGATGCCCAGCTTGTTGGCTTCGGTGATAGCGATGCGCTCGTGGTCAACGTCGATCACGAACAGGGCATCAGGCAGACCGCCCATGTCCTTGATGCCGCCCAGGCTGCGATCCAGTTTTTCCAGATCACGGGAGCGCATCAGGGCTTCTTTCTTGGTCAGCTTGGCGAAGGTGCCATCTTCGGCCTGGGTTTCCAAGTCGCGCAGACGCTTGATCGAAGCACGGATGGTTTTGTAGTTGGTCAGCATGCCGCCCAACCAGCGGTGATCGACGTACGGCGAACCGCAACGTGCTGCTTCTTCAGCAACGATCTTGCCAGCGGAACGCTTGGTGCCGACGAACAGAATCTTGTTTTTGCCCTGGGCCAGACGCTCGACGAAAGTCAGTGCGTCGTTGAACATTGGCAGGGTTTTTTCAAGGTTGATGATGTGAATCTTGTTGCGCGCGCCGAAAATGTACTTACCCATTTTCGGGTTCCAGTAACGGGTTTGGTGACCGAAGTGCACACCGGCCTTCAGCATATCGCGCATGTTGACTTGGGACATGATAGTTCCTTGATAAGTCGGGTTGGGCCTCCACGTATCCCAATGACCAACCCAGGATCCGTAGATCGAAGGCACCCAGGTCATCGTGTCGACACGTGTGTGGGTTTAAGCTCTCGGGGCTATCCCCGCAAAGCGGCGCATTTTATATCACACAAGCGCGCTAAACGGAACCCGAAATAGCATCGTCCGTCACAGGCTTTTGCACCGCAACGCTAATCGCGCCAGAATGCCTCTATATAAAGGCTGTATCACAGCCATAGCCGCCTTAGCGGGCGCCGCTCTGGTAGAATCCGGCCTTTCCTCAGAATATTTGCGCATCCATGCGCCGTAGAGAGCCTGCAATGACCGTCACCATCAAAACCGCCGAAGACATCGAAAAGATGCGCATCGCCGGCCGCCTGGCCGCCGAAGTCCTGGAGATGATCGAAGAGCACGTCAAGCCCGGCGTCACCACCGAAGAGCTCGACCGCCTGTGCCACGACTATATCGTCAACGTCCAGAAGGCGATCCCGGCACCGCTCAACTACAAGGGTTTTCCCAAGTCGATCTGTACCTCGGTCAACCACGTGGTTTGCCACGGCATCCCGGGCGACAAGCCGCTCAAGGATGGCGACACCCTGAACATCGACGTAACCGTCATCAAGGACGGCTACCACGGCGACACCAGCCGCATGTTCCACGTCGGCAATGTACCGGTGTGGGCCGAGCGCCTGTCCCAGGTCACCCAGGAATGCATGTACAAGGCCATCGAGCTGGTCAAGCCGGGCTGCCGCCTGGGCGACATCGGTGAAGTGATCCAGAAACACGCAGAAAAAAATGGTTTCTCGGTGGTCCGTGAGTTCTGCGGCCATGGCATCGGCAAAGTGTTCCACGAAGAGCCGCAGATCCTGCACTACGGCCGTGCTGGCACCGGCATGGAGCTCAAGGAAGGCATGACCTTCACCATCGAGCCGATGATCAACCAGGGCCGCGCCGACACCAAAGTGCTGGGCGACGGCTGGACCGCCATCACCAAGGACCGCAAGCTCTCGGCGCAGTGGGAACACACCCTGGTGGTGACCGCGACCGGCTACGAGATCTTCACATTGCGTAAAGACGACACCATTCCCCGTATGTCAGCCTGATTCACACAGGAAAGTGACTCGATGCCCCAGGTGGATCCCGAGCTGTTCGATCGCGGCCAGTTCCAGGCCGAACGGGCCCTCAAGGCCAGCCCTATCGCGGCCTTCAAGAAGGCCATTCGCCAGGCTGGCGAAGTGCTCGACAAGCGTTTTCGCGACGGCCGCGAGATCCGCCGGCTGATCGAGGACCGCGCCTGGTTCGTCGACAACATCCTGCAACAGGCCTGGAACCAGTTCGACTGGAGCGATGAAGCCGATATCGCGCTGGTAGCGACCGGCGGCTATGGCCGGGGCGAGCTGCACCCCTACTCCGACATCGACCTGCTGATCCTGCTCGACAGTGCCGACCACGAAGTGTTTCGCGACTCCATCGAACGCTTCCTGACCCTGCTCTGGGACATTGGCCTGGAAGTGGGCCAGAGCGTGCGCTCGATCGATGAGTGCGCCGAACAGGCGCGTGCCGACCTGACGGTAGTCACCAACCTGATGGAAAGCCGCACCATTGCCGGCCCCGAGCGCCTGCGCCAGCGCATGCTGGAGGTCACCAGCACCGATCACATGTGGCCGAGCAAGGAATTCTTCCTGGCCAAACGCGCCGAGCAAAAGGCCCGGCACCACAAGTACAACGACACCGAATACAACCTCGAGCCCAACGTCAAAGGCTCACCCGGCGGCCTGCGCGACATCCAGACGGTACTGTGGATCGCCCGTCGCCAGTACGGCACCCTGAACCTGCATGCCCTGGCGGGCGAAGGCTTCCTGCTGGAGAGCGAAAACGCCCTGCTGGCCTCCTCCCAGGAATTCCTGTGGAAGGTCCGCTATGCCCTGCACATGCTCGCCGGCCGCGCCGAAGACCGCCTGCTGTTCGATCATCAGCGCAGTATTGCCGCCCTGCTCGGCTTCAGCGATGACAACCCCAAGCGGGCCATCGAACAGTTCATGCAGCAGTACTATCGGGTTGTGATGAGCATCGCCGAGCTCAGCGACCTGATCATCCAGCACTTCGAAGAAATCATTCTCGACGACGACAGCGGCAGCACCCAGCCACTCAATGCACGCTTCCAGCTGCATGACGGCTACATCGAAGCGGTACGCACGAACGTCTTCAAACGCACCCCGTTCGCCATGCTGGAAATCTTCGTATTGATGGCCCAGCACCCGGAAGTCAAAGGTGTGCGCGCCGACACCATTCGCCTGCTGCGTGAACACCGGCACCTGATCGACGACGATTTTCGCAACGATATCCGCAACACCAGCCTGTTTATCGAGCTGTTCAAGTGTGAAATCGGTATCCATCGCAACCTGCGGCGCATGAACCGCTACGGCATCCTGGGGCGCTACCTGCCGGAATTCGGCCTGATCGTCGGGCAAATGCAGCACGACCTGTTCCATATCTACACCGTCGATGCCCACACCCTGAACCTGATCAAGCACTTGCGCAAACTGCAGTACACGCCAGTTTCAGAGAAATTCCCGCTGGCCAGCAAGCTCATGGGCCGCCTGCCCAAACCCGAGCTGATCTACCTGGCCGGCCTTTACCACGACATCGGCAAAGGCCGTCAGGGCGACCACTCGGAGCTCGGCGCCGTGGATGCCCAGGCCTTTTGCCTGCGTCACCAGTTGCCAACCTGGGACAGCCGCCTGGTTGTCTGGCTGGTACAGAATCATCTGGTGATGTCGACCACTGCCCAGCGCAAGGATCTTTCCGACCCGCAGGTGATCCACGACTTCGCCCAGCAGATGGGCGACGAAACCCGTCTGGATTACCTCTACGTACTGACCGTAGCCGACATCAACGCCACCAACCCGAGCCTGTGGAACTCCTGGCGCGCCAGCCTGTTACGCCAGCTCTACACCGAAACCAAGCGCGCCCTGCGCCGTGGCCTGGAAAACCCGCTGGACCGCGAAGAGCAGATCCGCCAGACCCAGGGCGCGGCACTGGACATCCTGATCCGCGAAGGCACCGACCCGGACGACGTCGAGCAACTCTGGGCGCAACTGGGTGACGACTACTTCCTGCGCCATACCGCCGCCGACGTGGCCTGGCACAGCGACGCGATCCTCCAGCAGCCGGCCGATGGCGGCCCGCTGGTGCTGATCAAGGAAACCACCCAGCGCGAATTCGAAGGCGGCACGCAGATCTTCATCTATGCGCCTGACCAGCATGACTTCTTCGCGGTGACCGTGGCAGCCATGGACCAGCTCAACCTGAACATCCATGACGCCCGGATCATCACCTCCAGCAGCCAGTTCACCCTCGACACCTACATCGTGCTCGATAACGACGGCGGCTCGATCGGTGACAACCCGCAGCGGGTCAAAGAGATCCGCGACGGTCTGACTGACGCCCTGCGCAACCCGGACGATTACCCGACCATCATCAAACGCCGGGTGCCGCGCCAGCTCAAGCACTTCACCTTTGCCCCGCAGGTGACCATCCACAACGACGCCCAGCGACCGGTAACCATCCTCGAACTCAGCGCTCCCGACCGCCCGGGCCTGCTGGCGCGGATCGGCAAGATCTTCCTGGAGTTCGACCTGTCGCTGCAGAATGCCAAGATTGCCACCCTCGGCGAGCGAGTCGAAGACGTGTTCTTCATCACCGATGCCGACAACCAACCGCTGTCCGACCCACAGCTGTGCAGCCGCCTGCAGGATGCCATCGTCGAGCAATTGCGCGTCGACCAGGCCGCTGCGACAACCGTTTCCCGCCTGACCATTTAACGTTTGACGAGACCCAGCGCCGATGAACACCGATTTGCTTCAGCTTCAGCCCTACCCGTTCGAGAAACTTCGCGCCTTGCTCGGCAGCGTCCAGCCTGCCGCCGATAAACGCGCCATTGCCCTGTCGATCGGTGAGCCCAAGCATGAATCGCCGGCGTTCGTCGCCAAGGCCCTGGCCGACAACCTCCAGCAGATGGCCGTGTATCCGACCACCGTTGGCCTGCCAACCCTGCGTCAGGCCATCACCCGCTGGTGCGAGCGTCGTTTTGGCGTGCCAGGTGGCTGGCTGGATGCCGACAAACACGTACTGCCGGTCAATGGCACCCGTGAAGCACTGTTCGCCTTCACCCAGGCCGTGGTCAACCGTAGCGCCGATGGTCTGGTCATCAGCCCCAACCCGTTCTACCAGATCTATGAAGGCGCAGCCCTGCTGGCCGGTGCCACCCCGCACTACCTGCCGTGCCTGGACAGCAACGGCTTCAACCCGGACTTCGACGCCGTCTCGGCCGAGACCTGGCAGCGTTGCCAGATCCTGTTCATCTGCTCCCCGGGCAATCCCACCGGCGCGCTGGTGCCGATGGAAACCTTGAAAAAGCTCATCGCCCTGGCTGACCAATACGATTTCGTGATTGCCGCCGACGAGTGCTACAGCGAGCTGTATTTCGACGAACAAAGCCCGCCACCGGGCCTGCTCAGCGCCTGCGTAGAACTGGGCCGCAGCGACTTCAAGCGTTGTGTGGTGTTCCATAGCCTGTCCAAGCGCTCCAACCTGCCGGGCCTGCGTTCGGGCTTCGTCGCTGGTGATGCTGAAATCATCAAGCCGTTCCTGCTCTATCGCACCTACCACGGCTGCGCCATGCCGGTGCAGACCCAACTGGCGAGCATTGCCGCCTGGAACGACGAAGAACACGTGCTGGCCAACCGTGACCTGTACCGTGAGAAATTCGATGCCGTGCTGGAGATTCTGGCGCCAGTGCTTGATGTACAGCGTCCGGACGGTGGTTTCTACCTCTGGGCCAAGGTCCCCGGCGATGACGCCGAGTTCTGCCGCGGCCTGTTCGAAAAACAGCATGTAACCGTCGTGCCGGGCTCTTACCTGTCCCGTGAAGTGGATGGCGTCAACCCCGGCGCCGGGCGGGTGCGCATGGCACTGGTGGCTCCGTTGGCCGAGTGCGTCGAGGCGGCTCAGCGGATTCGAGTGTTTCTTGAGCGATAAGCGAACGGCGACACCGATCCTACGGTGTCGCCTCGCATAGATTTAAGTACCACAAGACAATCCTAGCCAAATGGGAGACTCCGAACTCCATCACTAAAGGAGTTTCCCATGATCAGCCCAATGATCCCCCGCTGCCGTTACCGCGTCGACCCGCTGCGCTCCTATGAATTGGCGGTCGCCGAGAATCCGCTCAATGCCCCAGGCGGCTCAGGCAATCGACGCAAACGTTCGCTAGGTGTCGCCAGCAAATTCTGGAAGCCAGGACGAACCCTGTGGGTTTCGTTTCTCGGAGCCCCCGACAGACGATTGAAGATGAGCATCTTCGAATTAGCCTCTCAATGGCTCGATCTTTCCGGTGCGAATCTGGAAATAGACCTCGCTGAAGACGATGACAAGAAAGCCACAATCAGAATCCTTACCGGGCCGCATCTGCCGCACAGCTTGTCAGACATCGGGACCGATGCCTTGGCATATGGCGAGGACACAATGTGTATCAACGTTCCGCTAGGCCATGATTTTTTCGAAAACACCGTACTGCATGAGTTCGGTCATGCCCTCGGCGCCGAACATGAACATCGACACCCTGATGCAGACATCCCCTGGAACGAGCAGGTGGTTTTGCAGAGCCACATGGCAGCCGGCTGGACCGAGGCTGACGTCAGGCAACAAATCCTGAGCAAAATTGACGATGTCGGACTCAGAAAAACAGCTTACGATCGCACTTCAATCATGCATTACGCCGTTCCCCAGGCATTTACCCATGGTGACTGGGAAGTTGCCCTGCCCCAGCAGCTCAGTGAAAAAGACTTGGAATTCATGCGCCTGGCCTATCCGCATGACTAATCGGTTTACTTGATCTGGTCATGACCATATTACCGGCGACACCACATCATCAAGGTGTCGCCCGCTGGTTCAAACGGTACAGCACACTACATAATATCTAGTGCCCGGCAGACCCTCCCGATGCGAATACTCCGGTTTCCATCCTTCAAGAGCGTTTGCCCATGACCGAGCTCATGATCTGCCATTGCCGACACCATCCCGATTCTCACCTGTCCCACGCAGCGGCTGTGCGTGAAAACCCCGCTAATGCTGCAAGCAAGGGGCAGGGCAATCGCCGTAAACGCTCCATCGGCTACTTCGACAAGTTCTGGTCGCCGGGCCGCACCTTGCGCATTACCTTCGTCAACGATGCCGAAGAGTCCCTCAAGCAGGCCATCTTTGCTGCGGCATGCAAGTGGCTGCCCTACGTCAACCTGAGCTTCGAGCTGGTCGCAGACGACGATGACGACAGCGAGATCAAGATCTACACCGGAGGCACGCCTGAGCTGAATTATTCAGTGTACGGAACCGACGCCCTTACCAGTGCCGGAGCCTCCATGGTGCTGGGCGTAACGCCTGATATGGAGAGTTTTGAACGCACGGTCATCCACGAATTTGGCCATGCTTTGGGTGCAGAACACGAACATCAGCACCCTGATGCCAATATTCCCTGGGATATCCCCAAGGTCTACGAACATTACGCCAGCAAGGGTATCGACAAGGCCACAGTCGACGAGAATGTGTTGGCCAGGATCGAAAACAGCAGCCTGCGCAAAGTACCTTATGACAGGCACTCGATCATGCACTACCCCGTACTCCAGGCGCTGACACAGGGCGACTGGGAAGTGGGTATCAACAGCCAGATCAGCGAGAAGGACAAGGCGTTCATGCGCCTGGCCTACCCGCATGACTGAATGTTCTACCTGACCTGCCCCAGGTTCGCCTCGCTCATGTCCAGCTCACCCAGCACCTGACGCACCACATCATCGCCCACCTGATGGTGACGGTGCAGCTTGTACAGTTCCAGGCGCTGGGCGCGTAATGCACGCAGACGCAAGCGTCGCTCCAGCTGGTCCATCTGCTCGGCCAGGGCCTGGGCTTCTGCGCTGTCGTTGAAACTGTCCAGCTGATGCCGGTACTCGGCCATCAGCCGCGCCTTGAGCTCCGCCGCCAACGCCGCCTGGGCTGCATCCTGGGGCATACCCGGCTCAGCCAGGTCTTCGGCTTCCAAGGCATGAATGGCCGCTTCCGCCGTGCGCCGCCAGGCTTCCTTGGCCTCCTGGCGCAAGGTGTCGTCGGGGCTTTTCGCCACCCCGCGCAACAACAGCGGCAAGGCAATGCAGGCCGATACCAATGACAGCAGGATCACTCCAGCGGCAATGAAAATCAGCAGATCACGCTCCGGGAAGGCCGTACCCGCACTAATCAACAATGGCACCGACATGACACCGGCCAGGGTTACCGCACCACGCACCCCGCCGATGGTCAGCAGCCAGCAGGAACGGGCGTTGGGCACCAGCACCAGGTCTTCCTTGCCGCGCCAGCGACGGATCACCCCGATCAAGCGCCAGATGCTCTGCACCCAGACAAAACGCAACATCACCAGCACCGCAAAAATCGCCACTACGTCCAGGCAACGCCACAGCAGGGTCGGCCACAACGACGCTTCGTGACTGGTGACCGCCTTGATGATGTCGGGCAGTTGCAGGCCCAGCAGCAGGAAGATCAGGCCATTGAAGCTGAACTCGAGCAACGACCAGACACTGCGGTTGAGCAAGCGGGTACTGGTCTGGCGTGGCAGCAGGTCGAGCCAGCTCTGCATCATGCCCGCAGCCACTGCCGAGAGGATCCCTGAGGCCCCCACGCGCTCGGCCACTACATAGGCGGCAAATGGCAGCAGCAACATGAACACCACATGGGTGGCCGGATCGTCCCAGCCGCGGGCGATCATCCACGCCCGCAGGCGCCCCACCAGCCAGCTCAGGGCCACACCGATGGCCAGGCCACCAAGCGCCACCAGAACGAAGGTGACACTCGCTTCAGCCAGCGAGAACGCACCGGTAATGGCTGCGACCAGGGCAAACTTGAAGGTCACCAGACCCGTCGCGTCGTTCATCAACGCTTCCCCCTGAAGCATATGCATCAGAGGCGTTGGCAGACGATCCTGGGTAATCGCCGACACCGCCACAGCGTCAGTTGGCGACAGCACCGCAGCCAGGGCAAACGCCACCGGCAACGGGATGCTCGGCAGGATCCAGTGAATGAAGTAACCAGCGCCGACCACGGTAAACAGCACCAGCCCCACCGCCAGGGTCAGGATCGGACCGCGCAAGCGCCAGAGGTCGCGTTTGGGCATGCGCCAGCCATCGGCAAACAGCAGCGGCGGCAGGAACAGAAACAGAAACAGTTCCGGATCCAGCGCCACATGCAGACCCAGTGTCGGCCAGGCCAGCAAGGCCCCGGCGGCGATCTGCACCAGCGGCAATGGCAACGGGACCACCCGGCCGACAAGTTTGGAGACACTCACCAGCATCAGCAGGATGAGAACGGTGTAGGCTGATTGCATTCGGCGTGTTCCTATCAATTCAAACAGTCAACGGCGCACCTTCTGCCCATGCTGGACATTGCCATTGAAACGACATAGTAGCCGTTCAGGCTGCTCACGCACCGCTGCACAAAAGTCGCAGAGGCTGCCGAAACCTGTAACACAATGCTACAAAGTGCCGTGGCGAGGCCAACCCTAACCGGTTGACCGTGGCATAATCCTTCACCATTTTTTCCCAGGAGGGGCAAGACATGACCAACCGCGACACGCCATTGCACCTTTATGGAATCAAGGCTTGTGACACCATGAAGAAAGCCCGTACCTGGCTGGAAGACAAAGGCCTGGGTTACGACTTTCACGACTACAAGACCCAAGGCATCGACCGTGCGAGCCTGACCCGCTGGTGCAACGAGCACGGCTGGGAAACAGTGCTCAATCGTGCCGGCACCACTTTCCGCAAGCTCGAAGACGCCCAGAAGGCCGATCTCGACCAGGCCAAGGCCATCGAACTGATGCTGGCCCAACCGTCGATGATCAAGCGCCCGGTGCTCGACCTCGGCGAGCGGACCCTGGTCGGCTTCAAGCCGGACCTGTACGCAGCCGCCCTTCAATAACGCGGCGTCACGCTTTCATTCAAATTCGCAAGAGGTAACTGCATGTCCACTACCCTGTTCAGTCTGGCCTTCGGTGTCGGCACCCAGAACCGCCAAGGCGCCTGGCTGGAAGTTTTCTACGCACAACCGCTGATCAACCCGAGCGCCGAACTGGTCGCGGCAATCACCCCGGTACTGGGTTATGAAGGTGGCAACCAGGCCATCGCTTTCAGCAATGCCCAAGCCGCGCAGCTGGCTGACGCCCTCAAGGGGGTCGACGCCGCCCAGGCCGCCCTGCTGACCCGCCTGGCCGAAAGCAACAAGCCACTGGTCGCCACCCTGCTGGCCGAAGACGCCGCCCTGAGCTCCACGCCGGAAGCCTACCTGAAGCTGCACCTGCTCTCGCATCGCCTGGTCAAGCCGCACGGCCTGAGCCTGGCCGGCATCTTCCCGCTGCTGCCAAACGTGGCCTGGACCAGCCAGGGCGCAGTCGACCTGGCCGAACTGGCCGAGCAGCAACTGGAAGCGCGCCTGAAGGGCGAGCTGCTGGAAGTGTTCTCGGTGGACAAGTTCCCGAAAATGACCGACTACGTCGTACCTGCCGGCGTGCGTATCGCCGACAGCGCCCGCGTGCGCCTGGGTGCCTACATCGGCGAAGGCACCACCATCATGCACGAAGGCTTCGTCAACTTTAACGCGGGCACCGAAGGCCCTGGCATGATCGAAGGCCGTGTCTCGGCTGGCGTGTTCGTCGGCAAGGGCTCGGACCTGGGCGGCGGTTGCTCGACCATGGGCACCCTGTCCGGTGGCGGCAACATCGTCATCAAGGTCGGCGAAGGCTGCCTGATCGGCGCCAACGCCGGTATCGGCATTCCGCTGGGCGACCGCAACACCGTCGAAGCCGGCCTGTACATCACCGCTGGCACCAAGGTGAACCTGCTGGACGAGAACAACCAGCTGGTCAAAGTCGTCAAGGCCCGCGACCTGGCCGGTCAGACCGATCTGCTGTTCCGTCGCAACTCGCTGAACGGCGCGGTGGAGTGCAAGACCCACAAGTCGGCGATCGAGCTGAACGAAGCGCTGCACGCCCACAACTAAGTGGTACCATCGGGTCTGGCCTAACGCCAGGCCCGATATTCAGGTCCGATCATCATGTTCCAGCCCTCTCCGTGGCGCGCTGATTTTCCAGCCATCGCCGCTCTGCAACGGCAGCACCAGACCTACCTGGACAACGCTGCTACCACGCAAAAACCGCAACTTCTGCTCGATGCCTTGAGCCATTATTACGGCCACGGCGCCGCCAATGTGCACCGTGCCCAACACCTTCCCGGCGCGCTGGCAACCCAGGCCTTCGAACGCAGCCGGGAAAAAGTCGCCAGTTGGTTGAATGCCACTGACACCCAACAGATCATCTTCACCCATGGCGCAACCTCGGCCTTGAACTTGCTGGCCTATGGCCTTGAAGGCATGTTCGAAGCCGGTGATGAAATCGCCATCAGCGCCCTGGAGCACCATGCCAACCTGCTGCCCTGGCAGCAACTGGCCCAGCGCCGCCAGCTCAAGCTGGTGATCCTGCCCCTGGACAACCGCGGCTTGATCGACCTTGAGATTGCCCTGCAGTTGATCGGCCCGCGCACCCGCTTGCTGGCGGTCAGCCAGTTGTCCAACGTGCTGGGGGCCTGGCAACCGCTGGCGCCGTTGCTGGCCCATGCAAATGCCCAAGGAGCCCTGACCGTGGTCGACGGCGCCCAGGGCGTAGTGCATGGCCGCCAGGACATGCAGCAACTGGGCTGCGACTTCTACGTGTTCTCCAGCCACAAGCTGTACGGTCCGGACGGCGTGGGCGTGCTCTACGGCCGCAGCGAAGCGCTCGCTCGCCTGCGCCACTGGCAATTTGGTGGCGAGATGGTGCAGGTGGCCGACTACCACGACGCCAGCTTCCGCCCGGCACCGTTGGGGTTCGAAGCCGGCACCCCGCCAATCGCCAGCGTCATCGGCCTGGGCGCCAGCCTCAACTACCTTGCAGGGCTCGATCCGACCGCTGTCGCCGAACATGAAGCCAGCCTGCACCGCAGCCTGTTGCGCGGCCTGAATGATCGCGAAGGCATTCGCCTGCTCGGCCAACCGCAACTGGCCCTGGCCAGCTTCGTGGTCGAAGGGGTGCACAATGCCGACCTCGCCCACATGCTGACTGAACAGGGGATCGCCGTTCGTGCCGGGCACCACTGTGCCATGCCGCTGCTGAAAAGCTTCGGGTTGGATGGGGCGATCCGGGTTTCGCTGGCCCTGTACAACGATTCCGACGACCTGCAACGCTTCTTCGAGGCGCTGGATCAAGCCCTGGAGCTGCTGCGATGAACCTGCCGGTTAACGCCCAGGAGGCGCTCAGCAGCTTCGAACAGGCCGCGGGCTGGGAGCAACGGGCACGCCTGTTGATGCAATGGGGGGAGCGCCTGGCGCCCCTGAGCGAGGCAGAAAAATCCGAAGCCAACCGTGTGCATGGCTGTGAAAGCCAGGTCTGGTTGGTGGCAGAACAGCAGGACGGTCAGTGGCGTTTCAAAGGCGCCAGCGATGCGCGGATCATTCGCGGCTTGCTGGCGCTGCTGCTGATTCGGGTCGAGGGCTTGTCCAGCAGCGAGCTCCAGCAGCTTGATCTGCCCGGCTGGTTCAACCAGCTGGGCCTCGGCCGCCAGCTTTCGCCCTCACGCAGCAACGGCTTGAACGCCGTGCTGCAGCGCATGGCTCAGCTGGCCGCTGGCACCTGAGCTTTGCGCTCGGATGGCCGACGGGCGCCAGCCACCAGCTTTTCCACCGCCTTGCTGGCGGCGACCATACCGAAGGTCGCCGTCACCATCATCACCGCGCCAAAGCCACCCGAGCAGTCGAGCTTGACGCCCTCACCGACAAAGCTTTTCTGCAGGCAGACACTGCCGTCGCCTTTGGGATAGCGCAACTGTTCGGTAGAGAACACGCAAGGCACGCTGTAGTTACGGGTGACCGTGCGGGAAAAGCCGTAATCACGGCGCAAGGTCGAACGCACCCGCGAAGCCAGGGGGTCGTTGAAGGTTTTGTTCAGGTCAGCCACACGGATCTGCGTCGGGTCGATCTGTCCGCCGGCTCCCCCGGTGCTGATGATGGTGACCTTGTGCCGCTTGCACCAGCCGATCAGCGCAGCTTTGGCCATGACACTGTCGATACAGTCGATCACACAGTCGATGTGCTCGCCGATGTATTCGGGCAGGGTTTCCTTGGTGACGAAATCCACCACCGCATGCACCTTGCACGCCGGGTTGATCGCCCGCAGACGCTCGGCCATGACCTCAGCCTTGGCACGCCCGATATTCCCTTCCATGGCATGCAACTGGCGGTTGGTGTTGCTGACGCAGACGTCATCGAGGTCGAACAGCGAGATTTCGCCGACACCACTACGCGCCATGGCTTCAGCCGCCCACGTGCCGACACCACCAATGCCGACGATCGCCACATGGGCCTCGCGCAGGCGCTGCAGGCCGCTGTCACCGTATAACCGGGCAACACCGGCAAAGCGTGGATCATCTGTACTCATGGCCATACCCCGAAAAAACCGGCGCGCATTATAGGCCTGTTGAGGCCCGCTGCCATCCTGCTTCGGACCAGTCACCCTGTACGAATTAGTAAAGTCGGTTGTAATCCTGCTTTAATGTGCCAGGCAATACCTAGTCCTGGACGACAACAGCACGGGCCTCAGAACTTCGACACCTGAAGACAATCTAACCCTTGCCGCCAGCCTGTTCCTACACAGCATAGGCGGTCAAAGAGCAGGATCCGCGCCCTGTGGCGCTCGCCCGTTCCACCCTTCGGAACCCGAACTATCTATGTCATCGCGTAAATTTGGTATCAACCTGGTGATAGTCATGGCCATCGCCGCACTATTCACCGGGTTCTGGGCGCTGATCAACCGCCCGGTTTCCGCCCCTGACTGGCCGGAGCAGATTTCCGGCTTCTCCTACTCGCCGTTCCGCCTTGGAGAAAGCCCGCAAAAGGGCCAGTACCCGACTGAGGACGAACTGCGCCAGGACCTCGAACAACTGAGCAAGCTGACCGACAGTATTCGTATCTATACCGTCGAAGGCACCCAGGCGGATATTCCGCGCCTGGCCGAAGAGTTCGGCCTGCGGGTGACCCTCGGGGTGTGGATCAGCCCGGACCTTGAGCGTAACGAGCGGGAAATTCAGAAAGCCATCGAACTGGCCAACAGCTCGCGCAGTGTCGTGCGGGTCATGGTCGGCAACGAAGCGCTGTTCCGTGAAGAAATCACTCCCGAAGCGCTGATCCAGTACCTGGACCGGGTGCGCGCCGCGGTGAAAGTACCGGTAACCACCAGTGAACAGTGGCACATCTGGAAAGAACACCCGGAGCTGGCCAAACACGTTGACCTGGTAGCGGCGCATATCCTGCCGTACTGGGAATTCATCCCGATGAAGGATGCCGGCCAGTTCGTCCTCGACCGTGCCCGCGACCTGAAACAGCTGTTCCCGCGCAAACCGTTGCTGCTCTCCGAAGTCGGCTGGCCAAGCAACGGACGCATGCGTGGCGGTGCCGACGCCACTCCGGCCGACCAGGCCATTTACCTGCGCACCCTGGTCAACAAGCTCAACCGCCAGGGCTACAACTACTTCGTCATCGAAGCCTATGACCAACCGTGGAAGGCCAGCGACGAAGGCTCGGTCGGCGCCTACTGGGGCGTGTTCAACGCCGCCCGCCAGCAAAAGTTCAACTTCGAAGGGCCGGTAGTGGCCATTCCGCAGTGGCGCGTGCTGGCGGTGGGTTCGGTGGTATTGGCGATGCTCTCGCTGACCTTGCTGCTGATCGATGGCTCGGCCCTGCGTCAGCGCGGCCGCACCTTCCTGACCTTTATCGCCTTCCTCTGCGGTTCGGTGCTGGTGTGGATCGGCTACGACTATAGCCAGCAGTACAGCACCTGGTTCAGCCTGACGGTGGGCTTCTTGCTCGCCCTCGGCGCGCTCGGGGTGTTTATCGTGCTGCTGACCGAGGCCCATGAACTGGCCGAGGCGGTGTGGATTCACAAACGCCGCCGCGAGTTCCTGCCGGTGCAGGCCGACAGCGCCTACCGGCCGAAAGTCTCGGTGCATGTGCCGTGCTACAACGAGCCACCGGAGATGGTCAAACAGACCCTCAACGCCCTGGCTGCGCTGGATTATCCGGACTACGAAGTGTTGATCATCGACAACAACACCAAGGATCCGGCGGTCTGGGAGCCGATCAAGGCGCATTGCGAGATGCTCGGCGAGCGCTTCAAGTTCTTCCACGTCTCCCCGCTGGCCGGTTTCAAGGGTGGCGCGCTGAACTACCTGATCCCGCACACCGCCAAAGATGCCGAAGTGATCGCGGTGATCGACTCGGACTACTGCGTGGACCGCAACTGGCTCAAGCACATGGTCCCGCACTTCAGCGACCCGAAAATCGCCGTGGTGCAATCGCCGCAGGACTATCGCGACCAGAACGAAAGCACCTTCAAGAAGCTGTGCTACAGCGAGTACAAGGGCTTTTTCCATATCGGCATGGTCACCCGCAACGACCGTGACGCGATCATCCAGCACGGCACCATGACCATGACCCGGCGTTCGGTGCTCGAAGAGCTGGGTTGGGCTGACTGGTGTATCTGCGAAGACGCCGAACTCGGCCTGCGGGTATTCGAGAGAGGCTACTCGGCGGCGTACTCCCACGAGAGCTACGGTAAGGGTCTGATGCCCGATACCTTCATCGACTTCAAGAAGCAGCGCTTCCGCTGGGCCTATGGCGCCATCCAGATCATCAAGCGCCATGCCGCCAGCCTGTTGCGCGGCAAAGACTCGGAGCTCACCCGCGGCCAGCGTTATCACTTCCTGGCGGGCTGGCTACCGTGGATTGCCGATGGCATGAACATCTTCTTCACCGTTGGCGCCTTGCTCTGGTCGGCGGCGATGATCATCGTGCCGCAACGGGTCGATCCGCCGCTGCTGATCTTCGCCATTCCGCCATTGGCGCTGTTCGTGTTCAAGGTTGGCAAGATTGTCTTCCTCTACCGCCGTGCGGTCGGGGTCAACATGAAGGACGCTTTTGCCGCAGCGCTGGCCGGTCTTGCCCTGTCGCACACCATCGCCAAAGCCGTGCTGTACGGTTTCTTCACCAGCAGCATTCCGTTCTTCCGCACGCCGAAGAACGCCGACAGCCATGGTTTGCTGGTGGCGCTTTCCGAAGCCCGGGAAGAGCTGTTCATCATGTTGCTGCTGTGGGGGGCTGCGGCCGGTATCTACCTGGTTCAGGGGTTGCCAAGCAATGACATGCGCTTCTGGGTGACCATGCTGCTGGTGCAGTCGCTGCCGTACCTGGCGGCGCTGATCATGGCGATGCTGTCGTCGCTGCCCAAGCCTGTGGATGCTGCCCAGCCAGCGCAGGCGTCCTGATCTCGGGGCGGCCTTGCCGCCCTTTCGCCGGCAAGGCCGGCTCCTACAGGAATGTCATACATCCAACCTAATGTAATGACATGTACCCAACCTGTGGGAGCTGGCCTTGCCAGCGATGAGGCCCGGACAGACAGCATCGATCCACGGTCCTCACTCCTGCCGAATTGCTATAAGATAACGCCCCTCGAATTCGTGCCCTGCCTTGCCCCCGGAGTTCCTTCAATGACGGCCCCAGCCGACCTTTCGCCTACCCTAGAACTGGCCTGCGACCTGATCCGTCGCCCCTCGGTGACCCCGGTCGATGCCGACTGCCAGAAACAGATGATGCAACGCCTGGGCGATGCCGGTTTCATGCTGGAGCCGATGCGTATCGAAGATGTCGACAACTTCTGGGCCACCCATGGCACCCAGGACGGCCCGGTGCTGTGCTTTGCCGGTCACACCGACGTAGTGCCCACCGGCCCCGTGCAGGCCTGGCAGAACGATCCGTTCGATGCCCTGATCGATGCCGACGGCATGCTCTGTGGCCGTGGTGCCGCCGACATGAAAGGCAGCCTGGCGGCCATGGTTGTGGCCACCGAGCGCTTCGTCGCCGATTACCCGAACCATCGCGGCAAGGTCGCCTTCCTGATCACCAGTGACGAAGAAGGCCCGGCCCACCACGGCACCAAGGCGGTCATCGAACGCCTGGCCGCGCGCAAAGAGCGCCTGGACTGGTGCATCGTCGGCGAACCGTCGAGCACCAGCCTGGTCGGCGACGTGGTCAAGAACGGCCGTCGCGGCTCGCTCGGCGCCAAGCTGACAGTGCGCGGCGTGCAGGGCCATGTGGCCTACCCGCACCTGGCCAAGAACCCGATCCACCTGGCCGCCCCGGCGCTGGCAGAACTGGCAGCCGAGCACTGGGACGAAGGCAACGCCTTTTTCCCGCCGACCAGCTTCCAGATCTCCAACCTCAACTCCGGCACCGGCGCGACCAACGTGGTGCCGGGCGAACTGACGGCGCTGTTCAACTTCCGTTTCTCCACCGAGTCGACGGTCGAAGGCCTGCAAGCCCGTGTCGCGGCGATCCTCGACAAACACCAACTGGATTGGCACGTCGACTGGGCGCTGTCCGGCCTGCCGTTCCTGACCGAGCCGGGTGACCTGCTCGACGCGGTGTCGGCCAGCATCAAGGCGGTCACCGGTCGCGAAACCAAGGCCTCGACCAGCGGCGGCACCTCCGACGGGCGCTTCATTGCCACCCTCGGCACCCAGGTGGTCGAACTGGGGCCGGTCAACGCCACCATTCACCAGGTCAACGAGCGGATCCTCGCCAGTGACCTCGACGTGCTGACCGAGATCTACTACCAGACCCTGACCCGGTTGCTCGCCTGATGCTCACCTGCCCTATCTGCAGCGCAGCGCTGAGTACCCTCGACAACGGTGTGGCCTGCCCGGCCGGGCACCGTTTCGACCGAGCCCGCCAGGGTTACCTGAACCTGTTGCCGGTGCAGCACAAGAACAGCCGCGACCCGGGCGACAACCAGGCCATGGTCGAAGCCCGCCGCGACTTTCTCAATGCCGGGCACTATGCCCCGGTGGCCCGTCGCCTGGCTGAACTGGCCGCCGAGCGCGCCCCGGTGCGCTGGCTGGATATCGGTTGCGGCGAGGGTTACTACACCGCGCAGATCGCCGAGGCGCTGCCCGAGGCCGACGGTTATGCCCTGGACATCTCCCGTGAAGCGGTCAAGCGCGCCTGCAAACGCAACCCGGCACTGACCTGGCTGGTGGCGAGCATGGCGCGCGTGCCGCTGGCCGATGCCAGCTGTCAGTTCCTGGCCAGCGTGTTCAGCCCCCTCGACTGGCAGGAGGCCCTGCGCCTGCTCGCCCCGGGTGGCGGCCTGATGCGTGTCGGCCCGACCAACGAGCACCTGATCGAGCTGCGTCACAAGCTCTATGATGAAGTGCGCGACTACGCCGACGACAAGCACCTGGCGCTGGTCCCGGCCGGCATGCAGCACGCCCATAGCGAAACCCTGAAATTCCGCCTGAGCCTTGTCGATGGCAAGTCCCGCGCCGACTTGCTGGCCATGACCCCTCATGGCTGGCGCGCCAGCGCGGAAAAACGAGCTGGCGTCATCGAACAAGCCGAACCTTTCGAGGTGACGGTATCGATGCGTTACGACTACTTCGTGCGCCAAGACTGAGCACACCCGGAGCCCCCCCATGCGCCAACCCGATATCGAGATTTACCTCAAAGACGCCGACGTCGACCACAAACAGATCGCTGCCTGGCTCAGCGCGGCACTCGGCCCTTGCAGCGACTGGCAGCAGAAAGGTCAGACCTACAAGTGCAAGGCCGGTAACATTCCGGTTACCTGGTTACCGAAGGCTGTAGGCAAATGGAACAGTCTCTACCTGGAGAGCGACCAGACGCCGTGGGCAGACGACATCGCCTGCGCGCGCGCCGCCTTCGCTGCACTGAACGTCGAAGTACGTTGTGCACCAGGCAGCTGGGTCGAGGAAGAAGGTGAAGAGGATGCCGATCGCTGGATCCGCATCAGCGCCGACGGTGAAGAGGAAATCACCTGGCGTACCAGCTGAAGCCGGCTCTACGAAAAGGCCCGTCCCGGTCGTCCGGCGACGGGCCTTTTCGCTTGTGGACCCAGGCTCAAGGCCCGTGGCCCGGCGCTTACAGGCCGATTACATCTTCTGCCTGGAGGCCTTTCTGGCCTTGCGTCAGACTGTATTCGACCTGCTGCCCCTCGATCAGGGTGCGATGCCCCTCACCGCGAATGGCGCGGTAGTGAACGAACACATCGGCACCACCTTCACGCTGGATGAAGCCATAACCTTTGGCGTCATTGAACCACTTTACACTTCCAGTCTCACGAGACGACATCTGAACTACTCCGGGTTTTTATTTTGGAATCGCCTTGCAAGCGGAGGATCACCTTCCCCCGCCGACGCAGCTTGAGGATTACTCCTGCAAGCTGCGGACCGAGTATATGTCAGGCTTGAAATATTTTTTATGACTGCCCGAGATTTTGCTGAACATGCGCAGATACGTCACACTAACCGGCTGAGCAATTACTCGAAAAACTCACCCAGAGCACACACTGTATGACCCGTTCCCCCCTGCGCCGCCTGATCTTTGGCGCCCTGCGTCGCCTGTTGTACCTGTGGGTTCGCTCCGAGACCATCAACCAGTCGTCCTTTACCCTGAACCTGGATCGCAGCCGACCGGTGTTCTATGCCCTGCAGTCGCCGTCGTTGACCGATCTGGCGGTACTCGACCGCGAATGCAGCAAAGCCGGGCTTCCACGTCCGGTGCTACCCGTGGCGGTGGGCACCCTGCAAGAGCCAGCTGCATTCTTCTACCTGACCCCCGAGCCGGACTGGCTTGGCCGCCAGGACAAGCGCGGTGCCCCGCCGACCCTGTCGCGGCTGGTCAGTGCGATCAGCCAGCATGCCGAGGAAGACGCGCAGATCATTCCGGTCAGCGTGTTCTGGGGCCAGTCGCCGGCCAGTGAGTCCAGCCCGTGGAAACTGCTGTTTGCCGACAGCTGGGCGGTCACCGGGCGTTTACGCCGGCTGCTGACCGTGCTGATCCTGGGACGCAAGACCCGTGTGCAGTTCTCGGCGCCGATTCACCTGCGTGAACTGGTCCAGCACAACAAGGGCCACGAACGTACCGTACGCATGGCCCAGCGCATGCTGCGCGTGCACTTTCGCAACCTCAAGACCGCGGTCATCGGCCCGGACATCTCGCACCGGCGCAACCTGGTCAAGGGCCTGGTCCACGACCCGCTGGTGCGCCAGGCCATTGCCGACGAGGCCGAGCGCGAGAACATCCCCCTGGCCAAAGCTGAAGCCCAGGCCCTGCGCTATGGCAACGAGATTGCCTCGGACTACACCTATACCGCCATCCGCTTTCTCGAAGTGGTGCTCAGCTGGTTCTGGAACAAGATCTACGACGGCATCAAGGTCAACCATATCGAGCAGGTGCAGGGCATCGCCCCCGGTCACGAAGTCATCTACGTGCCCTGCCACCGCAGCCATATCGACTACCTGTTGCTCTCCTACCTGCTGTTTCGCAACGGTCTGACCCCGCCGCACATCGCCGCCGGGATCAACCTCAACATGCCGGTGATCGGCGGCCTGTTGCGCCGCGGCGGGGCATTTTTCATGCGCCGCACCTTCAAGGGCAACCCGCTGTACACCGCGGTGTTCAATGAATACCTGCACACCCTGTTCACCAAGGGCTTCCCGGTCGAGTACTTCGTCGAGGGCGGCCGCTCGCGCACCGGACGCATGCTGCAACCGAAAACCGGGATGCTGGCCATCACCCTGCGCAGCTACTTGCGCTCTTCGCGCACGCCGATCGTCTTCGTACCGGTGTACATCGGCTACGAACGCGTGCTCGAAGGCCGCACCTACCTGGGTGAGCTGCGTGGCGCGAGCAAGAAGAAAGAGTCGATCTTCGACATCTTCAAAGTCATCGGCGCGCTCAAACAGCGCTTCGGCCAAGTGGCGGTGAACTTCGGCGAACCGATCCGTCTCGGCGCCTTCCTCGACCAGCAGCAGCCCGGCTGGCGTGAACAGACCCACGCCCCGCAGTTCCGTCCGGCCTGGCTCAACGAGACCACTTCGCGTCTGGGTGAAAAGGTCGCGCGCCATCTCAATGAAGCGGCAGCGATCAATCCGGTCAATCTGGTAGCCCTGGCCTTGCTCTCGACCAGCCGCCTGGCCCTGGACGAGCGCGCCCTGGCGCGGGTCCTGGACCTGTACCTGGCATTGCTGCGCACGGTGCCCTACTCGCCGCACACCACCTTGCCGGAAGGTGACGGCCTGGCGCTGATCAGCCACGTCAAAGGCATGGGCCTGCTGGCCGAACAAAGTGATGCGCTGGGCCGTATTCTGTACCTGGACGAACAGAATGCGGTGCTGATGACCTACTACCGCAACAACGTCCTGCACATCTTCGCTCTGCCGGCGCTGCTGGCAAGCTTCTTCCAGAGCAGCTCGCGCATGAGCCGCGATTTGATCCTCCAGTACACCCGGGCGCTGTACCCGTACCTGCAGTCGGAGCTGTTCATCCGCTGGGAGCTGGAAGAGTTGGACGCGGTCATCGACCAGTGGCTGGAGGCCTTTGTCGAGCAGGGCCTGCTGCGCTACGAGAATGGCGTGTACCTGCGTCCGGCCCCGAGCTCGCGCCAGTTCGTGCTGCTGACCCTGCTGGCCCGCGCCATCACCCAGACCCTGCAGCGTTTCTACATGGCCACGGCGTTGCTGCTCAACAGCGGCCAGCACACGCTAAGCGCCGAAGAACTGGAAGACCTGTGCGTGATCATGGCCCAGCGCCTGTCGATCCTGCATGGCCTCAACGCCCCGGAGTTCTTCGACAAAACCCTGTTCCGCCACTTTATCCAGACCCAGATCGAGCAAGGCGTACTGCGCCCGGATGCCAATGGCAAGCTCGGTTACCATGAAAAACTCAGCGAACTGGCCGAAGGGGCGGCCAAGCGAGTGCTGTCGGCGGAGGTACGTTTGTCGATCCGCCAGGTGGCCTTGCACCGCAGTGAAGACACCACCGAATCCCCGGTTTAAAGGAGTTACTGATGAAAAAACTGTCCCTGATCCTGCTTGGCAGCCTGCTCGCCGCCTGCAGCAGCAATCCGCCAGCGCCCAAGGCCAGCCTCGATGGCGAAGTCTTCTACCTGCAGCGTATCGCCCTGCCACCTGCCGCTACCCTGAGCGTCAGCCTGCAGGACGTTTCGCTCATGGATGCCCCGGCAGTGACCCTGGCCAGCCAGAACGGTCCGGTCAAGGGCAACGTCCCGCTGCCCTTCCACCTGACCTACGACCCGGCCCAGGTCAAGCCTGGCCACCGTTATGCAATCAGCGCGCGCATCGAGCTGGACGGCAAGCTGCTGTTCATCAATACCGAACACCATGGCGTAACACTTGATGGCAACGACCAGCAGTCGTTGCGCATCAAGGTCGATGCTGTTCGCTGATAGCCCGTTCTGACAACTGATAAGGATGCTGCCATGTTCCGCCCTGCTCTCACCTTCACCGGCCTGTGCGCCGGCCTGCTGCTGTCGGCCAGCGCACTGGCGCTGTCGCTCAGCGACCTGTCGCAGAAAGACGCCACTGGCGGGCTGAAAGATGCCCTGACCCAAGGCGCCCAGGTTGCCGTGAAGCAACTGGGTACCCCCGGCGGCTTCAGCAGTAACCCGGATGTGCGCATCGAACTGCCGGGTAACCTCGGCAAAGTAGCGAAGAAAATGAAGCAGTTCGGCATGGGGGCCCAGGTCGATCAGCTGGAAGCCAGCATGAACCAGGCCGCCGAGGCGGCCGTGCCACAGGCTCAGGCGCTGCTGGTCGATGCCGTGAAGAAAATGACCGTCGACGATGCCAAGGGCATTCTCGCCGGTGGCAACGACTCGGCCACCCAGTACCTGAGCAAGACCAGCCGCGAGCAGATACGCGCCAAGTTCCTGCCGATCGTCAAGAAAGCCACCGACCAGGTCGGGCTGGCCCAGCAGTACAACAGCTTCGCCGGGCAAGCGGCGACCTTGGGCGTGCTGGATGCCAAGAACGCCAATGTCGAAGGCTACGTGACCGAGCAGGCGCTCAACGGTTTGTTCGAAATGATCGCCAAGCAGGAAGAAGGCATTCGCCAGAATCCGGCTGCGGCGGCGACCGGGCTGGCCAAGAAGGTGTTTGGCGCGCTGTAAACCTGAAATGCATCGCGGGGCAAGCCCGCTCCCACAGGGATATCACACCCTCGGTGGGAGCGGGCTTGCCCCGCGATTCACTCCTTCTTCACCCTGAACCACGCCGCATACAGCGCCGGCAGGAACAACAGCGTCAACGCCGTTGCCACAATCAGCCCGCCCATGATCGCCACCGCCATCGGTCCGAAGAACACGCTGCGTGACAGTGGAATCATCGCCAGTACCGCCGCCAGCGCGGTCAGCACGATCGGTCGGAAACGCCGCACCGTCGCCTCGATAATCGCCTGCCAACGGTCCAGTCCGGCAGCAATGTCCTGCTCGATCTGATCGACCAGGATCACCGAGTTACGCATGATCATCCCCGACAGCGCAATCGTCCCGAGCATCGCCACAAAGCCGAATGGCTGACGGAACACCAGCAGGAACAGGGTCACCCCGATCAACCCCAATGGCGCGGTGAGGAACACCATCACCGTGCGCGAGAAACTGCGCAGTTGCAGCATCAGCAAGGTCAGCACCACCACGATGAACAGCGGTACGCCGGCGTTCACCGACTTCTGTCCGCGCGTGGAGTCTTCCACCGTGCCACCGACTTCCAGCAGGTAACCGTCCGGCAGTTCGGCACGTACCGGATCCAGGGTTGGCAGGATCTGCTTGACCAGCGTCACCGGCTGTTCCTTGCCGTAGATATCAGCGCGGACAGTCACGTTAGGCAGGCGGTTGCGGTGCCAGATGATGCCCTCCTCGAAACCGTACTCAAGCGTTGCCACCTGCGACAGCGCCACGCTTTGGCCGTTGTCGGTCGGCACCGCCAGGCTTGGCAGGTTGGCAAGTTCGGTACGCTCCTGGCGGGTGCCGCGCAGGAGGATCTCGATCAGTTCGTTGTCTTCGCGGAACTGGCTGACCGAGGAGCCGGTCAGGGAGCTTTGCAGGAACTTGGCAAGATTGGCCGTGCTCACCCCAAGGGCGCGGGCGCGGTCCTGGTCGATGTTGAGGTAGACCACCTTGCTCGGCTCTTCCCAGTCCAGGTGCACGTTGACCACATGCGGGTTCTCGCGGACCTTGGCCGCCACCTTGCGCGCCAGCGCACGCACCTGTTCGATGTGCTCACCGGTGACCCGGAACTGCACCGGATAACCCACAGGCGGGCCGTTCTCCAGACGGGTAACCCGCGAGCGCAGGTCAGGGAACTGCTCATCGAGCGTGGCGATCAGCCAACTGCGCAGGGCTTCACGCTCTTCAATGGTCTTGGCCAGCACCACGAACTGGGCAAAGCTGGCCGCCGGCAATTGCTGATCCAGCGGTAGATAGAAGCGTGGCGAACCGGTACCGACATAGGCCACGTAGTTATCGATACCCGCACGTTCTTTGAGCATCGCTTCCAGGCGTTTGACCTGCTCGGCGGTATTGCTCAGCGACGCACCTTCGGCCAGTTTCAGGTCAACCATCAGCTCCAGGCGTCCGGACGCCGGGAAGAACTGCTGGGGCACGAAACGGAACAACAGGATGCTGCCGATGAACAGCGCGATGGTCGCCACGATCACCGTCTTGCGCCGTTCCACACACCAGCCCACCAGGCGCCGTACACGCTGGTAGAACGGTGTGCCGTAGGGGTCAGGACCACCCTCGGCAGTACCGTGCTTGGCTGCGTGCAGCTTGGCCAGATCCGGCAGCAGGCGCTGGCCCAGATACGGCACAAACACCACCGCAGCAATCCACGAGGCAATCAGGGCGATGGTCACCACCTGGAAGATCGAACGGGTGTATTCACCGGTACTGGACTGCGCCGTGGCGATCGGCAGGAAGCCTGCGGCGGTAATCAGGGTGCCGGTGAGCATCGGGAATGCCGTGCTGGTCCAGGCGTAACTCGCCGCCTTGATGCGGTCGAAGCCCTGCTCCATCTTGATCGCCATCATCTCGACGGCGATGATCGCATCGTCCACCAGCAGCCCCAGGGCCAGTACCAGCGCCCCAAGGGAAATCTTGTGCAGACCGATCCCCAGGTAATACATGGTGGCGAAGGTCATCGCCAGCACCAGTGGAATGGCCAGGGCCACCACCAGGCCGGTACGCATGCCGAGGGAGAAAAAGCTCACCAGCAATACAATCGCCAAGGCCTCAACCAGTACCTGGACGAACTCGCCGACCCCGGTCTTTACCGCAGCGGGCTGATCCGAGACCTTACGCAGCTCCATACCGGCCGGGAGATTATGGGCAATACGGGCAAACTCGGCTTCCAGCGCCTTGCCCAGCACCAGAATATCGCCGCCGGGTTTCATCGACACCGCAAGGCCAAGCGCATCCTGGCCCATGAAACGCATACGCGGTGCGGGTGGATCATTGAAGCCGCGACGCACCTGAGCCACATCACCGATGCGGAAGGTGCGGTCACCCACCCGGATCGGGAACTGCTCGATCTGCTCGACCGTGTCGAAGCGTCCGCTTACCCGTAGCTGCAAACGCTCGCTGGGAGTCTCGAAGAAACCGGCGGTGCTGACGGCGTTCTGTTCTTCCAACGCCTGCTGCACGGCCGCCAGGGGCAACCCCAGGGTCGCCAGCTTGAGGTTGGACAGCTCGATCCAGATCTTCTCGTCCTGCAGCCCGAGCAGCTCGACCTTGCCCACGTCCTTGACCCGTTGCAGCTGGATCTGCACGCGGTCGGCGTAGTCCTTGAGCACGGCATAGTCGAACCCTTCACCGGTCAATGCGTAGATGTTGCCGAAGGTCGTACCGAATTCATCATTGAAAAACGGCCCCTGGATGCCAGGCGGCAAGGTATGCCGGATATCGGCGACTTTCTTGCGGATCTGGTACCACAATTCGGGGATATCGGCCGAGTGCATCGAATCGCGGGCCATGAAGGTGACCTGCGACTCGCCGGGGCGGGAGAAGGAAACGATCTTCTCGTACTCTCCGGTCTCCATCAGCTTCTTTTCGATGCGTTCGGTGACCTGGCGCGAGACCTCCTCGGCGCTGGCCCCCGGCCAGATGGTGCGGATCACCATGGCCTTGAAGGTGAAGGGCGGGTCTTCGCTCTGCCCCAGCTTGGTGTAGGACAAGGCGCCGACTACAGCCAGCAGGATCATCAGGAACAGCACAATCTGCCGATTGCGCAAGGCCCAGGCGGAAAGGTTGAAACCCATCGGGACTTACTCCTTGGCCGCCAGATTCACCACACGATTGGAACGATCCACCGGACGCACCTGTTGCCCCTCCTGGAGCACATGTACGCCGGCCGCCACTATCCAGTCCGAAGCATTGAGGCCTTCGAGTACTGGAACACTGTTTTCGCCATAAGCCCCCACGCGCACTGGAACACGCTTGAGGGTGTTGTTGGCATCCACACGCCAGACGTAGGTCTGGCCGTTCTCCGCGGTCAGCGCCGACAGCGGTACCGCCAGCGGCACCTGTTCGGCATGCTGGATGAACACCCGGGCGCTCTGGCCAAGCTCCGCCGGTACCTTGCCAGCACTGAAGGCGATCCGCGCGGCGTAGGTCCGTGAACGCGGATCGGCCGACGGTGACAGTTCGCGAATGCGCCCGTTGAAGCGTTGATCCGGTTGCGACCACAGCTCGACCGCCACCGGCTGACCGACCTTGAAGCGCCCGAATTGCTGCTCAGGCAGGCCGATCAACACCTCACGCTCGCCATCGGCAGCCAGGGTGAACACGGTCTGACCGGCGGCAACCACCTGGCCCACTTCGACCTGACGCTTGGCGATCACCCCGTCCTGCGAGGCGCGCAGCACGGCGTATTCAGCCTGGTTGCCGGCCACGTCGAATTCGGCCCGCACCTGTTTGAGGCGGGCAAGACCGGCACGGTAGAGGTTTTCGCTATTGTCGTACTGGGAGCGGCTGACCATCTGCCGGTCGAGCAGGGTCTTGTAGCGGTCACGCTCGGCCTTGACCAGGTTCAGGTTGGCTTCGGCGGCGGCCAGTTGCGCGCGGCTGGCCTCCAGCTGCAGGCGCACATCCTGCGGGTCGAGTTCGGCCAACGGTTGCTCGGCCTTGACCCGCTGCCCCTCCTCCACCAGACGCTTGCTGACCTTGCCGCCGATCCGGAACGCCAGCTCCGGCTCGAAGCGCGCACGCACCTCGCCCGGATAGCTGTCGGCAGCGGCGCTGGCCGGTTGCGGCTGCACCACCATGGCGGGGCGCAGGGAAGTCTGTGGCGCGCTCTCCTGCCCGCAGGCAGTGAGCAGCAAGGCGAGGCCGACAGGCAGAGCGAGGGGCAAGGCATGGCGCAACATGATGAATGACCTTTCGCGAGTGACGCTTTGAATATTTATACTGGCGAGTATATTAAATCAGCGTACTCCCCCGGGGAAGCGTCAGGTCAAGAGAAAAAACGCATTAACAGGCTTTCGTTATGACGATATCTGCCAGCCCGGGAAGGGTCGGCGATGTACCATGTCCACTTACCGGAATCTGTACAAGTTACCCATGCCCAACGATCTCACCGCTCCCGTCGGCCCCGGCCGGCCCAAGGACCTGGCAAAGCGCCAGGCCATTCTCGAGGCGGCCAAGCAGCTGTTTCTTACCCTTGGCTATGCCAGCACCAGCATGGATGCGGTCGCGACAGCGGCAGGTGTTTCAAAATTGACGGTCTACAGCCACTTCACTGACAAGGAAACGCTGTTCACCGCGGCGATTTCGGCCACCTGTACGGCGCAGTTGCCGGAGCTGATCTTCGAGCTGCCCGACGGCGTGCCGCTGGAACAGGTGCTGCTCAATATCGGTTGTGGTTTTCAGGCATTGATCAGCAGCGACCAGTCAGTGCAACTGACCCGGCTGATCATGACTCTCGGCACCCAGGACCCCAAGCTCAGCCAGATCTTCTTCGAAGCCGGCCCGTTGCGGGTGCTGCGCGAAATGGAGGTGTTGCTGCAGCGCGTCGACCAGCGCGGCCTGTTGCGCATCGAGCACCCCGACAGGGCAGCAGAACACTTCTTCTGCCTGCTCAAGGGCGCGCCGAACTATCGCCTGCTGCTCGGCTATGCCCCGGCCCTGGACGCCGAAGCCGCCCAGGCCCATGTCGAAGAAGTGGTGACGATGTTCATGCGCGCCTATCGGCCCTGATCAGGCCTTGAGGGCCTTCTTCGGGTAGATGTCGTAGCGGCTCGACTTGCCTTCCAGGCTGTGGCTGGGCTTGGGCCCGTCGATGATCGGCGCCTTGCGCGGGCGCTTGACCACCACCCGGTGGCTGGCCAGCGCCAAGGCTGCTTCAAGCAGCGCTGGCGCGTCCAGGTCATCGCCGACCAGGGGGCGGAATACGCGCATTTCCTTTTTCACCAGGGCGCTCTTGTCCCGATGCGGGAACATCGGGTCGAGGTAGATCACCTGTGGCGGCTCGCCCTGCCAGTTGCGCATGCGCTCGATGGCGTTACCGGTGAGCAGTTGCATGCGCGCGACGATCGGGCCGACCTCGGCGTCAGTCGCAGCCCGTGCCAGACCATCCTCCAGCAGCGCGGCAACCAGCGGCTGGCGCTCGATCAGGGTCATCTGGCACCCCAGGCTGGCCAGTACGAAGGCATCCTTACCCAACCCCGCCGTGGCATCGAGCACCTGCGGGCGCACACCCTGGGCAATGCCCACGGCCTTGGCAATCATCTGCCCGCTGCCGCCACCGAACACCCGTCGGTGCGCTGCCGCGCCTTCGACAAAGTCGACACGTACCGGGCCGGGCGCCTGTGGTCCGAGCTGCTGGATCTGCAGGCCGTTTTCACCGACCTGCACGGCGAAAGCCGCATTATCGTCCGCCACAGGCAGGTCCAGGCGCTGCGCCCACTTTTGAGCCTTGGCCTGATAATCGGCTGTCAGTGCCTCGACCCGGATACCACCGTCCGCCAGTTGCTCCACCTTCAAATCCTGTACTCAAAAAAATTAAATGATCGCCGGCCACGGCCGATATACGAAGTATTCGCTATTTTGCCAGACCTTCACGGCCCGCGACTGCCATGACCGACATTCTTCAGCTCAGCTCAGGTTACTTATCGCCCGTTGGCGATTATGGCCGGCACAATACCCAGGCACTTGGCGGCGTCAGCCACCTGTGGCAGGATTTTTTTGCCCGCGCCCTGGCCGAGCAACAGGCTGAAGCAACACAAGCGGACAGCGTCGTCGCCGAGCAATTCGACAAGGCCACTGGCGAGCCCCTGGGCGCTGGCCGGGTCCTGGCGCAGATTCATACACAGCGCCTGTGCAACGTCCAGGACACCGAGATCGCCCCACCCGAACCCTTGTTCCTGCCGATCGCCGAGTTCGAACCGCAGCTGCTGGAAAAGCTCGCGCCACCCTTCAGCGACGTCGAACTGATCGAACAACAGCGCCAGCTGGATATCAGCAATACCTGGGTTCGCCCGGTGGTCATGAGCCAGGGCCAGCCGCTGCCGGAGCCCGGGCCAGGACCTGCACCAAAAGCACTGTACCTGCCTATCGCCGAGTTCGAGATAGAACTGCTGGATAAGGCACCTGAACCCTTCGACGAACCGACCCTGGTCGCCCAGCAATCGGCACTCGACTTCGACACCCGCTGGGCCCGCCCAGTGGTGCTGAACAACGTACGCATCGCCGCCTGAAGCCTCAGCGGCAGATCTGCCAGAAGCCCATATCCAGATGGAAGTGATTGCGATGGGCAGCGTTGTAGTCCGGTCCCAGCACAGTATTGAAACTGTCACAGGCACTGGCATGCACATCCCTTAGAAAGCGGGCCTTGGCGCCCTCCCCCGGCCAGTCCTTGAGCAACTGGATGCGCTGACCGTCGGCCAGACGAAAACCGGCGATATCCAGGGCGTTGGCCGAAGCATGCTGGCTGAGCCGGCCGTCCTTGCGGTTGTACATGTTGCGACAGGCATAGCTGCCTAGGTGATCGACTTGCACCACGGCCTGGGAAAATGCGCGCTGCGCCGCAGGCTGCAAGGCATGCCGTTCGAACAGTGCGTAGGCCACCGCCAATGGGCAACTGGCCAGGAAGCTGCTGCTCAGGCGCACCGACGAGCCTTCGATGCGCAACACATTTTCCAGCGGACAGGGTGCCTCAGGCGAGCTGTCTGCCTGTTGGCGGTAGCGCAGCTCCGAAGTCGCCAGGGCTTGCGCGCAGAGCTGCGGATTGTCCTGCAAGCGCCCGAGTTTATAAGCGGTCAGCAGGTTCGGCGGTTCACGCACATCAAGCACCGCCCAGGGATTCCAGGGATCCGGCAGGCGCCAGCCCTGACGCCAGGCATACAGCGACAGACCAACCGATACCAGGCACAGCAGCACTAACCACTTACGCATACCGGCTCAACGCCTGAACAGCTGGTTCAACTGATCGAACGGCATTGCCTGTTCACCATAGGTGAACGTGCCCTGGCCGAGGATTTCCTCGGCGCCCCGGTAAAACGCGCCATAGGCTGCACGCATCAGCGACGAGCCGACACTGATGCGCCGCACGCCCAGGTCCTGCAACTGGTTGACACCCAATTGCACGCCTTTCATGCCCATCAGCACGTTCACGGGTTTCGGCGCCACGGCCTGGACCACCGCGCGGATTTCATCTGCCGTACGCAATCCCGGGGCATACAGGACATCCGCCCCGGCTTCGGCAAAAGCCTGCAGGCGGGCGATGGTGTCATCCAGGTCCATGCGCCCATGCAGCAGGTTTTCCGCGCGGGCACAGAGCATGAAGGGGAAGTCCAGACTGCGCGCAGCGGCCACCGCCGCTTCGACCCGCTCCACGGCGTGGTGGAAGCTGTAGATCGGCTCATCGGGATTGCCGCTGGCATCCTCGATGGAACCGCCCACCAGGCCTGCCTGCGCGCCCAACAGAATCGCCTCGGCACAACCTTTGGGGTCATCGCTGAAACCGTTCTCCAGATCGGCCGCCACCGGCAGCGCCGTGGCATCGACAATGGCGCGGACATTGTCCAGGGTTTCTGCCAGGGTCATGGCGCCTTCGGCATCCGGCCGCCCCAGGGAGAACGCCAGGCCGGCACTGGTGGTGGCCAGCGCCTCGAAACCGAGGCTGGCCAGCAGCTTGGCGGAGCCAGCATCCCAAGGGTTGGGAATCACAAAGGCACGATCGCGCTCATGCAGGGCTTTGAAGGCTTCGGCACGCAGGGTTTGCACATCCATGATCACGACTCCCGGGCAGGCGGCAGGACGCCTTCAGAGCAGGCCGAGCTGTTCGGCCTCCGGCGTCCTGTCCAGTTCAGGCAAGGCCGGCAATCCCGGCAGGCGCTCCATCAGTCCCCGATGGAAACGCTGCGCCAGGGCAGCGGCCAGGCGATTATCGGCAGTATGCAGGAAAACGTAGGGGCTGCGCCCTTCCTCGATCCACGCCGCCACTTTGTCTATCCATGGCATCAGAAAGGGTTCGTTGGCCGCCAGTTCCGGGTGGCCGATAAAGCGCACTTGCGGATGCTGACTGAAGGCGGTCGGGCGCGGCGGTACCCGCGGCTTTTTCGACTGGGCATGGAGCACGCCCGGATCATCCGCAGTACAGCTGAACAGCGCGCGCGGATCCAGGCAGATGCGCTCGACGCCACGCCCCTGCAGCAAGCGATTGAGCAGGCGCTCTTCATCACCCTTGGCGAAGAATGCACGGTTGCGCACTTCGACGGCGACAGGCACATCGATTTCGTCCAGAAAGGCGACCAGCTCTGCTATCCGCGCCGGGCCGAATGTGGCCGGCAATTGCAGCCAATAGGGCGCCACCCGTGACCCCAGCGGCTTGAGCAGGTCAACGAAGGTCTGCGCCGCGGCCAGTTGCTCACGCAAGTCACCGCCGTGGCTGATATCGCCGGGGAACTTGGCGGTGAATCGAAAGTGCGCGGGCATGATCTGCGCCCAGCGTTCGATAGTCGCCGGTGCCGGCCGGGCATAAAAGGTGGTGTTGCCTTCTACCGCATTGAAGACCTGGCTGTAGAGGCCGAGAAACTCGCTGGTTTTCGCATCCGCCGGGTACAGGTATTCGCGCCAGGCGTTTTCACTCCAGGAGGGACAACCGAGAAAATAGGGAAGCGTGGACAGACTCATCCATCAAATGTACAGGTCCAACCCCAGCACTTCCATCTCCCAGTCGACAAAACCTGCGGTGGTCAGGTAGCTGGTCAGGGCCTGGGCGGTGCGTTTGTTGCGCGCCCGGGGAAAGATCATGTCCTGCTGACGCGCAGGCAACCCGCCGCTACGGGCCTGGCCAGTGCTGGCCTGGGGCTGCACTTCGAATTCGCCCGGCAGATCCTCGTCCACGTCATCACTGCGAACCGGCGCTCTGCGCGGGGCCCGTTTGATCGGATAGGACTGTGAGGAAAAACCGTCGATACGCATGGCGATCTTCTCAGGAGCAATGATGGCAATTTAGCAGCACCGGCGCGCCTGCGCTAATGCCCGATTGATAACTGGACCACAGTTCGGGCAAAAGGTTTTATCTGACCTGGGAATAACCGACGAACAGCACTCAGCGCGCTTTCGGGGTCGCCACATTGTCGCGCAGGTACACCGGCTGGGCCTGATCGGCAGCGATGGCCTCGCCGCGTTGCCAGGCGAAAGTAGCCAGGCTCAGCAGGTCCTGGGCATGCGGCAGAAGGCTGGCATCCTGACCGCTGAGCACCACCGGGATACGCTCAGCGTAGCCCCAACCTGTGCCGGCGCCATACCATTCGCCGCTGGCGCCCTCAGGCAGAACGGCGCGCTCGGGTGGCAGCACCGCTTCGCTGCCCAGCAGACGCATTTCCCCGTCGACGTTGTGATAGCAGCCCCAGTACACCTCATCCATGCGCGCATCGATGGCCGCCGCGACCTGGTTCACGCCCTGCTCACGCAAGGCACGCTGGGCCAGTACCGCCAGGTTGGACACCGGCAGCACCGGGCGCTCCAGGGCAAAAGCCAGGCCCTGAACCACGCCGATGGCGATACGTACGCCGGTGAAGGCCCCCGGCCCACGTCCGAAGGCAATTGCATCAACCGCCGCCAGGGTGGTGCCAGCGTCGGCCAGCAGCTGCTGGATCATCGGCAGCAGCTTCTGGGCGTGCAGGCGCGGGATCACCTCGTAATGGCTGGAAACCTTGCCGTCATGCAGCAAGGCAACGGAGCAGGCTTCAGTGGCGGTATCCAGGGCCAGCAAGGTGGTCATCGGTGTATCCAGGCGAAAGAAAAAAGAGCGGCATTATAAACAACAACGGCCCGCAAGCGGGCCGTTGTCTGCACTATCGGGTCGCAATCAGCTCAGAGCTGCCAGCACCTTGGTAGTGATGGAGTCAACCGAGCCCACGCCTTCGATATGCGCGTACTTCGGCTTGCCGCCATTGGCAGCCGACAGCTTCTGGTAGAAGTCTACCAGTGGCTTGGTCTGGTCGTGATAGACCGACAGGCGATGACGCACGGTTTCTTCGGTGTCGTCTTTACGCTGTACCAGCGGCTCGCCGGTTTCGTCGTCCTGGCCTTCAACCTTCGGCGGATTGTAGACCACGTGGTAGACGCGGCCCGAACCTTCGTGAACGCGGCGACCGGCAATACGCTGAACGATTTCTTCGTCGGCGACGGCGATTTCAACCACGGCATCCAGCTCGACACCGGCAGTCACCAGGGCTTCAGCCTGAGGGATGGTGCGCGGGAAACCGTCGAACAGGAAGCCGTTCGCGCAGTCAGGCTGGGCGATGCGATCCTTGACCAGGTTGATGATCAGCTCGTCGGAAACCAGCTTGCCAGCGTCCATGATCGCCTTGGCTTCCAGACCCAGCGGGGTGCCGGCCTTGACAGCGGCGCGCAGCATGTCGCCAGTGGAGATCTGCGGAATGGCGAATTTTTCGGTGATGAACTTTGCCTGAGTACCTTTACCGGCCCCGGGAGCTCCCAGCAGAATCACGCGCATATTGTGCTCCTCATTTTTGTAAGCAAATCAATGGAGTCGGCGCAGAGGGCCAAGTCCGGAATTGGGTCATGACCACAAATCGGTCAGAAGGCTGCTCAAGATACACAGCGCCTTCAAGCCACACAAGCGCTCGAAAGTCGGAAAAAACCGCACACATCAGCGTTGCAAAGCACAGGTTGCGCCGAGCGCAACCTATTGCTTTGCAAGCATTCTCCCCTCTCTTTGCAGCCCCTCGGCGGTGCGGCGATTTATCTCAACCGGTATTGCGCAAGCCGGCCGCAATGCCCGCGACAGTGACCAGCAGAGCCTGCTCCAGCGGGCTGTCCAGAGCGGCTTCGCGCTTGCGCGAACGCGCCAGCAGCTCGGCCTGCAATAGATGTAGCGGGTCCAGGTAGGTGTTGCGCAGACGGATGAATTCCAGGGTCTCCGGACTGTGCGCCAGTAGCACCGGCTGCCCGGTCAGGCCCAGCACCACCTGGCACGCCTGCGACAATAGGTCGCGCAAATGTGCACCCAAAGGTCGCAGTTCTGGTTGCACTAGACGTTCGTCGTAGGAGCGGGCGATTTCCGCATCGGCCTTGGCCAGCACCATTTCCAGCATGTCGATGCGGGTACGGAAGAATGGCCACTGCTCGCGCATCTCGGCGAGCAATTCACCCTGCCCGCGGCTCAAAGCGTTGTTCAACGCCGCCTCCCAGCCGAGCCAGGCCGGGAGCATCAGCCGGGTCTGGGTCCAACCGAAAATCCACGGAATCGCCCGCAGGCTTTCAATACCGCCGGCACGGCGTTTGGCCGGGCGGCTGCCCAGAGGCAAGCGCCCCAGTTCCTGCTCCGGGGTGGACTGGCGGAAATATTCGACAAATTCAGGGTTGTCGCGCACCACCCCACGGTAAGCCTTGACCCCATCGGCGGCCAACTCGTCCATCAACGCGCGCCAGGCCGGCTGCGGCGGCGGTGGCGGCAGCAAGGTCGCCTCCAGCACCGCTGCCAGGTACAGGTTGAGGTTCTGTTCGGCGATGTCCGGCAGGCCGAACTTGAAGCGGATCATCTCACCCTGTTCGGTGGTGCGGAAACGTCCCGCCACCGAGCCCGGTGGTTGCGACAGGATCGCCGCATGGGCCGGGCCGCCGCCACGCCCGACGGTGCCGCCGCGACCGTGGAACAGCAGCAACTCGACCTCCTGTTCACGACAGATCCGCACCAGGGTCTCCTGCGCGCGGTACTGGGCCCAGGCGGCCGCCGTGGTGCCAGCGTCCTTGGCCGAATCGGAGTAGCCGATCATCACTTCCTGCGGGCCGTGCAAGGCGCTGCGGTAGCCCGGCAAACCCAGCAGGCGCTCCATCACCGGGCCTGCGTTATCAAGGTCTGCGAGAGTTTCGAACAGCGGCACCACGCGCATTGGCCGCAGGACACCGGCTTCCTTGAGCAGCAGCTGCACGGCGAGCACATCGGAAGCGGCACCGGCCATGGAAATCACATAAGAGCCCAAGGACGCGGCAGGCGCGGCAGCGATCTCGCGACAGGTGGCGAGCACCTCGGCGGTGTCAGCCTGTGGTTTGAAGTAGCCGGGCAGCAGCGGCCGCCGGCTGTTGAGTTCCTGCTGCAGGAAGGCGATGCGCGCGTCCTCATCCCACTCGGCGTAACGTCCCAGTCCCAGGTACTCGGTGATCTCACTCAGCGCTGCGGTATGCCGGGCGGCATCCTGACGTACGTCCAGACGCACCAGAAACAGGCCGAACGTCACTGCCCGGCGCAGGCAGTCAAGCAACGGACCATTGGCGATCACCCCCATGCCACAGGCGTGCAGCGATTCGAAACACAGGTGCAAGGGCTCGAACAGGTCATGGTTATGCTGCAACACCAAAGGCGAAGGTGTTTGCGGCGCGTGCAAGGCGCTGTGTGCCCAGGCACGGGTTTCGCGCAGGCGATCACGCAGCTGTTTGAGCACTGCCCGGTAAGGTTCGGCAGAATCGCCCACCTTGGCCCTCAGCGCCTCGCTGGCTTGCTGCATGGACAATTCCGAGGCCAGGGCATCGATATCGCGCAGAAACAGATCAGCGGCCATCCAGCGCGCCAGCAACAGCACTTCGCGGGTGACCGGGGCGGTGACATTGGGGTTGCCATCGCGATCACCGCCCATCCACGAGGCAAAACGGATGGGCGCGGCCTCCAGCGGCAGGTGCAGGCCGGTAGCCTCATGCAGGGCCTTGTCGACTTTGCGCAGATGATGGGGAATGGCGTGCCAGAGCGAATGCTCGATCACCGCAAAGCCCCACTTGGCCTCATCCACCGGCGTTGGCCGGGTGCGGCGGATCTCCTCGGTGTGCCAGGCTTCGGCGATCAGCCGCTGCAGACGTTCACGGATCTGCTCGCGTTCGGCGGGAATCAGGTCGCGATGATCCTGAGCGGCCAATTGCGCGGCGATGGCATCGTACTTCTGGATCAACGTACGGCGTGCCACTTCGGTGGGGTGGGCGGTCAGCACCAGCTCGATACTCAGCTTGCCGAGCTGACGCGCCAGCGCATCGTCACTGTGCCCGGCCGCCTTGAGCCGGGCCAGGAGTTCGGGCAGCACCCGCGCTTCGAATGGGTCGGGCTGGCCTGCGTCGCGGCGGCGAATCAGCTGATACTGTTCGGCGATGTTGGCCAGGTTGAGGAACTGGTTAAAGGCCCGCGCCACCGGTAGCAGTTCGTCTTCAGCCAGGTCGTTGAGGGTCGAGCTCAGCTGTTCGGCAGCGCCACTGCGATCAGCCTTGGCGCTGCGCCGGATGTCTTCGATTGTTTGCAGAAACGCTTCGCCGTGCTGCTCACGAATGGTGTCCCCCAACAACTCGCCCAACAAATGAACATCTTCACGCAAGCGCACATCGATATCAGTCATCAGCCTTGTCTCCGGCATTCCTGGAAAACCGCTCTGGTCCCAGAGTGCCCCACTACCGGTCATGCTTTCAAGGCAGACCAAAGGCGGCGCAGAAGCTACGCTGAAATCAGAGCCCTGAGGATTGATGAGGTGATCATGAAAATTCGTGAACTTGCCCGGCACTGGGAACAGAACGCCAAAGGCCGCCTCAGCCCCACCGGCCATGTTCTGCATCTGGATGTGGAGTCGGCGGCGCGTCTGGCCGCCCTGGCTGAAATGTACCCCAAGCGCCGCCCCGAAGAGCTGCTCGGCGAGCTGCTGGGGGCAGCCCTTGAAGAACTGGAAGCGAGCTTTCCCTATATCCAGGGCCAGCACGTGATCGCCACTGATGAAGAGGGCGATCCGCTCTATGAGGATATTGGCCCGACTCCGCGTTTCCTGGCCCTGTCACGTCGCTATCTGCAGGACATGAGCAAATCGAGCCATTGACGGCCATCGCGGGGCAAGCCCGCTCCCACAGGTGATCACCCGGTGGGAGCGGGCTTGCCCCCGCGATGCTGTTACTCCTGAACCTGCTGCGGCGTTTCCTGGCCCAGGCAGCGCACCGCCTGCTTCTTGTTGTCCACCAGCACCCCGGTAAGCCCTTTCTGCGACATATCGAACAGCACCAGCACGCCATCAACGCACTGGGCCACCTGGTTGGCCGGCTTCAGCGAGATCTTGTAATCCTCCCCCGGCACCGTCTTGAGCATGGTGAAATCGGATAACAGCAGCGCATCTTCAGGTTTGGCGAAATGCAGATAGCCGTAATACCAGAGGGCGCCCACCGTACCGATGATGCTGCAGACACCGGTGATGATCAGGGGAATTGCGTTGCGTTCTTCACTCATTGTGACGTCTCGTCAGGGTAATTGGGGACTTCGGCCAGACGCCGCAGCCCATTGAAATGTTCCGGGTCATCGAGAAAGCGCAGCATCACCTGGCGCCAGGTGTGGTCGGCAAAGGTCTGCACATGACCGCCGCGGGTTAGTTGCAGCACGCGTGGCGGCGGGGCCGCCTGGTACAGCTGGATGCCGTTGACCAAAGGCACGATCGGGTCGTCGATGCTGTGGAAAAACAGCTTCGGTGATGCCTTGAGCCGGGCAATCGAATGGATCGCGCTGTCGCCATCGGGCACCAGCCACGACAACGGCACCTGGAATGGCCAGGTCAGCCATGAATTGCTCAGGGCAAAACGCCCGACCTGACGGTAACTGGCCGGTACGCCATCGAACACCAGGGCCTTGAAGCGCTGGCCCTGCTCAGGGTGCTGGGCCAGGTAATGAATGGCCATGGCGCCACCCAGGCTCTGCCCCAGCAGCACTTGCGGCTTGCCCTGCACCTCCGGCGCCTGATCCAGCCACGCCAGTGCCGCGGCAATGTCCTGGTAAACCTCCGGCAACGCCGGCTTGCCCTGGGACAGTCCATAGCCGCGGTAGTCCAGCAACAGCACCTGATAGCCCTGCTCCGGCAGCCACCAGCTGCCACCCAGATGCCAGGCCAGGTTGCCGCCGTTGCCATGCAGGTGCAGCACCGTGCCCTTGACCTCGACGCCAGCCTTGGCCGGTAACCACCAGCCGTGCAGGCGTGTACCGTCCGCTGCGGTGAGCGTCAGGTCGCGGTACTCAAGCTTGGCTTTCTCGGGGGTGAACGGCTGGCCAGGCTCGGGGTAGAACAGCAGTGAACTGCAACCGCCCAGACTCAGCAACACCAGCAGCAGGCCGAAAAACCCGCGCCCTGCTTCAGAGAATGTTCGAATAATCGGCTTCAATCCGGTCCAGGCTCAGGTGGTTGAGGAAGTTGGAGAAACACATCCAGGCCGACAGCGCGTTGAGGTCGCGAAACTGCTCCGGCAGGTATTTGGGTGGTTCCACCAGGCCTTCATCGACCAGTTGGCGCAAGGTGCGCATGTCCTCAAGGGTGGTCTTGCCGCAGAACAGCAAGGGGATCTGTTCGAGCTTGCCCTTGCGCACGGCCAACTGAATATAGTTGTAAACCATGATGAAGCCCTTGAGGTAGGACAAGTCCTTGGTAAATGGCAAGCCATTGGGTACCGAACCACGGAACACCCGACTGGCGTTGCCATAACTCTCGGGCATGCCGAAGCCCTGGGCGCGGAAGAACTCATAGACCTGCATGAAGTCGGCGCCCTCCTCGACCATGTGAATGGCCCGGGTGCGGTTGGTCAGCTTGCGCAGGCGACTCGGGTAAGAGGCGAATGCGATAACCTCCATGAGGATCGCCAGGCCTTCCTGGGTCACCGTCGACGAGGGCGGGCCCTTGGCCAGAAAGGTGCAGATCGGCTGGTTCAGGCCGTTGAGGGTAGTGCCCACATGCACCAGCCCCTCATGCACCTCCAGCGCGCGCACATCGCGGCTGTTGAACATGGCGTCGGCGCGGATCTTGATGTAGTCGGCCCCGGCCGCGGCATCGGCGACAATGCCATCGGACTCGAACACCCGGATGGTGTCCTCGGCCTCATTGAACACTTTGTTCAGACGGCCCTGGAGCATCTCCACGGCCTGTTTGGCGGTGAGGTTCTTCGGTTCGTCCTTGAGGTCGCCACGGCCGTCGATGTTGTTCAGGTAGTCGGAAAGCATCAGGCCGAGGTCGGCCAGGGTCGGATCACCGGCATGGAAGGCATCGGACGCCGCGCCATACAGTTCCTGGGAGATCAGACCGAAATCTTCGGTGCCGCGCGCTTCGAGCATGCGCACCACCATGCGGTACTCCTTGCACATGCGCCGCATGATCTGCCCGACCGGGTTGAACTGGCCCAGCTGGCGGGTGATGTCGCGCTCGATGTTCTGGAACTCGAGCTTCACCGCACCGGAGTCGAACGACAACGGCCGCCCCTGGTAATAGGCGCGATCGACTGCCGGCGGCTCTTTGCCTTTGGCCTTGAGAAAACCCTGGCGGATGCTGTCGTCCCACTTCACCGCGTCGAGCACGCGAATGGGCGTTTGCGCCAGGACAATGCGATCAGACAGGGCTCGTATCGTCTGCTGGTACTCGTCCACCCTACACTCCTTGAATTGACTCTATTACTTGCCAGCCCGCTGGAACCGCGCCACTTCGATGAACAGGTCGGAGTTGGCCGGGTCGTCCAGGTAAGCCAGGACGCGCTCGGCCGGACTGTCGATCAGCACGCCTTCGCCATGGTCCTGCGACACTTCATAGGTGCGCCCGCTGAGCTCTTTCTTGTCTACGGCCTGGCTGACCTGTTCGACGTCGAGGTTGTAGACCACCAGTTCCTTGCGATCGATGATTTCGAAGCCACCGATCAGGAAATTCCCACCCAGACGCTTGGGCACACCAGCCGAAAGGTACCAGCGGTTGCCGTGCCGGGACACCGTGAACACATACTCATCACGCTTCTTGTCCTTGCCGGTGGCCACCGCCTTGTAGGCGTCGCCACCGCTGCGGCTGATCTGCAGGGTCAGTGGTTCGCCCCAGGCGTCCTTGCTGGTCCATTTGCCCAGCAGGGCCTTGGGCGCCGCCGCATTGGCCGGCATCGGTTCATTGAAGGTCACCAGACAACCGCCAAGCAGCAAAAACGACAGCGCCAACAGCAGACTTCTGGCTTTCATCGGGTTCTCCTTGAATAGGGTCGCGGCTCACACGGCGGCCAGTACCAGATGCAGGTACCGGGTAAGGATAGCGAGCATCTGCGCTTGCGCATCGGCGCGTGAGCCGTCGAGCAGGCCCTGATATTCCATCTGCTCGATAATCGCCGTCAACACCAGCGCATCCTGCTGTGGCTGACGCGAGCCCACGACCTGCAACATCTGGCCGGCGCCGCGCAGCAGAATCTGCTCGTGCAGCTTGACCAGTTCGGCCAGACGCGGGCACAGCAACGCCTCCTGGCGAAAGGCCTGCTCGGCCATCAGGAAGTCGCGACGGTTGTGCAACTGGCGCTGCACATAGTCGGCCATCATTTTCGCCACTTCATCGGCCAGACGTGCCCGGCACTGCGGGCTGTGGTCGCCCTGCGCGAGCAACTGGCGCAGCAGCACCTCGGTGTGCTCCCACAATTTGGCCATGTAGGCCGCACTGCGTTCCACATACTGGGCGAAGGTATCGGTGAGCAGGTCTTCGATGTCTTTGAAATAGTAGGTGGTCGCCGACAGCGGCACCCCGGCCTCGGCCGCCACCGCGCGGTGACGCACGCCACGCACCCCCTCGCGAACGACAATGCGCATGGCCGCGTCGAGAATGTCCTGGCGGCGCTGCTCGCTGCCCTGGCGGCTGGCCTTGCGGCCCTGGTACTGAACGCTTTCGGCGACTGTCGTGGCAACGCCAGCGGCACCTTGTTGAGCCATTGCAGGAGTCACTGCTGACCTACCCCCATGAAGTGGATTCGAAAGAATAATTTTCTACAGGCATGAAAAAGCCGCCCCGGAAGGCGGCTTGTTCAGAACACTCAGGCCTGTGGACGCATGTGCGGGAACAGGATCACATCGCGAATCGATGGCGAGTTGGTCAGCAGCATCACCAGGCGGTCGATACCGATACCTTCACCGGCGGTTGGCGGCATGCCGTATTCCAGGGCGCGGACGAAGTCGGCGTCGTAGTGCATGGCTTCGTCGTCGCCAGCGTCCTTGTCTGCCACCTGGGCCATGAAACGCTCGGCCTGGTCTTCCGCGTCATTGAGCTCGGAGTAGGCGTTGGCGATTTCGCGGCCACCGATGAACAGCTCGAAGCGGTCGGTGACGTTCGGGTTCTCGTCGTTGCGACGGGCCAGCGGCGAAACTTCGAACGGGTACTGGGTAATGAAGTGCGGCTGCTCCAGCTTGTGCTCGACCAGCTCTTCGAAAATCATCACCTGCAGCTTGCCCAGGCCTTCGAAGCCAAGAACCTTGGCGCCGGCTTTCCTGGCGATAGCGCGGGCCTTGTCGATGTCGTTCAGGTCGTCGGCGGTCAACTCAGGGTTGTACTTGAGGATCGAGTCGAACACCGACAGGCGTACGAACGGCTCGCCGAAGTGGAACACCTTGTCGCCGTACGGCACGTCGGTGCTGCCCAGGACCAGCTGCGCCAGTTCACGGAACAGCTCTTCGGTGAGGTCCATGTTGTCTTCGTAGTCAGCGTAGGCCTGGTAGAACTCGAGCATGGTGAACTCGGGGTTGTGCCGGGTCGAAACGCCTTCGTTACGGAAGTTGCGGTTGATCTCGAAGACTTTCTCAAAGCCACCAACCACCAGACGCTTGAGGTACAGCTCCGGCGCGATACGCAGGAACATGGCCATGTCCAGGGCATTGTGGTGGGTTTCGAACGGCTTGGCTGCGGCACCACCGGGGATGGTCTGCAGCATCGGCGTTTCCACTTCGAGGAAGTCGCGCTTGATCAGGAAGTTGCGGATATGGTTGATGACCTGCGAACGCACGCGGAAGGTATCGCGCACTTCTTCGTTGACCATCAGGTCGACGTAACGCTGGCGATAGCGCTGCTCGGTGTCGGTCAGGCCGTGGTGTTTGTCGGGCAGCGGGCGCAGCGACTTGGTCAGCAGGCGCACGTTGGTCATCTCGACGTACAGGTCGCCCTTGCCGGAACGCGCCAGGGTACCTTCGGCGGCGATGATGTCGCCCAGGTCCCAGGTTTTCACCGCAGCCAGGGTTTCTTCCGGCAGGGTCTTGCGGTTGACATAGACCTGGATGCGTCCGGTCATGTCCTGGATCACCATGAACGAGCCACGGTTGAGCATGATGCGGCCGGCAACCTTGACCGGAATCGCTGCAGCTTCCAGCTCTTCCTTGGTCTTGTCGACATACTGTTTCTGCAGGTCGTTGCAGTAGCTGTCACGGCGGAAGTCGTTGGGGAAGGCATTACCCTTGGCACGCTCGGCGGCAAGCTTTTCCTTGCGCAGGGCGATCAGGGTGTTTTCTTCCTGTTGCAGGTCTTGCGGGTCGAGTTTGAGGTCGCTCATGTCGTTACATTTTCCATCAGGGGTTCATTGCCCCCGCCCGCAGGCGAGGGTCTTGTAGCGGATCGGGAAACTTACAGCCCCTGCTTGAGGCTGGCTTCCAGGTATTCGTCGATATCGCCGTCGAGCACCTTGTCGCAGTCGCTGCGCTCGATGTTGGTGCGCAGGTCCTTGATCCGCGAGGCGTCGAGCACGTACGAACGGATCTGGTGACCCCAGCCGATGTCCGACTTGCTGTCTTCCAGGGCCTGGGACGCCGCGTTGCGCTTCTGCATTTCCAGCTCGTACAACTTGGCCCGCAGCATTTTCATCGCGGTGTCTTTGTTGGCGTGCTGGGAGCGTTCGTTCTGGCAACTGACCACGGTGTTGGTCGGTACGTGGGTGATACGCACGGCCGAGTCGGTGGTGTTTACGTGCTGACCACCGGCGCCCGAGGAGCGGTAGGTGTCGATACGCAGGTCCGACGGGTTGATCTCGATTTCCACTTTGTCATCGATCTCAGGGGACACGAACACCGCCGAGAACGAGGTGTGGCGACGGGCGCCGGAGTCAAACGGGCTCTTGCGCACCAGGCGGTGCACGCCGATCTCGGTGCGCAGCCAGCCAAAGGCGTACTCGCCCTTGATGTGCACGGTGGCGCCTTTGATGCCGGCGACTTCACCTTCGGACAGTTCCATGATGGTGGCGTCGAAGCCACGCTTGGCGGCCCAGCGCAGGTACATGCGCAGGAGGATGTTGGCCCAGTCCTGGGCTTCGGTGCCGCCGGAACCGGCCTGGATGTCCAGGTAGGCGTTGTTCATGTCCATCTCGCCGCTGAACATGCGACGGAACTCGAGCTTGGCCAGGGATTCTTCCAGGCCTTCGAGCATCTCGACGACATCGTTGACGGCGCTTTCGTCGCCCTCTTCAACGGCCATGTCGAGCAGCTCGCGCGAGTCGGTCAGACCGCTGGACATCTCGTCCAGGGTCTCGACGATCTGTGCCAGCGCCGAGCGCTCGCGGCCCAGTTCCTGGGCGTATTCGGGCTTGTTCCAGACGTTCGGGTCTTCGAGTTCGCGGTTGACTTCGATCAGGCGCTCATGCTTTTGATCGTAGTCAAAGATACCCCCGAATGGACTCGGAGCGCTCGGTCAGGTCCTTGATGGTGTTCAGGATCGGTTGGATTTCCATGGGCGGGCAGCTCTCGTGCGTAATCGGTAGAAAAGCCGGGGAGTATAACCGAGTCTGCGGCGCGGGTCCCAGCCCCACCTGTCATATCGCTACGCCTCGGTGCGCGCCTAGAGGGACGGGCGCTGACCTGACCGTAAGTATCGGCCTGCCCCTAATCGTGCGCCGTCGTCCCGCTGGGCCGACGTCGTTTGAATCGGCCTTGCTGGAAATAGCCACCCCCAATGCAAAACGGCATTGCAAGCCATGGCCCGCAATGCCGTTTTGCATGTATTACTCGGTCTCGACAAAGGTGATCTGTTTCATCAATGTCCTCAACGGGATGAAACCAGGCATTTTGCCAAAATCAGGAAGCCCTCTTCAGGAAGTCCTTAAGACCACAAAAGTCCAGATCGGAGACTTCAGCGGGTTGCTACCCGTCGTTCTGACCTCTATCTCTTGCATGCCAACCGACAGCGATGACATGTGTAGGTTCCAGACTCCGTGTTGGTCGGTCTGTACGCTCGCCACCTTTACTCTAAAATTGTAAATGTGCAGTTGCGTGTCCGGGGCGCCCCGCCCTTGAAGACTTACCTGGGTGTAGTAAGTGGTGCCCTTGTCAGGAAGATCAGCGCCCGTGTTTTCAGATATATGGTGAATCATCGGCCTACCCTCCGCCAAGACCTCAAAAGTCCAGGTCAGAGACTCCAACTTCTCGCCATACGACGCTTTGGCTTTCATCACGTGCATACCAACCGGCAGCCCTTTTAGCGAAGTGCTCCATCTCCCGTCGCTGTTGGTAGTTACGTTCGTCGCCTCACCTCCATTCCTAAGGAGCCGCACCGTCTGGTTCGGACGGGCCTTTCCATACAGTGTGATCTCGGTGCTGAAGGTCGCTCTTTGGTCATAAATCGGCTGGTTCGAAGCATCCCGAATTTCAGAAATCGTCGGCGTACCCTCCGCTACAACCTCAATAGTCACGGTCCGAGACATTAGCTGTTTGCCATACAACGCTTTGGCCTTCATCGCGTATATGCCGACCGACACCTCCAGCGTTTTGCTCCAGCGTCCGTCCCCGTCGGCCTTTACGGTCCCGCAATCATCTCCACCCTTGAGGAGCTGCACCTGCTGGTTCGGGGCGGCCAATCCCTCCAGGGTGATAGTGGTTTCGAGGGTTGAAAGATAAAGATAATTGCCCGAAAGATCCTTAACCGTTCGAATGACAGGCACCGTCCCGTCTACGGTAATCCTCCAGGTCGCAGACTCCGGCTGTTCGCCATACAACGCTTTGGCTTTCATCGCATACGGGCCGACCGGCACCTCCAGCGATTTGAACCAGCGCCCGTCTCCGTCGACGGCTACGGTCGTCCATTCAGCGCCATTCTTGATGAGTTGCAGCTGCTGGTTCGGGCTGGCCTGTCCCGACAGTATGATCCGGTCGTCTAAGGTGCTGCCCTGGTCAGGAATCGGTACGCCCGAAATGCCCGTAACCTCTTCAATGACCGGTGCCACCTCCGCTTCGACCTCGCCAATACGCAACATCAACGGATCGGAATAGCTGACCCCTCCCGCAGCCCGTTCTACCCGGTACGAAGCGACGACCACGGCGTCCCGGTTATCGGTCACCAGTTTCTTGCTGATGGTCAGCTCGAACCGATCCAGGCCAAGGTTGGCACTGGTGATTGTGATCGAGTCTTCCAGCGAGGCGCCATCCTTGCCCCTCCAACTGAAGTGCAGGATGTCGTCCACGGCGATACGCGCATACGACTGCACAACCAGCTTGGTGCCTGCCGCAGGCACCTTCTCGGGGTCGAGCACACCGTCTTCCGCGTAAGTCACGCTTGGCACAGGCAACTCGGCGCCCTGAGGGCTGGATGAGGCGACTCCGCTTTTTAGCTGATCCTTGTCCGACATTGTGCAGCTCCTTACTGTGTGGTGGCTCAGTACGGAGCATTGAACACCTCGCTGATCCAGTCCGCTACTAGCAGAATTATCAGGTACGCCCGAACAAAAAGGCGACAGGGTATAGCGGAAATAGCCACACCCCAATGCCGTTTTGCCTGTACTTTCACGATCACCTAGGCTCGGTACGAAATCCTGTGAAACCCGACCGAAGCGCCGGTGCACTACGCCGCTACTGCGATCGATATCGCGTGCGGTCTGTCATCCCGTAGCGCTCAATGAAGCGCAAACCCAAACCCGATTTGCCCAGGCTGTTCGAGCGACCAAAATACCGGCAGTGCAACATCATTAAGCGCATGTTTGGCCGGCTGAAGGAGAACTGTCGAATCGTGACACGCGTCGATAAACTTGCGAAAAATTACGCTGCCATGGTCTCGCTGGCTTGCGCTATGCGGTGTCTGCGACGTCTCTTTTCGTACAGAACCCAGACCCACAGAGATCCAAGCCCATCATTTCCCGCCTTTCAGCTGGATCGTAATCCAGTCACGCCACGCCGACCTGATTACGGCCATTATTTTTGGCCAGGTACAGGCCTTTGTCCGCTGCCGAGATCAGCTGCCGGCAATGACTGCCGATGCCCGGTGTGAGAGTGGCCAGGCCAATGCTCACAGTCAGCCAGGAGTTGGCGACCGGCAAATCGTGGGCGATGTTCATCGCAACCACGCTCTGGCGCAGCTTCTCCGCCACCAGGCGCGCCCCGCCCGGCGAGGTGTTGGGGAGCACCAGAGCGAACTCTTCGCCGCCATAACGGGCAGGCAGGTCACTGGGGCGGGCACAGGAGCCACGAATGCTTTCGGCGACCTTGCGCAACGCCTCGTCGCCGGCCAGATGTCCGAAGGTATCGTTGAATGCCTTAAAGTAGTCAACATCGATCATCAGCAGCGATAGCTGGGCCTGCTCACGCATCGCCCGACGCCATTCCAGTTCCAGATACTCATCGAAATGACGGCGGTTCGACAGCCCGGTCAGGCCGTCGGAGTTCATCAGGCGTTGCAACACCAGATTGGTGTCGAGCAGCTGCTGCTGACTGACGCGCAGGGCACGGTAGGCCTCATCGCGTTGCAGCAGGGTCAGGTAGGAGCGCGAGTGGTACCGAATACGTGCTACCAGCTCGATGGTGTCCGGCAGCTTGACCAGGTAATCGTTGGCGCCCGCTGCAAAGGCCGCGCTCTTGACCAGCGGGTCTTCCTTGGTCGACAGGACGATGATCGGAATGTCCCGGGTTGCCGGGTTGTTACGGTATTCGCGCACCAGCGTCAAACCATCGAGGCCGGGCATGATCAGGTCTTGCAGGATCACCGTCGGCTTGATCCGCACCGCCTGGGCCACAGCCTGGTGCGGGTCGGCACAGAAGTGGAAGTCGATGTTCTCTTCATGAGCCAGGCCACGGCGCACCGCTTCACCGATCATGGCTTGATCGTCGACCAACAGGACCATTGCCGAGTTTTCATTGGTGGTCGGGAAACCGTCGAGCGGTAAATCATTCATGCGCTGTCACCTGGTCACTGCCGACTGGCCGGCGTGGCACAATACATATCGTCATTTTGGAAATATTTCCATTAATCGCGCAGCGATCCGTTCCAGCGGGCGAATCTCCATCGCCGCGTCGATCGCGACTGCGGCCTTGGGCATGCCATAGACGGCGCTGCTGTGTTGGTCCTGAGCAATGGTCAGGAAGTTCTGCTGGCGCATCAGCTTCAGGCCCTGGGCGCCATCGCGCCCCATGCCGGTCAGCAGCACGCCAACCGCGTCACCTCGCCAGAAGCGGGCCACGCTTTCAAAAAACACGTCGATCGAAGGCCGGTAGATCTCGTTTACCGGCTCGGCGGTGTAGGCCAGGGTGCCGTTCTTGAGCAGGCGGATGTGGTGGTTGGTGCCTGCCAGCAACACCTGCCCGGGCTGCGGCGCCTCGCCTTCACAGGCCAGGCGCACCGGCAAACCCGAAGCACTGCTCAGCCATTCGGCCATACCCGCAGCGAATACCTGGTCAACGTGCTGAACCAGCACGATGGCGGCGGGAAACGCCTGCGGCAAGCCCTTGAGCAAGACCTCCAGGGCTGCCGGGCCGCCCGCCGACGAACCGATGGCCACCAGCCCCTGACGTTGCGCCACCTCACGCAGAGGCGCAGCCATTGGCTGCGGCCTGTTGCTGCGCTGCTGGCCGATCAACCAGCCGATATTGAGGATCTTGCGCAGCAGCGGTGCAGCCGCTTCCTTGGGATCGCCTGCGCCCAGGGCCGGGGTATCGACCACATCCAGCGCGCCATGGCCCATGGCTTCGAACACCCGGTGGACATTCTGCTGGCGGTCCACGGTGACAATCACGATGGCGCAGGGTGTCTCGGCCATGATCCGCCGGGTCGCCTCGACGCCATCCATGACCGGCATGATCAGATCCATCAGGATCAGGTCCGGCGTCTGTTCGGCGCACAGCTTCACCGCCTCCGCGCCATTGCTGGCAACCCAGACCACCTGGTGCATAGGCTCGAACGCCAACGCCCGGCGCAACGCCTCCACGGCCATGGGCATATCGTTGACGATAGCGATCTTCATCCCTGGGCTCCCCCGATCAACTCAACCACGGCATCAAGCAAGGCGTCATCGTGGAAACTGGCCTTGGCCAAATAGTAGTCGGCTCCAGCGTCCAGTCCACGGCGGCGATCTTCTTCCCGGTCCTTGTAGGAGACCACCATCACCGGCAACGTCTGCAGACGGCTGTCACGACGCAACAAGGTGACCAGCTCGATGCCATCCATTCGCGGCATGTCGATGTCGGTGATCAGCAGGTCGAAATCCTCGCTACGCAAGGCGTTCCAACCGTCCATGCCATCGACTGCGACCGCCACCTCATAGCCACGGTTGCTCAGCAGCTTGCGCTGCAACTCGCGTACGGTCAGCGAGTCATCGACCACCAGGATGCGCTTGCGCGTCGCCTCGCGGGTAGTACGCTGACCACGCTCGATTCGCTCAAGGCGACCGGTGCTCAAGAGCTTATCGACCGACCGCAACAAGTCTTCAACGTCGATGATCAGCACAACGCTGCCATCATCAAGCAGGGCACCCGACGAAATATCCTGAATCTTGCCCAGCCGCGCGTCGAGCGGCATTACCACCAGTACCCGCTCACCGACCAGACGCTCGACCGCTACGCCGTAGAGCATCTCGCGCTCGCGGATGACTACCACTTTGATTGATTGTCCGTCGGTCTGGCTCGGCGGGCGATTGAGCAATTGACTGGCTGCGACCAGGCCGATGTGCCGGCCTTCATGCCAGAAATGCTGGCGTCCCTCAATCTGCACGATGGCTTCGGTCGGCAGCTCCAGGGTCCGTTCTATGTGCGCCAGGGGGAAGGCATAAGCCTCGGCAGCGACCTCCACCACCAGGCTGCGCACCACCGACAGGGTCAGCGGCACTTCCAGGTGAAAACTGCTGCCCTGGCCACTGGTCTGGCTCAACACGATCGAGCCGCGCAGCTGACGGACCATATGCTGCACAGCGTCCAGACCAACGCCACGCCCGGAAACCTCGGTGACCTGGTCGCGCAGGCTGAAGCCTGGCAGGAACAGGAAGGTCAGCAGCTCCGCTTCGCTCATCTGCGCCACGGTTTCGGCCGGCGACAGCTGGCGCTCGATAATGCTCTGGCGCAAGCGCTGCAGATCCACGCCAGCACCGTCATCGCTAAGCTCAAGCACCAGCAGGCCAGCCTGATGCGATGCGCGCAAGCGGATATGCCCTTCCTGCGACTTGCCGGCCAGCAACCGTCGCTCAGGCAGCTCGATGCCGTGGTCGACAGCATTACGCAGCAAGTGGGTCAGCGGTGCTTCCAGTTTTTCCAGGACATCGCGATCTACCTGGGTCTTTTCGCCTTCGATCTCCAGGCGTACCTGTTTGCCCAGCGAGCGCCCCAGATCGCGGACCATCCGGCTTTGCCCGGTGAGCACATCGGCAAAGGGCCGCATGCGGCAGGCCAGGGCGGTGTCATAAAGCAATTGCGCGCGCTGACTGGCCTGCCAGCCGAACTCATCGAGGTCGGCGGCCTGTTGCAGCAGAAGCTGCTGGGTTTGTCCCAGCAGTTGCTGGGCCTGAGCCAGCGCTTCCTGAACTTCTGCGCTCTGGCCACTGGCTTGCAGCTGGTTTTTCAGGCCATCAAGGGCACGAACGCTTTGGCTGTGCATGCGCTTGAGACGCTGCAAGGTGGCCAGATACGGCTTGAAACGCTGGGTTTCGACCAGCGCCTTGCTCGACAGGTCGAGCAGGCTGTTCAAGCGTTCGGCGGTGACCCGCAGGATCCGCTCGCCACCTTCAGCGGCGCGCTTGCCCTTGCGCGGGACAGGGGCCTCGGGTTCGGCGTCGGCCAGTACCGGCTCGATCACCGCTTCAGCCATCACCGGCTCAGGCTCAACCCTTGGCATCGGCACAGGGGGCGCATTAATCGTCGGCGTAGATGCCGGGTCCAGCAGTCCCGCCATCTGCACGAGAAAAGCCTGCACCGCAGGTTCAATGGCCGCATCGCCTGGGGTGGCGATACGCATCAGCAGGTCAGTGCCTTGCAGCAAGGCATCGATATGCTCCGCCCGCAGCAGCAACCGGCCTTCCTGGGCACCGACCAGGCAATCTTCCATGACATGGGCAACGCTGACCCCGGCATCGACGCCAACAATCCGCGCTGCGCCCTTGAGCGAATGAGCCGCGCGCATGCAGGCTTCCAGTTGATCGGCCTGGGTCGGATTGCGCTCCAGTGCCAGCAGGCCGGCACTGAGCACCTGGGTCTGGGCCTCGGCCTCCAGGCTGAACAGTTCGAGCAACGAAGCATCGCGCATTTGCTCTGGGGTCATGAAAGGCTCCGGTTCACAGCAGACAGCACTTGTTCTTCATCCAGCACCCGTACACTGCGCCCACGCCACTGCAGCACTGCGGCGGTAAAGCGCGTTTCACCCTGGTCATGCACCAGGCGCTCGGGGTCCAGGCCGTGAATACCATCCACTTCATCCACCCGCACCACCACCGAACCACCGGTGGCAGCAATGATCAGCATGCGCGGCATGACCCGCGCCGATGTGCTGGCTGTGCCGAGTACGTCCAGATCCAGCAGGTCGGCCAGTGACAGACAGGGCACCAGTGCGCCACGCACGTTGGCAACGCCTTGTAGTGCCCGCGAGCGCTGATGAGGCAACGAATGTACCGGTTGCAACGGCGCGACCTCGACCAGGCAACGGGTCGCCAGCGCCAGCCACTCCTCCCCCAGACGGAACAGCAGCATCGAACGACCGCCGCCCTCTTCCTGCACCTGCGCCTGCTCATGAGCATCCTGGGACAGCGAGTAACGGTCCAGCAGGCGAGTTGCAGCGCTGGCATAGACAGCGCAATTGCGACAGTGGATATGTTCGACCAGCAACGGACAGCTTTTATCACCGCGCACACCGATCCGGTTCCAGCAGTCATCAATGCTGGCGGCATCCGCAGCAACCACTTGCACCTGTTGCTCTCCCCTCATTGTTCAGACTCCCGGTCAGCCCGCCGTGCCGCGCGCTCCTGCAGGCGACGGGCGCCAGCGATATCACCCTGGGACGCCAGCAGGGCCGCCAGGTGCGCCAAGGCTTCAGCATGCTGCGGATCGAGATACAGCGCCTTGCGGTAATGGCTGAGCGCTTCGCCGGTGTCGCCCGCGATATCACTGAGCAAGCCCAGCCAGTAGAACACCTGGGCATGCGGCGGATAATGCTGCAGATAACGCGCACACGCCGCCTGGGCTTCAGCGCTGCTACCGGCATTGGCCAAGCGGGCAATCTGCGCCAGCAATTCAGCATTGCTGTCTGATACCGTGGGCCCGACCGGTGTTGGCGCGGCAATGATATTGAACTTGCGCGGTGGCGCCGCCACTGGCGATGGGCGCGATAAAGTGCCGGGGGCGACAGAGAGTGGCGCCATTGTCAGCGGTTTGCTGTTGAGCACAGGTTCGCTTTCAGCCTGGCGCACATAGGCAAAGGACTGAGCGATACCCAACGGGCGCATGCCCATCCGCGCCAGCAGACTGCCCTCGGCCGGGCCGATGAACAGTACACCCTGCTCATGGATCAGGCGCTTGAGCACTTCGAACACCCGTTGCTGGGTTGGCAGATCGAAATAGATCAGCAGATTGCGGCAGAACACAAAGTCATAACTGCCCGCCTGGGCCTTCAATGCCGGATCAAGCACATTCCCCACCTGCAACTTGACCTGCTGGCGCACACGCTCATGAACGAGGTGGCCGTCGTCACCTTCGTCAAAATGCCGCTGGCGAAACTCGAGGTGCGAGCCGCGAAAGGAATTGCGCCCATACAGCCCCTGCTCGGCCCGGTTGATCGACAAGGGGCTGATGTCCATGCCATCGACCCGGAACGAGTTCCCGGCAATGCCGGCGTCAAGCAAGGTCATGGCGATGGAATAAGGCTCTTCACCGGTGGAGCACGGCAGGCTGAGGATACGCAGCGGCCGCGCCCCGGCCAGCTCGGCCAGGCGTTTGCTGGCAAGGCCCGCCAGCGCCGTGAACGATTCTGGATATCGAAAGAACCAGGTCTCCGGAACAATCACCGCTTCGATAAGCGCCTGTTGCTCCGCTGTCGATTGCTGCAAGCGCAACCAGTAGTCATCCAGGTCGTAGGCACCCAGTGCGGAGCAACGCTGGCGTAATGCACGCTCGACCATCGGCGCGCCGACCGAGGCGACGTCCAGACCGATGCGCTCCTGCAAGAAACGGAAAAAACGCTGTTGGTTGCTCATTGCGGCTCCTGACGCTCACTTGCCTGTTGCTCAGGCAAGGGGTACAGCAGCGCCCGTACGGTGTCGCTGAGCAGGTCCTGCACACTGATGCGTTGCACCAGCCCATGGGCATCCTCGCGTACTGGCCCAAGGTAAGGTGCCTGCTGATTGTCCAGGCCGTAGGGCTGAAACTCATCGGGCAGGCAACGCAAGGTGTCGGTGGCCTGTTCAAGGATCAAACCCAGCAACAGTCCTGGCCGTAGCGGTTCAACCCGGTAGTGCACCAGCACCAGACGGGTGCTGGTGCGCACCGGTGCCGGCAGGCCGAAACTCAAGGCGCCGACGTCGATCACCGGCACCAGCGCACCGCGATGCGCCAGCACTCCGGCCACCCAGTCCGGAGTCTGCGCGATAGGTTTGAGCGGCAGGCGCGGCAACACTTCGACGACCTCATGGGCGTCGAGAGCAAAGCGCTGCTCACCGATTCTGAACAACAGGTGCAAGGTCCCGTGAGAGATTGCGTCCTGGCTGCTGCGGGGCTGAAGGTCGCTCATCGGCAGGTCAGACTTTGAACCGCGATACACCGCCACGCAGGCCGCTCGCCACCTGACTCAACTCATCGATGGCAAAACTGGCCTGGCGCAGCGATTCCACGGTCTGGCTGCTGGCATCGCCCAGTTGCGCCAGGGCGTGGTTGATCTGCTCGGCACCGGTGGCCTGGGCCTGCATCCCCTCATTGACCATCAGCACCCGCGGCGCCAGGGCCTGGACCTGATGGATGATCTGGCTCAGTTGCTCACCGACCTGCTGCACTTCGAACATGCCACGGCGCACTTCTTCAGAGAACTTGTCCATACCCATGACCCCGGCCGACACTGCCGACTGGATCTCGCGGACCATCTGTTCGATGTCATAGGTAGCCACCGCTGTCTGGTCGGCCAGACGCCGCACTTCAGTCGCCACCACGGCAAAGCCGCGGCCGTATTCACCGGCCTTTTCCGCCTCGATGGCGGCATTGAGCGAGAGCAGGTTAGTCTGGTCGGCGACCTTGACGATCGTCACCACCACCTGATTGATGTTGCCCGCCTTCTCGTTGAGGATCGCCAGCTTGTTGTTGACCAGGTCGGCTGCGCCCATCACCTGGTGCATGGTCTCTTCCATCCGCGCCAGACCTTGCTGGCCGGAGCCGGCGAGGATCGACGCCTGGTCGGCGGCCGAGGTAACTTCGGTCATGGTCCGTACCAGATCACGGGAGGTAGCAGCGATTTCCCGCGAGGTGGCGCCGATTTCCGTGGTGGTGGCGGCGGTTTCAGTGGCAGTCGCCTGCTGTTGCTTGGAGGTGGCGGCGATCTCGGTCACCGATGTGGTCACCTGCACCGAAGAGCGCTGGGCCTGGGACACCAGGTTGGTCAGCTCGCCCATCATGTCGTTGAAACCGGTTTCCACCGCGCCAAACTCGTCCTTGCGATCGAGGTTCATGCGCACGCTGAGGTCACCGCTGCTGAGTTTGTCCAGGGCATGCACGATACGTTGCATGGGCGCAGTGATGGCACGCATCAGCAGCAAGCCACAAATAGCGGCGGCAATAATCGCCAGGACCAGGGAAATGATCATGCTGACCTTGGCCGTGATCACCGCTGCGACGATCGAGTCGGCCGCCTCTTCGGCCGAATGCCGGTTGCGCTCGATCACGCTGTTCAGGTGTTTGCGGCCAGTAACCCAGGCCGGAGTCAGCACATCGCCAATCAATTGCTGGGCTTGGGCGTAGTCCTTGCGGACATAGGCTTCAAGCACCGTATCGATAGCCTTGGTGTAGGCATCTTCGAGGCGGCCGAACTCATCGAAGTTGGCCTGGTCGTCGGGATCCTGGATAGTCGCCTGATAACTGGCCATGTGCTGCTTGAGGCGATCGTCGAAGTCCTTGTACTGCGCCTTGTCGGTTGCAGTGAGCTCACGCTGCCCGCTCAAGCCCACCAGTTGCTGGGTCAACACGTAACTGTCGACCCAGGCGCTGCGGATCATCGAACTGTAGTAAACCCCGGGGATGCTGTCAGTCCGCACCGCTGCCTCATCGGACTCGATGGTCACCAGGCGCGAATAGGCCGCCACCACCATCAACAGCATGATGGCGATAATCACGGCGAAGCTCGCCAGGATCCGTTGGCGCAAGGTCCAGTTTTTCACAGTCAGCCCTCAAGTGTTCTACGCGAGCAGAAAAATGGGCAGAGTATAGCCCAGGCACTATGGGCTTTTGCGGCTGACTTTCAGGCTGGATCGACGCAAATTGGCATCATCCTGGCCACTGGCCCGTAATCATTGACCGATGGCTTGTTTCACCTGATTTTCCAGCTCGACTTTCAACGCCGGATCGAGCTTGAGCTGACGGGCCAGTTCGTCCAGATAAGCCCGTTCCATGAAATGTTCCTCGTCAACCAGCATGACGCTGGCGATGTACATCTCGGCAGCCATTTCCGGCGTGCGGGCGGCGCGCGCCACATCGGCCGGGTCCAGCGGCTTGTTGAGCTCGGCGTGCAGCCAGTGCTGCAGTTCCTGATCGTTGGAGAGCTTGACGAACTCGCCCTCGATCAACGCCCGTTCGCGCTCGTCGACGTGGCCATCGGACTTGGCCGCTGCCACCAGAGCCTTGAGAATTGCCTGGCTGTGCTGTTCGACCTGGGCAGGTGGAAGACGATCGAGGGTCTGCAGTTCAGCCGGCGCCGTGGCGCCCTGTTTGGCCTGCCAATTGCCATAGGCCTTGTACGCCAGTACTCCAAGCGCCGCCAGGCCGCCGTAGGTCAGGGCTTTACCCCCGTATTTGCGGGCTTTTTTACTGCCCATCAGCAGGCCCATGGCCCCGGCAGCCAGGGCTCCGCCACCGGCACCGGAGAGCAGACTGCCAAGACCACCACCGCCCCCAGACTTGCCAATGGACGTCTTGCCTGACTGATTCTGCAACAGCTCCTGGCCGGACTTGAGCAACTGGTCAAGCAAACCACGGGTATTCATCACGCGTCTCCACAGTGCGGAAATGAAGGCCAAGAATAAGCCCTCCCCACACTCCCGGCTCATCGTAATCTTGTCACAACATTTCCAGAGGCTGCTCTTTGGCGTGGAACCGGATCGCATTCTTGCCTGCACCCTTGGCCTCATACATGGACTTGTCCGCCAGCTTCACCAGCGTATCCGGCTCCTCGCCATCGTCGGGGAAGACACTCACCCCGATACTGGGCGTGACAAACACTTCATGCCCGTCCGCCATAATGGCCTGCCCCACCGAAGCGAGCAGTTTGCGGGCAATGGGCTCGATCTGACTGACGTCATGGATATCTTCCAGCACCATGGCGAACTCATCGCCGCCCAACCGCGCCACGATATCGACGTCCCTCAGGCAGCCTTTGAGCCTGCTGGCAATGGTGGTCAGCGTGCTGTCACCGACCATGTGCCCCAGGCGGTCGTTGATCTCCTTGAAGTGGTCAAGGTCCAGGAACAGAATCGCCACCTTCAAGCCGGCACGTTGGCCACGGGCAATGGCTTGGGTCAGCCGCTCGCGAAACAGCACCCGGTTCGGCAGATCGGTCAGCGAGTCATGGGTGGCCAGGTAACCCTGCAACTCCTGCTCTGCCTGTTGTCTGGTGATATCACTGCACACCGCCACATAGTTGAGGGTCGACTCATCAAGGCTGCGAATGGCCGTGATGCACAGCGACTCCAGGTAGAGGTCGCCGCACTTCTTGCGGTTCCACAGTTGCCCCTGCCATTGCCCATGTTCGATGAGGCTTTGCCACATGTCGGCATAGAACGCCGTGGATTGCCGGCCGGAACTCCACAGGCTCGGCTTCTGACCCAGTACTTCTGCTTGCGTATACCCTGTCATCCGGGTGAAGGCAGGGTTGACCTTGGTGATCCGGCCACTCTGGTCGGTGATGATCACACCATTGAGGGTGATGTTGAATACCTGGTCCACCAGCCACAGGTGCTCGAGGGATTTGCGCTGGGCATCGTCCCGCTGCCGCCGCCATTGCAAAGCAAACGCCCCCAGCGCAATCAGTGCCAGTGACAGGCCCAGCGCCGCCCAGCAGATTCGGGCGAAGAGCTGCTTGCTGTTGCTGGCCAACTGCCCGGACTGCTCGACGTTGACCCGCAAGGCGCTGGCCAGCAGGTGGTCCAGCCGATCGAAAAACGGGGTGTTTTGTTCGTACCAGCGCATGACGCCGTCATAATCTTCGAACTGAAGCCGCGCCAGAGACTCGTGCGCAAGTGTGCTGGCGTGCGGCAGTGCGATCCGGATCTGCTCTGCCAGTTGCTTTTCCCGGGAGCTGCTGATGCCTTCGGGATAATAGAGTTGCCATTCCCTGGCGATGGAATCGAGCCTGGACGCGACCGCCCTGGCATAGGCTGCGGTCGTACTGGCCTGGCGATGAGCAAACACTTGCCATTGCAATTGACGAATATCGCTCTGTGACGCACGAATGTTGGCAAGATGCCTGATAGGCGCCGAATTGCCGTTGTACATCATGTGTATGTAGTTATCGAACGTGCTGATCATCATCAGCCCGCCGAGCAAGACGGCGACTGCGCTGGCGATGCCAAGGGACACAGCGGGATAAAGCTTTACCCTGTTCTTGTTGTTCAAATACGCGCGCATCGTTAACGCTCTTCCAGGCCTTGCCTGTACTTATCCGCACCGAGGGATGTAGTCGTTGTTGCTCATCCGCTTCAGTAGCCGCGCTGCCGGACGGCAAAATATCTTGCGCCTGAAGGTTTTATCCAGCCATGCATTGAGTTCGTACAGCCGGACGGGGGCCAGGCCGGGATAATCCTGGAGCGCTGTGACCACATCGTGCTGTGCCTGATAGTTGCCACGCAGGTTGCGGCTTTCGATGTATTGCCTGACGAAACCATGGATATCGCAGGTTTCACTCTCTGAAATGAAGATTCTGTTCAAGCTTTGCGGATACTGTTTGGTAAATTCCGGCAGCATGTCCGACTCCTCATAGCGCTAGATGATGAAACGCGCGACCAACCTGTTCAGGTCCGTCGCCAGCACCGAAAGTTCGCCACTGGCCTGGAAAATCTGGTCTGCAGCACTGGTGCTCTGTACCGAGAGGTTGTTGATACTGACCAGGTTCATGTCCACGGACTTGGCCACCTGTGCCTGTTCTTCGGAAGCAGTAGCGATCAGACAATTGCGATCGTTGATATCGGAAACCGCCCGGGCGATCTCGGAAATCGCCGTGCCCGCCTCGCGGGCGATCTTCAGCGTCGCCATCGCCTCCTGGTCGGTCTGCTTCATCGACGCCACCGCCATCTGCGAACCGCTCTGGACGCTCTTGATCATCTCCTCTATCTCTTGCGTGGAAGCCTGGGTACGGTGTGCCAGGGCGCGCACCTCATCAGCTACCACTGCAAAACCACGCCCTTGCTCACCGGCCCGGGCCGCTTCGATGGCTGCGTTGAGTGCCAGGAGGTTGGTCTGTTCGGCGATGGCCCGGATCACATCCAGGACCTGGGCAATGCTGGCAGTGCGCACCGCCAGTTGCTCGATCTCCACACTGGTGCCCTGGACCGCGAGGCTCAGGTTCTCGATCGAGGTGATGGTCTCGGTCACCCGTTGCATGCCGGTGCGCGCCGACTGCTCCGACTGTTGGGTGGAGACCGATGCCGCCACCGCGTTGCGTGCTACCTCATCCACTGCCGCCGTCATTTCGTTCACCGCGGTCGCCGCAAGCTCCGTTTCCATGCGCTGGCGCTGCACGCCCGAGCTGGATTGGTGGGTAACGGCGCTCATTTCTTCCGCTGCCGCCGCCAGTTGCGACGAAGAATCGGCGATGTGATGAATAGTGCCTTTCAGGTTGCCCAGCATCTGCGCCGTAGCATTCTGCAGCTCAGTAAGCTCGTCCTTGCCGGAAATACCGATATCGCCCACCAGGTTGCCGCCGGCGACCTTCTGCGTGACCCCAAGGAGTTCGCGCAGGGGCACGATAATGCTGCGGGTGAAAACCAGAGTGAGGATGCAGGTCACCAGCAGCGCGATGCTGACCACCACGATGGTCGCCAGGGTGCTCTCATGCGCTTCTTCACGGGCCTTGGCACCGGACTGCTCGGCACGTTCCATCATCAGGCGCTGCAGTTCCCCGGTGGATTTCAACAACACCTCGGCCGCAGGTGCTGAAATACTGTTGATGAACCTCACCCGCTCTTCCTGGCTAGCAGTGCGGCCCAGCGCCAGTAACTGCTCAACCTGCCCGGTGAACGTGTTGACGTTGGCGTTGACGATATCGAAAAGGTGCTGCTCCTCAGGGCCGTAAATCAACGGAACATAGGCTGCGGTTTCCTGTAGCAGGGCATCCTTGCGGCGGTTTATCTGTTCGGCAGCGGCATCGGCATCGGCGGCTTGCGGATTACCCATGGCGAAGAGCAGGTTCGCCACCCGCAACCTGTAAGTGGCGGCTTCGATAAGGCTGGCCTGGCGAACGCTCGGCAGGCAGTTGTCCTGCAGGTCCGTGATCGACCACTGGACGTTCTCCATGCGCCACAGCGACTGCCCGCCGAGCAACACCAGCAAGACGCAGGTAATGCCGAACGTCATTACGGTCCTGGGAACCAGCTTTACATTCCTGATAAACATGTGCGCCACCGCCGAGCCCTGCAGGCCATAAATCCACGTGAGTGAACCTTACCCCCGGGTACCTGCCCTGCTCTATCAGGCAATCCTGAAAACCGGCGGGACTGACTGCGATGGTTTACTGAAAGAGCTGCTCCTCCATACAGAAGGTAATCAGTTCCTGGTCGGTTCTGACATCCAGTTTGTGCATGGCCGCCACTTTCTGGGTACTGATGGTTTTGGCGCTTCGGTTCTGGGCCCTGGCGATGTCGTTCAGGCTCATACCGGCGATGAACAACCGCAATACTTCCATTTCCTTTGGGGAAAGTGAGGCCACGCGTTCATCGACCGACCGCGCGACTTCCCGCACACAGGCACGCTCTAGACCGGCGACCTTGTATTTGCGCTTGTGCACCAGCGCCTCCAGGGCCCGCTCGATCTCGGCATGCAGCTGGTTCTTCTGTACCACCCCGGCCACCCCAAGATCGTACAGCCGGGAAAAAATCAGTTCATTGGAGACCATAGTCAGCACCAGGACCTGCAGGTCAGGGAAATTACGCGCGATGTAATCGATCAACTTCAGGCCGTCACCGAACTGCGCATCGCCCGGCATGTTGTAGTCGGTAATGAGGATGTCAGGGCTGGAGGCGTGCAATCTGGCAATCAGGTCAGTGGAGTTCGAAGCCTCCGCGACTACCTCGAAGCGCTCATCCGCGTCAATGAGCTGGCGCACCCCAAGCAGCACGATAGGATGGTCATCGGCAATGACAACGGTGGTTTTGTGCATGTGTGAACGGTCCAAGTGAGAAGCGGCGGCCTTCATATCGACATTACCAACCCGAACAGCCTGTCCAGCGCCCGGCTCAAATCGGCCTGCAACGCGGCATCCAGGGCCTGCTCATGCAGTCGCTGCTCCAGGTCGCCGAACACTTGCGACAGCTCGTCGGCACGCACCACGGCCAGTGCACCGCTGACCGAGTGCACCAGCTGTACCACCTCGGCCTGGTCACCTGTGGCAAGGGCTGCATGAAGGGCGTCGATATCTACCCGCATGGTACGGCAGAACAGACTGCGCATGGAATCAGAGAGCACGCCTGCGGTCACACCGGCGCCAGCGCCCGGATCCTGGACGACACCGCCGCTCGGCAGGCCGCCGAGCACATCCAGCAGGTCCTCCAGCAGCAGCGGCTTGACCATCCAGGCACTCATGCCCACGGCGATGCAACGCTCACCTTCGTCGCGCAATGCATTAGCCGTAATGCCGATGATCGGAACCTGCCGGCTATCAGCGCGGATCGCCCTGGCGAGTTCATAACCGTTCATGACCGGCATGTTGACGTCGCTCAACACCACCTCGATCCCACCCTGCTGCCACACCTGCAGCGCCTGCCGGCCATCGCCGGCGACGCTGACCCGGCAGCCCAGCGCTTCAAGCTGCTCCTTCAAGATAGCCTGATTGACCAGATTGTCCTCGGCGACCAATACGTGAAAACCGAGTGACGCCGGTGTGGCGCCGGGCAGCGGATCGGCCCCTGCGGGCACTTCTTCGGTGGCCATACGCACGCCCTCGGCGATGGCCCGCAGGTGGTGCGCACTGACCCTGAAGCACTCCCCCGTGTATTCGGGAACCCGCGGCCCATCGTGCTCGCACAGCAGCCGTCGGCCTGACCAGGCGAATGTCTGCTCGGGGTCGGCCAGGACATCCACCAGCAAGGCCTCGGACAACGCGCCGTGGGGACTGGCCGACACCACTGTGGCCCGGGCGCCCCAACGGACCAGCCAGGCGCAGAGATGCTCGGCCAGTTCACAGGCAGGCGCGCGGACCTGGACCTGGTGTCCGCCGAGGTCGATTGCCGGGGCCGACTCCACCGTCGCGGCAGTACGTTCGAAGGGCAGCTGCACAGTGAAGCTGCTACCCAGCCCCTGCTCACTTACGACAGTGATGTGCCCGCCCATGCGTTCGACGAAGCGCTGGCAGATCGACAGGCCCAGCCCCGTGCCACTGACCAGGTTGCTGGTGCTGGCTTGATAGAACGGTTCGAAGATATGCAACTGCTGTTGCTCGTTGATCCCGATACCGGTATCGGCTACCTGGAACCGCAGCGACACCTGTGCATCCGTGCTTTCCAGCACCTGGCAACGCAGTACGACACGGCCAATGCTGGTGAACTTGATCGCATTGCCCACCAGGTTGTGCAGCACCTGGCGCAGTTTGGCCATGTCGCCGAGCAGTTGGTCCGGTATCCATGGATCGGTGCAGGCATAGACCTGCAAGCCCTTGCCCCGGGCACTGACGACATGCGCCGCGATGACCTGCTCGACCACCTCCAGTGGCGAGAAGGCGGTGGTCTCGAGCGCCAGCTGGCCGGACTCTATCTTCGAAACATCCAGTACATCACTGATGACTTGCAGGACCGTCGACGAGGACGACTGAATCGTTTGCAGATAGTCGCGCTGGCGCTTGTCCAGTCTCGACAGCCCCAGCAGCTCCAGGGTGCCCAGTACACCGTAGAGCGGCGTGCGTATTTCGTGGCTCATGGTGGTGAGGAAGACGGTTTTGGCCTCGTTCGCCCGCTCGGCCTCCTGCTTGGCCTGGTGCAGGGCAAGCGAGCGCTGCTGGTGCTCGGTGATATCCGAGAACGCACACAGTTGCACCTCCTGCTCCTGGTAGCGAGCCGATGAGTAATTGACCAGGTAGTAACGTCCCTCGAGCACCATACAGGCATCGCCGTCGAGGACCGCGTCGGTTGTGCGCAAAAGCTCCACCACCGCCTGGGACACTGGCCTGCCCTGCTGTGCCCGCAGGTTTTCGATCACCATCCGGCCATCGGCCTTGCCAATGACCACGAGGCCGGCGGGCGCCCCTTCGATCACCGCATGGCTGAAGGCCTGGCTCTCCAGCAGGCGTGCCTGTGCCTCCTTCGCCGGAGCGACGACGCGAGCCTGATAGCGCCGGTACAGCCAGCGCAATCCCAGGATCAGTACCAGCGAGGCAGCCAGCAGGCGTAACACCGGCAACGCCAGCCAGCGAAACAGTCCGGGGTAATCGACGAAGTACTGGGCCTGCCAGCGTGGCTGGGCGGAGTCGCTTTCGAACGTGCTGATCAGCAACCCGCTCGTCGTCAGTGAGAACCCTGCCCTTGCGCCGCCGGGCTCGCGCTGGCCGGTCAGTACATTACCTTGCGGGTCGATCAGGGTGAATTGGCCATGGAATGGCAACTCCAGGTCGCCGACCGCATCGCCGGAGTGCCCGAGTTCGAGCAACGCGGTGACCACCACCCGATCCATGCTACTGTCGACCCGCACCGGGTTGATCGGCAGCTCGCCGGCCACATAAGCGACAATTTCACGCCTGCCACCAGTATCCCGCAGCCCGGACACAATCGGTGCCCAGTGCACCCGGTAATCCAGCAACTTGTCAGGATCGCTCAGCGTGCGGGCCATCAGCCCGGCGGCGACCGATGTATAGTTCTGCTGTTCCAGCAGGTTTATGCTACGAAACCTGCCCACAGCAGGTACTGCGATGCTTGAAGGGTTTTGCGGGCTGAACACGAACAGCTGGGGCGAGGGGAACTGCGACAGCGCCCAGAATCGGCTGTAGTAATTGGTCAGATGCCAGCCCAGCGCAGACAGCGCATTCAGGCTGCGCTCATTCTGGTGTTGCTGGGCCAGCGCGACCGTAAACGGCATCGAGAAGTCGCTTTCAGCGACTTCATAGAGTTCGTTCACGCCATCCCCGGACCGGCGTACCTGTTTGAGCACAGGAGGTGCGCCCTGCAACGAGTCCGTTGGCGCCACCAAGCGGTCGGCGATTGCCTGCAGGAATACTTCCTGCTCCCGTATGTTCTCCATCACCCGGGCAAAGTGCGAGACAGCCTTTTCCTGCTGGCTGCCAAGCAGCAGCGCGATCGCCCAGATGTTGGTCATGAGCAACATCAACACCAGGCCAAGGGTCACCAGCAGACCACTGCTCAGGCGCATCGCGCTGCTGACCAGCGAGCCAAAGAGAGAGTCTGTGTTCATTTCATGCCTCGTTTATCCGATGTCAGTGCGATCACCGGCCTGCCGGACGCTCGTTGGCCAGCAGGTCGAGGAAACTCCCTGGATTCACTGCCTTGGAGAGTAGGAAACCCTGGACCTGATCGCAATTGACCTGCTTCAACAACGCCAGCTCCTGGGTAGTCTCCACCCCTTCGGCGACGACCTTGAGCCCAAGCTGCTTGCCCAGCGCGACGATGCTGGAAAGCGCCGCTGCAAGGTTGGCATTTTCCACGCAACCACTGACCAGGGAGCGGTCGATCTTTAGCTCCGTGAACGGCGTGGAGACCAGGTTGAAGTACGAACTGAAGCCTTTGCCGAAGTCGTCCTGGGCCAGGCCGAAGCCCTTGAGCCGCAGGCGGCAGACGCCAGCGAAATAGTGTCCTGGGTCTTTGGCCACAGAGCTTTCCATGATTTCAAAGCCGATGTCCGACGGCACCCCGCCCTTGCTGATGACATGAGCATGCAAGCGATCCGGCAAGTCCTCGTCGTCCAGCAAATGCGGCGGCAGATTGATCGACACGGGCACCCGGTAGCCCTTGCGGTGCCATAGGGACTGTGCGGCGATGGTCAGGCTCACCACCTGTATCAGCAACGCCTCCTCCAGGCGAAAGCTGACGATCCCTGGCAGAAAGTCCCTGGGCAACAGTACGTCACTGCCTTCGTCGACCCATCTCACCAGAGCTTCGGCGGCGACAATGTGCCCGTTGGCCAGCGACCATTTTGGCTGGAACCAGGGCTGAATCTGTCCCGAACGGATAGCCTCGCTCAGGGTTTCCAAACTGTGCATGCGCACCGGTGCTGACGCCGCGCGTTGCCCGGCGTCCGGCACCACCAATTTCTGCATTAGCCTGGCCAGGGCCTCAAGGCTTACCGGCTTGGCCAGCGGGCCGAGAACATTGAATCCCAGATGACTGGCTGCGAGACTCGCACTGCTGAGCATACGCCCGGGCAATGCACTCATGAAGGCCAGACTGGGCCTTTGCCCGAGTGCCGCCAGGCGCTGCACCAGTTGCATGCCATCCATGCCCGGCATCATCAGGTCGCAGAGCACCAGATCAAATGCATGCGTACTCAACCACCCCAGGGCTTGATCGCCGTTTCGTACGGCGTCCACCGTCACGCCATCAAGCGCGCGGAACAGGTCCAGCAGATAGAGTTGCTGAACAGGATGATCCTCGACCAGCAGAACCCTATACGCCACAGTCGCTCACCTTTTCGTAGTGCTGCAAGCAGTCGTACAAATCCCCCAGGCCAAACGGTTTTACCAGCAGTTCCTGCATCCCGGCGCCCAGGCAACGGTCACTTTCATCGCGCATCGCATTGGCGGTGGCGCCGATGATCGGTGCCTGGCAACCCTGGTCGCGCAGTTGCCTGGCCAGCTCGTAGCCGTTCATGCCTGGCATGTTGATATCGGTCAACACCACGTCATAACAGTCCTTCTCCCACAGCAGCAGTGCCTGTGAACCATCGCTGGCCAACACCACCTGGCAGCCCAGCACCTCCAACTGGTTCTTGAGAATCAGCTGATTGATCATGTTGTCCTCGACGACCAGCAGTTTCAGGTCGAGCTTTCTCGACACCTCAGGGTCGTCGGCAACCTGCGCCAGATCCGGATCCAGGCTTCCTTGGGCCAGCCTGAGCGTGTCGAACAACCCGTCGAGGTCGTTCAGCCGAACCTGCCAGTGCTGCCCGGCACAAGGCTCTTCTTCCGTGTCCTCAGGAGTGATCACGATCCTGGCGCCGGTCCATGCGCAGATCGGTGCGCCTCGCCGGTACGGGTAGACTTCGACGAGCACAGCCTCGCTGGCTGGTGTCCCGGTTTCGGGCAGACCGATTTGCGCCTTCGCCCCCCAGGCACCCAGCCAACTGCAGATGTACTCGGCCATCTCCCGTACCGGAGAGTAGACATGGACCCGTTTCGGCCAGAGCCCGGGTTCAAGCCTGATGTGCGCCTGGAGGGACCTCAAGCCGACCAGCAAAGTGAAACTACTGCCCAGACCTGGCGTGCTGACCACCCGTATCGCCCCCTTCATCAAGCCTGCCAGACGCTGGCAAATGGACAGCCCCAGGCCGGTGCCGGCGATGGTGTTGGCGCTGGCTCCCGTCTGGTAGAACGGATCGAAGAGAAAGACCTGGTCCTGCGGGTCGATGCCACGGCCACTGTCAGAAACCTGCCAGTGCACATTCAGTTGTTCACCCTCAACCGCTCCCGCACATACCCGCAGCACCACCTGGCCACTGTCGGTGAATTTCACGGCATTGCTGAGCAGGTTGTTCAGCACCTGACGGATACGTGTCGCGTCACCGTGAAGTACTTGCGGGATCTGCGGATCGACAAAGGCGTAGAGGTGAAGCCCCTTGCCTCGCGCTGCGCAGGCATAGCTCTGGATCACGCTGTAGACCAGTTCCAGTGGCTTGAAATCGCGCTCATCCAGCACCAGTTGCCCGGCTTCTATTTTGGCCACGTCGAGCACATCGCAGACCAGGTTGAGCAACGCACTGGATGAACTTTCGATGGCTTGGAGATAGGCCTTCTGCTGGCTCTTGAGCTCGGTCTTGCCCAGCAGCTCGAGGGTGCTGAGTACCCCATAGAGTGGCGTGCGGATCTCATGGCTCATGGTCGCCAGGAACAGCGTCTTGGCTTCGTTGGCGGCATCGGCGCTACGCTTGGCGGCGGCCATCGCTGCCTCCATCTGCTTGCGCGAACTGATATCGCTGAAGGCGCAGAACAGCACATCCTCACCGTTGTAGCGGGTTTTCACGAAACTCGGGTACAAGTGGCGACCATTGCCGGCCTGAAATTCGTCGGTGCGGATCGACCGGGCTTCATCGAAAGCCTGCTCGATCCAGCGATGGTGCAGGCGCTCGCGCTCGTTACACTCACCCAGCCACTGCTCGGACAGGCGGTTCTCCAACACCACCTGGCCGTCGGCACGGCGCAACACGCAAAGGGCAACCGGTGCAGTCTGGATGACTGCCCGGCTGAATGTCTCGCTTTCGATCAGCGCGTCGATGCGCCGGATCGCCGGGATGATCAGCCGACGTTCGATGCGCGATACCAGGCGGCAGACTGACATCCCCACGCCCAGGATTGTCAGCACGGAAAGCACCAAGGGCCAGAACACCACCTTGAGCAACGAGTACAGGTCCAGGACATAGAAGATGGTCCAGTTCGAGTACCCGAGCTTCTTGCGCATCACCAACTGGTCGGGCAGCCACCCGCTCCCCGAAAAGCCGAAACTCTTGCCGGCGGGCATGGCCAGTAACGGGTGGACATCCTGCGCATGGCCGGCGCTGCTCATCATCACATCACCGCCAGGGTTGACCATCATGAATTGCCCGGCCTTGTCGTCGTGCAACGTGTTGGTAACGTCGGAGGCGTCCATTTCCATGCCGATCCAGCCCGCGCCAGGCTGGTGCCGATCAGCCAGGGTGAACAGATACAGACGTGCGGGCGAGCTGCTGCTATCGGTGAGCCAGACGCCCTGGGCCACGACCGGCGAGTCGACATCGAAGAGACGCAAGCGAGCGAGAATGTCGTCGGACACTGGCAGTTTGAACGGGATACCCGTGCTCAGGTAAGCGAGCTGCATCTGAGCCTGCCCGGTAATCTGCAGCAGATTGACGCGGTGCTGACGCAGGAAATCGAGTGTCCGCTCTGACAGCAGTATGCGCCCTGGGGAGCGTTCAGCCGATTCGCCGGGCAGGTTGGCGGCGCACAGAGCAAGGGTACGCAAAAACGCCTCACGCTGGGTGAAGAACACCCGCGCATTGGTAATGGCATCCCCCATATAACCCTGGCGACGGGAGATCTCTCTGTTGAAGACCGCCCCCACCGCAATGATCGCCCCCACCACAGCGCCCAGCACCATCACCTGAGCGAACAGACGCAGCAACCTGCGCGCCGCTTTGGGCGTGGAAAAAAAGGCGTCGGCGGGCTGGAGGAACTGCTTAAGCTTCATCGCCGAAGAGTAAGCGTGCCAGCGACACGCAAACCATCAGCAAATCCTTAAAAATCGGGGGGTGATTCTCGATAGCATTTCAATCCAGCCGACTCAGGTGCCCCTCCGGGCCCAGCACCCGATTGAAGGCATTCAGATGCTCCTTGCACATGTGCCGGGTGAACAGCTCGATCAGTTCGCCGATGTCCGGACCAACCCGGTTACCACAATACAAGACCGCCGCCACCCTCCCCATGACCTCGGCGTTCAGGCGTGCCCGCGCACGCAATGCGTGGGCGGGCGTGTCCTTGTCCACACCGTCGAAAATGATCGGGATGAGGGCGAGGCCGATCACCTCAATCAACTCACCAATATCCAGGTCTGCCAGTTGCATTGCTTTATTCCTCAGGTCAGGAATCGTTTGGTCAGGTCACTCATGACGATGGCCAGCTTCGCCAGTTCGTTGCTCGCCGTAGCGGTCTGGTTGGCCCCCGCCGAAGTCTGGATCGACAGATCACGGATGCTGACCAGATTGCTATCCACCGAGCGCGCCACTTGCGCCTGCTCCTCCGAGGCGGTGGCGATCAGGAAGTTGCGTTCGTTGATCTCGGTGATCGAACGGGAAATCGCGTCCAGTGCAGCGCCAGCGTCCTGGGCAATACTCAGGGTGCTCTGGGCGTCGGTACAACTCTGTCCCATGGCCAGCACGGCCTGCTCGGCCCCGGTCTGGATATCGGCAATCATGCTTTCGATTTCCTTGGTGGACTCCTGAGTGCGATGGGCCAAGGCCCTCACCTCATCGGCCACCACGGCGAAGCCGCGCCCCTGGTCGCCGGCCCGGGCCGCCTCGATCGCGGCATTGAGCGCCAGCAGATTGGTCTGCTCGGCGATGGCACGGATCACGTCCAGCACCTTGGTGATGTTCTGGGCCTTGCTGGCCAGCCCTTCCACTTCCCCACTGGTACGGGTGACGATGCCGGTAAGGCTGCGGATCGCCTCGACGGTTTCCAGCACCCGCTCGGAGCCGATCTGGCTGGAAGCGTCCGATGCCTGAGCAGACTCCGAGGCCGAGGCCGCGTTCCTGGCGACCTCCTCGACGGCAACGGACATTTCATTCACAGCCGTTGCCGCCTGTTCGATCTCATCGTTCTGGCGCTGCAGGCCGTTGCTCGAATCCTCGGTCACCAAATGCATTTCTTCCGCCGCCGCGGCCAGCTGGGTGGCCGAATTGCCCATGTGCTGGATGGTGTCCCGCAGACTCGTCTGCATGGCGATGGTCGAGCGCATCAGGTCGGACAGTTCATCCTTGCCGGTAACTACCAGCTCGGTACGCAGGTCACCTTCGGCGATCTTGCGGTTGACATTCAATACCGACAGCAGAGGCACACTGATGCTGCGAGCGAAGAGGATGCCGAGAATGACACTCAAGCCAATCACCAACGCACCGATACCGATCACCGTAATGATCGAGCGCTGATAAATCGCTTCCGACTCGATGCCCGATTGCCGACCGCCCTCACGATTGAGCACCACAAGCTTGCCAATGGTCGCCTGAAGTTCGTTGGTGGGTTGGCGGATGTGCTTGTCGATGTAGTCGATGGCGTCCTGCGCTGCCCCCGAAAGGGCGATCTGCAGGAGTGCATCAAGCTTGCTGTCATACACAGCGATACCCAGCTTGACCGCCTGATAAATCTGCTCTTCTTCAGGGCTGCTGACCTGCTTCTGGTAGCCCTCCACCATCTGTTTCAGTTTGACCCGGATATCGGCCACTGTATCGGCCGAAGCCCTTCGCACCTCGGGACTGGCAGAGTTGATCATCCGGAAACTTTCCAGGCGCATGCGCAATACCATCGCGTCGATGGTTCCGGCCTGCCGGACACTTTCCATCCAGTTGCGCTCGATCTCCACCGCCGCTGCACGAACCCGCCCCATCTGCCAGAGGGAAATCGCGCCAAGCGCTACGACCAGCAGGTTGATGATGACGAAAATCAGCGTGGCACGCTGGGCCAGCCGCAAGTTCCTGAGTTGCATGTGATGTCCTGCCAGGAGGTTGATCTGGCGGACGAGTCTAGGGAACGGGGAGTAAGGCGGGCTATCAGGCAAACCTTAAAAATGCATCGCTGTGGGAGCGGGCTTGCCCCGCGATATGGGCGCCTCATCCTCATCGAAAAAAAGGATATACACTGACAGCCAACGATAAAACCAATTGTGAGGCCACCCCTCATGATGCCCCTGCACGCCAGGGCGATCACCAGGAACCAACCGACGATAACCGCACTACGCTTGTACCTTTGTTTGTTACTGCCCCGACCATAATTTCAAACAAGAGGGAACACCATGTCAGCGCACAAGACCGCATTGTTCAGCGTTCTGAGTACCGCCTTGCTGGCCAGCGCCAGCTTGCAGGCCGCCGAGCCGCTCAAGGCGGTGGGTGACGGCGAAGGCCAGCTGGATATCGTTGCCTGGCCCGGCTACATCGAGCGCGGTGAAAGTGACAAGGCCTACGACTGGGTCAGCGGTTTCGAGAAGGAAACCGGTTGCAAGGTCAGCGTCAAGACCGCCGCCACCTCCGATGAAATGGTCAGTCTGATGACCAAGGGTGGTTACGACCTGGTCACTGCCTCGGGCGACGCCTCGCTGCGCCTGATTGCCGGCAAGCGCATTCAACCGATCAACACCGCGCTGATCCCGAACTGGAAGAACCTTGACCCGCGTTTGAAGGATGGCGCCTGGTATGTGGTGAACAATCAGGTGTTCGGCACCCCTTACCAGTGGGGCCCCAACGTATTGCTGTACAACACCAATGTATTCAAGGAGGCGCCCACCAGTTGGGGGGTGATCTTCGAACCGCAGAACCTGCCGGACGGCAAGCCGAACAAAGGACGAGTGCAGGCTTACGACGGGCCAATCTATATTGCCGACGCGGCGCTGTACCTGAAATCGGCGAAGCCGGAGCTGGGTATCCAGAACCCCTACGAACTCAACGAAACCCAGTACAAGGCGGTGCTCGAACTGCTGCGTCAGCAACAGCCGCTGATCCATCGCTACTGGCATGACGCGACTGTGCAGATGAGCGATGTGAAAAACGAGGGCGTGGTCGCTTCCAGCTCCTGGGGCTATATGGTCAACACCCTGAAGGCCGACAAACAGCCGGTGTCGTCGACCATTCCCAAGGAAGGTGCCACCGGCTGGGCCGATACCACCATGCTGCATGCCGAGGCCAAGCACCCCAACTGCGCCTATAAATGGATGGACTGGTCGCTGCAACCCAAGGTCCAAGGCGACGTGGCGGCCTGGTTCGGTTCGCTGCCGGCGGTACCGGCAGCCTGTACCGGCAGCGAATTGCTCGGCGCCGAAGGCTGCAAGACCAATGGCTTCGACAACTTCGACAAAATCGCCTTCTGGAAAACCCCACAGGCCGAGGGTGGCAAGTTCGTGCCTTATAGCCGCTGGACTCAGGACTACATCGCAATCATGGGTGGCCGTTAGGGCCTCTTCGCGGGGCAAGCCCGCTCCCACACTGTAGGAGCGGGCTTGCCCCGCGATCCAGTCTAGAGACTCGGAGCACCGCACATGACCCTTGCAGTCCAGTTCACCGATGTTTCCCGCAGTTTTGCCGAGGTCAAGGCCGTAGACCGGGTGTCCATCGACATCCATGACGGCGAATTTTTCTCCATGCTCGGCCCCTCGGGTTCAGGCAAAACCACCTGCCTGCGCCTGATTGCCGGCTTCGAACAGCCCAGCGCCGGCTCCATCCGTATCCACGGTGCCGAGGCGGCCGGGTTGCCGCCGTACCAGCGCGACGTCAACACGGTATTCCAGGACTACGCCCTGTTCCCGCACATGAATGTGCTCGATAACGTCGCTTATGGCCTGAAAGTCAAAGGCGTGGGCAAACAGGAACGCCTGAGCCGCGCCGAAGAAGCCCTGAGCATGGTCGCCCTGGGCGGTTACGGGCAGCGCAAGCCGGCGCAACTGTCCGGCGGTCAGCGCCAGCGTGTGGCCCTGGCCCGCGCTCTGGTCAACCGCCCGCGTGTGCTGCTGCTCGACGAGCCCTTGGGCGCACTGGATCTGAAGCTGCGCGAACAGATGCAGAGCGAGTTGAAAAAACTGCAGCGCCAGTTGGGCATCACCTTCATTTTCGTCACCCATGACCAGACCGAAGCGCTGTCGATGTCCGATCGGGTCGCAGTGTTCAATCGCGGCCGCATTGAGCAGGTCGATACGCCGCGCAATCTTTACATGAAGCCGGCCACCACGTTTGTTGCCGAGTTCGTCGGTACCTCCAACGTGCTGCGTGGTGAACTGGCGGCGCAGCTGAACGGCAGCCAGTTGCCCTTCTCGATTCGTCCGGAACACATTCGTCTGGGCGAGCAGCCTGCCGCCAGCGATGAAGTCCAGGTCAGCGGCCTGCTGCACGATATCCAGTACCAGGGCAGCGCCACCCGCTACGAGCTGAAGCTCGACAATGGCCAGTTGCTGTGTGTCAGCCAGGCCAACAATCAATGGCAGCAGCAGGCCACGCCCTGGCAGACCGGCCAACGCCTGCAGGCCCGCTGGGCACGGGAAGCGATGACCTCACTGCAGGAAACCGTATTGAACGGGGGCCAGTAAGATGAACCTGGCCCTGCGACGCTTCTGCGACCTGCTCTACCGACGCCCCAATCTTTATCTGGCGCTGCTGCTGGTGCCACCCCTGATCTGGTTCGGGGCGATCTACCTCGGTTCGTTGCTGAGCCTGCTCTGGCAGGGCTTCTACACCTTCGACGATTTCACCATGGCGGTCACCCCGGAATTGACCCTGGCCAATTTCGCCGCCCTGTTCAATCCGTCGAACTTCGACATCATCCTGCGCACGCTGGGCATGGCCATTGCCGTATCGATCGCCAGCGCCACCCTGGCGTTTCCGATCGCCTACTACATGGCCCGCTACACCAGCGGCAAGACCAAGGCCTTTTTCTACATCGCGGTGATGATGCCGATGTGGGCCAGCTATATCGTCAAAGCCTATGCCTGGACCCTGCTGCTGGCCAAAGGCGGCGTGGCTCAATGGTTCGTCCAGCAGCTCAACCTGGAACCTGTGCTGCAGTTCATTCTCGGCATTCCCGGGGTCGGCGGCAGCACCCTGTCGACCTCGCACCTGGGGCGCTTTCTGGTGTTTGTCTACATCTGGCTGCCGTTCATGATCCTGCCCATCCAGGCCGCGCTGGAGCGCTTGCCGCCATCGCTGCTGCAAGCCTCGGCTGACCTCGGCGCCAAGCCCCGGCAAACCTTCATGCAGGTGATCCTGCCGCTCTCGGTGCCAGGCATCGCCGCCGGCTCGATCTTCACCTTCTCGCTGACCCTGGGCGACTTCATCGTGCCGCAACTGGTCGGCCCTCCCGGCTACTTCATTGGCAGCATGGTCTACGCCCAGCAAGGCGCGATCGGCAACATACCGATGGCCGCAGCCTTCACCCTGGTGCCGATCGTGCTGATCGCCATCTACCTGTCCATGGTCAAACGCCTGGGGGCTTTCGATGCACTCTGAACAAGCGTCCTGGGGCCTGCGCCTGGCGGCCTGGGGTGGGTTGGTGTTCCTGCACTTCCCGATCCTGATCATCTTTCTGTATGCCTTCAACACCCAGGATGCGGCGTTCAGCTTCCCGCCCCAGGGCTTTACCCTGAAGTGGTTCAGCGTGGCGTTTTCCCGGCCCGATGTGCTTGAAGCGATCAAACTGTCGGCGCAGGTCGCCTGCCTGGCCACGCTGATCGCCCTGGTGCTGGGCACCCTGGCGTCGGCAGCGCTGTACCGACGCAGCTTCTTTGGCAAGGAAAGCATCTCGCTGATGCTGATCCTGCCGATTGCGCTGCCCGGGATCATCACCGGTATCGCCCTGCTGTCGGCGTTCAAGACCCTGGGCATCGAGCCTGGGATTTTCACCATCGTCGTTGGTCACGCGACGTTCTGCGTGGTAATCGTCTACAACAACGTCATTGCCCGCCTGCGCCGCACTTCCCACAGCCTGATCGAGGCCTCGATGGACCTCGGCGCCGACGGCTGGCAGACCTTCCGCTACATCATCCTGCCCAACCTCGGCTCGGCCCTGTTGGCAGGCGGCATGCTGGCCTTCGCCCTGTCGTTCGATGAAATCATCGTCACCACCTTTACCGCCGGCCACGAACGCACCCTGCCGATCTGGTTGCTCAACCAGCTCAGCCGGCCGCGTGATGTACCGGTGACCAATGTGGTCGCCATGCTGGTGATGCTGGTGACCATGCTGCCGATCCTCGGCGCCTACTACTTGACCCGCGGCGGCGAAAGCGTTGCCGGCAGCGGCAAATAACATTAGGAGGACGTAAATCATGCAAACCCGACTGCTGATCAATGGCCAACTGGTTGCTGGCGAAGGTAACGCGCTGGCGGTACTCAACCCGGCGCTGGGCAGCGTGCTGGTGGAGATCAACGAAGCCAGCGAGTCCCAGGTCGATGCCGCCGTGCGTGCCGCCGACCGTGCCTTCGAAAGCTGGTCGCAGACCACGCCCAAGGAACGTTCGCTGCTGTTGCTGAAGCTGGCGGACAGCATCGAAGCACATGGCGAGGAACTGGCCCGGCTGGAATCGGACAACTGTGGCAAACCCTATGCGGCGGCGCTCAACGACGAGATCCCGGCAATTGCCGATGTGTTTCGCTTCTTCGCCGGTGCCAGCCGTTGCCCGGGCGGCTCGGCCGCTGGTGAATACCTGCCGGGGCATACCTCGATGATTCGCCGCGACCCGCTTGGTGTAGTCGCCTCCATCGCCCCGTGGAACTACCCGTTGATGATGGTCGCCTGGAAGATCGCCCCGGCCCTGGCCGCTGGCAACACCGTGGTGCTCAAACCTTCGGAACAGACACCCCTCACCGCCCTGCGCCTGGCGCAACTGGCCGCCGAGCTGTTTCCCGCCGGCGTGCTGAATATCCTCTTTGGCCGGGGACCGAGTGTCGGCACGCCGCTGGTTACCCACCCGAAAGTGCGCATGGTGTCGCTGACCGGTTCCATCGCCACCGGTGCCAACATCATCGCCAGCACCGCCGACAGCGTGAAGCGCATGCACATGGAGTTGGGCGGCAAGGCTCCGGTGATTATTTTCGACGATGCCGATATCGATGCCGCCGTCGAAGGCATCCGCACCTTCGGCTTCTACAACGCAGGCCAGGACTGCACCGCCGCCTGCCGCATCTATGCCCAGAGCGGCATCTACGAGCAGTTCGTGGAGAAACTCGGCAAGGCTGTAGCGAGTATCAAGCACGGTCTGCAGAACGACCCGGACACCGAACTGGGCCCGCTGATCACTGCCCAGCACCGCGACCGGGTGGCGGCCATGGTCGAGCGGGCCATCGCCCAGCCGCATATTCGCCTGATCACCGGCGGCAAGGCGGTGGCCGGTGATGGCTTCTTCTTTGAACCCACGGTGTTGGCCGATGCGCAACAGGATGACGAAATCGTCCGCCGCGAAGTGTTCGGGCCGGTGGTTTCGGTGACCCGTTTCGACGACGAGGCTCAGGCCCTGGCCTGGGCCAATGACTCGGACTACGGTCTGGCCTCCTCGCTCTGGACCGCTGATGTCGGCCGCGCCCACCGCGTCTCGGCGCGCCTGCAGTACGGCTGTACCTGGGTCAACACGCACTTTATGCTGGTCAGCGAAATGCCCCACGGCGGCCAGAAACTCTCTGGCTATGGCAAGGATATGTCCGTGTACGGGCTGGAAGACTACACCTGCATCCGGCATGTGATGTTCAAACACTAAGGTAAGGAAACCCATGGAAATAACCCGTCGCGACTTCATCAATGGCGTCGCTATCGGCATTGCAGCGGGCCTGACCCCGCTGCAACTGCTGCAAGCGGCCGAAAGCGGGCGCTACTACCCGCCGGCATTGACCGGCCTGCGTGGCAGCCATGTCGGCGCCTTTGAAGTCGCGCACCAGATGGGCTGGGAGAAAAAAAGCTTCGCCACCGACACCTTGCCGATCAAAGAGGAATACGACCTGGTGGTGGTCGGTGGTGGCATCAGCGGGCTGGCGGCGGCGTTTTTCTATCGGGAAAAGCACCCGGAGGCGAAAATCCTCATCCTCGAAAACCACGACGACTTTGGCGGTCACGCCAAGCGCAACGAGTTCAGTGCTGGTGGGCGGATGATTATCGGCTACGGCGGTAGCGAGGCCTTCCAGTCACCCAACCACCTGTACAGCGCCGAGGTCAACGGCTTGCTGAAAAAACTCGGGGTGGATATCAAGCGTTTTGAAACGGCCTTCGATCGCAGTTTCTACCCAGGCCTGGGCCTGTCGCGCGGCGTGTTCTTCGATAAAGAAACCTTCGGCGAAGACAAACTGGTGACCGGCGACCCGACGCCCATGGTCGCCGACGACATTGCCCCCGGGCAGCTCAACGCCCGTTCGATCCGCGATTTCATCAACGATTTCCCCCTGCCCGAAAGCGACCGCAAGGCCTTGATCGACCTGCACCAAGCGCCCAGGGATTACCTGGCAGGCAAGTCACTGGAGGACAAGACCGCCTACCTGGAACGCACCAGCTACCGCGACTTCCTGCTCAAGGACGTCGGCCTGTCGCCCACCGCGGTGAAGTACTTTCAGGGCCGCACCAACGACTTCATGGCCCTGAGCATCGATACCGTGGCCGCTGCAGATGCCTACTACGTCGGTTTTCCCGGTTTTAGCGCGATGAACCTGGAGCCGATCAGCGAAGAAGCCCAGGCGGAAATGGAAGAGCCCTACATCTATCACTTCCCCGATGGCAACGCCTCGCTGGCACGCTTGCTGGTGCGCAGCCTGATTCCGTCGGTAGCACGGGGCAAGGACATGGAAGATATCGTCCTGGCCGACTTCGACTACAGCCAGCTCGACCGCAGCGGGCAGCCGGTGCGCCTGCGCTTGAACAGCACCGCAGTCAGCGTGCGCAATACCGATGGCGCGGTGAATGTCAGCTACAGCCGCGGCGGTCAACTGGCTCAGGTACGCGGCAAGCACTGCGTTCTGGCTTGCTACAACATGATGATCCCGTACCTGCTGCGCGACCTGTCGGCCGAGCAGGCGTATGCCCTGAGCCAGAATGTGAAGTTTCCGCTGGTGTACACCAAGGTCATCGTGCGCAACTGGCAGGCTTTCCAGAAGCTTGGCGTGCATGAAATCTACGCCGCCACGCAACCCTATAGCCGGATCAAACTGGACTACCCGGTAAGCATGGGTGGCTACGAACATCCACGCGACCCGGCACAGCCTATCGGCCTGCACATGGTCTACGTACCGACCAGCCCTGATAGCGGCATGAACAGCCGTGACCAGGCGCGCGCCGGACGCGGGCGACTATATGGCACGCCATTTGAAACGCTGGAAAGCCAGTTGCGTGAACAACTGCAGCGCATGCTCGGGCCTGGCGGTTTCGACCACAACCAGGACATCCTGGCGATCACCGTCAATCGTTGGCCGCATGGTTATGCCTGCTTTACCAACACCCTGTACGACGATCCTGATCAGACCGAACAGTGGATGGAACTGGCACGCAAGCCTGTGGGCAAGGTCAGCATTGCCAACTCCGATGCGGCCTGGAGTGCGTATGCGCATGCGGCGATCGATGAGGCATGGCGGGCTGTCGGCGAACTGACCTGATCCAGCTCATATTGTGGGAGCCGGCCTTGCCGGCGATGGGGCGGTCCGCGTTCGCTGCGTAGTACCCCCGGCCCGGCGGCGCCGGGCATCGCCGGCAAAGCCGGCTCCCACAGATGTCAGTCGCGTAAATCCGACTCATGAATCGGTTGCTCACGACTGGTCGCGCGCTGGTACTGAGCCGGCCAGGTTGCCTTGTTGCCGCCCAGGTCATCGTCGGCATGCAGCGGCCAATACGGATCACGCAACAGCTCTCGCGCCAGGAAAATGATATCGGCCTGCGCCGTGCGCAAAATGGTTTCGGCCTGCATCGGGTCAGTAATCATCCCGACCGTTCCGGTGGCAATCCCCGACTCTTCGCGCACTTTGGCGGCAAACTGTGTCTGGTACCCAGGCCCGGTAGGAATCTCGGCGTTCACCGACGTGCCGCCGGAGGACACATCGATCAGGTCCACACCCAATTTGCGCAAGCGCTTGGCCAACTCGACGGTCTCGTCCGGGTTCCAGCCATCTTCAACCCAATCGGTAGCCGATAGCCGCACGAACACCGGCAACTCCTCCGGCCAGACTTCCCGCACCGCCTCGGTCACCTGCAAGGTCAGGCGAATGCGATTTTCGAAATTGCTGCCGTATTCATCACGTCGCTGGTTGCTCAACGGCGACAGAAACTGATGCAGCAGATAGCCATGCGCCGCATGCACTTCAACCACCTTGAAACCTGCTGTCAATGCACGCTGCGCGGCGTCGACGAAGGCCTGAATCACTTCATCGATCTGCGCTTTGCTCATCTCGACAGGCGCGGTGTGCTGCGGATCGAAGGCAATTTTTGACGGACCGACCGGTACCCAGCCGCCGTCTGCGGGCTTGACGCTCCCCTGCTTGCCCAGCCACGGCCGATAGGTACTGGCCTTGCGTCCGGCATGCGCCAGTTGAATGCCGGGAACCGCGCCCTGAGCAGTAATGAAACGGGTAATACGCTGCAGCGGCGGGATCTGCGCGTCATCCCACAGCCCGAGATCCTGGGCGGTGATGCGCCCGTCGGCGGTAACCGCTGTGGCCTCGGTGAAGATCAGCCCGGCACCGCCCACCGCGCGGCTGCCCAGGTGGACCAAGTGCCAGTCATTGGCCAGGCCATCGACACTGGAGTATTGGCACATGGGAGAAACGGCAATACGGTTGGGCAGGGTCAGGTGGCGCAGGGTATAGGGTGCAAGCAGCAGACTCATGGGGCACCTCTCAAATCAAGTGGTAAGGCTCCAGATAGTTGACCGGCCGACCACAGAATCTTCCCCGCAGGTTCTTCGACCAATCATTCTGAGCCTAGACCACTTTGCCCCTTGAGTTCAGCGCGGCTCGATATGCGCGATCATCAGTTGCACGCTTTCCTGACCGCGGAACTCGTTGACGTCGAGCTTGTACGCCAGTTCGACCCAACGCACCGTCGGGTTGGGCCAGACTTCACGATCGACGCCAAAGGCGATGCCATCGAGTTTGACCGAGCCGCACTCGCTCTTGAGCACCACTTTCAGGTGCCGCTCGCCCACCACCCGTTGTTCGACCAGCTGGAACACCCCGTGAAACAGCGGCTCGGGGAAGTGCTGGCCCCACGGCCCGGCGTGACGCAGGGCACGCGCCAGTTCCAGGTGAAACTCTTCAACGGCCAGACTGCCATCGGAGAGCAGGCGACCGGTCAGGTCATCTTCGCGCAACTGCCTGCGCACTTCTTCATCGAAAGCCTGGGCAAACGCCGGGAAGTTGTCGGCAGGCAAGGACAGGCCGGCAGCCATGGCATGGCCACCGAACTTGCTGATCAGTTGCGGATGCTGTGCCGCCACGGCGTCCAGGGCGTCGCGGATGTGAAAGCCCGGCACCGAACGGGCCGAGCCCTTGAGCATGCCTTCGCCGGCATCGGCAAAGGCGATGGTCGGCCGGTGGTAACGCTCCTTGAGGCGCGAGGCCAGGATACCGATCACCCCCTGGTGCCAGTCCGGTTCGAACAGGCATAGGCCGAACGGCATCGACTCCAGTGGCAGATCCTTGAGCTGGGCCAGGGCTTCACGCTGCATACCCTGCTCGATCGACTTGCGGTCCTGGTTCAGCTCATCCAGTTGCCCGGCCATTTCCCGCGCCAGGTTGGGGTCGTCACTGAGCAGGCATTCGATACCCAGGCTCATGTCGTCCAGACGACCGGCGGCGTTCAGGCGCGGGCCGAGGATGAAGCCGAGGTCAGTGGAGGTGATGCGTGCATGATCACGCCGCGCCACCTCAAGGATGGCCTTGAGCCCGGGCCGGGCCCGCCCTGCCCTGATCCGCTCAAGGCCTTGATGTACGAGGATGCGGTTGTTGGCGTCCAGGGGCACGACGTCAGCAACACTGCCCAGGGCGACCAGATCGAGCAGTTCGCCGATATTCGGTTGTGGCGCGTTGTCGTAATGCCCGAGGCTGCGCAAGCGTGCGCGCAAGGCCATCAGCACGTAGAAAATCACCCCGACCCCGGCCAGCGCCTTGCTCGGGAACTCGCAGCCGGGCTGGTTGGGATTGACGATGGCATCGGCTGCCGGCAGTTCATGACCTGGCAGGTGGTGATCGGTGACCAGCACCTTCAGCCCGGCAGCCTTGGCTGCGGCCACACCCTCTACGCTGGAAATACCGTTGTCCACGGTAATCAACAGCTGAGGCTGGCGTTCCAGGGCAACCTGAACGATTTCCGGGGTCAGGCCATAACCGTATTCGAAACGATTGGGCACCAGGTAATCGACATGCGCCGCCCCCAACAGACGCAGACCCAACACCCCTACAGTGCTGGCGGTCGCGCCATCGGCATCGAAGTCGCCAACGATCAGGATGCGCTGGCGCTGGGCCAGGGCCTCGACCAGCAGGTCTACCGCTGCGTCGATACCTTTGAGCTGCTGGTAAGGCAGCAGGCGTGCCAGGCTTTTGTCCAGTTCCGCCGCACTGTGCACGCCACGGGCGGCGTACAGCCGGGTCAGCAGCGGCGGCAGGTCGCCAAGAAACGGCAAGGTGTCCGGCAGGGGGCGTGGTTCGATGCGCATAACGTCAGCCGCGCTCGCCCAGCAGCCACTGCAGCTGCACTTCATGCTGACCACGGTCATCAGTGACGAAGATCGTGCCTTCACTGATCATCACGTCCCACTTGATCGCACGCGGCATGTCGGTGGCCAGGGTCTCGAGCACTTCCTGCGGTACGGCAGCGATGTTCAGGTTCTTGAGGTTCTTGACCGCCGGGACAACCTTGTTCTCCCATACGCGCAGGCTGCCATAGGCAAGCAGGCTGGTGCGCTCGGTACGGCGCGAGCACCAGGTCAGGCGTTCGGCGTCCGGTTGACCGACTTCAATCCAGTGCAGGATGCGGTCGTCCAGGCTTTTTTCCCACAGGGCAGCTTCGTCCACATCCGACAGACCCCGACCAAAGCTCAGTTGCTCGTTGTACCACAGGGCGTAGGCCAGCAGCCGTACGGCCATGCGCTCTTCGGTTTCCGACGGGTGACGGGCGATGGTCTGCTTGACGCTTTCGTACACGCCGCGGTCGAGATCGGTGAGGTTCAGTTCAAACTTGTAGGTGGTGGAAGGCTGGGCCATGGACGGGCTTCTTGCGGCAAGGAAAGTCGCCCAGTCTAACCGATCCGCATGTTCCTTGCGCCGCGGCAGTATCTGGGCGCGCCCAGCTATGATAAAAACGGGGGCTCTGCCCAGCTGCTACGGATGCCTCATGCCTACGCCCAGCAAACCCCTCGCCGGCCTCAAAGTCATCGAACTCGGCACCTTGATCGCCGGCCCGTTTGCCTCGCGCATCTGCGCCGAATTCGGTGCCCAGGTGATCAAGGTCGAGTCGCCCGATGGCGGCGACCCGCTGCGCAAATGGCGCAAGCTGTACGAGGGCACGTCGCTGTGGTGGTTCGTCCAGGCCCGTAACAAACAGTCGCTGACCCTCAACCTCAAGCATGCCGAAGGCATCGAGATCCTGAAAAAGCTGCTGGCCGATGCCGACATTCTTATCGAGAACTTCCGTCCCGGTGTGCTGGAAAAACTCGGCCTGGGCTGGGACACCTTGCACAGCCTGAACCCGAAGCTGGTCATGGTGCGTCTGTCCGGCTTTGGCCAGACCGGGCCGATGAAGGATCAACCGGGCTTTGGCGCAGTCGGTGAGTCGATGGGCGGGCTGCGGTACATCACCGGCTTCGAGGATCGCCCACCGGTACGCACCGGCATTTCCATCGGCGATTCCATTGCCGCGCTCTGGGGTGTGATCGGCGCCTTGATGGCTTTGCGTCATCGCGAGGTCAATGGCGGTGCGGGCCAAGTGGTGGATGTCGCCTTGTACGAGGCAATTTTCGCGATGATGGAAAGCATGGTGCCCGAGTTCGACGTGTTCGGCTTCATTCGTGAACGTACCGGCAACATCATGCCCGGCATCACCCCTTCGTCGATTCACACCAGCGCCGATGGCAAGCATGTACAGATCGGCGCCAACGGCGATGCGATCTTCAAACGCTTCATGCAGGCCATCGGTCGCCAGGACCTGGCCGATGATCCAGCGCTGGCCAGTAACGATGGCCGCGATCTGCGCCGCGACGAACTGTACGCGGTCATCGACCGCTGGGCCCGCAGCGAGCCGCTGGATACGCTGATGCAGGTGCTCAACGACGCCCAGGTCCCGGCCAGCCGCATCTTCAGTGCCGAAGACATGTTCAGCGACCCGCAGTTTCTGGCCCGCGAGATGTTCCTGCAAGCCAAACTCCCCGACGGCAAGCCGTTCAAGATGCCCGGGATCGTGCCCAAGTTGTCGGAAACGCCAGGCTCCAGCGAATGGGTCGGCCCTGAACTGGGCGCGCATACCGAACAATTGCTGGGTGAGCTGGGCTACGACGCACCGGAAATTGCCCGCCTGCGCGCGCAGGGCGCGGTGTAAAGCATCGCCTCTAACCCTGTTCCCGGCCCGACAGCGGAGACCCGTACATGACCGATCGCAAGCGTCCGCGTTGCCGCACGCTGCTGGCCTTGATGTTGTGTACCCTGCTGGGTGCGAGCATGCCCGGGGTTGCCGCGGCCAAGGAGCGACTGCTCTGGGTGCTGCGCGACTTGCCGCCGTTGACCGTCTTCGAAGGCACCGGCAAAGGCCAGGGTGTCGTGGATCAGTTGTTGCCCATGCTGATCGAGAAAATGCCCGAATACGACCACAGCGTCATGCGGGTCAATCGCGCACGTGGCAATCAGATGCTGCAAGAAGGCCGCCTCACTTGCGATCCCACCCTGCTCTGGACCCCCGAACGCGCCCGCTATGTGCACTTTTCACAACCGAGCCTGGGCATTCTCAGTAGCGGCCTGGTGGTACGCCAACAAGACCAGGCGTTACTGTCGCCTTACCTGAAAAACCAGGAAATCGACCTGCGCACATTGCTCACCAGCACCTCGCTCAAACTGGGCGTAGTTGCCGAGCGCAGCTACAGCCCGCCGGTCGACGCCTTGCTCAAGACTCTGTCGGACGAAACGCTCAGCCGTCACTATGGCAATGATGCGGTCAGCAACCTGTTGCAGATGCAAAAACGCCAGCGTTTGCAGCTGCTGCTCGGTTACTGGCCGGAGGCCCGATACCTGATCCAGCAGCAAGGATGGACAACAGACGACTACAGGTTCTATCCGATCCAGGGCGTGGCGCGCTACCAGTTCATCCACGTCGGCTGTGCCGACACGCCACTGGGACGCGAGGCCATCGGCCATATCGACCAGCTGCTCAAATCCTTGCGCCGCGATACCCTGCCACAACTGTATGCGCAGTGGCTGGATCCGCAATCGCGCGAACTCTATCTACAGGACAGTCGACAGTTTTTCCTTGACCCACCTTGAACAGGCGATTAGAACCCTGACGCTGGATAACCGGAGCCTGTTTTGAGTACTTCCCCCTTGCCGCCATTGCGTATCGTCCTGGCTGACGATCATCCGATCTTTCGTATCGGCTTGCAGGCCGTCCTCGACCAGATACCGGGAGTGACGGTAGTTGCCCAGGCCGGTAGCCCGAATGAACTGCTGGCCCATCTGCAAGGGCTGGAGTGTGATGTGCTGGTGACTGATTTCATGATGCCGGTCGGGCAGCAGAACGATGGCCTGAAACTGCTGGAGCAGATTCGCCGGCACTTCCCGCACCTGCCGATCCTGGTCGTGACCATGCTCAACAACGCCGGGCTGTTCCGGGCGATGCTCGCCCTGGGTATAAGCGGCCTGCTGAGCAAAGGCAGCCTGGCTGATGAGCTGCCCCAGGCAATCAGTTGCCTGTCACAAGGCAAAACCTACCTGGCAGCCTCGGTTGAGCACCTGCTGCTGCAAGACGGCGCGGTACGTGAAGACCAGATTGGCGTACAGGAACCCCTCTCACCCAAGGAACTTGAGGTTACCCGCCTGCTCGCCGTCGGCCACACGGTGAGCCAGATCGCAACGTTGCTCAACCGCAGCAAACAGACGGTCAGCACCCAGAAAATCAGTGCCATGCGCAAACTGGGAGTGGCCAATGATGCCGCGCTCTTTCTCTACCTGCAGGAACACGGCCTGAGCTGATTGAATGCTCAGGCATAGGCCCGTTGCTTGCAGCCAGCACTGTTGCGCGCGTCGATCCAGTCGATCAGCTCCCCCCCCGGCATTGGCCGGGCGATGAAATAGCCCTGCATGACCGGATGCCCGAGATCCTTGATTGCCAACAGATCGTCAGCCGTCTCCACCCCTTCGACCACCACGTTCAGGCTCATGCGTCGCGCCATCATCAGGGCCCCCGCCACCACCGCGGCCTTGCGGCCATCATGGGCCATGCCGCGGACAAACTCGCTGGGCAGTTTCAACTCGCTGAACGGTAGCTCCAGCAAGCGCTGCACGTTGGAAACCCCCATTCCAAAATCGTCGATGGACAACTGGCAACCGAGAATGCGCAAGTGCAGCAGGCCTTCGAGTTGCTGGTTGGTGAGGGTATTGCCGGCGGTTTCGACAATTTCCAGGGTCAAGGCGCTGGCCGCTACGGCATGGCGCTCCAGTGCCGCCTTGACCTGATAGTGGAAGTCATCGCGCTGGAGTAGATGCGGGGCGATGTTCACCGCTACCGGCAAGGTTTTTCCTGTGCGCGACTGGAACTGCGCGCTGAATGCCAGGGCCTGGTCAAGGACGTGCCAACTCAGAACATCAAACAGCTCGGCGCCCTCGATGAGCGGAAAAAACTGCGCAGGCGACAGAATACCCAGGCTCGGATGCTGCCAGCGTACCAGTGCTTCAACACCCACCAGCTTGCCGTCAAAACAGACCTTGGGTTGATAGTGCGCCACCCACTGCTCCTGGCTGGCGGCCAGCTCTGCCGTTGTCAGGCTGAGCAATTGCGGGTACTGCGGCGGTCCGGCAGCCGGCAGCTCAGCATGGTCTTGCTCCAGGTAGCGGCGCAGCAGCTGATGCAGGACCAGGCTGGTGGCGGGCTTTTCGATACAGCCCAGCACGTTCAGGCCCAAATTGCGGGCCAGCGCGCCCACGCTGTCGATCACACAGGACTCGGCCCCGCTGAGGATCACCAGCGCTGCCGCCAATTGATGCTCGGCCAGGTGCCGAATCAATGCCAGTCCGTCCGCACCGTCCATCTGCAGGTCGCAAATGGCGATATCGACCCGGCCGCGTCGCGACAGGGTCTGACAGGCAGCCTCAACAGAATCGGCGGTCAGTACATCAAACACGCCATTGGCGTTGAGCATTTGATGCAACGCCATCAGTTGAAAGGGATGGTCCTCGAGAATCAGAACCTTGAGTGAGTGCATGAGCATTACCCCGCAGTTGCAGTCATGTGCGACAGCACAGGCGCTACTCTAGGCAAATGCATCCCTGCAACCTATCGGACAAGTCCTAAAGTTCCTGCGGAATCTTTACCAACTCCCTGTCGATATCTACCTTGAGGTGCAACATCACCTGCTCCAGAGCAGTCCAGGCAGCCTCCAGCGCATTGGGTAACGGATCGCGACATACCCGGGACAATGCCGCACACGCCTGTGCCAACGGCAAGGCATCAATCAGACAGGCAACGCCTTCAAGCCGGTGCAAAGAGGCGCGGACAGCCTCCAGCGCCTGCCTCGATACCGCCTCACTGAGCAACACCTGCTCCTCGCCGAGGTTCTTGTGCAGTTCCTCCAACATGCGCCGCATTACCTGGGGATTGGCCTGGGTCATCTGCTGCAACGCCTGCATCCTGAAGCTGAACAGTGGTGCATGTGCCTCGATCACGGCAGCCAGACGGTCAAGGGAAACCGGTTTGACCAGCAACTCGTCCATCCCCGCTGCCAGACAACGCTCACGTTCTTCTTTCATCGCATTGGCGGTACATCCAACGATGGCAATTTCCGCCCGCAGATGCATGCGTTCAAAACGGCGGATGCTGCGGGCCAGGGCATAGCCGCTCATCACTGGCATGTTGCAATCGGTCAGCAGCAAATCGAAGCGCTCGGCTTGCCAGGCGTTGATTGCCGCCTGAGCACTGCCCACCGCCACCACCTGATGCCCGAGAAACGTCAATTGCTGGCTGAGTACCATGCGACTGGCGGACAGGTCATCAACCACCAGAATACGTCGTGCCGGGCTGACCTGGCGAAGCGCGGCCACGGTCACCGATTGATCTTGCGCCTGGGTGACCGGCTCCAGGGTGAGTGCCACGCGTACCTCGGTGCCGTGACCCGGTACACTTTGCAGGTTGATCGTGCCGCCCATCAGCTCTACCAGTTGCCGACAGATACTCAGGCCCAGGCCAGACCCGCCATATTCGGAAGCTGACCGCGCACTGGCCTGAGTGAACGGCGTGAACAGCTCCGCCTGTTGTTGTTCGCTGATGCCAATACCCGTGTCGCGCACGCACAGCAGCAAGCCGACACCCGATGGCGATTCCAGCCCGGTTCGGCTGACCTCAACACTGACCTGCCCCAAATGAGTGAACTTGAGCGCGTTGCCGAGCAAATTGACCAGCACCTGGCGCAGTCGTAACGGATCAAACCAATAGGCCCCTTGCGCGTCTTCTGCTACCTGCAATTGCAAGTCCAGCCCTTGGGCCAGGGCCTGGTTACGGAACTGGCTGACAATACCGTCAACAAAAGGCATCAGCGCGGTGGCCTGTGGTGCCAGCTGCAGGCTACCGGCCTCGATTCGGGCCAGGTCCAGGCTGTCACCGATCAAGGCAATCAACTCACTGGCCGAGCGGTGCGCTGTCTCCAGCCCGGCCGACGGCGCCTTGCCTTGCGCCAGCGCGGTTTCGCGCTCCAGCTCCAACAAGCCGATAATCACCGCGATGGGCGTGCGAATTTCGTGGCTCATCGTCGCCAGAAACGTGCTTTTGGCCTGGTTGGCCTGCTCCGCCTGCTCGCGCGCTTCCACCAGATCAGCTTCCAGGCGTTTGCGTTCGGTGATGTCGATCCAGCCACCGAGCAGCCCTTGCAGTTGCCCATCGGCGCGGTAGAACGGCACGGTCCACTGGTAGGCATCCGTGCACTGCCCTTCGAATTCGATACGACGGTCGACGAACAACGGCTTCGGGTCTTGCAAGAGGCTCACATAGTCAGCATGCAGCTGCGTTGCCAGCTCAGGCGGAATCATGGCGATATCGGTCAGGCGCTGCCCTTTGACATCCTCCAGGCGCAACGCAAACGCCTGCTCGTAGCTTTTGTTGCAGGTAATCAGGCGCCCTTCCAGATCACGGACATAGATCGGATTGGGGATGCCGTCGAGCAATGCGCGCTTGAAGGCCAGCTGATCGTTGAGGGCTTCCTCGGCCTTCTCGCGCTGGCGGATCTGTGCCCGCAGGCGACTGCTCCAGACCAGTGAAACCAGGCCGAACAGCACCGCGCCGGCCACCGCCCAGTAGACCCAAGGGGCAATCCGTTGCCAGGCGGGTGCCGGCGGTGATTGCGCGCCCAGCCATCTCATCCGCAGGGCACGAAACTCGGCGACCGGGAAGGCTTCCAGGGCCTTGTTCAGAATGCTTTCAAGCTCCGGTGCAGTACGTCGCACGGAGAACAGATCGGCCGCCCACATGCCTTCGACACTCCGTCCAACCTTGAGGGTTGGATCATTGTTCAGCACGCCGTAGGCACCGACCTCACTGTCGATGGTTGCCACCGCCTCGCCGCTGCGCACCATTTCGCGCGCGCGCTCCAGCGAGTCCACCAACAACAGGTGGATGTCAGGGTGGGATTGGCGAATGCTGGCCTCCAGCACATGCTGGGCAGGTAATGCCAGCGTCTGTCCCTTCAGCTCATCCAGCGAGGCCAGGCCCAGCTGGGGTTGGCGAACAATGAACACCCAGCTCTGCCCACCAAAGGAATGGGTGAAGGAGAGGAACTCCCGACGCTCCGGTGAGTCGCTCAGGGTAGTGCTCATGTCAGCCTGGGCACTTTTGAGCAACGCCAGACTCTGGGCGATGGATGTAGAGGGGGTGTAAACGAACTGCAGCCCAGTCAACTGGGCAATCGTTGCCAGCACATCGCTGTTGAGGCCGACCCAGTCACCTTGGCGATTGAGAAACAGGTACGGCGGGTACTGGCTGCCGACGACGGTCACCGTCGGATGACGGGCAATCCACTGACGCTCCTGGACGGTCAACGTAACCCGATGATGATCCACATCCGAACCGAGCCCGGAAGTCCAGCGGCGTAGAATTTCACGACGTACAGAATCATCAAGACTGACCAGGGCCCGGTCGAACATTTGCTGCAATGGCCGGTCCTGGTCGCGCATGGCAAAGGCGAAGCCTATTGGCGGCAAAGCGCTGGGACCGACAACCTGCAATCCCAGATAAGGACGCAAGGCATTGTAGGCCCGGACGATGACCTCATTGCCGATGAACGCATCGACCTCGCCCTGGTTGAGGGCTTCCAGAGCACTACTGAGATTGGGCGCCAGGATCACCTGGCTCTCGGGGTAGACCCGCTGCATCACCTTGATATCGGCATAGCCGTCGAGCAATACAATCTTCTTCCCGGCCAGTGATTCGTGCGGGACCGACGCGCCGCCGCGCACCACCACCATGGAACGGTCTGGAATGTAGTCCTCGGTAAACACCAGGTCTGGCACGCTGCGCTCGAATCCATTGGCGCTGGTGAGCACATCGATCTCGCCCTGATGCAGCGCCTCGATGGCTTCCTCGCGTTTGGCGAACGCCCGAACCTGGGTCCGGACACCCAGGCGGCGAGTGACCAGGCTCAGGTAATCGGCGCTGATGCCCAGGTAACGGTTGCGATCGATGGTGATATCGACCGGCTCATAATCGGCAAAGGAAATACCCACCCGTAACACCCGTGAAGGGCCGAGCCATTGTTGTTCCGCCTGACTCAGCGGCATCGGCTCAAGGTCGATGAACGGTGGTACCAGGGTGAAGGGCAACTGCGCGGCCTGCGCCCAGCTACCGGCAAAAATCCACAACAGGCAAGCCAGCATGAACCCCGCTGATCGGCGGTGTCGTTTGCTCATCGGTACTCCATCGGTGCGCCTGGCATTGGCCGGCTGAGAAACGAAAAGCCCGTCAAAGACGGGCTTTTTTTGTGAGCCTGGTGATCGCTCAGAGTGGCTTGCCGCGATTGCCATGCTGACTGACGAAGGCTTGTACCGCCTTCAGATCATTGGCCAGAACCGTGCATCGTTCTTCGCGTTCGAACAGGTCGCTCAGATGCGCCGGCAGCTCCAGCGCCTTGCCGACACCCGCCTTCTCCACCGCTTCCGGGAACTTGACCGGATGCGCGGTGCCCAGCACCACCATCGGCGTGTCCAGGCTGCGACGGCACTCGCGGGCGGCTTTGACGCCAATTGCGGTGTGCGGATCAAGCACTTCGCCAGTCTGGGCGAAGACTTCGGCGATGGTCTCGCAGGTTTGCGCATCATCTACCGCCAGCGAATCGAAGAGCTTGCGCGCTTCGGTCCAGCGATCCTGTTCGACGCTGAAACCACCGCCCTGCTTGAAGTTGTCCATCAGCCCGGCAATCGCCGCGCCGTTGCGACCGTGCAGGTCGAACAGCAGGCGCTCGAAGTTGGACGAGACCATGATGTCCATCGACGGCGACAGGGTCGCGTGCAGGGTTTCCTTGACGTACTGGTTACCGCTCATGAAGCGGTGCAGGATGTCGTTGCGGTTGGTGGCGACGATCAGCTGGCTGATCGGCAGGCCCATGTTGCGTGCCAGGTAACCGGCGAAGATGTCGCCGAAGTTGCCGGTCGGAACCGAGAACGCCACCGAGCGCGCCGGACCACCCAGCTGCAGGGCAGCGTGGAAGTAGTAGACGATCTGGGCCATGATCCGCGCCCAGTTGATCGAGTTGACCGCTACCAGGCGCGTGCCCTTGAGGAAGCCCTGGTCAGCGAAGCTGGCCTTGACCATTTCCTGGCAGTCGTCGAAGTTGCCTTCGATGGCGATGTTGTGGATGTTTTCGCCGAAGATGGTCGTCATCTGCCGGCGTTGCACTTCCGAGACACGTTGGTGCGGGTGCAGGATGAAGATGTCGACGTTGTCGCAACGACGGCAGCCTTCGATCGCCGCTGAGCCGGTGTCTCCGCTGGTGGCGCCGATGATCACCACGCGCTCGCCACGCTTGGCCAGCACATGGTCAAGCAGACGACCCAGCAGTTGCAGGGCGAAGTCCTTGAACGCCAGGGTCGGGCCGTGGAACAGCTCCAGCACCCATTCGTTGCTGTTCAGCTGACGCAGCGGCGCGACCGCGGCGTGGGCGAACTCGCCGTAGGTTTCTTCGAGAATCTTCTTGAAGTCGGCATCGGCAATGCTGCCGGTGACGAACGGGCGCATCACCCGGAAGGCCAGCTCGTGGTATGGCAGGCCGGCCCAGGAAGCAATTTCTTCCTGGGTGAAACGCGGCAGGTTTTCCGGCACGTACAGGCCGCCATCGCTGGCCAGACCGGCCAGCAGGACGTCTTCAAAATTCAGGGCCGGTGCCTGGCCGCGGGTACTGATATAACGCATGACCTAATCCTCTAACGCAAAGACTGCTCAGTTCAGTTGTTCGACGCGGATACGCACGACGTTGCCGACCACATCCTGCAAGGCTTCCAGGGCGGTAATGGCATCGTTCATACGTTGTTCGAGCACACTGTGGGTGAGCAGGATCATTGGCACCAGGCCGTCTTGTTCCTCGACTTCCTTCTGCATGATCGATTCGATGTTGATACCGCGCTCCGAAAGGATGCTTGCCACCTGGGCCAGAACGCCCGGGTGATCCTTGGCCTGGATACGCAGGTAGTAGGCCGATTCGCAGGCTTCGATCGGAAGAATCGGGTGGGCCGACAACGAGTCCGGCTGGAAGGCCAGGTGCGGTACGCGGTTCTCCGGATCGGAGGTCATCGCGCGGACCACGTCGACCAGGTCAGCGACGACCGAGGACGCGGTAGGCTCCATGCCGGCGCCAGCGCCGTAGAACAGGGTCGAACCTGCAGCATCACCGTTGACCATGACCGCGTTCATCACGCCGTTGACGTTGGCGATCAGGCGGTCGGCCGGGATCAGCGTCGGGTGCACGCGCAGCTCGATGCCGTTGGCGGTGCTGCGTGCCACACCTAGGTGCTTGATACGGTAGCCCAGCGCTTCGGCGTAGTTCACATCGGCGGTGGTCAGCTGGGTGATGCCTTCGGTGTAAGCCTTGTCGAACTGCAGCGGAATACCAAAGGCGATGGAGGCCAGGATGGTCAGTTTGTGCGCAGCATCGATGCCTTCGACGTCGAAGGTCGGATCGGCTTCGGCATAACCCAGCGCCTGGGCTTCGGCCAGCACGTCAGGGAACGCACGGCCTTTTTCGCGCATTTCGGTAAGGATGAAGTTACCGGTACCGTTGATGATCCCGGCGACCCAGTTGATGCGGTTGGCCGACAGCCCTTCGCGGATCGCCTTGATCACCGGAATACCGCCTGCCACAGCTGCTTCGAAGGCGACGATCACGCCCTTCTCGCGCGCCTTGGCAAAGATCTCGTTGCCATGCACGGCGATCAGCGCCTTGTTGGCGGTGACCACGTGCTTGCCATTGTCGATAGCCTTGAGCACCAGGTCGCGGGCCACGGTGTAACCGCCGATCAGTTCGATGACAATGTCGATTTCCGGGTTCGTTGCGACCTCGAATACATCAGCGGTAATGGGGGTACCGGTAATCTGGCAATTCGGGTTTGGCGAACGCATGGCAATCTGTGCCACTTCGATACCACGCCCGGCGCGGCGGGCGATTTCCTCGGCGTTACGCTGAAGTACATTGAAGGTACCGCCACCGACGGTCCCCAACCCACAGATGCCTACTTTGACCGGTTTCACTGTGAACTCCCCATTGAACGAACGACGCGAAGCCGTCCGTGATAACAGCCGCCTCCCCATGGTGACGGCTCGCTTGTTGAATTATTTACCGCCGGCCAACGCCAGCTTGGCAACCTGCGGCGCCGGTTGATAACCCGGGATCACCTGACCGTCCTCAAGGACGATGGCCGGGGTCCCGTTGACACCAATCGACTGGCCCAGCTGGAATTGCTTGCCGACCGGGTTGGCACACTTGGCAGCCTTGATTTCTTTGCCGTCGATCATCTTGTCCAGCGCGGCCTTGCGGTCGCTGGAGCACCAGACAGCTTGCAGTTGTTCGTCGCCCGGGGAGCCGAGGCCCTGGCGCGGGAAGGCAACGTAGCGCACTTCGATACCGCGGCGGTTTAACTCAGGAACTTCGGCGTGCAGCTTGTGGCAGTACGGGCAGGTCGTGTCGGTAAACACAGTGATGTGCGATTTGGTTTCGCCCTTGGCAGGATAAACCACCATCTCCGCGGCTGGAATAGCATTGATGCTCTTGGCGATGGCCTGACGCTCGGTTTTTTCCGTCAGGTTGACCGGCTTGCCGTTCTGGATCTGGAACAGGTAGCCCTGCACGACGAACTGGCCGTCGGCGCTGGCGTACAGTACACGGCCGCCTTCCAGCTTGACTTCGTACAGACCGTTCAACGGGCTTGAGGCAACGCTCTCGACCGGTACACCGATTTCCAGGGACTGCAGGGTCTTGCGGATCGCCTGCTCGGCGTTGTCGGCGGCAGCGGCAAAAGTGCTGACCAGCGCCAGGGCGGCGGTGGCGATAATCTGGGTCACGCGCATGGGAACTCCTGAAGGCGGGCAAAGGGCCAGGCAAGCAACGCACGTCCTGAAAGGACGATGGTCGTACGGCCCTTGATGCAAACCGCCCAAGCCTACCACATCATGCCCGCCCAGACCGCCCCCAGGCGATACAAGCGCTGCGCGATCAGCCGCGCGGGTGATGCCTGGCGTGCAGTTCCTGCAAACGCGCCCGGGCAACATGGGTGTAGATCTGCGTGGTCGACAGATCACTGTGGCCCAGCAGCATCTGTACCACCCGCAAGTCGGCACCGTGATTGAGCAGGTGCGTTGCAAACGCATGGCGCAAGGTGTGCGGCGACAGGCTTTTACTGATGCCAGCGACCTGGGCCTGATGCTTGATCCGGTGCCAGAAGGTCTGCCGGGTCATCTGCTCGCCGCGCAGGCTGGGAAACAGCACATCACTCGGACGCCCGCCGAGCAGCTCGTTGCGCCCGTCGCGCAGGTAGCGCTCGATCCATACCACCGCTTCTTCGCCCATGGGCACCAGGCGCTCCTTGCTGCCTTTGCCCATCACCCGCAACACCCCCTGGCGCAGGTTGACCTGATCCAGGGTCAGGCTCACCAGCTCGGTGACCCGCAAGCCGCAGGCATAGAGGACTTCGAGCATGGCCCGGTCGCGCTGACCGATCGGCTCGCCCAGGTCTGGCGCCTGCAGCAACGCCTCGACGTCCTCTTCCGACAGGGATTTGGGCAGCGGCCGCCCCAACTGTGGCATGTCGACCTGCAAGGTCGGATCGACACCAATCAGTTTTTCCCGCAGCAAATAGCGATAGAAGCCACGCACACCGGAGAGAAAGCGTGCGGTCGATCGCGGCTTGTAGCCCTGATCCAGGCGCCAGGCCAGGTGATCGAGAATCAGCTCGCGCCCGGCATCGGGCAATGCCACGCCGTGCTCCTGAAGCCAGCCATTGAACAGCGCCAGATCACTGCGGTACGACTCGCGGGTATTGTCGGCCAGGCCTTTTTCCAGCCACAGGGCATCGAGGAACTGGTCGATCAGGGGATGCTCTAGTGCGGGCATGACAACTCGAAGGCAAAAGACAGAAACGAAAAATTGCCGCTAGTCTTCCACAACACGGACGGCATAGGGAATTGGAATGAGCGAGCAACAGATATTGCTGACTTTCGGTGGCATCGGAGGCGCTGCCCTTGCCTGCCAGTGGCTGGCCTGGCGCCTGAAACTGCCGGCCATCCTCTTTCTCCTGCTCAGCGGCATTCTCGCCGGACCGATCCTCGGCTGGCTTGACCCGCAAGCGATGTTCGGCCCGCTACTGATGCCCCTGGTGTCGCTGGCCGTGGCGCTGATCCTGTTCGAAGGCAGCCTGACCCTGCACCTGTCGCAATGGCGTGAGATCGGTACGGTGGTCCGGCGCATGGTCACCCTTGGCGCGCTGTCAACCTGGCTCATCATCACCCTGGCCACCCATTGGCTGCTCGACTTCGACTGGATGCTGGCGACCTTGTTCGGCACCCTGACCCTGGTCACCGGACCTACGGTAATCGTGCCCATGCTCCGCGTGGTTCGCCCGAAATCGGCGATTGCCAACATCCTGCGCTGGGAAGGCATCGTCATCGACCCCATCGGCGCCCTGCTGGCGGTAGTGGTGTACAGCTTCATCATTGCCAGTGCGGCGGGCAACGGCCTGAGCCAGAGCCTGATGACCTTTGCCGGGGTGATCCTCTGCGGCAGTGCCTTCGGCGCCGCCGGCGGCTGGATACTGGGCCAGGTCATACGCGAGCAGTGGCTACCCGAGTACCTGCACAACCTGGCGTCGCTGGCTGCGGTGCTGGGCATTTTCATTGCCGCCAATCAGATGATGCACGAATCCGGCCTGCTGGCGGTGACCATCATGGGCATGTGGCTGGCCAACATGAAAGGCGTGGATGTCCGGCAGATCCTGCACTTCAAGGAAAACCTGAGCGTGCTGCTGATTTCCGGGCTGTTCATCCTCCTCGCCGCACGCCTGGACCTGCATGCCCTGATCGGTCTAGGGCCAGCGGTGCTGGCACTGTTGCTGGTGATCCAGCTGATTGCCCGGCCACTGAACGTCGCACTGTCGACCTGGGGCTCGCAGCTGAACTGGCGCGAGCGAGCCTTGCTGAGCTGGATCGCCCCGCGCGGGATTGTCGCGGCAGCGGTGTCGGCGATCTTTGCCATTCGCCTGCACGAGGCCGGCCACCAGGGCGCCTTGCTGCTGGTGCCGCTGACCTTTGCGGTGATCATCGGCACCGTGGTGCTGCAAAGCGCCACGGCGCGACCGCTGGCGCGCCTGCTGAAAGTGGCCGAGCCCGCCCCCAGCGGCTTTCTGATCGTCGGTGCCAACCCACCGGCCCGGGTCATTGCCAAGGCGCTGCAACAACTCGACTGCCGGGTGCTGCTGACCGATTCGAGCTGGGAAAACATCCGTGCCGCGCGCATGGAGGGGCTGCCGACCTACTTTGGCAATCCGGCGTCACAGCATGCCGACGCCCACCTGGACCTGGTTGGCCTGGGCCACCTGCTCGGGCTTTCGCCTTCAGGAGAACTGAACACCCTGGCCTGCGCACGCTTTCGTCATGACTTTGGCCACGCGCGCCTGTTCGTGCTGGCCAGCGGCCTGGAGGCACGGCGCAGTGACAAGCATCGCGCCAGCGATGAACATCGTGGTCACGTTCTCGGCACCCAGCTCCTGACATACGTGCAACTGGCCAACCAGCTACATCAGGGCGCCGAGCTGTACAGCACCCACCTGACCGAGACCTTTGGCTGGGAGGATTATCAGGTGCTGCATGGCGAGCGGGCGACCTTGCTGTTTGCCCGGGATGCCAGTGGCTGGGTGCATGTGTTCGGGCCGGACAGTGTGCTCAAGCCGGGGGCCGGGTGGACGGTGGTGGCGTTGATTCAACCCGCGACAAATGATTCAGAAGCCGGGTAGTACCGGTACCGGCCGCTTGTCGTCATCGATGGCAACAAAGCTGAACAAGCCATGGATGGCCTTCTCGCGGTTGTCGCAGCTCATGCTTTCGACAAACACCTCGACCTCGACCTTGAGGCTGGTGTTACCGACGCTGGCCACCCGGCCAACCAGTTCGACAATGGAGCCGGCGGCAATCGGGTGCTTGAAGTCGATCCGGTCGGTAGACACGGTCACCAACGGCAAGCGGCAAAAACGCGTGGCGGCGATGAACGACACTTCGTCCATCCAGGCCAGGGCGGTTCCGCCAAACAGGGTGTTGTGGTGGTTGGTGGTGGACGGGAACACCGCTTTGGTGACACGGGTCACCGACAGTTCGGTGCGGCGTTCGATTTCCTGCTCTCTGGGGCTCATAAACTTCACATCAGGGACAAATTGCAGACAACAAAAAAGCAGCCCGAAGGCTGCTTTTTTCGCATGGCGGCCGCAGCCGCCGGTCAAACTGTCATCAGGACAGTTTTTCCTTGATGCGAGCGGCTTTACCGGACAGGTCGCGCAGGTAGTACAGCTTGGCTTTACGCACGTCACCACGACGTTTCACGGCCAGGCTGTCGATTTGCGGGCTGTAGGTCTGGAAAGTACGCTCTACACCAACACCGTTGGAGATCTTGCGAACAGTGAAAGCGCTGTTCAGACCACGGTTACGCTTGGCGATTACAACGCCTTCGAAAGCCTGCAGACGCGAACGATCGCCTTCCTTCACTTTCACCTGAACGACGATGGTGTCGCCCGGGGCAAAGGTCGGGATCTCTTTGGACATCTGCTCAGCTTCGATCTGCTGAATGATTTTGTTGGTCATGCTGTGCTCCTAAGGTAAATCGTCGGATCTACCATCGATACGTTAACTATCGTCCCGCTCTCGGAGATACTCCTCGAGCAGCTTCTTCTCTTCTCCAGAAAGTGAGCGACTTTCCAGAAGATCGGCGCGTCGTTCATAGGTCCGCCCAAGGGACTGCTGTAAACGCCATCGCCGGATGTGTGCATGGTTGCCACTAAGCAACACGTCGGGAACACGCTGATCCGCATACACCTCCGGTCGGGTGTAGTGCGGGCAATCAAGCAGACCATCGGTGAAGGAATCTTCCTCCGCCGAGTCCGCATGCCCTAAAGCTCCGGGCAGCAGTCGCGTAACCGCATCAATCAGGACCATCGCCGGTAGCTCGCCACCAGACAGGACATAGTCGCCAATCGACCACTCTTCATCGACATGAGCTTCAATAAAACGCTCGTCAATGCCTTCGTAACGACCGGCTATCAGAATCAACGATTCGTGCTTCGCCAGGTCTTTGACCGCCGACTGAGTCAGCTTGCGGCCTTGCGGACTCAGGTAAATCACCTTCGCCGCCTCTCCGGTTGCCTGCCTGGCATGTACCAGGGCGTCTTCCAGAGGCTTGATCTTCATCACCATGCCCGGACCACCGCCAAACGGCCGATCATCCACCGTGTGGTGACGATCTGTGGTGTAGTCCCGCGGATTCCAGCAGGTCAGTTGCAACAACCCCTGTTTCACCGCGCGGCTGGTAATGCCGTACTCACTGATGGCCGAGAACATCTCGGGGAACAACGTAATGACATCTACGCGCAGGCTGGCCATTGCTTAGAAGTCCGCATCCCATTCCACCCTCATCTCGCCTGCAACCAGGTCGATCTTCAACACGCATTGCTCTGTATAGGGCAACAGGCGTTCACGATCATCCAGGCTGCCCGCGCAGGGCTTGACCACCATTACATCGTTCGCGCCGGTCTCCAACAGGTGATCAACCTTGCCGAACAGCTGTTCGTCCTGGTTGATGACTTTCAGACCTACCAACTGGTACCAGTAGTACTCGTCGCTAGGCAGGTTGGGCAAAAGGCTACGCGAGATACAAATCTCATAACCGCTCAGAAGACGTGCTTCATCACGATCGTCGAGGCCTTTGAGCTTGGCGACCAGGTCCTTTTGAGTGGAACGGCCACTGACCAGCTCGACCTGTTTTACCTTCCCTTCGTGCCGAAGCGTCCAGTTACGGTAATCCAACAGGTTTTCAATCGGATCGGTAAAGGAAAAGACCTTCACCTCGCCGCGAACGCCGTGAACCGAAAAAATCTTGCCGACAACGATCAAGTCATCAGCTTTTTCTGGCGTCGCGCTCATCGTGCTCAGGCAGCAGCCTTGGCAGCTTGTTTCAGCAGTTGAGCAACGCGCTCGGACGGCTGTGCGCCAACGCTCAGCCAGTGAGCAACGCGGTCTTCTTTAACGGACAGACGAACTTCCTGACCACGAGCGATAGGGTTGAAGAAACCAACCTGCTCGATGTGCGAACCGGTAACCGGGTTACGCGAGTCGGTCACGGTCAGGGTGTAAAACGGGCGCTTTTTAGAGCCACCACGGGCAAGACGGATGGTTAGCATTGAACATCGTTCCTGTAGTCGGTGCTGCAAATCATAATGCACAGCGGGCACACGGGTGCCCGAAAGGCCGCATATTCTCAAGGAATATCCGGACTTTTGCAAATGCCTTTTTACCGGGGCAAATAGGCCTGCCTGCTGATTTGCGAATAACGCTGCCTTATATAAGGCAACAGTGTCCCGCCGAGGGCGGGGTTCCGATCATCGGCGCGCATTCGCGCCGACGACCTGAATAGGGTTACAGCTTGGGCATGCCGCCGCCGGGCATCATACCGCCCAGGCCGCGCATCATTTTCGCCATGCCGCCTTTGGCAGAAAACTTCTTCATCATCTTCTGCATCTGCTTGTGCTGCTTGATCAGGCGACCGATATCCTGCACCTGGGTGCCGGAGCCCATGGCGATCCGGCGCTTGCGCGAACCGCTGATCAGCTCAGGGTCGCGGCGCTCGGCCGGGGTCATGGAGTTGATGATCGCTTCCATCTGCTTGAACTGCTTTTCGGCTGCGCCCTGGGCATTGCCCATCTGCGCCAGGTTGACCCCGCCGATGCTCGGCAGCTTGTCCATGAGGCCGCCGAGGCCGCCCATGTTCTTCATCTGTTGCAGCTGGTCACGGAAGTCTTCGAGATCGAAGCCCTTGCCCTTCTTCAGCTTCTTGGCCAGTTTGTCGGCCTTTTCCTTGTCGAGGGTCTGTTCGGCCTGCTCGATCAGGCTGAGTACGTCGCCCATGCCGAGGATGCGCGAAGCAATACGGTCGGGGTGGAACGGCTCGAGCGCTTCGCTCTTCTCGCCCATACCGATGAACTTGATCGGCTTGCCGGTAATGGCCCGCACCGACAGCGCGGCACCGCCACGGGCGTCACCGTCGACCTTGGTCAGGATCACACCGGTCAGCGGCAGCGCATCACCAAACGCCTTGGCGGTGTTGGCAGCATCCTGACCGGTCATGGCGTCGACCACGAACAAGGTCTCGATCGGCTTGACCGCGGCGTGCAGGTCCTTGATCTCGGTCATCATCTCGGCGTCGATGTGCAGACGACCGGCGGTGTCGACGATGACCACGTCGATGAACTTCAGCTTGGCTTCACGGATCGCCGCTTCAGCGATGGCCACTGGCTTCTGGCTGATGTCGGACGGGAAGAAGGTAACGCCGATATCGCCCGCCAGTGTCTCCAGCTGTTTGATCGCCGCCGGACGGTAGACGTCAGCCGACACCACCATCACCGACTTCTTCTTGCGCTCTTTCAGGAAGCGCGCCAGCTTGCCGGCGGTGGTGGTCTTACCCGCACCCTGCAAACCGGCCATCAAGACCACCGCTGGCGGCGCGGCGTTGAGCGTCAGCTCTTCGTTGGCCGCACCCATCATGCCTTCGAGCTCGGCCTGGACAATCTTCACGAATGCCTGGCCCGGGGTCAGGCTGCGCGACACCTCGGTGCCGACCGCGCGCTCCTTGATCTTGTTGACGAAATCCTTGACCACCGGCAGGGCGACGTCAGCCTCGAGCAACGCCATACGCACTTCACGCAGGGTGTCTTTGATGTTGTCTTCGGTCAGCTTGGCCTTGCCAGTGACATGGCGCAGCGTCTGTGACAGACGGTCGGTCAGGTTTTCAAACATGGTGATCCTTTCAGGCTCTGTAGAACCGAGGTTTATCAGCTGCCTCTGGCGTATTCGACGGGCCTTGGGCAGGGGCAGATCGGCGATTATAACGAAGACTCGGGCAAGCGCACACCTCGCCGTCGGCTGGCAGTCTTCCTTGGCAGGCGCGTTCTATGCCAAACTCAATTCTTTTCGGGCTTGCCTAACAGGACTTATGCTCCCTTTGTCACCCAGTTTGCTACCCAACCTGATCGCCGCCTGCCTGTATGCCGCCGCGACTCTCTATCAAGGCTCCCGCCTGGCGCAAGGCGCCAAGGCCGACAAACGCCTGCTCGGCCTGCTGGGCGCGCTGGCGGTTGTCGCCCAGGGCACGGCACTGTTCTGGCAGTTGCTCACGCCCCTGGGCCTGAGCCTGGACTTCTTCAGTGCCGCCAGTCTGATCGCCACGGCGGTGATTGCCCTGACCTTGCTGGCCTGCCTGCGCATTCCGGTGGAAAACCTGCTGCTGCTGTTGTTCCCGCTGGGCATGCTGACGGCGCTGACGTCACAGTTCGCGCCACCGGGCACGGTGCCGCTGATCAACGAAGAACCGGGGATTCTGGCGCATATTCTGCTGTCGATCCTGGCCTACGGCATGTTCACCATCGCCGTGTTCCAGGCGCTGTTGCTGCTGCTTCAGGACCACCAGCTCAAACACAAGCACCCTTCGGGGCTGATCAAGAACTTCCCGCCCCTGCAAACCATGGAAAGCCTGCTGTTCGGCTTTCTCTGGGCCGGCTGGGGGCTGCTGTCGCTGTCGCTGATTTCCGGCTGGCTGTTCCTCGACAACCTGTTTGCCCAGCACTTGGTACACAAGACCTTGCTGGCCTGCGTGGCCTGGATAGTCTTCAGTGTGCTGCTGTGGGGCCGCACCCGCCTGGGCTGGCGCGGTCACAAGGCGATCCGCTGGACCCTCGCCGGGTTCTGCCTGCTGATGCTGGCCTACTTCGGCAGCAAGCTGGTACGCGAATTCATCCTGCATATCTGACGGGCACAGTTAATGGACGCGCTGCCGTTAGGACCCTTGCTTGGCATACTGGTACTGGCCCTGCTCTGGTCGGCGCTGTTCACTGCGGTGGACGCCGCCCAGCAGCAACTCAATAGCGCCCGGCGCAACGGCCTGACCGACGAACACCCGGAACTGGCAGTCGCGCCACAGGCCCTGGTGCTCTGCTCGACCCTGGGCAAACTGCTGGTGCTGGCCCTGGCCTGTCTGCTGGGTCAGCGCTACAGCGGTGAACACGGTTTCTGGCTGGCCGGGCTGGGCGCCGCTGTCGTACTGCTGGTGCTGGCCGAATACCTGCCACGGCAACTGGCCCGGCGCAATCCGCACACCTTCATTGCCCTGGGCAACAGCCTGCTCAAAGCGCCGCTCAAGCTGCTCCAGCCCCTGGCCTGGCTGCTCGATGGCTGCGCGCGATTGCTGCTGCGCCCGTTTCGCATCCAGCCGCATGCGGTGAGCCTGCACGAGCAGGACGACGATGCCGACGCAGAAGAACACCTGCACGCCGACCATCGCCTGAATCTGCCCGAAAGCCTGCTGGCGCTGGACAAGATCACCGTCAATGACATCCTGGTGCCACGCAACGACGTTGACGGTATCAACCTCGACGACCCGATCGAGGCGATCATCGAGCAACTGATCATCAGCCGCCACACCCGCCTGCCGGTGTACCACAGCGACATCAACCAGGTCGAAGCCATCCTCAACACCAAGCTGATCAGTCACCTGCTGCCCAAGGCCGAACTAACCCGCGAGGCCCTGCAGGCGGCCTGCTACGACCCCTACTTCGTCCCGGAAAGCACGCCCCTGCAATTGCAGTTGCTCAACTTCCACAAGCAACAGCGGCGCCTCGGCGTGGTGGTCGACGAATATGGCGAGGTATTGGGCATCGTCACCCTCGAAGACATTCTCGAGGAGATCGTCGGCGAATTCGAAGACGAGCACCACCAGGACAACCCGCACATTCACCCGCAGGGCGACGGGCGTTTTGTCATCGAAGGCACCGTGTCGATTCGCGAGCTTAACCGCAGCCTCGGCTGGCACCTGCCCAGCGACGGGCCGAAGACCCTCAACGGCCTGGTCACCGAAGCGCTGGAAAGCATTCCGGCCAGTGCGGTATGCCTGAAGATCGGCCGTTATCGCCTGGAAATCCTCGAAACAGAAGACAATTGTGCCAGCCGCATACTGGTCTGGACCGTGACTCGCTAGCTATACTGCGGTCACGCTTACCCAGCCTGGCCGTCTCGCTTGCTACCCGCTCCCAGCGTCTCCCGGCCAGCCCGCACAACTGAATAGCGCTTTTCCGGCATTGCTTCACACCCCGAACATTGCCTGCGCCGCCCCTATCCCCAACGGGCGTATGCTCAGTCACGCGACCAACAACAATACGCTTCGGCTCCCGCTTGCGGCGCTTGCGTGCTGATGCCTGCCCATGCAGGCCGGCAACGGCGTCCATGGAGCACTCGACTGTCAGGGATAATCGCATGACGACCAGCAGCACCTACTCCGAAACGGCCCAGGCCAGCCCCGGCAACTCGCCGGCACGGGTGGCCACCGCCAGCTTTATCGGCACCGCCATCGAGTTCTACGATTTCTACGTTTACGCCACCGCTGCAGCGCTGGTGATCGGCCCGGTGTTCTTCCCGCAGACCTCCGGCACCGCGCAGATGCTCTCGGCGTTCCTGACCTTCGGCATCGCCTTCCTCGCCCGGCCCTTGGGCTCTGCCCTGTTCGGCCATTTCGGTGACCGTATCGGGCGCAAGTCGACCCTGGTCGCCTCGCTGCTGCTGATGGGCGTGTGTACCACGCTGATCGGCGTGCTGCCGGGCTACGACAGCATTGGTGCCTGGGCACCGATCCTGCTCTGCGTACTGCGCTTCGGCCAGGGCCTGGGTCTTGGTGGCGAATGGGGCGGCGCGGCGCTGCTGGCCACCGAGAACGCACCGAAAGGCAAACGGGCCTGGTTCGGCATGTTCCCGCAGCTGGGCCCTTCGATCGGTTTTCTGGCCGCCAATGGTCTGTTCCTGACCCTGGCCATGACCCTCACGGACGAGCAGTTCCGTAGCTGGGGCTGGCGGATTCCTTTCCTGCTCAGCGCGGCGCTGGTGATCGTTGGCCTGTATGTGCGCCTTAAACTCGAAGAAACGCCAATTTTCGCCAAGGCCGTGGCGCGTCACGAGCGGGTGAAAATGCCGGTGATCGAACTCTTCGCGCACTACTGGATGCCGGTATTGCTAGGCGCTGCCGCCATGGTGGTGTGCTACGCGCTGTTCTACATCTCCACGGTATTCTCGCTCAGCTATGGCGTATCGACTCTGGGCTACAGCCGCGAAACCTTCCTCGGCCTGTTGTGCTTTGCCGTGCTGTTCATGGCCCTGGCCACACCGCTGTCAGCCTGGCTCAGCGATCGCTACGGGCGTAAACCGGTACTGATTGTCGGTGCAGTGCTGGCGATTCTCTCGGGCTTTACCATGCAGCCGTTGCTGACCTCGGGCTCCACTGCGGGGGTGGCGCTGTTCCTGGCCATCGAGCTGTTCTTGATGGGCGTGACCTTCGCGCCGATGGGCGCGCTGCTGCCTGAGCTGTTTCCGACCCATGTGCGTTATACCGGCGCTTCGGCGGCATATAACCTGGGCGGTATCGTCGGGGCTTCGGCGGCACCGTTCTTTGCCCAGAAGCTGGTGGCGATGGGGGGCTTGAGCTGGGTTGGCGGGTATGTGTCGGCGGCGGCGGTGTTGAGCCTGATTGCCGTGCTGTGCCTGAAAGAGACCCGGCATTCGGAGCTTTAACAGCGAGGGCTGCAGGCAGCCCTATCGCCGGCAATGCCGGCTCCCACAGGGTTCAGCAGGACTATTGTGGGAGCCAGCTTTGCTGGCGATGAGGCCCTCAAGGTTTAGAGTTCTACCTTGACCGCCTGAGAAGCACGGGTCGCCTTGGCCCGCGCAGCCTCGATCGACTCATCACGCGCCAGGCACACGCCCATGCGACGTTGACCGTTGACTTCAGGCTTGCCGAACAGGCGAATGGCGGTATCCGGTTCGCTCAACGCGGCGCCAAGGTTGGCAAATGCCGTCTGCTGCGATTGACCCTCAACCAGAATCACCGCCGAGGCGGACGGACCGAACTGACGAATCAGCGGGATCGGCAGACCAAGGATTGCCCGCGCATGCAGGGCGAACTGCGACAGGTCTTGAGAAATCAGGGTCACCAGACCGGTATCGTGCGGACGTGGCGACACTTCACTGAACCACACCTGATCACCTTTGATGAACAACTCGACACCGAACAGACCACGACCGCCCAGCGCCTCAGTGACCGCCTTGGCCACCCGCTCGGACTCGGCCAGAGCCACCGGGCTCATGGCTTGCGGCTGCCAGGACTCCTGGTAATCGCCCTTCTCCTGACGATGACCAACCGGCGCGCAGAACGTAGTACCGCCGATGTGACGAACGGTCAGCAGGGTAATTTCGTAGTCGAAGTCGATGAAGCCTTCAATGATCACCCGGCCCTTGCCGGCACGCCCGCCTTCCTGGGCATAGTCCCAGGCTTTCTGCACATCATCAGCGCTGCGCAGCAGGCTCTGGCCCTTGCCCGAGGAACTCATCACCGGTTTGACCACGCACGGGAAACCCAGGTCTTCGACCGCATTGCGGTAGTCCTCGAAGGTATCGGCAAAGTGGTAAGGCGAGGTTGGCAGATCCAGCTCTTCGGCCGCCAGACGGCGAATGCCTTCGCGGTTCATGGTCAGCTGCGTGGCACGCGCGGTCGGCACCACGTTGAAGCCTTCGTTTTCCAGCTCGACCAGGGTCGCGGTGGCAATGGCTTCGATTTCCGGCACGATGTAGTGCGGCTTCTCGGCCTCGATCACCGCCCGCAGTGCTGCGCCATCGAGCATGTTGATGACATGGCTGCGATGGGCCACTTGCATGGCCGGGGCATTGGCGTAACGGTCCACGGCAATCACTTCAACGCCCAGGCGTTGCAGCTCGATCACCACTTCCTTGCCCAGCTCGCCACAGCCACAGAGCAGTACGCGGGTCGCGGTCGGCGACAATGGGGTTCCGATACGGGTCATTTCAGGTCCTCAGAGGGAAGGATTCCAGGGCTGCCCGATGATCAGGCCAGCCCGGTGAAAAGGAGCGCCATTTTACATCAACCGCGGCGCAGGGCCTCAGCCAGTGATGGCAGGCTTGCGCAGACGCCAGGCCATGATCAGCCACACCGCGGTGACCCCGGCGAATTTCGAGGCCAGGGCGGTGCCGGCCACAGCCGGGGTCAAGGCACCGATCATGCCGAAGAAAATGAAGGTGTCGATCGGGATGCTCAGCGCCGAGCTCAGCCACAGGCGGTCGTGCAGCGGCCGTTTGGTGATGCTGAAGACCAGCCAGTCGATCAGTTCGGAGACCGCGAAGGCGCTGGCACTGGCCAGGGCAATGGCAGGCTCGGAGGTGACATAGGACAGCACCAGCGCGACCAGCATGGCGACCAGCGCACCGTGACCGTAGCGGGTCTGCACCATGTCACGGAGGATAAACACCAGCCCGCCCCAGGCGGACCAGATGACATCCAGGTGCGGGGCACTGGAGAAGGCGTAGTTGATCAGCACGACACTGCTGATGTAGGCAATCAGAAAAGGCATGGAATAGACCGCTGGGCAAGCCCTACAGGGTACTTGAGCGGCCGCCTGCGGCCAAGTGCCGGATCAGCACCTGGCACTGCCGACGCTGAAGATCAGCCCGGCCGCCACTGCCCGCTCGTGACACAGCTTCAGCACCTGGCGGCGCTCGCTGTTGTCCATCCGCCCCCAGCGGGTTATTTCTGCGGCGCTGCGCTGACAGCCGGTGCAGATATCGGCCTCATCCAGGGCGCAGATCTGCACACAGGGTGAGGCGACCGGACGTTCACTGCTACTCATCAATCCTCCTGCACGGCCAGATCGCGGGCATAGCGCTCGGCGTTATGCACGTAATGCGCGGCACTGGCTTCAAGCATCTTCTTCTGCGCCTCGGTCAGTTCGCGCACGACCTTGCCTGGCGAGCCCATCACCAGCGAGCCGTCGGGAATTTCCTTGCCCTCTGGGATCAGCGCGTTGGCGCCAATGATGCAGTATTTGCCGATGCGCGCGCCGTTGAGAATCACCGCGTTGATGCCGACCAGGCTGTAATCACCGACGCTGCAGCCATGCAACATGGCGTTGTGACCGATGGTCACGCCTTTACCCAAGGTCAGCGGCGAGCCCATGTCGGTGTGCATCACCGTACCGTCCTGAACATTGCTGTTCTCGCCGATGTCGATCAGTTCGTTGTCGCCGCGCAGTACCGCGCCGAACCAGACACTGGCCCCCGCCTGCAGGCGTACTTTACCGATCAGCGTGGCAGTGGGCGCCGCCCAGCTGCGTGGATGGGTTTCGACCCGCAGGTCGCCCAGACGGTATTTCATGCGTGGTTCCTCACGGTGCGGCAGTGGTGGCGGGTGAGCCCGCTCAAATTGGAATGAAGCGCTCAGGCGGCTTGTGCAGATTGATGTCGGCATCGTAAAGCAAGTTGACCAGTTCGACGATCATGATCGCCGACAACCCCCAGATCTTGTACTCACCAAAGCGGTAACTGGGCACGTACCAACTGCGCCCCTGGTAATCGATACGGTGAGTGTGATCGCGCGGGTCCTGGCGAAAGAACTCCAGCGGCACCGTGAACACGGCGGCGATTTCAGCATCATTGGCCTGGTACTCGACATAATCGGGGATCAGGCCGACGAAAGGCGTGACCTTCAGGCCATGCAACGAGATCAGCGGGCTCAAGGGGCCGATGATTTCCACCAGGCCTGGCGGCAGACCGATTTCTTCTTCGGCTTCGCGCAGGGCGGTAAACACCAGATCGGGGTCATCCGGGTCGCGGCGCCCGCCGGGAAAAGCCACTTCGCCCCCATGGGTCGACAAACCCTTGGCGCGCAAGGTCAAGACCAGTTCCGGCTCTTCGCTGCGGGTAATCGGCAATAACACTGCGGCCTCGGGAAAACGACGATCGGTTTCCAGGGTGCCCGGCGTATGACTGCTCACGCGGCGAAGTAGCTCGTCCAGCATTGCTCTCTCTCGATTCCAAAGCATGACCTGCATGATGCACCAAAGCCGCGAGCCGCCCAAGCCCCGAGGTGAACCGGCTTGCAGCCGCGGTGAAAGTCGCGCCAAGATAAGCACAACCTATAGGAATAAAAGCATGAAATTCTGCAGCGCGTGCGGCAATCCGGTGATTCAGCGTATTCCCGAAGGCGATACCCGCCTGCGTTATGTCTGCGATCACTGCCAGACCATCCATTACCAGAACCCCAATATCGTCGCCGGCGTGCTACCGATCTGGGGCAGCCAGGTGCTGTTGTGCCGCCGGGCCATCGAGCCACGCCGCGGCTACTGGACCCTGCCCGCCGGTTTCATGGAGAACGGTGAAACCCTGGAGCAGGCCGCCCGCCGCGAAACCGTCGAGGAAGCCTGCGCCCGTGTCGGGCAGATGAGCCTGTACCAGCTGTTCGACTTGCCGCATATCAACCAGGTGCACGTGTTCTTTCGCGCCGAACTGGCCGACCTGGACTTTGCCGTCGGCGTCGAAAGCCTGGAAGTGCGACTTTTCGATGAAAGTGACATCCCATGGGACGAGCTGGCTTTCCGCACCGTCAGTCGTACCCTAAAATGCTACTATCGTGACCGCATCGAGCAGTCCTACCCGATTGGCAGCGAATGCCTGTCGCCAATGCTCGCCTCGTCACCCAACACCTAGTTTTCAGGGATATCGTTTCATGCGCTGGTTGTTTGCCCTTTTCTGCCTCAGTGTGACATCGGTGTCCCAGGCAGCGTTTACCGAAACGATCGTGACCAAGCCGATCGAAAAGGTCGCGCCCTCGCCGCTCCAGCTCAAACCCGAGCATTCGGTGCTCATCGACAAAGTCCTGGTACTCAAGTCGGAACGGCGCCTGCAACTGATCAGCGCCGGCTCGCCGCTGAAAACCTACCGCATCTCGCTGGGCAAGCAGCCCAAGGGGCCGAAGTTGCGTGAAGGCGACAAGCGCACCCCTGAGGGACTCTACTGGCTCGACTGGCGCAAAGAGAGTGACCGCTACAACCTGGCCATGCACGTGTCCTATCCGAACATCAGCGATTCGGCGCGGGCCCGGCGTGAAGGCGTAGAGCCCGGCGGCATGATCATGATCCACGGCACGCCGCTGGACGAAGAATACCCTGAAGAATTCTTCCATACCCTGGACTGGACCGAAGGCTGCATCGCCATGACCAATCGCGACATGCGCGAAGTGTGGGACTTGGTGCCCGACGGCACGATGATCGAAATTCGCCCCTGAGCGCGCTCCCACCAGGCACAAAAAAGCCGCGACCGATGCAAATCGGTCGCGGCTTTTTTACAGCCCTCAGAAGTCGGCGAGTTGCCAGACCTCATAAGCCGGTGTTTCGTAAGGATGGCTGAGCTTGAGCGCAGCAACCACCGGCTTGATCAGCTCGTCGGCTACCACCAGCTCTACCCGCCACTCTTCGACCTGCTCGACCACACCGCTCTGCCCGATGAACGGCTGACTGCCGTCCAGCGGGCGGAACTGGCCCTGGCCCAACACCTGCCAGGCACAGCAGTCATAGTCGCCGATGCGTCCGCCGCCAGCGGCGAACACAGCCGTCTTGACCACGTCCACATGGCTGGGCGGGACGAAGAAGGCGAGTTTGTACACCCTTAGTTCACCCAGGCCCGCGCGTTACGGAACATGCGCATCCACGCCGCGTCTTCGTTCCAGTCATCCGGACGCCAGGAGTTCTGTACGGCACGGAAGACCCGCTCAGGGTGCGGCATCATGATGGTGACGCGACCGTCGCGGCTGGTCAGGCCGGTGATCCCGCGCGGCGAACCGTTCGGGTTGGCCGGGTAGGTTTCGGTAACCTTGCCGTGGTTGTCGACAAAGCGCAGGGCCACGCAACCGGACAGATCGGCTTCGAGCAAGGCTTCTTCGCTGGCGAATTCGGCATGGCCTTCACCGTGAGCGATAGCGATCGGCATGCGCGAACCGGCCATACCCTGCAGGAAGATCGAGTTCGACTCCTGGACCTGGACCATGGCCACACGGGCTTCGAACTGTTCGGAGCGGTTACGCACGAAGTGCGGCCAGAACTCGGTACCCGGAATCAGCTCGTGCAGGTTGGACATCATCTGGCAACCGTTGCACACACCCAGGGTGAAGCTGTCGCTACGCTCGAAGTACTGCTGGAATGCCTCACGGGCACGGCTGTTGAACAGCGCCGACTTGGCCCAGCCTTCACCGGCACCGAGAACGTCGCCGTAGGAGAAGCCGCCACAGGCGACCAGACCTTTGAACTCGTTCAGGTCGATGCGACCGGCGAGGATATCGCTCATGTGCACGTCGATAGCGTTGAAACCGGCGCGGTCGAAGGCAGCTGCCATCTCGACCTGGCCGTTGACGCCCTGCTCACGCAATACTGCCACCTGAGGACGGATGCCCTTCTTGATGTACGGTGCGGCGATGTCCTGGTTGACGTCGAAGCCGAGCTTGACGCTCAGGCCCGGGTTGTCTTCTTCGAGCAGGCTGTCAAACTCCTGATCGGCACAGTCGGCGTTGTCACGCAGACGCTGGATCTGGTAGCTGGTTTCCGCCCACTGGCGCTGCAGCAGACGACGGTCGCCCTTGAACAGCTCTTCGCCCATGTGGTGGATCAGCACTTCGCTGTTGTTGACCGGCTGACCGATCACTGCAACGCAGTCTTCACCGAGGCCGGCAGCGCTGAACTGGGCCAACACATCCGGAGTGGCGTCCTGATGCACCTGAATCACTGCACCCAGCTCTTCGTTGAAGAGGATGGCGGCAATTTTTTCCCGCTTGCTGGTCAGGGTGTCCAGTTCCAGGCTCAAGCCGCAATGGCCGGCGAAGGCCATTTCCAGCACGGTGGTCATCAGGCCGCCGTCGGAACGGTCGTGGTAAGCCAGCAGGTGGCCATCGGCGTTCAGGCCCTGGATCACCGCGAAGAAGGCTTTGAGGTCTTCGGCGTCGTCGACGTCCGGGGCCTGGCTGCCGAGCTTGCCGTGGGTCTGGGCAAGGATCGAGGCGCCCATACGGTTCTGGCCGCGACCGAGGTCGATCAGGATCAGGTCGGTTTCGCCCTTGTCCATGCGCAGTTGCGGGGTCAGGGTCTTGCGGATGTCGGTGACCGGTGCAAAACCGGTGACGATCAGCGACAGCGGCGAGGTGACGGATTTCTCCGCGCCTTCTTCGCTCCACTTGGTCTTCATCGACATCGAGTCCTTGCCGACCGGAATGGTCAGGCCCAGCTCAGGGCACAGCTCCATGCCGACAGCCTTGACGGTGTCGTACAGACGGGCGTCTTCGCCCGGGTGACCGGCGGCGGACATCCAGTTGGCCGACAGTTTGATGTCGGAGAGTTTTTCAATGCGCGAGGCGGCCATGTTGGTCAGCGTTTCGCCGATCGCCATGCGCCCCGAAGCCGGAGCATCGAGCAGGGCCAGCGGTGTGCGCTCGCCCATGGCCATGGCTTCACCGGTGTAAACGTCGAAGCTGGTGGCGGTGACGGCGACGTCAGCCACTGGCACCTGCCACGGGCCGACCATCTGGTCGCGGGCAACCAGACCGGTAATGGTACGGTCGCCGATGGTGATCAGGAAGCTCTTGCTGGCCACGGCCGGGTGACGCAGCACGCGCTCGACCGAGTCGTTCAGCTCAAGGCTGGACGGGTCGAAATCATCGCCTTGCTCGGCTTCACGGGTAACCGAACGGTGCATGCGCGGCGGTTTGCCCAGCAGCACTTCCAGCGGCATGTCCACCGGGCTGTTGCCGAAGTGGCTGTCGGTAACAGTCAGGTGCGGCTCTGCGGTGGCTTCGCCGACCACGGCGAACGGGCAGCGCTCGCGCTCGCAGATGGCCTGGAAGCGCTCGAAATCGGCGGCATCGACGGCCAGGACATAACGTTCCTGGGATTCGTTGCTCCAGATTTCGTGCGGGGCCATGCCCGGCTCGTCGTTAGGCACGTTACGCAGCTCGAAACGGCCACCGCGGCCGCCATCGTTGACCAGCTCCGGGAAGGCGTTGGAAATGCCGCCCGCGCCGACGTCGTGGATGAAGGCGATCGGGTTGTTGTCGCCCAGCTGCCAGCAGCGGTCGATGACCTCCTGGCAGCGGCGTTCCATTTCCGGGTTCTCGCGCTGTACCGAGGCGAAGTCCAGGTCGGCAGAGCTGGCACCGGTGGCAACCGAGGAAGCCGCACCACCGCCCAGGCCGATCAGCATGGCCGGGCCACCGAGAACGATCAGCTTGGCACCGACGGTGATCTCGCCTTTCTGGACGTGATCTTCGCGGATGTTGCCCATACCGCCAGCGAGCATGATCGGCTTGTGGTAACCGCGCACTTCTTCGCCGTGCGGGGTGCTGATCGACTGCTCGAAAGTACGGAAGTAGCCGGTCAGGGCCGGACGGCCAAATTCGTTGTTGAACGCCGCGCCACCCAGCGGGCCTTCAATCATGATGTCCAGCGCGGTGACGATGCGCTCAGGCTTGCCGTAGGCTTTCTCCCATGGCTGTTCAAAGCCCGGGATCTGCAGGTTGGAAACGGTGAAACCGGTGAGGCCGGCTTTTGGCTTGGCACCACGACCGGTGGCGCCTTCATCGCGGATTTCGCCGCCGGAACCGGTGGACGCGCCGGAGAACGGCGAGATCGCGGTCGGGTGGTTGTGGGTCTCGACCTTCATCAGGATGTGCACCGGCTCCTGCACCGCACCGTACTGGCGGGTCTCAGGGTTCGGGAAGAAGCGTCCGGCGACGTTACCGACGATCACCGAGGCGTTGTCCTTGTAAGCGGACAGCACGCCTTCGCTGTGCATCTGGTAGGTGTTCTTGATCATGCCGAACAGGCTTTTTTCCTGGCTTTCGCCGTCGATATCCCAACTGGCGTTGAAGATCTTGTGACGGCAGTGCTCGGAGTTGGCCTGGGCGAACATCATCAGTTCGATGTCGTTCGGGTTGCGCTTCAGGCCCTGGAAGCTGGTGACCAGATAGTCGATCTCGTCTTCGGCCAAGGCCAGACCCAGATCGATGTTGGCCTGGACCAGCGCCGCGCGGCCGCCGCCGAGGATGTCCACCGAGGTCATCGGCTTGGGCTGGGCGTGGCTGAACAGGCCGGCGGCCTCTTCCAGCTTGCTCAGGACAATCTGGGTCATACGGTCGTGCAGGACCTGGGCGACCAGCGCAGCGTCGGCCTCGCTCAGCTCACCGGCGACGTAGTAGGCGATACCGCGTTCCAGGCGCTGGACGTTCTCCAGGCCGCAGTTATGGGCGATGTCGCTGGCCTTGCTCGACCAGGGCGAGATGGTGCCGAAGCGCGGCAGGACCAGGAACAGGCGACCGCTCGGCTCCTGTACCGGTACGCTCGGGCCGTACTTGAGCAAGCGCGCGAGCACTTGCTGTTGGTCGGCAGTCAGATCGCCGTCAACCTCGGCGAAATGAGCGAATTCAGCGTACAAACCACTAACAGCGGGGACTTTCTGGCTCAATTGCTCGAGTAATTTACCGTGGCGAAAGGCAGAAAGGGCAGGAGCGCCGCGCAGGATCAACATCGTCGGGACAGCCTCAGGAAGGGGGTGTGCTTAGAGGCCGTGCATTCTAGCCTAAATCCGTCGCTTCCGGCACCCGCAACACAGCATTCTGACGCGGCCGCGTGTCGGCGAAACAAACCGGACTCAGGGGTCAAAAAAATGACCTGCCCGCGTCCCCCGCCCCGGCCTAGCGCAAAGCGCGCTAGCAGACAAGCAAACCGTTGTCGAGATATGGCGGGACCAGTCCTTTGCGTATACTGCAACCTATGTTTGCCCAAACCGCTTTGCGCCAGCGTTGCGCCAGATGGCTCATCGCAACCGGACTCTTCCTGATGCTCGGTGCCTGTGTTGAAAAACCCAGCACTCTGGAGCGCGTCAAGGAGGATGGTGTGCTGCGCGTGATCACCCGCAACAGCCCGGCCACCTACTTCGAGGACCGCAACGGTGAAACCGGCTTCGAATACGAGCTGGTCAAGCGTTTTGCCGATGACCTCGGGGTCGAGCTGAAAATCGAAACCGCCGACAACCTCGACGAGCTGTACGACCAGCTCGGCAAACCATCGGGGCCGGTAGTGGCGGCGGCCGGCCTGGTCAGCAGCGAGCGGCGCAAGTCACAGGTACGCTTCTCCCATCCGTACCTGGAAGTCACCCCGCAGATTATCTACCGCAACGGTCGCTCGCGGCCGACCGATGCCAAAGACCTGGTCGGCAAGAAGATCATGGTGCTCAAGGGCAGCACCCATGCCGAACAGCTGGCAGAACTGAAAAAGCAGTATCCGGCACTCGAATACGAAGAGTCTGACGCCGTCGAGGTGGTTGACCTGCTGCGCATGGTTGATGAAGGTCAGATCGATCTGACCCTGGTCGATTCCAATGAGCTGGCGATGAACCAGGTCTATTTTCCCAACGTGCGGGTCGCGTTCGACCTCGGTGATTCGCGTGACCAACGCTGGGCGGTGGCGGCCGGGGATGACAACAGCCTGCTCAACGAGATCAACGAATTTCTCGACAAGGTGCAGAAGAACGGCACCTTGCAACGCCTGAAAGACCGTTATTACGGGCATGTCGATGTGCTTGGCTACGTTGGCGCCTACACCTTCGCCCAGCACTTGCAGCAACGCTTGCCGCGCTATGAGAAACACTTCAAGGCATCGGCCAAGAAAGAGCAGGTCGACTGGCGCCTGCTGGCCGCCATCGGCTACCAGGAGTCCATGTGGCAGGCTGAGGTCACCTCCAAGACCGGCGTGCGCGGCCTGATGATGCTGACCCAGCGCACCGCCCAGGCCATGGGTGTGTCCAACCGGCTGGACCCGGTGCAAAGCATTCGTGGCGGGGCCAAGTACTTCATGCACGTGAAGGAACAACTGGACGACTCGATCAAGGAGCCGGACCGCACCTGGTTCGCCCTGGCGGCCTACAACGTCGGCGGCGGTCACCTGGACGATGCGCGCAAACTGGCCAAACGCGAGGGGTTGAACCCGAACAAATGGCTGGACGTGAAGAAAATGCTGCCGCGCCTGTCGCAGAAACAGTGGTACAGCAAAACCCGCTACGGTTATGCCCGCGGCGGCGAACCAGTGCATTTTGTGGCCAACATCCGCCGTTACTACGACATCCTCACCTGGGTGACCCAGCCACAGCTGGAGGGCAGCCAGGTGGCCGAAGGCAGCCTGCACGTGCCGGGTGTCGACAAGACCAAACCGCCTGAGCCCTCGCCGCCGCTCTGAAATGCATCGCGGGGCAAGCCCGCTCCCACCAGGTATCTGTGGGAGCGGGCTTGCCCCGCGATCAAATCACCACTTCAGGCCTTGGCCCGACGCGCTTTGAAGAACTCGGACAGAATCGTCCCACACTCCTGCGCCAGCACCCCACCTTCGAACAACACCCGATGATTGAGAAAGCCCTGGGTGAAAAACTGCCCCTGACTCTGCACGATGCCCGCCTTGGGCTCCAGCGCGCCGTATACCACCCGCGCAATGCGCGAATGAACGATCAGCCCGGCGCACATGCTGCAGGGCTCCAGCGTCACATACAGGGTGCTGCCGGGCAGCCGGTAGTTGCTCGCGGCCTGGGCGGCAGCGCGGATGGCGACCATTTCGGCATGGGCACTGGGATCACTGCCGCTGATCGGGCAGTTGAAGCCCCGGCCAATGACCTGACCATGCTGCACCAGCACCGCGCCCACCGGCACCTCGCCCATGGCCGCCCCTTGCGCCGCCAGCTCCAGGGCCTGACGCATGAATTCCTGGTCGCGGCTGCGATCGATGATTTGCGGCTGACGCATCAGGCGACCTCGATCGCGGCCATCAGGCCGGTTTCCATATGGTCGATGACATGGCAATGGAACATCCAGGTGCCCGGGTTATCGGCGACCAACGCCACCTGGGCACTCTCGTTCTTGCCCAGCAGGTAAGTGTCGGTGAAGTACTGCTCCGGGAACTTGTGGCGGTTCGAGCTGAGCACCTTGAAACTCATGCCATGCAGATGGATCGGGTGCTGGTACTGGGTCATGTTCTTGAGCTCGAAGATATAGCTCTTGCCCTTCTGCAAGGTGGCGATCGGCCGCTCGGCACAGGTCTTGTCGGTGATGTCCCAGGCCTGGCCATTGATCTGCCACAGGCTTGGCGGCTTGCCGTTCTCGGTGTTGACCGAAACCGAGCCCACCCACTCGAAATTGAAGTTGAGCTTCTCGGCATTGGCCAGGTCCGGCTCGGCAATCGGGTTGGCCGGCAACGCCGGTGGCCAGTCGCCGGGCGCCTCACTGCTGGCCACCGAACGCAAGGTGCCCAGGCGCACCGAGCCATCGCGCAACGACAGTTCTTCACCGGCAGGCGGCATCTTGATTGCCAGGCAGATTCGCATGCCCGGGCCAAGCCAGTAATCCTTGCCCAGCGGCCGCGGGGTGATCGGGTTGCCATCGAGGGCGTAGACCTTGGCCTCAAAGTTACCCTTGAGGTTGATCCGGTAGGTCAGGGTGTTGTCCAGATTGAGCAGGCGCACCCGCACGATCTGCCCTTCGGGCATGTCGATGACGGCGTTGGCCTGGCCATTGATGGTGATCAAACGCCCGGCAGTGCCCCCACGGGCGGCCTCACGCGGGATGCTGAACGGCAGGTAGGCGCCCTGCTCGTCCACATGCCAGTTTTTCAGGCTCAGCGTGCGCTCATGCTTGAAGCCGGTGGGCTCGCGCTCCTCGACGATCAGCGGCCCGACCAGGCCTTTGCCGAGCTCTTCGGAGCTGTTCACATGCGGGTGGTACCAGAAGCTGCCAGCATCCGGGACGCGGAACTTGTAATCGAAATACTCACCCGGCAACACCGGCAACTGCGAGACGTAAGGCACACCGTCCATCTCCAGCGGCAGGCGGATGCCATGCCAGTGAATGGTGGTGGCTACCGGCAGGTGGTTGATGAAACGCACACGCAGCCACTCCCCCTGACGCACCCGCAGCTCGGTACCCGGCGCGGAGGGGCCGAAAGCCCAGGCTTCGGTCTTGTGACCCGAAACCAGCTCGACATCCAGCGGCGCGGCAATCAACTCGTAGTCATGCCCGGCGTTCGGGTCGCTGCGCCCCAGCCAGTAACGGGATGCGCCACCGGCACCCAGACCGATTGCCACCAGGCCGGTCAGGCCACCGAGTATTTGTCGCCGGGTAAAGGACATGCAGCAGGTACCTCGTAATGCCAGGAACAACATGCCGGCACCGTGCCAGGTACCAGCGATGAAGGGCGAATACGATACACCTGCAATTGCGAAAGATTAAGTGAAGTGTTGCCGCAGGCAAACGCCGACAAAAAAAGGGCGCCTGAGCGCCCTTCTTCATCACGCCCGGCTGGGCGCACTCACGTTCTGGTCGTTGTGTAACTTCCACGCATCGGCAAACGGCGCCGTGCCTTTGTCATAGGGCTTGAACAGGACCATGTAGACCAGGCCGATACCAATCACCACCGCCGAGGTCAGCAGGATGCCGTAGTTGCTGTACCAGGGGGCATCCGGCGTACGCGGCCAGGACATGTTGGTGATTGCCAGCAAGCCATAGACCAGCGCCAGGATGTTCACGATCCAGCCCCAGCCGCCCAGGGTGAACTGACCTGCCGGCCTCCAGCCGCGCAGCCGGGCGAACAGCGCCCCGCCGACGATCATCTGGAAGGCCAGATAAATGCCGATGGCGGCGAAGCTGACGATGATCGCAATGGCATTTTCCAGGTAGAACCCGGCACAGACGATCGCAGCCGGGATCAGGCCGCAGGTGATCAATGCCGCCGTGGGCACCCGGGTATTGGGCGACAGACGCTTGAGCACGCTGCTGCCCATGACCATTTCGTCGCGGGCAAAGGAGTACAGCAAACGGCTGGCCGCCGCCTGCAAGCTCAGCACGCAGGACACGAAGGACACGGTGATGACCGCCGTGACAATCTTCCAGCCGGTCGGCCCGAAGGCATTGGCCATGATGGTCGACATCGGGTCTTTGTCTTCGCCGGACAGCACCTTGGCAATGTCCGGAACCGCGAGGATCAAGGCCAATGCGGCGAAAATCGCGGCACCACCACCGATGTAGATGGTCATGCGCATGGCTTTGGGAATGCGCTTGCTCGGGTTTGGCGTCTCTTCCGCCACATCACCGCATGCTTCGAAGCCGTAATAGAGGAACATGCCGGCCAGCGAAGCGGTCAGGAACGCCGGCCAGTAACTGCCGTCGATACTGATGTCAAAGGTATTGAACAGCACCGAAAACGGCTGATGGCGCTCGAAGATCAGCAGGTAGCCACCGATCACAATCGCCCCCAGCAGCTCACAGATGAAACCGAACATCGCAACCTTGGCCAGCAACTTGGTCCCGCTCAGGTTCAACAGGGTTGCCAGCACGGTCAGGGCCAGCGCGACGAATGTATTAGTCACCGGGCTCGGTTCGAAGCCGAGCATGGCCGCGATGTAAGGACCGGCGCCCAGTGCAACCGCAGCAATGGTCACGCACAGCGATACGGAGTAGATCCAGCCGACCATCCACGCCCAGCGCTTGCCCACCAGACGGCGGGCCCACGGATAGACGCCGCCGGAAATCGGAAACTGCGAAACCACTTCGCAGAAAATCAGGCAGACCAGCATCTGCCCGAAACCGACCAGCAAGTACGACCAGATCATCGGCGGCCCGCCTGCCGCCAGGCACAGGCCGAACAGCGTATAAACGCCGACGACCGGCGAAAGGTAGGTGAAGCCCAGCGCAAAGTTTTCCCACAGGCTCATGCTTCTTTCGAAGTTCGACGTATAGCCAAGCGCCTTGAGCTGGGCGGCATCGCGGTCCACCGCAGTGAGTTCGGAACTGTTCATGCTGTTATCCTGAGGACATTGTCCTGTCGGCAGTTATTGTTTTTGTTTGCAGACTTACAACTTGATCCAGGTCGCTTTCAGTTCGGTGTACTTGTCGAACGCATGCAGCGACTTGTCGCGGCCGTTGCCCGATTGCTTGAAGCCACCGAACGGCGCGGTCATGTCGCCGCCATCGTACTGGTTGATCCACACGCTACCGGCCCGCAGCGCTTTGGCGGTCAGGTGCGCCTTGGAGATGTCGGCGGTCCATACGGCAGCGGCAAGACCATAAGGCGTGTCGTTGGCGATATTGATGGCTTCTTCGACGCTGTCGAAGGTGATCACCGACAGCACGGGGCCAAAGATTTCTTCCTGGGCGATCTTCATGGCATTGCTGACGCCATCGAAAATGGTCGGCTCGACATAAGTGCCACCGGTTTCCTGCAGGGTGCGCTTGCCGCCCACCAGCAGCGTGGCGCCGTCATTGCGACCGGACTCGATGTAGGACAGCACAGTGTTCATCTGCTGGCTATCGACCAGGGCACCGACGTTGGTTTCCGGGTCCAGCGGGTTGCCGGGCTTCCAGGCCTTCAGCGCCTCGACCACCAGCGGCAGGAATTTGTCCTTGATCGAACGCTCCACCAGCAGGCGCGAGCCGGCGGTACAAACCTCACCCTGGTTGAAAGCAATGGCGCCAGCCGCCGACTCGGCTGCAGCCTGCAGGTCGGCAGCATCGGCGAAGACAATGTTCGGGCTCTTGCCACCGGCTTCCAGCCAGACGCGCTTCATGTTCGACTCACCGGCGTAGATCAGCAGCTGTTTGGCGATTTTGGTCGAGCCGGTGAACACCAGGGTATCGACGTCCATGTGCAGGGCCAGAGCCTTGCCGACCGTGTGGCCATAGCCTGGCAGTACGTTGAGGACGCCAGCCGGGATACCGGCGTCGATCGCCAGCTGGGCGATGCGGATGGCGGTCAGTGGCGATTTCTCTGACGGCTTGAGGATCACCGAGTTACCGGTCGACAGCGCCGGGCCGAGTTTCCAGCAGGCCATCATCAGCGGGAAGTTCCACGGCACGATGGCGGCAACCACACCCACCGGCTCGCGGGTCACCAGACCCAGCTGATCATGTGGGGTCGCCGCCACTTCGTCATAGATCTTGTCGATGGCCTCGCCGCTCCAGCTCAGCGCTTGCGCAGCACCCGGCACGTCGACAGCCAGCGAGTCACTGATCGGCTTGCCCATGTCCAGGGTTTCCAGCAGCGCCAGTTCGTCGGCATGGGCTTCGAGCAAGGTGCCAAAACGGATCATGACCTGCTTTCTGTCTGCCGGCGCCATGCGCGACCAGACGCCGGAATCGAAGGTGGCGCGCGCCACTTCTACGGCGCGATCAGCGTCTGCCGCCGAGCAACTGGCGACCTTGGCCAGCAGACGGCCATCGATCGGGCTCAGACAATCGAAGGTTTCCCGGTCGATGGCGTGGGTATAGTCCCCACCGATAAACGCACGCCCTTCAATTTTCAGGGCCTGTGCGCGAGCTTCCCAAGTGCTAAGCGTTGGATTCGTCATGTCGGTGCCATTCCTCTGTGTCGATGCCAGTGCCTGTCAACGCTCCCGTGGCTGCGGAAACCAGGCTTTTTATTAAACATATGAAACCGTATCTTATGTTCGAAGAACTGCCAATCCGCGTGTCGCTTTTATCTAAAAGCGACCTGCTTTCAGATATTCCACGCTTGAAATGGGCTTTTCTGTTGCACACCAGGCGGCAGATGGCTAAAAGAAATCTAGTTTCATATTTTTACGGCGACCCGGATGACTGAACCGAATAAAGTGAACCGCCTGTCTTTGCTACAGGTGAGCCAGGAAGGCAAACCCGAGGAGGTGGCGCGTCGGCTGATCGAGGTCATTGACCTGGGCCTGATTGGCGAGGGCGAGCAATTACCCAGCGAAAGCGAGCTGGCGAGCCGTTTCGGCGTGGCCACCGTGACCTTGCGCGATGCCCTGGCAATCCTGCGTCAGCGCGGCGTTGTCGCAACCAGGCGCGGCAGAAATGGCGGCAGCTTCGTCTGCGCCCCGGTGGAGGTTTCCGACGACTTTCTCAAGGCCAGGTTGAGCGCCATGAGCTCGCTGGCACTTCGCGACCTCTGCGACGAACAGATCGCGATTTCAGCTACCGCCGCGGGCTTGGCGGCCAGCCGCGCCTCCAGCGTTCAGCACCAACGACTGGAGCATTTCGTCAGCGCACTGCAGGACGCCACGGCGCGCAGCGAGCTGCGCCGGGCCGATGCGCGCTTTCACATCGAGGTTGCCGTCGCCGCCCAATCGGTGCGCCTGACCCACGCAGAAATGCGCCTGCAAGCCGAAATTGGCGAGCTGCACTGGATCTGCACCGACGACGCACAGAAAAACACCGCCATCGCCGAACACCGGGCCATACTCCAGGCAGTGATTGCCGGCGAATCCAACCTGGCCAGCGCGCTGACCGAAGCCCATATCAAAGAAGGCATCAAGCGCCTGATGGATTTGCGTTTCCAGTTGCTTGGGCAGCAAGAGAGCAGGTTGTCATGATCACGACAGAACAAAACGACGAGCTTCAGCAGTGCACCCAGCGCCTGGAAGCGATTTTCAGCAAGGTGTTCGAGCAACTCGAAACGCTGGCCGAACAGGTGGTGACGGTGTGGGACGCCCTGGCTGCCGAAGGCAGAAAACCGACCTCCAAAGACCTGGCGTTCCTGCAGGCGACCATCGAAGAGCGGCTGTCAAGCAACGACACCTATATCCACGGCACTGGCGTGGTGCTGGAGCCAGGCGAACTGGCCGATCAAGAGCTGTTCCTCGAATGGTTCTACCGCCCCGCCAGCGGCAAAATCGCGCCGATGATGCTTAACTTCAATCGCCAGAGCGAAAGCTTCTACAACTACCAGGGCATGCCCTGGTTCACCCGGCCGAAGCTTACGCTGCGAGCATCGGTCGAAGGGCCCTTCGTGGACCTCTACGGCACCGAACTCTACATACTGGCGTTCTCGTTGCCGATCCTCGCCGGCGGGCGATTTGTCGGCGTTGCCGCGGCGGATATAGCCATGCATGAATTCGATCAACTGCTCACCCGCTGCCTGCTGCGCATGCAGAACGAGGCATTCATCATCAACGGTGAAGGCCGTATCGTCGCAGCCAACTCCACCAACTGGTTCGTCGGCAACATGGCCAGCCGCCCGGCCGCCGCCAAGGTGCACAAGCTCAAACCGCTGTCGATCGACTGGTCGCTGGTGGAACTGCCGACGCCACGATAAGCCGTTGCATCCTTGGGCAAAACCGATTTCCGTCTTTCCAACAACAGCAATAATCGAAGAGGAAATACCATGCAGCGAATCTCGCTTCGCCTTGTCAGCATCCTGGTCGTTCTGTTGTTTGCCCAGTTCTCGGTGGCGGCGGACAAAGACAAGACCCTGGAAGTCATCAACGCCTACATGAGCGCCTGGAACAAACACGACCCCGATGCCGCGGCGCAGTACTTTGCCGAGAACGGCGAGTTTCTCGACGCGTCCGTAGGGGTGCCCAAAGTCGGCCGGGAAGCCGCCAGGGTTGAAGTCATCAAGCTGTTTATCGATGCCGTGCCTGACCTGAAATGGCAGATGGTTGGCCAACCGATTGTCGACGGCGACAACATCGCCTTCGAGTGGCAGTTCGACGGGCACAACACCGGTGCCTGGGCGCCCGAGACGCCAGCGACCAACAAGCCGTTGTCATTCAAGGGCGTCAGCTTCATCAAGCTGAAGGACGGCAAGATCGCGTCGCAGCATGATTACTATGATGCGTTGTCGTTCAACAAGCAGCTGGGTTGGTAATTTCGGTTGGCACCTTGAAGCCCACCATCACGTGGGCTTCAAGGTGTTGCTTGCGGCCTAGTGAACAAATAACAGCTTCGTGTATTTCTCAGACACTTTCCCGCTGCGCTTGCCATCCGCACCGTAATAGCGATCCTCTCGGCACAAGCGTTCTTTGACGTCGCAGAAAATGCCATTGGCAAAGGTGAACTGGGTCGCGTCGAAGTCGCCTTGTGAAAACAGCTTGGTCGCCGCTTTCTTGCCAAGGTGTTTCTCGGTCAATTCGCGGGAAACGCCACCCTTGCCGTCGACACACAGGTAACGGTCGCACAGCACGCCCGGTTCAGGCGAATTGAGGGCAACCTTTTGCTGCGCCTGTGCAGGCATTACGGATGTGGCAAGCAGCATGGCCAGAGAGAACGGAATAAATTTCGAGTTCAATCGGATAACCCTGTTTAAGTGAATGAGCGCACAAACACGCCTGACAATGACCGTCAGTAGCGATGAAATGTTCCCGGCGCATGGGATCGAGTCAATCTGCAGATGAAAAGAAGCCCGCGATTACGCGGGCTTCAAGGTGTTTCTTGCTACTCAGTGCCGGTCAGTGCCGGACGTCCGATCATTCCCACTCGATCGTTGCTGGCGGCTTGCTCGACACGTCGTAAGTAACGCGCGAAATGCCTTCGATCTCGTTGATGATCCGGCCGCTGACAGTCTCCAGCAGCTCGTAAGGCAGGTGCGCCCAACGTGCGGTCATGAAGTCGATGGTTTCTACCGCACGCAGGGCCACGACCCAGGCGTAACGACGGCCGTCACCGACCACACCCACCGATTTCACCGGCTGGAACACCACGAAAGCCTGGCTGACCTTGTGGTACCAGTCGGCCTTGCGCAGTTCTTCGATGAAGATATGGTCGGCACGACGCAGCAGGTCGGCGTACTCCTTCTTCACTTCACCGAGGATGCGCACACCCAGGCCCGGGCCCGGGAACGGGTGACGGTAGACCATGTCGTACGGCAGGCCCAGCTCCAGACCGAGGCGACGGACCTCGTCCTTGAACAGTTCGCGCAGCGGCTCGACCAGCTTGAGGTTCATCTCTTCCGGCAGGCCACCGACGTTGTGGTGCGACTTGATCACGTGGGCCTTGCCGCTCTTGGCGCCAGCCGACTCGATCACGTCAGGGTAGATGGTGCCCTGGGCCAGGTACTTGATGTTCTCGAGCTTGTTCGACTCGGCATCGAACACGTCGATGAAGGTGCGGCCGATGATCTTGCGCTTCTTCTCAGGGTCCGACTCACCGGCAAGGTTGGTCAGGAACTGTTCTTCAGCGTTGGCACGGATCACCTTGACGCCCATGTTCTCGGCGAACATGGCCATCACTTGCTCACCTTCGTGCAGACGCAGCAGGCCGTTGTCGACGAAGACGCAGGTCAGCTGGTCGCCGATGGCCTTGTGCAGCAGGGCTGCAACCACCGAGGAGTCGACGCCGCCGGACAGGCCGAGCAGGACGTTGTCGGTACCGACCTGGGCACGCACCTGGGCAATCGCGTCTTCGGCGATTTTCGACGGCGTCCACAGGGCTTCGCAGCCGCAAACGTCGAGGATGAAGCGCGAGAGGATGCGACCGCCCTGCTTGGTGTGGGTCACTTCCGGGTGGAACTGCACGCCGTAGTAGCCGCGGGTGTCGTCGGCCATGCCGGCGATCGGGCAGCTCGGGGTGCTGGCGAGGATGTGGAATTCTTCCGGGATGCGGGTGACCTTGTCACCGTGGCTCATCCATACGTCCAGGCCGAGTACGCCGTCAGCATCGACGTGGTCTTCGATGCCATCGAGCAGGCGGCTCTTGCCGACTACATCAACGCGGGCATAACCGAATTCGCGCAGCTCGGAACCTTCAACCTTGCCGCCCAGTTGCTCGGCCATGGTCTGCATGCCGTAGCAGATGCCGAATACCGGCACACCCAGGTCCCAGACGGCCTGTGGCGCGCGCGGGCTGTTGGCTTCATGCACGGACTCGGGGCCGCCGGCCAGGATGATACCGCGCGGAGCGAATTCGCGAATCGCTTCGTCGTCCATGTCGAACGGGTGCAGTTCGCAGTACACGCCGATTTCGCGAACGCGGCGGGCGATCAGCTGGGTGTACTGGGAACCGAAGTCGAGGATCAGGATGCGGTGAGCGTGAATGTCGAGGGCCATGACTCAATCTCGTCAGTGGTAATCGGAAACGACGCGGGGCTGTCGATAACAGCCCCGCTTGCAAGTGTTGCCAGAAGCATCAACCTACGCGGTAGTTTGGCGCTTCTTTGGTGATCTGTACGTCATGCACGTGGGACTCGGCCATGCCGGCACCGGTGATACGCACGAACTCAGGCTTGGTGCGCATCTCTTCGATGTTGGCGCTGCCGGTGTAACCCATCGAGGAGCGCAGGCCACCCATCAGCTGGTGGATGATCGCGGTCAGGGTGCCCTTGTACGGCACGCGACCTTCGATACCTTCCGGTACCAGCTTCTCGGCACCGGCCGAGGAGTCCTGGAAGTAGCGGTCCGAGGAACCCTGGGCCTGGGACATGGCGCCCAGCGAGCCCATGCCGCGGTAAGCCTTGTAGGAACGGCCCTGGAACAGTTCGATCTCGCCTGGTGCCTCTTCGGTACCGGCGAACATCGAGCCCATCATCACCGCCGAAGCGCCGGCCACGATGGCCTTGGACAGGTCACCGGAGAAACGGATGCCACCGTCGGCGATCAACGGGATACCGGTGCCTTCAAGGGCCGCAGCGACATTGGCGATGGCGCTGATCTGCGGCACGCCGACACCGGCGACGATACGGGTGGTGCAGATCGAGCCAGGGCCGATACCGACCTTGACCGCGTCAGCGCCAGCTTCGGCCAGGGCCTTGGCAGCAGCGCCGGTAGCAATGTTGCCACCGATGACCTGAACCTGCGGGAAGTTCTCTTTGACCCAGCGAACGCGATCGATCACGCCTTTGGAGTGACCGTGAGCAGTGTCGACCACTACCACGTCAACGCCGGCAGCAACCAGTGCGGAAACGCGATCACCGGTGTCTTTGCCAGTACCGACCGCAGCACCAACGCGCAGACGACCCTGATCGTCCTTGCTGGCCAGCGGGTAGGCCTTGGCTTTTTCGATGTCGTTGACGGTCATCATGCCTTTGAGGGCGAATTTGTCGTCGACGATCAGCACGCGCTCGATGCGGTGTTTATGCAGCAGTTCGCGCGCTTCGTTCTTGTCGGCGCCTTCCATGACCGTGACCAGGCGCTCTTTAGGCGTCATCACTTCACGGACAGTGGCATCCAGACGGTTTTCAAAACGGATGTCGCGGGAGGTGACGATGCCGACCAGGTCGCCATTGTGCAGCACCGGAACGCCGGAGATGTTGTTCAGGCGGGTCAGGTCGAGCAGATCACGTACTGTGGCATCGGCCTCGATGGTGATCGGGTCCTTGACCACGCCGGCCTCGAACTTCTTGACCTTGCGCACTTCGGCAGCTTGCTGCTCGATGGTCATGTTCTTGTGGATGATGCCGATGCCGCCTTCCTGGGCCATGGCAATGGCCAGACGGGCTTCGGTCACGGTATCCATGGCGGCGGAAACCAACGGAATATTCAGCTCGATGCCACGGGTCAAACGGGTCTTGAGACTGACTTCATTGGGTAGCACCTCTGAATAACCAGGCACTAGGAGAATGTCGTCGAAGGTCAGGGCTTCTTGGCTGATACGCAGCATCGCGGGGGCTCCCGGGCGGGAAAAATGGAAGCGCGCCATTATACTCATCCAGAGCCCTTCACTCAATGCAAAGATCGGTCCTTCGGTCAGTTACCGCTGCGCTTTACCTGCACCACGGCCACCGGCTGATCCAGCCAGTCGGCAAAGTCATCGAGAAAAGCCTGCTTGAATCCCGCCGCGCCCCAGTTATTGAAGATGAAACCCAGGTTGGAAAACGCGCAGGGTTGCAGGAACAGGAAGCCGTTGATGTCGTCTTCATGGCCGCACAGTGGGCAAATGAAATTGTCGGTCTGCCCGGGCATCCACTCCTCGAGGCTCTCAAACAGCGCCACGCCGACCTCGCGGCGGCATTCGGCGCAGCCGGCCTCCTCGAGAAAATCGTCGAGCGGTGTGTAGATGCAACGCTTGGTAATCACTTCCAGGCCATTGATCGCCTGTCCGAACGGCAACAGCTCGGGCCGCTCGACGACTTTGCGCGCACCTTCGGCGATGGCGTAAGCCATACGATTGCCGGTGCTGCCGCAGGTGCTCAGTTGTTCCTCGATGATCTTCTCGCGCACCAGCCAGCGCAGGATTGCCCGCGCGCGCGGCTCATGCACAGGAACAGTGGAGATTTTCGGGACAATGATGCTCTGGGTAATCATGACGGCAGCCAAACATGCTCAAAGCTGCCAGTTTACCGCACTCAGGTAGCGACCGATCAGGGCAATGCCGCTGGCCAGCACCAGCCAGGTGACCAGACGCACGAAAGCGTCCCGAGACATGTTCAGGGTCAGGCGCCGGCCCAGGTACAGCCCGATCGCCATCATCGGCAGCAAGCACAGCGCCAGCAACAACAGCGGCAGGTCGGCATACACCCCGGCAATCAGGAACAGGCTCAGGCGCACCACGGTACTGCAGCTGATCAGCGCGCTTTGGGTCGCCCGCGCCTGCTCCTTGGAGGGCAGCCGGGCGTTGAGATAGATGGCATAGAGAAAGCCGCCGCTGCCGAACAGGGCACCGAACAAACCGCCCACGGTTCCCATCGGTACCGACCAGGAGGCCGAGAGCTGTGCCGGCCTGATCTTCACCGCCAGGCTGTACAGGGCATAGGCGCTGATAAACAGGCCCATCAGCAGCAACAACAGGTCGGACTTGAGGTTGAGCAGAAACACCACACCGAGGGTGCAGCCCAGTGCCATACACGGCAGCAGGCGGAGCAATTCCGCGCGGGCCACCGCCTTGCGCGCTGGCAGCCAGTTGCCGAAAGCGGCGACAAAATCCAGCAATACCAGCAACGGGATGATCCGTGACAACGGCATGAAGTTGATCAGCACCGGCCCGGCGACCAGTGCTGTGCCGAAGCCGGCGATGCCGAAGACGATATAGGCGGCGCCGACGCCGAGCAGGATCGGCAGCCAGTCGAAAGAGGTGAACGGTATTTGGGCAAACAGAGTCGAGAGCATGGCGGTCGCCAACAGTGAATGTGTGGAAACTTTAGCCAGCGCCAAGCCATGCCGACTAATATGCAATTACGCCACTAGCCATCTTGAAACGGCATATCACCAATGATCTCCACCCGTCAGTTGCGATACTTCGTCGAAATCGCCGAAAGCGGCAGTTTCAGCGCCGCCGCCGAGCGCCTGTTCATTGCCCAGTCGGCCCTGAGCCGGCAGATCAAGGAACTGGAGGCGCAGCTCGAGACCTTGCTGTTCGAACGTACCGCTCGCCAGCCGCGCCTTACGGCTGCCGGCCAGGCCTTCTTGCCGCGGGCCCGCACCTTGCTGGTGGACCTGGAGAAAGCCCAACGCCTGGCCCGGGATGTCGGCCAGGGCGTACGTGGCAGTCTGCGCCTGAATCATTCGAGCACGGTGCCGTTGACCGGTCAGCTGTTGACCCGGCTCAGTGGCTATCTGCATGAGTATCCGGGCGTTGCCATGGAAATCGCCCAGCAGTCTTCCGAGGCACAGCTTGCAGAGCTGGCAGAAGATCGCCTGGAAATCGGCCTGCTGCGCTTGCCGGTGCTACGCCAGCATGAAGGGCTTTGTGTGCAACCGCTGTTTGAGGAGCCCTTGTTGCTGGCGGTTGCCGAAGAGCATCCGCTGGCCAGGGAAACCAGCGTTTGCCTGGCGCAGCTGCGTGACGAGGCCTTTATTTCCATCCCCCATCGCCAGCGCGGCGGCTTGAGCTACCTGTCTGCAGAGCTGTGCATGGGGGCAGGATTCTTTCCGAAGGCTGCACGGGTCGTATCGCGCAAGACAACTCAGTTGCAGTTGATCCAGGCAGGTTTCGGTGTGGCTTTGTTGCCGCAGTGCATGCAGGAGATTGCCCCGCCTTCACTGCGGTTCATTGCCCTGACGGATGAAGGGTGCAGCAGTACGGTGGCGTTGGCATACCGTCACGATGCCGGGCCTTTGGTGCAACAGTTCGTCTTGCATATGGGGCTGCTGCGCAGCCCATCGCCGGCAAGGCCGGCTCCCACAGGGATATCTCACTGAACACTGTGGGAGCTGGCCTTGCCAGCGATGAAGGCACCACCGAGCCACTGACACCCCATAGCCACAATCCTTTATGATGCAGCCCATGATCAAAGACCCCTTCGAAAGACTCGGCCTGGACCGCGAAGTCCTGACCGTCAGCCAGCTCAACGGCCGCGCCCGGGTGCTGCTTGAAGACGTGTTCCGCAATGTCTGGGTCGAAGGCGAGATTTCCAACCTCGCCCGCCCGGCTTCCGGTCATGTCTATTTCACCCTCAAGGACAGCGGTGCCCAGGTGCGCTGCGCACTGTTCCGGCAGAACGCCCTGCGGGTTCGCCAGGCCCTGCGCGACGGCCTGGCGGTCAAGGTGCGCGGCAAGGTCTCGCTGTTCGAGGGCCGTGGTGACTATCAACTGATCCTCGACACCGTCGAACCTGCCGGCGATGGCGCGCTGCGCCTGGCGTTCGAAGCACTCAAGGAAAAACTCGGCGCCGAAGGCCTGTTCAGCGCCGAAAACAAGGTTGCCCTGCCCGCCCACCCGCAACGTATTGGCATTGTCAGCTCGCCCACCGGCGCGGTGATCCGCGACATCATCAGCGTGTTCCGCCGTCGTGCCCCGCAGGTTGAATTGACACTGATCCCCACCGCCGTACAAGGCCGCGAAGCAATCAACCAGATCGTGCGCGCCCTGCAACTGGCCGACAGCCGCGGTTTCGACGCGCTGATCCTGGCCCGTGGCGGTGGCTCGCTGGAAGACCTCTGGTGCTTCAACGAAGAAGCGGTAGCCCGGGCGATCGCTGCTTGTGTAACGCCGATTGTCAGTGCCGTCGGCCATGAAACCGATGTCTCGATCAGTGACTTTGTCGCTGACGTTCGCGCGCCAACGCCTTCGGCCGCCGCCGAGTTGCTGGCCCCGGACAGCAGCGACCTGCAGCGACGCATCGACAGCCTGAAACGACGCCTGCTGCTGCGCATGCAGAGCCGCCTGACGCACGACCGCCTGCGCCTGGACAGCCTGACCCGGCGCCTGCGCCACCCTGGCGAGCGTCTGCGCCAGCAGGCCCAGCGCCTGGACGACCTCGACATGCGCCTGCGCCGCGCCTTCGAACAGCGCCTGAACCAGCGTCGCGAACGCCTCGCCCGGCTCGACACGCGCCTGGCCGCGCAACACCCGGGACGCACCCTGGCCCTGCTCAAACAGCGCCTGGACAGCCTCGCCGAACGCTTGCCGCGCGCCATGCGCGAAACCCTCAAAGACCGCCGCCAGCGCTTGCAGGCGCAGGTCCAGACCCTTCACGTGGTCAGCCCCCTGGCAACCCTGGGGCGCGGCTACAGCATTCTCCTCGATGAGCGCGGCCAGGCGATCCGCAGCGCCGCCCAGACCCACAACGGCCAGCGCCTGAGCGCGCGCCTGGGCGAAGGCGAGTTGCAAGTGCGGGTCGAAGACAACCACCTGACTCCGGTCACGCTTTCACTACTGGACTGAACCATGCCCCGTCTGTTTGCCCCGCTGTTGCTGCTGTGCCTGATGTTCGCCAGCAGCGCCCAGGCCAGCTACATCACCCGTCAATTGAACAAACCGGTACCCGGTGGCGTCGCGGTCGTTGACCTCGGCCCCGCGGCCCAGGCACCGAACGCGCGCTTTGACGGCAAACCGGTGCTGGTGGTCAAGGAACAGGACAACTGGCTGGCCATCGTCGGCCTGCCGCTGACACAGAAACCTGGCCAGGCGCAGCTCACCCAGGGCACCCGCACGCTGACCTTCAACGTCGGCAGCAAGAAGTACCCGGAGCAACGCATCACCTTGAAGAACAAGCGTCAGGTCAACCCCGACCCGGCCGACCTCAAGCGCATCGATGCCGAACTTGCCGAGCAGATCAAGGCCTACCGCAGCTTCAGCCCCAACCTGCCGAGCAACCTGATCCTCGACAAGCCGGTCAACGGTCCGCTGTCGAGCAAGTTCGGCGTGCGTCGCTTCTTCAATGGCGAAGAGCGCAATCCACATGCCGGCCTGGATTTCGCCGTGCCTGCCGGAACGCCGATCAAGACCCCGGCCAACGGCAAAGTGATTCTGGTGGGTAACTACTTCTTCAACGGCAACACCGTGTTCGTCGACCATGGCCAGGGCTTTATCAGCATGTTCTGCCATATGTCGAAAATCGATGTGAAGCCAGGCCAGCAGCTCAGTCGCGGCGCAGTCGTAGGCCGGGTAGGCGCAACGGGTCGCGCTACCGGTCCGCATATGCACTGGAACGTCAGCCTCAATGATGCGCGGGTGGATCCGGCGATCTTCATCGGGGCGTTCCAGCCCTGACGCTCGCTTGCGTCATTCAAAAAGACCGCGCAACTGGCGCGGTCTTTTTGTTTCCGAACAGCTATAAAATCTCGATAAATTAAACTTTTTAAGCATTCCTCTCAATTTTTTATCAAGGCTTGCCATCTTTAACCCCACTGGTTAGGGTTGAAGCCATGAAAACCTTTCAGACCCTCATCCTGCTTCGTCAACATCGCAGCCTCTGCCTGGTCAGTGCACGACTACCAAGCTGAATCGCGTCGCCTCGCCTTTTCATCTCGTTTTCGTTCGGCAGGCCACCTTTCCAGGCCGCACATTCAAGGATTGCTTTTCATGACCATGCTCAAAGACCCTTCGAAAAAATACAGCGCCTTCCCTACCGTCAACTTGCCTGACCGTACCTGGCCATCGAAGACCATCACCCAGACGCCGATCTGGTGCAGCTCCGACCTGCGTGATGGCAACCAGTCGTTGATCGAGCCTATGGATGCGGTGAAGAAGCTGCGTTTCTGGAAGACCCTGGTCAGCGTCGGTGTGAAAGAGATCGAAGCCTCCTTCCCTTCGGCTTCGCAAACCGATTTCGACTTCGTTCGCACCTTGATCGAAGACGGCCACATTCCTGACGACACCACCATCCAGGTGCTGACCCAGGCCCGTGAAGACTTGATCGCCCGTACCTTCGAATCGCTGCGCGGTGCGAAAAAGGCCATCGTCCACCTGTACAACGCCACCAGCCCGTCGTTCCGCCGCATCGTCTTCAACCAGGACAAGCAAGGCGTGAAAGACATCGCGGTGAACGCGGCCAAGCTGTTCGTCAAATACGCCGCGCAGCAGCCGGAAACCCAGTGGACCTTCCAGTACTCGCCCGAGACCTTCAGCGCCACCGAGCTGGAGTTTGCCAAGGAAGTCTGTGACGCGGTGATCGAGGTGTGGAACCCGACGCCGGACAACAAGATCATCCTCAACCTGCCGGCCACCGTCGAAGTCTCGACGCCGAACATTTATGCCGACCAGATCGAATGGTTCGGCCGCAACGTCAACCGTCGCGACAGCGTGATCATCAGCCTGCACACCCACAACGACCGTGGCACTGGCGTAGCCGCCACCGAGCTGGGCCTGATGGCCGGTGCCGACCGCGTCGAAGGCTGCCTGTTCGGCAACGGTGAACGTACCGGTAACGTCGACCTGGTGACTCTGGCGTTGAACCTCTACACCCAGGGCCTGGACCCGCAACTGGACTTCTCCGACATCGACGGCGTGCGCAAGGTGGTCGAGGAATGCAACCAGATTCCGGTGCACCCACGTCATCCGTATGTCGGTGACCTGGTTCATACCGCCTTCTCCGGTTCGCACCAGGATGCGATCCGCAAAGGCTTCACCCAACAGAAAGACGACGCCAAGTGGGAAGTGCCGTACCTGCCGATCGACCCGGCCGACATCGGCCGCAGCTACGAGGCGGTGATCCGCGTCAACAGCCAGTCGGGCAAAGGCGGCATCACCTACCTGCTCGAACAGGAATACGGCATCAGCTTGCCGCGCCGCATGCAGATCGAGTTCAGCCAGGTGGTACAGGGTGAAACCGACCGTCTGGGCCTGGAGATGACTGCCCAGCAGATCTACAACCTGCTGCACCGCGAATACTTGCAAGCCAACGCGCCGTATGCGCTGGTCAGCCATCGCCTGCAGGAAGAGAACGGCCACAGCGCGGTGGAAGTGGAAGTCGCCGGCGAAGGCGAAACCACCCTGCACTGGCGCGGCAAGGGCAATGGCGCCCTCGAAGCCCTGGTGGCCGGTTTGCCGGTGGCCGTGGAGATCATGGACTACAACGAGCACGCCATCGGTGCCGGCACCAACGCCAAGGCCGCAGCCTATATCGAACTGCGTGTGGCCGGTGGGCGTCCGGTGCACGGCGTGGGTATCGATGAAAACATCACCACGGCCAGCTTCAAGGCATTGTTCAGTGCGCTGAATCGGTCGCTGTGCCAGCAAGAGGCGAAAGCGGCGTAAAGCCAAGCCATAAAAAAAACCGCATCCAGGATGCGGTTTTTTATGCGTGGCGATCAGTAGTGCGATCCTGGCGTGTCGAACGCCGAGTAGTCTATCGACCACATACCGCCGTTGATCTCGGCGTCGTAACCTTCCATCAGCGCCGCCTCCTGAATGTCATCCCAGCTCAATGGGGCTGCGGAGTTCTTCGACGCCACCGGAACGATGGTGCTGGTCGCGATCGAGGTCATGAAGTACAGGTCTTCCCTGTCAGGCTGTCGTGCGCTTGGCCTGGCGAAGGTCTTGGCATACTTGAACAGATGCGCAAGCGGCCCGGCCGAGGTAGCACAGTGGGCATAGGCGATGTGCACCTGATAGATATTGAACGTACCCGGCCCTTCCATTTCTATCTTTTGGCTGCGCGTGGTGGAGCCGTGGATACCTTCTGTGGAGCTATCGGTGATCTTCAGACCACCGCCGGCAACAGCAATAAATCCGGTGCCCAAGGAGATGTTAGTTTCAATGGAAGTGGTGACCGAGCTGCTATAGCCATTGACTACCGCGATCTCCTGCTGGTGCTTGACCTTGGTCGGCAGGCGAACAGTGTTCATGTGCACCAAGTAGGCCATGACCGGGACACTGTAGGTCCCCCAGTTTTCGAAGCCGATCCGCATGTCGCCATAAACGGTATCGCCGTAGATCCAGCAGCCCGGTGTAACGCTGTCGATCTGATCGCCAAACAGATAATTCTCGATTTCGTACGATCCCTCTACATGCTCGAAGCCTGCAATAATCCGTTTTGTCTTGTCGCTCATGTTGTCACTCCTGCGTAAAAAGTACTGCGTTAGGGGTTGGCTGTTACCCAACAGACCCTAACGGGCTCTCCTTGCAGCAGGCATCAGGACGCGTTTCCTGCACGTTATCGGGGAGCAACACCGCCCCACAAAAAAGGGCGCCGACAAGGCGCCCTGCAAACCACACGCGACGACAACCTTTCAATCCAACAACGCCAACGCCTCGGCGCTGCAATCGGTAATCCGCCCCCAGTCGCCGTTCTTGATCCAGCCACTGTCGAGCATCCAGGTTCCGCCCACACACATGACATTGGGCAAGGCCATGTAGCTCTTCACATTACCTGGGTTCACCCCACCGGTCGGGCAAAAGCGCACTTCACCGAACGGACCGCCGTAAGCCTTGATCGCCGCCACACCACCGCTGATTTCCGCGGGAAACAGCTTGAAGCGGCGATAGCCAAGGGCGTAGCCCATCATCAACTCCGATGGCGTGCTGATCCCCGGCAGCAACGGCAGGTCGCTTTGCACACCTGCCTCAAGAATGTCCTGGGTAACACCTGGCGTGACCACAAACTGCGCACCAGCCGCTTCCACGGCAGCGAACATCTTGCGATCCAGCACGGTGCCGGCGCCGACGCACAGTTCCGGCCGCTGTTCACGCAGCACCTGGATGGCTTTCAGGCCGTGCGCCGAGCGCAGGGTCACTTCCAGGGTCTTGATGCCACCGGCAGCCAGCGCATCGGCCAACGGCAGGATGTCTTCTTCACGGGCGATGGTGATCACCGGCAGAATGCGCGCCTGGGTGCAGATCTGATCGATCCGGGCAATCTTGTCGGCCATGGAAACTCCCGGCTGTTTCAGTTCATGCGTGGTCATAACGGCGGATCCTTGGCTCATGGGCACCAGTAAATATCCAGAGGGGCTTGTAAGAAGGCGCGAATCGGCATTTCGCTCAAGTCATCGCCAGCCAGCGCGGCGCGCAGGGTAGCGAGTTTGCCCGGACCTTGCACGGACAAGGCGGTGAAGGCGGCCCTGGCCAGCAAGGCGCGGGTCATGCTCAGGCGTTGATGCGGCACACTCGGCGCCAGCATCGGCAAGCAACGACGCGCGCCCTGCGGATCAAGGCCTTCGCTCAGGTTCGGGCTGCCGGGGAACAGCGAAGCGGTATGCCCGTCGTCGCCCATGCCGAGGACCAGTACGTCGATGCCGGCCAGCTCGGCCAGGGCCTGATCGGCTTCCAGGGCAGCAGCTTCAAGGCTGGCCGCTGCGCGGTAGAGGCCAAGGAAACGTGCCTTGGCCGCTTTGCCAGTCAACAAATGGCGCTTGAGCAAGCCAGCATTGCTGTCGGCATGCTCGACCGGCACCCAGCGCTCATCGGCCAGGGTCACCAAGACCTTCGACCAGTCCAGCGGCTGCTGGACCAATGCCTGGAAAAACGCCACCGGGCTACGCCCACCCGACACCACCAGGGTAGCCTGGCCGTTTGCCGCGATCGCGGCATTCAGGCGCCTGGCGACATCCTTGGCCAAACCTTCGGCCAGCTGCGCGGCAGCGTTGAAATCATGGGCCGTCACGTTAGCCGGCAGTTGCAGTTCAGATATCGCCATACCAAGACCTCCCATCACGGGTAATCAATGCAATCGAGCTCATTGGCCCCCAGGAGCCAGCGGCATAAGGCTTGGGCGCGTCGCCGCTGTTCTTCCAGCCGGCAATCAGCTGATCGCACCACTTCCACGCGTATTCGATTTCGTCCTTGCGCACAAACAGGTTCTGATTGCCGCGCATCACTTCCAGCAACAAGCGCTCATAGGCATCGGGAATCCGTGCACTGCGCCAGGTGTCGGAAAAATTCAGCTGCAATGGCCCGCTGCGCAGTTGCATGCCCTTGTCCAGGCCCTGCTCCTTGGTCATCACCCGCAAGGAAATGCCTTCGTCCGGCTGCAGACGGATGATCAGTTTGTTACCGATCTGCAAACGCTGTTCCGGGGCGAAGATGTAGTGCGGGGTTTCCTTGAAGTGGATAACGATCTGCGACAGTTTCTGCGGCATGCGCTTGCCGGTACGCAGGTAGAACGGCACGCCGGCCCAGCGCCAGTTGCGGATATCGGCGCGCAGGGCAACAAAGGTTTCGGTGTCGCTCTGGGCGTTGGCGTTGTCTTCTTCCAGATAGCCCGGCACCGGTTTGCCTTCGCTGTAGCCGGCAATGTACTGGCCGCGCACCACGTGAGTGCTCAGGCCTTCGCCAGTGATCGGCGCCAGGGCCTTGAGCACTTTGACCTTCTCGTTACGAATGCTGTCGGCAGAGAGGTCGCTGGGCGGGTCCATGGCGATCAGGCAAAGCAGCTGCAACAAGTGGTTCTGGATCATGTCGCGCAGTTGCCCGGCCTTGTCGAAGTAGCCCCAGCGCCCCTCGATCCCGACCTTTTCGGCTACGGTAATTTCCACGTGCGAGATCGAGTTCTGGTTCCACTGGGTTTCGAACAGGCTGTTGGCAAAGCGCAGGGCAATAAGGTTCTGGACGGTTTCCTTGCCCAGGTAGTGGTCGATACGATAGACGCGATTTTCCGGGAAATACTGCGCCACCGCGTCATTGACCCGCCGCGAAGAGTCCAGGTCATGGCCGATGGGTTTTTCCAGCACCACCCGGGTGCGCGCACTGAGGCCGACCTTGTCGAGGTTCTCGCAAATACCGCCATAGACTGCCGCAGGCGTGGCGAAGTAAGCGATCAACTGGCTGTCGTCGCCGACTTGTTCGGCCAGCACCTGGTAGTCCTCGACCTTGAGGAAGTCGACATGCAGATAGCGCAAGCGCGCGAGAAAGCGCTGCAACACCAAGGTCTCGATCTGCCCTTGCGGAACAAACTCGCGCAGATGCGCCTCGATCGATGCCAGGTGCTCTTCGACACTGCCCGGCTCGCGTGCCAGGGCCAGCACACGGGTATCCGCGTGCAGCAGGTCGGCGCGATCGAGCTGGTAAAGCGCCGGAAACAGCTTGCGCAAGGCCAGGTCGCCGAGGGCGCCAAACAGGGCAAAGGTGCAAGGTTCAACGCTGATCGATGCCATGATGTTGGTTCTTTTATCAAGTTGACGTAGAAATACCGTTTTCAATCGCAGTTTTCAAGGAATAATGTAGTAAAAACCACAACATTTTATCCGAAACACAGATTCAAGTGGTGTGCCTCCCATGCCATCAGTACGATAGGCCACCGCGTCAAAAGCCCTCTGCCATCGGCAGCGGGCTGCCTCATCGACCCAAGGACACATACCCATGGACCGCGTGCGAAACCTCCTGGAGCAGATCCAGGGCCGCCTCGAAGAGCTGAACAAGGCTGAGCGCAAAGTCGCCGAAGTCATCCTGCTCAATCCTCAGCAAGCCACCCGCTTCAGCATTGCCGCCCTGGCCCAGGCGGCCAAGGTCAGCGAACCGACGGTGAACCGCTTCTGCCGTTCGTTCGGCGTCAGTGGCTACCCCGAGCTCAAACTGCAGCTGGCGCAGAGCCTGGCCAGCGGCGCCGCGTACGTCAGCCGGGCGGTTGAAGCCGATGATGATCCGGCTTCCTACACCCAGAAGATCTTCGGCAGCGCCATCGCCTCGCTGGACAGTGCCTGCCAGCAACTCGATCCACAGCTGATCAGCCGCGCCGTCGACATGCTGATCCAGGCCCGGCAGATCCACTTCTTCGGCCTCGGCGCCTCGGCACCGGTGGCGCTGGATGCCCAGCACAAGTTCTTCCGCTTCAACCTGGCCGTCTCGGCCCATGCCGATGTGCTGATGCAGCGCATGCTGGCCTCGGTCGCCCACACCGGCGAGCTGTTCGTCATCATCTCCTACACCGGGCGTACCCGCGAGCTGGTCGAAGTCGCGCGCCTGGCCCGGGAAAACGGTGCCTCGGTACTCGGCCTGACCGCTGCCGATTCGCCCCTGGCCAAGGCCAGCAGCCTGAGCCTGAACATACCGCTGCCAGAAGACACCGATATTTACATGCCGATGACCTCACGGATCATTCAGCTGACGGTGCTCGACGTGCTGGCCACCGGCATGACCTTGCGCCGCGGCGTGGACTTCCAGCCACACCTGCGCAAGATCAAGGAGAGCCTCAACGCCAGCCGCTACCCGATCGACGACGAACTCAACTAAGCAGCTGTGCCTGCAAGCGCAGGTGTGCCTGTTCACCCGGCGCCAGGCTCAGGCTGTCACTGCTGCCACTGGCCGCCTCGACACAGACGAAGCCCAGGGTTTCACTGCTGCTGACGCCCATCAACGGGCGACTGCCCGGGTGCCAGACAATGGTGTCCTCGCTGTCACCGGTATCGATGCTCAGCTGTCGCTGCCAGGCCGGATCGTGCAGTTGCACGGTCGCCGCATTGGGGAACACCCGCTGACAGCCGCCATGCACCTTCAAGGCGCCCTTCTGACGGCAGGCCTGACGGTTCAAACGGTCGTAACCCTCAATGTTTTCGAGCCCAGATAGCGCTATCTCAGAAACGTCACTAATACGCCAATAGGCCAGCAGAGCATGACTCAACTGACAAGGCTGGCTGTCCTGGTGTTCGGTACTGAGCTGCAGCTCCATGCGCTTGCCCAACCTGGCCAACAGGTCGACCTGCCAGTCGCACAGTTGCAAACGCCATTTGAGCGTCACGCCCTCTTCGTCTTCACTGCTGTCGATCAGCTTCCAGTCGAGCAAGCGCGCCCAGCCGTGCGCTGGCCACATGTCTTCGCTGGGATGGCGACCGTACCAGGGCCAGCACACCGGCACACCGCCACGAATGGCGCCAACCTGCGGCCACTGCGCCGCGCACCATAGCCAGGGGCGTTCGCCCGTGGGCTGGAAGTGCAGCAACTGTGCACCCTGGCGGCTGAATACGGCCTGGCACCGGGGATGATCGATGATCAGCACATCGCGCTGCTGATAACGCTCCCACTCGAAGGTCGGTCGCGGCCTCTGCGAGGTGAAGAAGCGTTGTAGCGGGTGCTCGGGCATGGTTGGAAACTCTTGTTGTTAGTGAGGACTTCATCGCCGGCAAGGCCGGCTCCCACAAGGCAGTGTTTGCAACCTGTGGGAGCCGGCCTTGCCGGCGGTCGACCGCAACGCGGTCGCAATATGGCGTAAATTTACAACATATTGCCTCAGAACGACGACTGAATCTTCAAACCTGCGACCAGCGCGTTGTCCACTTCGTCCACCCCACCCGGGTGGGTGATGTATTGCAGGTTCGGACGAACAGTCAGCCAGTTGGTCACGTGGAAACCGTAGTTGAGCTCGTAGTTGTATTCGGTGGTGCGCAGCGGCGAGAACAACGGATCCTGGTAATTGCCCACACCGTTGGCGGCATTGAGCAACTCGGCGTTTTTCTTCACGTCGTCGTTGACATGGATACGGGCAAAACCGATGCCGATGTCATCCTTCGGACGCGCATCGAACGGGCCTTTGTAGACAAACATCAACGACTGGTAGTTGTCGATGAAGTTGGTGTCCTTGTCATGGAAGGTGGCGTTTGCCGCGATGTTCAGGCCACGGCTGGCATCGCCGTTATGGCGGGTGAGTTGCTGTTGCGCGACAAACCAGTAGCCATGCTTGCTGTCATGCACGCGATAGCTGTTACCCGTGGTCGCCGCATCCTGGCCGTTGTCATCCTCACGCACATCATCGGCGTCGGCCGTACTCTTGTAGTACCCCACACGGTATTCGCCCGGCAGGCTGTTGATTTTCGGTGACCAGACCAGCTCGACCGGCAAAACCGTACCGGCGGTGCCACTGCCGCTGAGCTTGAAGCCGTTGCCGTGCTCCAGCTGAGAGGGGTTCTGGTTGTACGCCCCGACTTGCGCATAGAGCTCATCGTTGATGTTGTACTTGAAGCGGATCGCCGCCTGGCTGACCGGCCAGTTGTACCAGATGTTAGTGGCCCAGTTACCCACCTGGGAGCCACAGAACGCCAGGTTCTGGAAATCGCACGGGAAGGTGTTGAAGTCTTCGCCTTCGCCGAAGTAACCGGCCTTGATGTCGAGTTTGTTGTCGAAGAACTGATGCTGAATCCACAACTGGGTCAGACGCACCATATGCCCCCGGCCGTAGACTTCCTGTGATGAGCTCAGGGTGCCGGCACGCGGGTCGCCAATGCGGTCATTGGAAATGTTCTCGCCGTTACGGTTGGTCAGCTGAATCTTGGCCTGGGTGTTGTCCCAACCCAGCAGCTTTTGCAGATCCAGCGCGGCCCCCAGGCCGAACTGGTCGCTGTAGCGTGCAGTCTTGTCATCGTTGAAGCCGCCATCGAGGTTTGCGCCAACTTCACCCACGTAGTCGATTTTGATGTCGACGCCCTTCTCCAGCAGTTCGGTACGGGTACCGCCCCAGTCGCCGGTCATCCATTGCGACTCCGGGGCAAAGGCATCGGCAGCCTGCGCCCCGCAGCTGACCCCGAGCGCCGCCAGCAAGGTCAGCGGCGCCAGTGGCTTTATGCGTTTGAAGTGATCCATCCTTTGCTTCCTCATTTTATTGTTCTTGATGGGCTTGTACGACGGGCAATGCATTCAGCGGCCTTTAAATTGCGCCACGTTATCTGTGCCGGTTTGCCGTGGTGTGACGTTGATCCCCAGGCGTTCACCGCTGGCAGCATCGAACAGCAACACCCGCGCCGGATCGAATTGCAGGGTGAGGGTGTCGCCGACCTGGGTCGCCACATCCGGCGCCAGGCGGCAGCAGACCTTGGTCTGGTTGAGGGTGACGAATACCAGCAGGTCGGGGCCGGTCGGCTCGGTGATCTGCACTTCGGCGCGAATGCTCGGCAGGCCATTGGCCTGAGCCGGGGCCAGGGCGATCTGCTCAGGACGAATGCCGAGGATCACTTCACGCTCCTCAAGGCCGGCATCACTGATCCCCAAGGGTAGTTCGCAGCGTGCCTGGCCACTGTCGAGCAAGGCGTGCAAACGCCCGTCCTTGCGCTGCAGACGCAGCGGAATGAAGTTCATCGGTGGCGAGCCGATGAAGCTGGCGACAAACAGATTGGCCGGATCGTTGTAGATCTGCTGCGGCGTGCCGAACTGCTGGATCAGGCCGTCCTTCATCACCGCCACCTTGTCACCGAGGGTCATGGCTTCGATCTGGTCGTGGGTGACGTACACCGTGGTGGTTTTCAGGCGCTGGTGCATCAGCTTGATCTCGGTGCGCATCTCCACCCGCAACTTGGCGTCGAGGTTGGACAACGGCTCGTCGAACAGGTAGATCTTCGGCCGCCGCGCCAGCGCCCGGCCCATGGCCACGCGTTGCTGCTGGCCACCGGAGAGCTGGCCGGGCTTGCGCGTCAGCAGGTGCTCGATCTGCAGCAGCTTGGCCACCCGCGCCACTTCCTCATCAATCGCCGCCGCAGGCATCTTGCGCATCTTCAGGCCGAAAGCGATGTTGTCGCGCACGTTCATGGTCGGGTACAGCGCGTACGATTGAAAGACCATGGCGATATCGCGGTCCTTGGGGCTCATGCCGCTGATGTCGGCAGCGTCCACCAGGATCGCCCCGCCGCTGATCTGTTCGAGACCGGCAATGCAGTTCATCAAAGTCGACTTGCCGCAGCCGGAAGGGCCGACAAGAATCAGGAACTCCCCGGAGTCGATCGACAGGTCGATATGCTTCAAGGTATCCGGCAGACCGCTGCCGTAGGTCTTGTTGACGTTGCGCAGTTCAAGCGTTGCCATGTTGTTTCACCCCTTGACCGCGCCGGCCGTAAGCCCGCGCAGGAAATACTTGCCAGCCAGCACATAGACCAACAGGGTCGGTAACCCGGCGATCATCGCCGCCGCCATGTCGACGTTGTATTCCTTGACCCCGGTGCTGGTGTTGACCAGGTTGTTCAGGGCCACGGTGATCGGTTGCGCGTCACCACTGGCGAACACCACACCGAAGAGAAAGTCGTTCCAGATCTGGGTGAACTGCCAGATCAGGCAGACCATGATGATCGGCACCGACATCGGCAGCAGGATGCGCCCGAAGATGGTGAAGAACCCCGCCCCGTCCAGCCGCGCCGCGCGCACCAGGGCATCCGGCACGCTGCAGTAGTAGTTGCGGAAAAACAGCGTGGTGAACGCCAGGCCGTAGACGATATGCACCAGCACCAGGCCCGTGGTGGTGCTGGCCAGGCCGAGTTTGCCAAGGGTGAAGGAGGCTGGGAGCAGCACGGTCTGGAACGGCAGAAAGCAGCCGAACAGCAACAACCCGAAGAACAGCTGCGAGCCACGAAAGCGCCACATCGACAGGACATAGCCGTTGAGTGCCCCGAGCAACGTCGAGATCAGCACCGCCGGAATAGTGATTTTCACCGAGTTCCAGAAGTAGCCACCCACCGTGTCCCAGGCCTTGATCCAGCCGATGCCGGTAATCACTTCAGGCCAGCTCAGCAGGTTGCCGGTGCGGATGTCATCCGGCGATTTGAAGCTGGTCAGCAGCATCACGATCAGCGGAATCAGGTACAGCGCGCAGGCCAGCAAGAGGGTGGCGTAGATGGCGATCCGGCTGAAGTTGAAAGTACGCGGTGCCAGGGTTCTAGTCATGGCGCTTGTTCCTTAGTTCCGAATACAGGTACGGCACCAGGATCGACAGGATCGCGCCGAGCATCAGGATCGCGCTGGCCGAGCCCATGCCCATCTGGCCGCGGCTGAAGGTGAAGGAGTACATGAACATTGCCGGCAAGTCCGAGGCGTACCCCGGCCCGCCTGCGGTCATCGCCGCGACCAGGTCGAAGCTCTTGATGGCGATGTGGGCGAGGATCATCAGTGCGCTGAAGAACACCGGGCGCAGGCTCGGCAGGACGATGCGCAGGTAGATACTCGGCAGGCTGGCACCATCGACCTGCGCGGCGCGGATGATCGACTGATCGACACTGCGCAGCCCCGCCAGGAACAGCGCCATGACAAAGCCCGAGGCCTGCCACACCGCCGCGATCACCAGGCAGTAGACCACCCGGTCCGGGTCCACTAGCCAGTCCAGGCGAAAGCCTTCCCAGCCCCAGTCACGAAGCATCTTGTCCAGGCCCAGGCCGGGATTGAGCAGCCACTTCCAGGCGGTACCGGTGACGATCATCGACAGTGCCATGGGGTACAGGTAAACCGTGCGGATAAAGCCTTCGCGGCGAATGCGCTGGTCGAGCAGGACCGCCAGCAGTACGCCGATCACCAGGCTGATGGCGATGAACAGACCACCGAACACCAGCAGGTTCTTGCTCGCTACCCACCAGCGGTCGTTTTCCATCAGCCGTGCATATTGCGCCAGGCCCACCCACTTGTAGCTGGGCATGAAGCTGGAGTTGGTAAAGGAGAGGATGAAGGTCCAGAAGATGTAGCCATAAAAGCCCACCAGGACAATCAGCATGCTCGGCGCCAGTACCAATTTCGGTAGCCAGCGTTGCAAGGCGTCGAAGGGCGAGGCCTTGTTGAGAGTGGCAACAGTGCTCATCAGATTGATCTCGGTTGGAGGGCGGCGCTATGCGCCGCATCGCTGGCAATGCCAGCTCCCACAGTGGCGTGTGCACATCGACCCTGTGGGAGCCGGCCTTGCCGGCGATGCGGCCCCTACGGAGTCAGTGCCTGGCCCATCACTTGGCCGACTTGATCGCCGAATTCAGCTGTTTGACCGCCGTCGCGGGGTCCGCTTTCGGGTCATTGAGGAAGTTGGTCACCACATCGAAGATCGCCCCCTGTACCGCCAGGGTCGTCGCCATGTTGTGGGCCATGCTCGGTTGCAGGCCATCGCCTTTCTCAGCGTCTTTGAAGTCCACCGCCGACTTCTGCGTGCAGGCGTCGAACTGGCTCATGTCCATGTCCTGACGTACCGGCAGCGAGCCTTTGTTCTGGTTGAACACCGTCTGGAACTGCGGCTCCAGGGCAACCTTGGCCAGGTCGTTCTGGGCCTTGATATCGTTTTCGTTCTTGAGCTTGAACATCGCCAGCGAGTCGATGTTGTAGGCGAAGCTGCCCTGGGTTCCGGGGAACGCCACGCACTGGTAATCCTTGCCGGCGACCTTGCCGGCAGCCGTCCATTCGCTCTTGGCCCAGTCGCCCATGATCTGCATGCCGGCCTTGCCGTTGATGACTTCGGCAGCGGCGATGTTCCAGTCACGCCCGGCACGGTTGGGGTCCATGTAGGTGCCCAGACGTTGCAAGGTTTTGAACACTTCGATCATTGGCGCGCCGGTCAGGGTCTGTTCATCCAGCTCGACGAAGGCGGCGTGATAGCCCTTGGGGCCAAGGATGCTCAGGGCCAGGTCCTCGAACACCGTGCTGTCCTGCCACGGCTGGCCGCCATGGGCCAGGGGGATGAAGCCGGCGGCCTTGAGCTTGTCGGCAGCGGCGAAGAGTTCATCGAGGGTGGTCGGTACTTTGGCACCGGCCTTGTCGAACACTTGCGGGTTGATCCATAGCCAGTTGACCCGGTGGATGTTAACCGGCACCGCCACGTAGTGACCGTCGTACTTCATGATCTCGGCGACTTTGTGCGGCAGCAGGCTGTCCCAGTTGTTGGCTTTGGACACCTCATCGAGCTCGGTCAGCAACCCCAGCGCACCCCACTCCTGAATGTCCGGCCCCTTGATCTGCGCTGCGGCGGGCGGGTTGCCGGAAATGGCGCGGGTCTTGAGCACGGTCATGGCCGCGGCGCCGCCACCACCGGCCACGGCATTGTCTTTCCAGATGAATCCGTCTTTCTGCACCTGGGCCTTGAGGGTTTCAACAGCCTTGGCTTCGCCACCGGAAGTCCACCAGTGCAGGACTTCGACAGTACCGGTATCGGCGGCCATGGCGCTCAGCGGCAACAAGGAGGCAAGAGAAACAACAGCGGCGAGGCGATTGATCGCATTCATGGGGCGGAACCTTTTCTTGTTGTTATGCAGGTGCAAGTCGTGGTGCTTGCGCTTGCATCGGAGTCTAACCAGGCGCTGGAGGGGCCGAGGTAACGAAGGGATGCGCGAATGTCACAAGCTGGTGACATTCGCCTGGCCAAGGCGTCAGTCGCTGCTGCGCGGCAGGCTCAAGGTCACCCGCAAACCGCCGCCCTGCAGGTTGCGCAAGCTCACTTCGCCGCCGTGGCTGTGGGCAATGTTGCGCGCGATTCCCAGGCCCAGGCCGTAGCCCTGCTGCTGCCCGGCCAGGCGAAAATGCGGTTCGAAAACCTGCTCCAGACGCTGCTCGGGCACACCCGGACCTTCATCGTCCACCTGCAGGACGAACCCTGACTCGCTGTCGATCACGCGCAGGTGCGCACGCTCGCCGTACTTCAGGGCATTGTCGATCAGGTTGCCCATGCAGCGGCGCAGCGCCAGCGGCTTGCCGGGGTACGGGGCTAGCGCCCTGCCCTGCACGGTAACGCGGGCACTGGCCAGATAAGGCTCGACCAGGCAATCGAGAGCATGGTTGAGGTCGATCGGCTCGATGTTCTCGTGGATATCCGTGTCCTTCACGCACTGCAGCGCACCTTTGACCAACATCTCCAGCTCGTCCAGGTCGCGGCTGAACCTGGCCTGCTGCTGTTCGTCTTCAAGCAACTCGACACGCAGGCGCAGACGGGTAATCGGTGTGCGCAGGTCATGGGAGATGGCACTGAACAACTGGCTGCGTTCGGTCAGGTAGCGACTGATGCGCTCACGCATGGCATTGAACGCCCGCCCGACTTCGACCACCTCGCTGCCACCCCCTTCCACCACCGGCTCGACATCAGCCCCCAGCGACATCTCCCGTGCAGCCCGCGCCAGGCGCTTGAGCGGGCGGCTCTGCCAATGCACCAGCAAACCGATGAACAGCAGCAAGAAGAAACTGGTCAGGCCGATAAACCATACCTGCTGACGCGGCAGACCTTCGTCTTCAAGGCTGGTGTAGGGTTCGGGCATCAACGAGGCGATGTACAACCATTCACCTTCACCAAGACGGATCTGGGTGACCAATATCGGTGGATTGACCGGCTCCAGGGTCAGCGCGTAATGCGCCCAGGAGCGCGGCAGCTCATCGAGCTTCAGGCCGCTGTTGAAGATCCGCAGGTCCTGGGGGCTGACGAACTCGAGGGAAATATCCATCTGTGCGCCGAGGCGCTGGCGCAGCACTTCGCCCACCGCGCTGAGCACCGCCTGCTTGCGCGGGGTAATCGGCAGCACCTGCATGTCCAGGGGTTTGTCGTTGAGCGAGACCACGAAGCGTGTGCCGCCCATGTTGCGTAACTGGTCCAGGACCATGGGCCGGTAGGCCACCGGCAGCGAGCGAAAGTAACTGACGCTGGCGCTCATCGAATGGGCCAGGCTGCGGGCGCTGGCCACCAGCCCTTCGAGCTGGCTGGCGCGCAGTTGCGACAGCCAGATCAGGCTCGACAGGCCCTGGGCCAGCAACACCACCAGCAGGGTCAACAGCAGCATGCGCCCGAGCAACGAGCGCGGCAGCGGCAGACGCCAGCGCCCCTCAGTGCGCGGGCGCAACACTGGCCGCCAACAGGTAACCGCTGCCACGCACGGTACGAATCAGCCGCGGCGGCTTGTGCGTGTCGCGCAGGCGTTGGCGCAGGCGGCTGACCGCCATATCGACAATGCGGTCCAGGGGCATCGGTTCACGTCCACGGGTGGCGTTGCCGATGGTGTCGCGGTCGAGGATTTGCTGCGGATGATCGAGGAACAACTTGAGCAAGGCGAAGTCGGCACCGGAAAGAATCACCTCTTCACCGTCACGGTGAAACAAGCGGTGACTGACCGTATCCAGGCGCCAGTCATCGAAGGCCAGTACATCGCCGCCATTGCGCTCCTGGCCGAAACCGGCGCGGCGCAGCAGGGCTTTGATTCGTGCCTGCAACTCACGCGGACTGAAGGGTTTACCCAGGTAATCATCGGCGCCCAGCTCCAGGCCGATGACCCGGTCGGCTTCATCAGAGCTGGCCGTGAGCATGATGATCGGCACCTGGGCCAGGCGTGGATGCTGACGAACCCAGCGGCACAGGCTGAAACCGTCTTCATCGGGCAGCATCACGTCGAGGATCACCAGGTCGCAGTCACTGTCGTCCAGGGCCTGGCGAAAGCCCTGGCCGTCGGCAACCGCCTGCACGCTGAAACCCGCGCGGCTCAGGTAGGTTTGCAGCAGTTCGCGGATGTCCTGGTCATCGTCGACCAGCAGTATCGACTTGCTCACGGTACTCTTCCTTGTTCGGTGGAAGCGGGCAATCAACCGGCTTGCTGCAAGGCCACACCAGCTCCGAGCAAACCGGAGAATTCGGCAGTCACCAGCCACACCGGAACATTCTTGAAGTAGCCGCTCATGCAGCCTTTCTCGGCAAAACTGTCGGCAAAACCACTGCGCAAAAACAGCTCGGCGAAGCGCGGAATGATGCCGCCGACAATGTATACCCCACCTCGCCCACCCAAGGTCAGCACATTGTTGCCGGCCACCCGCCCAAGAAAGCGGCAAAACTGCTCGATCACCGCCAGCGCCAACGGCTCACCGGCCAGTGCTGCATCGGTAATCGCCGCAGGGCTTTGCAAGGTTGCCGGTTGCCCGTCCAGCGCGCAAATGGCTTGGTACAAACGCAACAGGCCGCCGCCGCTGAGCACGGTTTCGGCACTGACATGACCGGTCTCGCTGGCGATCTGCTCACGGATCTGCGCCTCGCGGGCGCTGCCCACCGGCAGGTCGACATGTCCACCTTCACCCGGCAATGCCATCCAGCGGCCATCCTCCAGACCGAGCAAAGTGCCCACGCCCAAGCCGGTTCCAGGGCCGATTACCACTGCCGGACGCCCTGTTTCAGGCTCGCCAGCACACACCGTGCGGCGCTCGTCAGGCTGCAGCCGGGTCATGCCCAGCGCCATCGCGGTAAAGTCATTGATCAGCAGCAGCCGCTCGATCTGCAGCGCCTTGCAGAAGGCCTGCCGACTGAGTCGCCAGTGATTGTTGGTAAAGCGAAACTCATCGCCGCTGACCGGTCCCGCCACCGCCAGGCAGACTGCGCCAAGGTCGCCCTTGCTCAGCCCTTGTGCCTGCAGGTAGGCGCCGATGGCCTGCTCAGGGCTGGTGTAATCAGCGGTGGCGAACACCTGGACCGAGTGCATCCGGTTGTTTTCCCAGAGGGCAAAGCGGGCGTTGGTGCCACCGATATCACCGACCAGGGCACGCTTCATTTGAGGGTTTCCAGGGCTGAAGTGAAGGCACTGGCGCCCTGCTCTGCCGGGCTCAGGGCCATGCGCAGGAAGCCGAACAGTTCACGCCCGCAGCCCAGATCGTTGCCGGTCGGTGCCGGCGGGATTTCCCGGTCGGCCATCTCAGCAGCATCGAGCTTGACCGTCAGGGTGCCAGCAACGCCGTCGACCCGCACGATGTCGCCATCGCGCACGCGGGCCAGCGGGCCGCCATCAAAGGCTTCCGGACAGACATGAATGGCCGCCGGAATTTTCCCTGACGCACCGGACATGCGCCCGTCGGTCACCAATGCCACCTTGAAGCCGCGGTCCTGCAGCACGCCCAGGAATGGCGTCATCTTGTGCAGCTCCGGCATGCCGTTGCAACGCGGGCCCTGGAAGCGCATCACCGCAACAAAATCGCGCTCCAGCTCGCCGGCCTGGAAAGCATCGGCCAGCGCCTGCTGGTCATGGAACACCCGCGCCGGGGCTTCGACCACCTGATGCTCAGGCGCGACAGCCGAGACCTTCATGACCCCGCGGCCTAGGTTGCCTTCCATCACCCGCAGCCCGCCTTCCGGGGAGAACGGCCGCGCGACCGGCCGCAGGATCGCTTCGTCCAGGCTCGTCTGCGGCCCTTCGCGCCAGACCAGCTTGCCATCCTGCAGGAACGGCTCCTGGGTATAGCGACGCAGGCCGTGGCCGGCCACGGTGTTGACGTCTTCGTGCAGCAGCCCCGCATCGAGCAGCTCGCGGATCAGGAAGGCCATGCCACCGGCCGCCTGGAAATGGTTGATGTCGGCTTTGCCGTTCGGGTAGACGTGCGACAGGGTCGGCACCACCTCGGACAGCTCGGCCATGTCCTGCCAGGTCAGCTGGATGCCGGCCGCCTGGGCAATCGCCGGCATGTGCAGGGTATGGTTGGTCGAGCCGCCCGTGGCGTGCAGGGCAACGATGGAGTTGACCAGGGATTTTTCGTCGACGATCTCGCCCAAGGGCATGAAGTCGCCGCTGGCCTTGGTCATGCGCGTGACCTGTTGCGCGGCTTCGACGGTAAGGGCATCGCGCAGCGGCGTGTAGGGGTTAACGAACGACGCGCCCGGCAGGTGCAGGCCCATCACTTCCATCAGCAACTGGTTGGTGTTGGCGGTGCCGTAAAAGGTGCAGGTGCCGGGGCTGTGGTAGGACTTCATTTCCGACTCCAGCAGCTCTTCGCGGCTGGCCTTGCCCTCGGCATAGCGCTGACGCACGTCGGCTTTTTCCTTGTTGGAAATGCCTGAAGGCATCGGCCCGCCGGGGACGAAAATGGTCGGCAAGTGACCGAAGCGCAGCGCGCCCATCAACAACCCCGGAACGATCTTGTCACAGATGCCGAGCATCAGCGCCGCGTCGAACATGTTGTGCGACAGGGCGATGGCCGTGGACATGGCAATCACTTCGCGGCTGGCAATCCCCAGCTCCATGCCCGGCTCGCCCTGGGTGACGCCATCGCACATGGCCGGCACGCCACCAGCGAACTGGCCCACCGAGCCGATGTCGCGCAGCGCCTGCTTGATCTGTTCAGGGTAATGCTCGTAGGGCTGATGCGCCGAGAGCATATCGTTGTAGGCCGACACGATGGCGACGTTGGCCGCGTTCATCATGCGCAGGCTGTTCTTGTCCTGGGTGCCACAGCCGGCCACACCGTGGGCGAAGTTGGCGCATTGCAGCTTGGCCCGCATCGGCCCGTCACTGGCCGCCCCGCGAATCAACTGCAGGTAGCGTTCACGGGTGGCACGGCTGCGGTCGATCAGCCGTTGGGTGACCTCAAGAATGCGCGGATGCATGTACTGGACTCCAGGCTATCGGTGGTTGCGACCTCTGCGGCAGTTTCCCTTATCAACAATCGCCACCTAGGCTCAAAGGCAGGGGCAACGGTTGCGGGAGGAACGGCTTGGCCGATCGCTCGTTGTAGATTGAATAAAATACTGCCAGCAAAAAGGCTTGTTTTCTATTTTTTTACGAATAATCTTGTAATTCCAACAACAAAATAAGATTCAGTGAAGCGATTTCCCATGTACCACGGGCTTCACCCGGTCTACCAGAGGTAGCTCTATGACCCTTCGTATCGCAATCAATGGCTTTGGCCGCATTGGCCGCAACGTCCTTCGCGCACTCTATACCCAAGGCTACCGTCAGGACCTGCAGGTCGTCGCGATCAACGATCTGGGTGACAGCGCGATCAATGCGCACCTGCTCAAGTACGACAGTGTTCATGGCATCTTTGCTGCCGATGTCGAGTTCGATCACGAAAGCCTGACCGTCAATGGCGACCGCATTGCCGTCAGTGCCATCCGCAACCCGGCCGAGCTGCCGTGGAAGGCCGAAGCCATCGATGTAGTGTTCGAATGCACCGGCCACTTCACCGACCGCGCCAAGGCAACTGCTCATCTTACTGCCGGAGCGCGCAAAGTCATCATCTCGGCACCGGCCAAGGGCGCCGACGCGACGATTGTCTATGGGGTCAACCACGACATTCTGCGCCCCTCGCACCAGATCATCTCCAGCGCCTCGTGCACCACCAACTGCCTGGCGCCAATTGCCCAGGTGCTGCATCGCGAGCTGGGCATCGAGCAGGGCTTGATGACCACCATCCACGCCTACACCAACGACCAGAGCCTCACCGACATCCACCACAGCGACCCGTTCCGCGCCCGCTCGGCGACCCAGTCGATGATCCCGAGCAAGACCGGTGCGGCCGAAGCCGTCGGCCTGGTGCTGCCGGAGCTGGCGGGCAAACTCACCGGCATGGCGGTGCGGGTGCCGGTGATCAACGTGTCGCTGGTCGACCTGACCGTCAACCTCAGGCGCGACACCAGCGTCGAAGAGGTCAACAACCTGTTCAAGGACGCCAGCCGTCACTCCAAGGTCCTCGGTTACAACAGCCTGCCGCTGGTGTCGTGCGACTTCAATCACAACCCCTTGTCGTCGATCTTCGATGCCAACCATACCCGCACCAACGGGCGAATGCTCAAAGTGCTGGCCTGGTATGACAATGAGTGGGGGTTCTCCAACCGCATGCTGGATAACTGCCTGGCGTTGTGTAACGCGCAGTAGGAGCGAACCAATACTTGACCAATTCGCTTATGATAAGCATTATCATTCGCTTCGCATTGGTCAGGTATCGCTGTGAGTCAGTCCCGGTTCAACACTGTATTCCTCGCTCAGCGGGTCAGCCTGCTGCGCACGTTACAGCGCATGGTCGACAACCCCAGCACCGCCGAAGACCTGCTGCAGGAGACCTACCTGCGCGTTTCCCGGGCACTGGGCGAACGGCCGGTCGAGCACCTTGAACCTTTCGTTTTCCAGACCGCCCGCAACCTGGCCCTCGACCACTTGCGCGCGCGCCGGGCGCAATCGCGCAACCTGGTTGACGATGTGCCCGAGCAGGTTTTGCACAACGTCGCCGCGCCCAGCAGCAGCGCCGAAGACGCCACCCACGCCGAGCAACTGCTCAAGCGCCTGAGCGTCAGCCTCGGGCAGTTGACCTCGCGGCAACAACGGATCTTCATCCTCAGCCGCCTGCACGGCGCCAGCTACCTGGAAATTGCCGAACAGCTCAACGTTTCGGCCAGCACGGTTCAGAAGGAACTGAAACTGATCATGGCGATCTGTGTTGGCGTGGCCAATCGTCTGAACCGCGATTGACCCTGGCTTGCCACCTGCGCCGTTACGCTTGATCATTAGCAGCATTACAAGACCACCCAGGATTTTCCGTGACCGAAAGCGCCCCTGACCGCCCTTCGCCGCCAGACCCGGCTGCCTGCGACAGCGCCATGGACCAGGCGCTGGACTGGTTGATCCGTCTGCAATGCGCCAGCGCCGAAGACACCCGCGCCTTCGAAGCCTGGCTGGAAGCAGATCCAGCCAATGCCCAGGCCTATGTCGAAGCCGAGGCGCTGTGGCAAGGCGACACCGTGCGCCAGGCCGCCAGCCAGATCGCCCAGACTTACCGCCCTTCGCGCCTGGCGCGCTTGCGCCCGCACTGGAAGCCCCTGGCTGCGGCAGCGGTGCTGCTGATCGGGGTGTTTACCGTCGGTAACCTGCCGCTGCGCCTGCAGGCTGATCACCTGACCGTGGTCGGTGAGCGCCAGCGCCTGCAGCTTGAGGACGGCTCCAGGGTTCTGCTCAACACCAACAGCGCATTCTCCAGCGACATCGATACCCGCCAGCGCGTCGCCCGTCTCTACCAGGGCGAAGCGTTCTTCGAGGTGCCCGCCGGCCGTAACCAGCCGCTGGAATTGCAGGCAGGCCCGCTGCGCGCCAGTGTGCGCGACAGCGATTTTGCCGTGCGTTACCTCGATGGCGAAGCCCAGGTGCGGGTGCAACGCGGGGATGTCGACCTGCAGGCCAGCAGCGATCAGCGCATTCGCCTGTCCAGTGGCGACAGCATTCGGGTCGGCCCCAATGGCTTCGGTGATCGCGAACGCGTCGATCCGCAAAAAGACCTGGCTTGGGTCCAGGGTCGCCTGATCTTTGAAAATTGCCCGCTGAACCAGGTGCTGGCCGAACTGCGCCGCTACTACCCGGGCCTGATCATCTCCGGCAACGAGCGCCTGGAGCAGGTCGCGGTCACCGGTAACTACCGCCTCGACCAACCCGTGGAAACCTTGCGAGCCCTTGCCCACATTACTTCGGCGCAGCTGCACGAGTTCCCCGCCGTGGTCATTCTTAACTGACTGGAAAGTTTTTTTACGCGATCCCCTGAGGCGATACGTCTCGTTATAGCCAATGCAACTGATTCTTATTTTTGAATCAACCAGCACCTATAACATTCGCGCGACAGGGAGCGCTTTCGATGCCAACCGGTTTCACTCGTCGGTCTTCAGACACCCCACGTACACCTGGCCTGCAGCGCTGCACGCTCTCCCTGTTGACCCTGGCCATGCTCGCCAGCGGCGCCTGCAGCCTGCCGGCACTGGCCGCCGAGCCGGCCCAGGCCAGCGCCCCGCGCATGGGTGACTATCGCTTTGCAATTGGCCAGCAGCCGCTGGTGTCGGCGCTCAACGCCTTTACTGCGGTGACCGGCTGGCAGGTCGGGCTGTCGGCCGAGCTGGCAGAGGGCGTCGCGTCGCCAGGCGTGCAGGGCTCGCTGAAACCGGAGGCCGCCTTGCAGCGCCTGCTCGCTGGCACCGGCCTGAAATACCGTACGCTCAGTGCTGGCAATGTAGTGCTCGAGCGCAGCAGCTCCAGCGCCATCGCCCTGCAGCAGATCACTGTTACTGCCACTCGCAGCGCCCAGGACATCAGCCAGGTGCCGAGCACGGTCTCGGTACAGACCCGTGAGCAGCTCGACCGCCAGAACGTCAACAACATCAAGGAACTGGTGCGTTACGAGCCAGGCGTATCGGTGAGCGGCACCGGCCAGCGCAGCGGCCTGAATGGTTACAACATTCGCGGTATCGACGGTGAGCGCGTACTGACCCAGATCGACGGCGTGTCGATTCCCGACAGCTTCTTCTTCGGCCCCTATGCCCAGACCCAACGCAACTACGTCGATCCAGAGATCGTCAAGCGCGTGGAAATCCTCCGCGGCCCGGCGTCGGTGCTGTACGGCAGCAACGCCATCGGCGGTGCGGTCAGCTACTTCACCCTCGACCCGGACGACATCATCAAGCCCGGCCAGGACGTCGGCGCGCGCCTGAAGACCGGTTACAGCTCAGCAGATGACAGCTGGCTGAACTCGGCCACCGTTGCCGGGCGCCAGGGTGATTTCGACGGCCTTTTGCACCTGAGCCAACGCAATGGCCATGAGACCGAGTCCTACGGCAGCCACGGCGGCACCGGCCTTGAGCGGACCGAGGCGAACCCTGAAGACGTGCGCACCACCAACATCCTTGCCAAAGCCGGCTGGAACTATGCCGACGACGCGCGCCTGGCCTTCACCTACGAGAACTACAAGGACGACCGCGACCTGGATCAGAAGAGCTCGGTGGGCGGGCCTTTCATCCCTGGCTTCGGTGCCATGAACTCCTACCGCGATCGTACCGGCAACGACACCGTGACCCGCGAGCGCTTCGGCATCAACCACGAGTTCGCCTTGGGCAGCCTGTTTGCCGACAACATGAAATGGAGCCTGAACTATCAGATCGGCAAGACTGACCAGCGCACCGAAGAGCTCTATGTTGCCGGGGGCCGCCAGGTCTTCCGTGATCGCCAGACCACTTACAAGGATCGCCAGTGGGTCTTCGATGCCCAGCTGGACAAGGCCTTCAGCATCGGTGAGACCGAACACCTGCTGACCTATGGCACCACCCTCAAGCAACAGAAAGTCACCGGCTCGCGCAGCGGCACCGGTACTTGCCTGAACGTCGGCGGCACCTGTAGAGCCATCGGTGCCGACAGCCCGCGTGATGGCCAGGTACTGGTCAGCGATTTCCCGGATCCGACGGTCAACACCTACAGCCTGTTCGCCCAGGACGAGATCCGCTGGAACCAGTGGACCTTCCTGCCGGGTGTTCGCTACGACTACACCCGGCTCAAGCCGCACATGACCGACGAGTACCTGCGCGGGGTCGAAGCCTCGAGCACCGACCCGGTTGACGATAGCGAGAAGAAGTGGCACCAGGTTTCGCCCAAGTTCGGCCTGACCTATGCGTTCAACGACAACTACACCTGGTATGGCCAATACGCCGAAGGCTTCCGTACGCCGACCGCCAAAGCACTCTATGGCCGCTTCGAAAACCCGGGCCTGGGCTACAGCGTCCGTGGCAACTCCAACCTGGAGCCGGAAACCAGCAAGAGCTACGAAACCGGTCTGCGGGGCAACTTCGATGCCGGTAACTTTGATGTGGCGGTGTTCTACAACAAGTACCGCGACTTCATCAACGAAGACGCCGTACAGGGCAGCAACCTGGGCCAGACCTTCGAGGCCAACAACATCAAGCACGCCATCATCAAGGGTGCCGAATTCAAGGGCCGCCTGAACCTGGATGCCTTTGGCGCACCACATGGCCTGTACACCCAGGGCTCGCTGGCCTATGCCTACGGCCGTAACGAGGACACCGGCCAGCCGCTCAACAGCGTCAACCCGCTGACCGCAGTGATGGGCCTGGGCTATGAGCAGGAACAGTACGGCGGTCTGCTGAGCTGGACCCTGGTCAAGCGCAAGGATCGGGTCGACGACACCACCTTCTTCGCGCCCGACGGCACCAGCAAACAATTCCGCACGCCGGGTTACGGGGTGCTTGATCTGACCGGTTACTACAAGGTCACCAACGACATCACCGTCAACGCCGGCCTGTACAACCTGACCGACAAGAAATACTGGCAATGGGATGACGTACGCGGCTACGACGGCCTCGGTGAAGCGGCTGTCACCTCACCCGCCAACCTCGACCGCCTGACCATGCCTGGCCGAAACTTCGCCATCAACCTGATCTGGGACATTTAAAAAGCATCGCGGGGCAAGCCCGCTCCTACAGTGGGAGCGGGCTTGCCCCGCGATGGGGTGAGGATTTTTTACTGTCGCACGTCACCTTGTTCGTCTAGTCACTAGACACGCCCATTTCGCAAGGAATCACCATGACCGCCGCAACCACCACCGAACGCGCCAGCCTGCGTTCGCAACGCCTGAACCAGCTGACCCATGCCCCGCATACCGAGCTGGATGCCCTGGTCAAATCCCACGCACCGTTCGAAACCCGCGAAAGCTTCGCTCGCTTCGTCGTTGCCCAGTACCTGTTCCAGAACGAACTGAAGGCGCTGTACACCAACCCCGAGCTGATCGCCATCGTTCCGGACCTGGCCGAACGCTGCCGCGCCGAACAGGCCGGCCTCGACCTGGCGGACCTCAACACCGAGATCCCCGCCGACTTCGCCGGTGCCGTGCAGAACCCGAGCCTGGGTGAGGCCATGGGCTGGATCTTCGTTTCCGAAGGTTCCAAGCTCGGCGCGGCGTTCCTGATCAAGCGCGCGGTGGGCCTGGGCCTGTCCGACAGCTTCGGCGCCCGCCACCTGGGCGAACCGGCCGGTGGCCGTGCCGAAGGCTGGAAGCAGTTCACCCGCATCCTCGACAGCCTGGAGCTGAGCCCTGAAGAAGAGGCCAAGGCCGAGCAAGGCGCCGTGGCTGCATTCGAGCGCTTCACCGAACTGCTCAAACACGCTTACGCGACTGCGCCTAAAGCCGAACTGGCCTGATGCGCCGCACCCGGTTACCCTCGTGGTAACCGGGCCTTCCCCGTGCTACCGACGACGCCATGACCCGCCCTTCTGCCTCGAAACTCTCTCGCGTGTTGTTTGGCCTTCTGGCCTACGTCAGCCTGGCCATCGGCCTGGTCGCCATCGTCGTGCCCGGCTTGCCCACCACCGAGTTCATTCTCCTCGCCGCCTGGGCCGCGACCCGCAGTTCACCGCGCCTGAGCGCCTGGCTGGAAAACCATCGACTGTTCGGCCCGATCCTGCACAACTGGCGTAATGGCAAAGTCATCCAGCGACGCGCCAAACTCAGCGCCACCGTCAGCATGCTGCTGTGCGCCAGCCTGATGCTGGTGTTCCTTGAACACCGCTGGCCGGTATTTCTTGCCATCGGCGGCATGGCGCTGGGCAACCTGTGGATCTGGTCACGACCAGAAGCCGCGCCCTTGAGCCTCGCCGACCGCTCATCGGCAAGCACTCATGGTTAACGCTATAAAGCCGATGCCCTGATATCGCTAAATGGATGTGGCGAATCGAACCTTTCTCCCGGTTCGGTCCCCTTCTGGCCTGTCTTTAGCGAGTACGTCCATGTTCGACACGCTCTCCATCCGCCTGAAAATCGTCCTGCTCTCCGGCCTTTGCCTGCTCGGCGTGGTCGCACTGGTCGTCGGTATCAACCTCTATCAATCACAGCAGAGCGATGCGCTGGTCGGCGAAGCCAGCACCACCATGCTTACCCGTAACGTCCAGGCGCTGCTGCAGGCCCGCGCCGGGGAAAAAGCCGAATTGCTGCGGCGTACCTTCAGCGACAGCCAGACCGTCATCATCGCCCTCGCCGATCAGGTCCAGGACTTGCAAAAGCTGGCCCGCGAGCGTGGCCTGAGCGCAGGCGATCTACGCGAGGCGATCAACCAGAACCTGGCCACCAGTTTCAAACGCAACCCAAAGGTGCTCGGTATCTGGCTGGCGTTCGAACCCCAGGCCTTGGAAGGTGACGACAGCGCCTTCGCCAACGATGCCAAGCACATGGGCAATGAAAGCGGTCGGTTCGCCAGCTACTGGAGCCGGGCGCAAGGCGAGTCGCTGAACACTGTGATCAGTGATACCGACCTGAACAAGACCGACATCAACCTCAGCGGCACGCCCTACAACGTCTGGTACACCTGCTCACGCAACAGTGCCCGCCCTTGCCTGCTCGAACCCTACTCCGACACCGTCGGCGGCAAGCAGGTGCTGATGACCAGCATCACCGTGCCACTGCTGCAAAACGGCAAGGTGATCGCCATTGCCGGTGTGGACATCTCCCTCGATACACTCCAGGCCGCTGCCGCCAAGGCCCAGCAGGAACTGTTCAATGGCGCCGGACATCTGCTGATCGTCGCGCCTAGCGGACTGCTGGCGGCCAATAGCGACGATGCCGCCAAGGTCGGCAAAAACATCGGCCAGACCCTCGGTCTGGAAGGCCAGCAGGCCGTGCAGAAACTCGCCGCCAACCAGCCGCTGATCCTTGAGCAGGGCGAAACCATCCGCGCCCTTACCCCTGTGCAGCCGACTGCCGACAGCAAAGCCTGGGGCATCGTCATCGACTTGCCCAGGCAGGTGCTGCTGGCGGATGCCATCAGCCTGCAAGACACCCTTGAGCAGGCCCGCACCAGTGGCACCCTCAAAGTGGTGCTGTTCGCCACCCTGGCCGGTCTTGGCGGCCTGCTGCTGATGTGGCTGACCGCAACCGGCGTGACCCGTCCGCTCAATACCGTGGCCAGCATGCTCGAAGACATTGCCAGCGGTGACGGCGATCTCACCCAGCGCCTGCGCTACGCCCGCCAGGACGAACTGGGCCGCCTGACCTCAGGCTTCAACCGCTTCCTCGACAAGCTGCAGCCGACCATCGCCCAGATCAAGCAGAGCATCACCCAGGCCCGCAGCACTGCAGACCAGTCTTCGGCCATTGCCCAGCGTACCAGCGAGGGTATGCAGGTGCAGTTCCGCGAAATCGATCAGGTCGCCACCGCTTCCAACGAGATGAGCGCCACTGCCCACGACGTCGCCAACAGCGCCGCCAGTGCCGCCGACGCCGCACGCGGCGCCGACCGCTCGGCCAAGGACGGGATGGCAATCATCGAGCGCAGCACCCGCGATATCACCTTGCTGGCCGATGAGGTGAGCAAAGCCGTGACCGAAGTCGAAGTGCTGGCGCAGAACAGCGAAAAGATCGGCTCGGTGCTGGAGGTGATCCGCAGCATCGCCGAGCAGACCAACCTGCTGGCGCTCAACGCGGCGATCGAAGCGGCCCGCGCCGGTGAAAGCGGGCGTGGCTTTGCCGTGGTTGCCGACGAAGTGCGCAACCTGGCCCGGCGCACCCAGGATTCGGTCGAAGAAATCCGTCAGGTGATCGAGCGCATCCAGAGCAACACCCGCGAGGTGGTGGCGACCATGCATTCAAGCCACGGCAAGGCCCAGGAGAACGCCGGACAGATCCACCAGGCGGTCGAAGCCCTGGACCGGATCAGCGAGGCGGTCACGGTCATCAGCGACATGAACCTGCAGATCGCCAGCGCCGCCGAACAGCAAAGCGCAGTGGCCGAGGAGGTCAACCGTAACGTCTCGGCGATCCGTGGGGTGACCGAGACGTTGACCGGGCAAGCCGCTGAATCGGCCCAGGTGAGCAGCCAGCTCAATACCCTGTCGTCGCAGCAGATGGCGCTGATGGATCAGTTCAGGGTTTGAGCGGTTGGCTCAAGGTGGTCGATCAGTAACTCAGGTCGACCTTGCCGGCTTTCACCGTATGCTTGCCATCAAGGAAGGTGAACTTGAATTCAGCCTTGAATGTTCGCCTCTCCTTGTTCCACTCGACCGCCTTTAGGCCATCGTGTTTGGCCAACAAAAGCTCTTGGCCTCTTTTGAAGAACCCAATGTAATTTTCAGGGGTTGTATTGGAAATACGCAGCATAACCCCTTGTACACTGGGTTCCGGGCCTTCAATGGTTTGCCAGGCCAACAGCTGGTGAAAACCGGCCCCCTCGCCTTCCGGCACAAAGGAGATGTTGGAGGCCTCAAACAATCCGTAGTTCGGGAATACTGGTGGATCCACGGTGGCCGACACTGTGCCTGTTCCAGCCTTGATGTCCTTCAGATCGCTCAGCTCGCCGAACTCTAACGTCAACCCCCCGCCCGTGATCGTGTACTTATCCTCTATTCTGTAAATACCGCTGAACTCGAAGTTAAAGGTCACAGAGTGCTTGTCATTACCCCACTTAAAACCGGACAGCTTCCCATTGTCAGCAGGCCCTCCATTAGCAGTACCTGCCTTTTGGTCGATGAAGTGAACTCGGATACGTTCCGACCCAGGGTCACCAGGCAAAATGGGGTGCTCGCCGTCGGGGGTATTACAGGGGATTCTCAGGAAGATCGCTTCAAATGATTCTTCGTCACCTTGCTGCGCCCAAATGTGAAGCTCATGGTTCAACTTGTAAACATCAAAAAAGGTAGCGTTGAATTCCCCGGCCGGTAAGCCCGGCCGAGTCAGTTTCGCGGTGACACTACCGGTGGCCGGGGCGTTTTTTTGTGTCCTTTCAGCGATTGTCATGAGCGTTCTCGCAAATCGTCGTTTAGCAATGGTCACCCAACATGGCGACCGCCTGAGACCCGACGTTAGGCGTTCGGCTTCTACTCTCACAACTGGCAAAAATGCTAGGTAACCATTGACCAAACATGTGCTACTACAGGCTCAACAGCCCGCTGTAGAGGGCGTAAGCCGCCACTCCCGCGCCCACCAGCACGGCCACAAAAATAAGCTTCTCCCAATGGGTAAACAGCGCCTGCCCCTGCTCATGCTTGGCCCGGGCAAACAGGATCACCCCCGGCGCATACAACAAGGCCGAAAGCAGCAGATACTTCAAGCCGCCGGCATACAGCAGCCAGACCGCGTAGACCAGGGCAACCCCGGCGATCAAAAAATCCTTGCGCCGCCGGCCGGCATGACCTTCATAAGTCTCGCCGCGCACCGCCAGCAACACCGCATACGCCGCCGACCACAAATAAGGCACCAGGATCATCGACGAAGCCAGATAGATCAGGCTGGTATAAGTGCCGGCCGAGAACAACGTGATCAGCAAGAACAGCTGAATCATGATGTTGGTCATCCACAGCGCGTTGGCTGGCACGTGGTTGGCATTTTCCTTGGCCAGGAAACGCGGCATGGTCTGGTCGCGGGCGGTGGCAAAGAGGATCTCGGCGCAGAGCAAGGCCCAGGACAACAAGGCGCCGAGCAACGAAATCGCCAGGCCGATGCTGATCAGCAAAGCGCCCCAGGGGCCGACGATATGTTCCAGCACCGAGGCCAGTGACGGGTTCTGCAGCGCCGCCAGTTCCGGCTGGGTCATGACCCCCAGCGACAGCACATTGACCAGCACCAGCAAGGCCAGCACACCTATGAAGCCGATCACCGTGGCCTTACCCACGTCCGAGCGCTGCTGCGCCCGGCCTGAGTAGACACTGGCGCCTTCGATACCGATGAACACGAACACGGTCACCAGCATCATGTTGCGCACCTGATCGAGCACGCTGCCAAATTGCGGGTTGCTCAAACCCCAGATATCACGGGTGAAGATATCGGCGCGAAACGCCACCGCGGCAATGACGATGAACATCACCAGCGGCACGATCTTGGCCACGGTGGTCACCTGGTTGATGAACGCCGCCTCCTTGATTCCGCGCAGCACCAGAAAGTGCACGGCCCACAGCAGCAACGAAGCGCAGGCAATGGCGATCGGCGTGTTGCCCTCGCCGAACACCGGAAAATAAAAGCCCAGGGTGCTGAACAACAGCACGAAGTAGCCAACGTTGCCCAGCCAGGCACTGATCCAGTAGCCCCAGGCGGACGAAAAACCCATGTAGTCGCCGAAGCCGGCCTTGGCGTAGGCATACACCCCCGAGTCGAGCTCCGGTTTGCGATTGGCCAGGGTCTGGAACACGAAGGCCAGGGCCAGCATGCCCACCGCCGTGATTCCCCAGCCGATCAGCACCGCACCCACGTCGGCACGGGCGGCCATGTTCTGCGGCAAGGAGAAAATCCCGCCGCCGATCATCGAGCCGACCACCAGGGCGATCAACGCCCCCAGGCGCAGTTTTTGTCCAGATTCGGACATGAAATTCCCCTTTCTGTCTTGTCTTTGTAACCTCAGAGGCACACCCTGAGTTAAATATATGCACAGTCTAGGCGTTTATAGATATTCCGTCTTTAAAACTATAGCCATCATAACTATGGCGTCTATGCCAGACATACTAAATGGTGAGTTTTGTGCACTATTCCCGCCCCCACAAGTAAATAAGAGAAAATCTCGTCAAAAATTTGCGAAAGCTGTGAAACGGGCTAGCTTCATATCTCGCAGGCTGTCTGAGCGAATGCTCTAAACACCATGGAGGTGCCTGTGCACGAGGCTTGCAGCAGTGCCATCGGCATACTCCGGGGGAGCTCTTTCAGTCAAGGACAGCAACGGATTGCCCTATTAACTGACCTGAATCAGCTTATGAATACGTCGCTGGATTTACTCTAGCGTCATCTCTTCTCCTGATACGGAGTTATTCGATGTCAGACGCTCCCGGAAAACTACGACTTGGTGCCCTTGTCGCACTTGTAGTCGGCTCTATGATCGGCGGCGGGATCTTTTCGCTGCCACAAAACATGGCTGCCAGTGCTGATGTAGGCGCTGTTCTGATCGGTTGGGGAATCACCGCCATCGGTATGCTGACCCTGGCCTTTGTGTTCCAGACCCTGGCCAACCGAAAGCCGGATCTGGACGGCGGGGTGTATGCCTACGCCAAGGCCGGATTCGGCGATTACATGGGCTTCTCGTCCGCCTGGGGGTACTGGATCAGTGCCTGGCTGGGCAACGTCGGTTACTTCGTCCTGCTGTTCAGTACCCTGGGCTACTTCTTCCCGATCTTTGGCGAGGGCAACACCCCGGCCGCCATCATCGGCGCCTCGGTATTGCTCTGGGCCGTGCACTTTCTGGTGCTGCGCGGGATCAAGGAAGCGGCCTTCATCAACCTGGTCACCACCGTGGCCAAGGTCGTGCCACTGGCGCTGTTCATCCTGATCGCCGTGTTCGCGTTCAAGCTGGACATCTTCACCGCTGACATCTGGGGCACCATGAACCCGGACCTGGGCAGCGTGATGAACCAGGTGCGCAACATGATGCTGGTCACCGTCTGGGTGTTCATCGGTATCGAGGGCGCGAGCATCTTCTCGGCCCGGGCGGAAAAGCGTTCGGACGTGGGTAAGGCCACTGTCATCGGCTTCATCACCGTGCTGCTGTTCCTGGTCCTGGTCAACGTGCTGTCGCTGGGCATCATGACTCAACCCGAGCTGGCCAAACTGCAGAACCCGTCGATGGCCGCCGTGCTTGAGCACGTAGTCGGTCACTGGGGCGCGGTGCTGATCAGTGTCGGCCTGATCATCTCGCTGCTCGGTGCCCTGCTGTCCTGGGTACTGCTGTGCGCCGAGATCATGTTCGCCGCCGCCAAAGACCACACCATGCCGGAGTTTCTGCGCCGCGAGAACGCCAACCATGTGCCGGCCAATGCCTTGTGGCTGACCAACGCCATGGTGCAGATCTTCCTGGTCATCACCCTGTTCTCGGCCAGTACCTACCTGTCACTGATCTACCTCGCCACCTCGATGATCCTGGTGCCTTACCTGTGGTCGGCGGCCTATGCCTTCCTGCTGGCATGGCGTAGCGAGACTTATGAACAAGCCCTGGCCGAACGCAAGAAAGACCTGATCATCGGCGGTATCGCCCTGGTCTACGCGATCTGGCTGCTGTACGCCGGTGGCGTCAAATACCTGCTGCTCTCGGCCCTGCTCTATGCCCCTGGCGTGATCCTGTTTGCCAAGGCCAAGCGCGAGGTCGGCCAACCGATTTTTACCAACGTGGAGAAGCTGCTTTTCGCCGCCGTGGTTATTGGCGCCCTGGTGGCTGCCTATGGCCTCTACGACGGCTTCCTGACTCTGTAACCCCCGTATTCGCAACTTGGAGGAAATAACCATGTCCACGGAAAAAGTTAAGTACGGCGTACATTCCGAAGCCGGCAAACTGCGCAAAGTGATGGTCTGTTCCCCTGGCCTGGCGCACCAGCGCCTGACGCCGAGCAACTGCGACGAGCTGCTGTTCGACGACGTCATCTGGGTCAATCAGGCCAAGCGCGACCACTTCGATTTCGTCACCAAAATGCGTGAACGCGGCATCGAAGTGCTGGAAATGCACAATCTGCTGACCGATATCGTCGCAAACCCTGAAGCGTTGAAATGGATCCTCGACCGCAAGATCACCCCGGATACCGTCGGTATCGGCCTGCAAAACGAAGTGCGCAGCTGGCTCGAAGGGCTTGAGCCACGCCATCTGGCCGAGTTCCTGATCGGCGGTGTCGCCGGTGAAGACATGCCTGAAAGCGAAGGCTCCGGCGTCATCAAGATGTACCGCGACTACCTGGGCCACTCCAGCTTCCTGCTCGACCCGCTGCCCAACACCCAGTTCACCCGTGACACCACCTGCTGGATCTACGGCGGCGTGACGCTGAACCCGATGTACTGGCCAGCGCGACGTCAGGAAACCCTGCTGACCACCGCTATCTACAAGTTCCACCCTGAGTTCACCGGCGCCGACTTTGAAGTCTGGTACGGCGACCCGGATGTAGAACACGGCAAAGCCACCCTCGAAGGCGGCGACGTCATGCCAATCGGCAACGGCGTAGTGCTGATCGGTATGGGTGAGCGCACTTCGCGCCAGGCCATTGGCCAACTGGCGCAAGCGCTGTTCGCCAAAGGCGCGGTGGAAAAAGTCGTAGTCGCCGGTCTGCCGAAATCCCGTGCAGCGATGCACCTGGACACCGTGTTCAGCTTCTGCGATCGCGACCTGGTCACGGTCTTCCCGGAAGTGGTCAAGGAAATCGTGCCGTTCGTCATCCGTCCAGACAGCAGCAAGCCGTATGGCATGGACGTGCGCCGCGAGAACAAGACCTTCATCGAAGTGGTCGCCGACTCTCTCAACCTGAAGAAACTGCGCGTCGTCGAAACCGGCGGCAACAGCTTCGCTGCCGAACGCGAGCAGTGGGATGACGGCAACAACGTGGTGGCCGTGGAGCCTGGTGTGGTCATCGGTTATGACCGCAACACCTACACCAACACCCTGCTGCGCAAGGCTGGTGTCGAAGTCATCACCATCAGTGCCGGCGAACTGGGCCGCGGTCGCGGCGGCGGTCACTGCATGACCTGCCCAATCGTTCGCGACCCTATCGACTACTAAAACGACCATCAACCCGGCCGCACCTACCCGGTGCCGGCCGGGCCGATCACCGAATCCAAGGAGAATCATCATGGCGTTCAACATCCACAACCGTAACCTGCTGAGCCTGGAACACCACACCCCTCGCGAGTTGCGTTACCTGCTGGACCTGTCCCGCGACCTGAAACGTGCCAAGTACACCGGCACCGAGCAGCAGCACCTCAAAGGCAACAACATTGCGCTGATTTTCGAGAAAACCTCGACCCGCACCCGTTGCGCTTTTGAAGTAGCCGCCTACGACCAGGGCGCCAACGTCACCTACATCGACCCTAACTCCTCGCAGATCGGCCACAAAGAAAGCATGAAGGACACCGCACGGGTCCTCGGCCGTATGTATGACGCCATCGAGTACCGTGGCTTCAAACAGGAAATCGTCGAAGAGCTGGCCAAGTTCGCCGGCGTCCCGGTGTTCAACGGCCTGACCGATGAATACCACCCGACCCAGATGATCGCTGACGTACTGACCATGCGTGAGCACGCCGACAAGCCGATCCACGAGATCAGCTACGCCTACCTGGGCGACGCGCGCAACAACATGGGCAACTCGCTGCTGCTGGTCGGCTCCAAACTCGGTATGGACGTGCGTATCTGCGCGCCGAAAGCGCTGTGGCCACACGACGACCTGGTTGCCCGCTGCAAGGGCTACGCCGAAGAAAGCGGCGCTCGCATCACCCTGACCGAAGACCCTAAAGCAGCGGTCAAGGGCGTTGATTTCATCCACACCGACGTCTGGGTGTCGATGGGCGAACCGGTTGAAGCCTGGGCCGAACGTATCCAGCAACTGCTGCCGTACCAGGTCAACGCCGAGCTGATGAAAGCCACCGGCAACCCACGGACCAAGTTCATGCACTGCCTGCCAGCGTTCCACAACTCCGACACCAAGGTCGGCAAACAGATCGCTGAACAGTATCCACACCTGAAAAACGGCATCGAAGTCACCGACGACGTGTTCGAATCACCAGCCTGCATCGCCTTCGAGCAAGCGGAAAACCGCATGCACACCATCAAGGCAATCCTGGTTTCGACCCTCGCCGACCTGTAATCCATTCAGGAAGCACACCCTCACTTCTGTGGGAGCCGGCCTTGCCGGCGATGGCATCGGCGCAGTATCCACTACTGCGCGGTGCCTGCATCGCTGGCAAGGCCAGCTCCCACACAAGCTTCGCTTCCAATGCTAAAAGGACATCATCATGCGTATCGTTGTTGCATTGGGCGGTAACGCCCTGCTGCGCCGTGGCGAACCCATGACTGCGGACAATCAGCGCGCCAATATCCGCATCGCCACCGAGCAGATCGCCAAGATCCATCCGGGCAACGAACTGGTCATCGCGCACGGCAATGGCCCGCAAGTCGGCCTGCTGTCGCTGCAGGCGCAATCCTACAAGCCGGATGAAGCCTACCCGCTGGACGTCCTCGGGGCTGAAACCGAAGGCATGATCGGCTACATCATCGAGCAAGAGCTGGGTAACCTGCTGGCCTTCGAAGTGCCGTTCGCCACCCTGCTGACCCAGGTTGAAGTCGATGGCAAAGACCCGGCTTTCCAGAAGCCGAGCAAGCCGATCGGGCCGGTTTACGCCAAAGAAGATGCCGAGCGTCTGGCCGCAGAAAAAGGCTGGGCGATTGCCCCGGACGGAGACAAATTCCGTCGCGTGGTAGCCAGCCCTCGACCAAAGCGGATTTTCGAAATCCGTCCGATCAAATGGCTGCTGGAAAAAGGCACCGTGGTGATCTGCGCCGGTGGCGGTGGCATTCCGACCATCTACGACCAGAGCGGCAAGGTCCTCAGTGGCGTAGAGGCGGTGATCGACAAAGACCTGTGCTCGTCCCTGCTCGCTCAGCAGCTGGAGGCAGATCTGCTGGTCATTGCCACTGACGTCGACGGCGCTTACATCGACTGGGGCAAACCTACCCAGAAAGCCGTCGCCGAAGCGCATCCTGACGAACTTGAACGCCTCGGTTTCGCCGCCGGCTCCATGGGACCGAAGGTTCAGGCCGCGTGCGAATTTGCCCGGGAAACCGGCAAGGTCGCGGTCATCGGTTCACTGGCTGATATCGAAGGAATCGTCCAAGGTACCAAAGGCACCCGTGTCACTACGGCCAAGCCTGGAATAAGCTACCGTTGATGCAGTTGGGCGGACGTCAGGTCCGCCCTTTTCAACCCCTAGAGGAGCCCGTCATGGCCCAGTTCGAACCCGGTCATCTACACATTGAGCGCCATGCACTGACGAAGGACGACGTCAGTTACAATCTCCATATCGATTACGAAGTCGCCACGGATCCGAGCAAAGGCAAAGGCATTCAGTTCACGATGCATGGCTCGATTCAAGGCAAAGACTTGAAGGAGCCCTTCTTCCTGCCCAAGGAGGAAGCCTATAACTTCGCCAGCAACGTGACAAAAATCGCTGAGAAGTACGGTATTCCCAAACACCTGAGCAACATCGGCTCTGTGCACAAGCACTACGACCTGATGTTCGAAGACATCCGCACACAGCTGAACATGAAATCCGGCGACCCCATCAAGCCAGAACATTTCGAGTAACCACTCGGACCTCATCGCGGGGTAAACCCGCTCCCACAGTGGGAGCGGGCTTGCCCCGCGATTTAAGGCATACTTGCCGTCTTCGGCAGCCTTGAACCCGTTTCCCCATGCGCATCCACGTCAGCTTCATCGACCGCGTCGGTATCACCCAGGAAGTACTGGCCCTGCTCGGTGCCCGCAACCTCAACCTGGACGCCGTGGAGATGGTGCCGCCCAACGTTTACATCGACGCCCCGACCCTCAGCCCGCACGTCCTCGAAGAGCTGCACGATGCCCTGTTGAACGTGCACGGGGTGCAATCGGTGCGGGTCGTCGACATCCTTCCCGGCCAGCGCCGCCACCTGCAGCTCGATGCCCTGCTCGCCGCCATGAGCGACCCGGTGTTAGCCCTGGACAGCGCCGGTCACGTACTGCTGGCCAACCCGGCACTGGTGGCCCTGTGCGGTCAGGAGCCCTCGGATCGCTCGGTGGTCGATCTGTTTGACGACCCCAGTCTGCTCGAGGCGCTGATCGAACAGGGTTTCCGCCTGCCCATGCGCGAAGTGGTGCTCAACGGCCAGACCCTGTTGCTCGATGCCACCCCGATCACCAACGCCGGTGCCCTGTTGACCCTGTACCAGCCCAACCGCATCGGTGAACGGCTGTCGGCCTTGCACCACGATCACGCCGAAGGCTTCGATGCCCTGCTTGGCGACTCGCCGCCGATCCGCACCCTCAAGGCCCGCGCCCTGCGCGTGGCGGCCCTCGATGCGCCGTTGCTGATCCATGGTGAAACCGGTACCGGCAAAGAGCTGGTAGCCCGCGCCTGCCACGCCATCAGCAGCCGTCACAGTGCGCCGTTCCTGGCGCTGAACTGCGCAGCGCTGCCGGAAAACCTCGCCGAGAGCGAACTGTTCGGCTATGCCCCTGGCGCCTTCACCGGCGCCCAGCGCGGCGGTAAACCAGGCCTGATGGAACTGGCCAACCAGGGCACGGTGTTCCTCGACGAGATCGGTGAAATGTCGCCGTACCTGCAGGCCAAGCTCCTGCGGTTTCTCAACGACGGCAGCTTTCGCCGGGTCGGTGGCGATCGCGAAGTAAAGGTCAATGTGCGGATCCTCAGCGCCACGCACCGCGACCTGGAGAAAATGGTCGCCGATGGCAGCTTTCGCGAAGATCTGTTCTACCGCCTGAACGTACTCAACCTGCAAGTGCCGCCGCTACGCGAACGCGGCCAGGACATCCTGCTGCTGGCCGGCTACTTCATGCAGCAGGCCTGCACCCAGATCCAGCGCCCGCTGTGCCGCCTGGCCCCGGGCACGTATGCGGCGCTGCTCGGCAACCGCTGGCCCGGCAATGTGCGCCAGCTGCAGAACGTGATCTTCCGCGCGGCAGCCATTTGCGAAAGCAGCCTGGTCGACATCGGCGATCTGGACATCGCCGGCACCTCGGTAGCCCGCGAACAGAGTGGCGATGTGGATAGCCTGGAGCAGGCGGTGGAAGATTTCGAACGTACCCTGCTGGAAAAGCTTTACATCACCTACCCCTCTACCCGCCAATTGGCCAACCGCCTGCAGACTTCGCACACGGCCATCGCACACCGCCTGCGCAAATACGGGATCCCGGCCAAGTCCTGAAAGCGATCCACACCTGTACTGAAATCGATACAGCGTAACGATTTCAGTACAGGCCAGTGCGAGCGCTGTGCTGCAAGGTTTTGATCCCCTTGATGTTTTTTTCTTGCCCTCAGGTGTATCGATTTCGCTACACCGATGATTTTTTATTGCCACGCACAAAATCTATCTTATTGATTTATATGAATTTTTTATAAATGGCCGCGAAATTGCTAAGGAACTCCTCATTATCAGTGCTCAGTGCCGAACCTGAGCCACGCCTACCCTTGAGGAGTTTCCATGAGCGAGTTGCGTTTTACCGAAGATCACGAATGGCTGCGTACTGAAGCTGACGGCAGCGTCACCGTCGGGATTACCGCCTTCGCTCAGAACGCCCTGGGCGACGTGGTTTATGTGCAACTGCCGGAGCTGCAGAGCTACGAAAAGGGCGCCGAAGCGTCGACCGTTGAATCGGTAAAAGCTGCCAGCGGCGTCTACATGCCGCTGACCGGTGAAGTGGTCGCGGTCAACGACAAACTCGAAGGCAACCCTGAACTGGTCAACGAAGATCCGCTGGGCGAAGGCTGGTTCTTCCGCTTCATCCCGGCCGATGCAGGTGCCGTTGCGCAACTGCTCGACCAGGATGCCTACGACCGCCTGATCAAAGCCAACGCTGACGCCTGAGGATTCGCCATGACCATCAACCTCGGCACTGCCAACGAATTCATCGCCCGTCATATCGGCCCGCGCCAGGCTGACGAGCAGCAAATGCTTGCCACCCTGGGTTTCGACTCCCTGGAAGCCATGAGCGCCGCCGTCATCCCTGACAGCATCAAGGGCACCAGCGTGCTGGAACTGGGCGAAGGGCAAAGCGAAGCCGACGCCCTGGCGTCGCTCAAGGCCATCGCCGGCAACAACCAGCTGTTCAAGAGCTTCATCGGCCAGGGTTACTACAACTGCCATACCCCGGCACCGATCCTGCGCAACCTGCTGGAAAACCCGGCCTGGTACACCGCCTACACCCCGTACCAGCCAGAGATTTCCCAGGGCCGCCTGGAAGCACTGCTCAACTTCCAGACCCTGATCAGCGACCTCACCGGCCTGCCGATCGCCAACGCCTCGCTGCTCGACGAAGCCACCGCCGCCGCCGAAGCCATGACCTTCTGCAAACGCCTGAGCAAGAACAAGAGCAGCCACGCCTTCTTCGCCTCCGTGCATTGCCACCCGCAAACCCTCGACGTATTGCGTACCCGTGCCGAGCCGCTGGGGATCGAAGTGGTGGTCGGTGACGAGCGCGAACTCGATGATGTCAGCGCCTTCTTTGGCGCCCTGCTGCAATACCCGGCCAGCAATGGTGAAGTGTTCGACTACAGCGAACTGGTCGCGCGCTTGCACGCTGCCAACGCCCTGGTCGCCGTTGCCGCCGATCTGCTGGCCCTGACCCTGCTGACCCCGCCCGGCGAGTTCGGTGCCGACGTCGCCATCGGTAGCGCCCAGCGCTTCGGTGTACCGCTGGGCTTCGGTGGCCCGCACGCGGCCTACTTCTCCACCCGCGATGCGTTCAAGCGTGACATGCCTGGCCGCCTGGTCGGCGTGTCCATCGACCGCTTCGGCAAGACAGCCCTGCGCCTGGCCATGCAGACCCGCGAGCAACATATCCGTCGCGAGAAAGCCACCAGCAACATCTGCACCGCGCAAGTACTGCTGGCCAACATCGCCAGCATGTACGCCGTCTACCACGGTCCGCAGGGCCTGAAGCAGATCGCCCAGCGCACTCACGCCCTGACCGCGATCCTCGCTGCCGGCCTCAAGCAACTCGGCGTCAGCGTCGAAACCGCAGCGTTCTTCGACACCCTGACCCTGGCCACCGGCGACGCTACCGCGAGCCTGCACGACAAGGCCCGGTCCCAGCGCCTGAACCTGCGCCAGATCGACGCCCAGCGCCTGGGTCTGTCGCTGGATGAAACCAGCACCCAGGCTGACGTCGAAGCGCTGTGGCAACTGTTTGCCGACGGTAAAGCCGTGCCTGCATTCAGCACCCTGGCTGCCAGCGTTCAGGTCCAGCTGCCTGCCGCCCTGCTGCGCCAGTCGGCGATCCTCGAGCACCCGGTGTTCAACCGCTACCACAGCGAAACCGAGCTGATGCGCTACCTGCGCCGTCTGGCCGACAAGGACCTGGCGCTGGACCGCACCATGATCCCGCTGGGTTCGTGCACCATGAAGCTCAACGCCGCCAGCGAAATGATTCCGGTGACCTGGGCCGAATTCGGCAACCTGCACCCGTTCGCACCTGCCGCACAGAGCCAGGGCTACCAGCAACTGACCGACGAGCTGGAGGCCATGCTCTGCGCCGCCACCGGCTATGACGCCGTGTCGCTGCAGCCCAACGCCGGTTCCCAGGGCGAGTACGCAGGTCTGCTGGCCATCCGCGCCTACCACCAGAGCCGTGGCGACGCCCGCCGCGACATCTGCCTGATCCCGTCCTCGGCCCACGGTACCAACCCGGCTACCGCCCATATGGCCGGTATGCGCGTGGTGGTGACCGCCTGCGACGCCCGTGGCAACGTCGATATCGACGACCTGCGCGCCAAGGCCATCGAGCACCGCGAACACCTCGCGGCGCTGATGATTACCTACCCGTCGACCCATGGCGTGTTCGAAGAAGCCATCGGCGAAATCTGCGCGATCATCCACGACAACGGCGGCCAGGTGTACATCGACGGCGCCAACATGAACGCCATGGTCGGCCTCTGCGCCCCGGGCAAGTTCGGTGGCGACGTCTCGCACCTGAACCTGCACAAGACCTTCTGCATTCCGCACGGCGGTGGCGGCCCGGGCGTCGGCCCGATCGGTGTCAAATCGCACCTGGCGCCGTTCCTGCCGGGTCATGCGCACATGGAAAACAAACAGGGCGCGGTCTGTGCCGCACCGTTCGGCAGCGCCAGCATCCTGCCGATCACCTGGATGTACATTCGTATGATGGGTGGCGCCGGTCTCAAGCGTGCCTCGCAGATGGCGATCCTCAATGCCAACTACATCGCCCGCCGCCTGGAAGAGCACTATCCTGTGTTGTACACCGGCAGCAATGGCCTGGTGGCACACGAGTGCATCCTTGACCTGCGCCCGCTCAAGGACAGCAGCGGCATCAGCGTCGACGACGTGGCCAAACGCCTGATCGACTTCGGTTTCCACGCCCCGACCATGTCGTTCCCGGTGGCCGGTACGTTGATGATCGAACCGACCGAAAGCGAGTCCAAAGAAGAACTGGATCGCTTCTGCGAGGCGATGATTCGCATCCGCGAAGAGATTCGCGCGGTGGAAAACGGCAGCCTGGACAAGGACGACAACCCGCTGAAAAACGCGCCGCATACGGCCGCTGAAATCGCCGGTGAGTGGAGCCATCCCTACAGCCGCGAACAGGCGGTGTACCCGCTGGCGACGCTGGTGGAAGGCAAATACTGGCCGCCGGTCGGTCGCGTCGACAACGTGTTTGGCGACCGTAACCTGGTGTGCGCCTGCCCGTCGATCGAGAGCTACCAGGACGTCTGAGTCCGGCTTGAGGGCCTCATCGCTGGCAAGGCCAGCTCCCACAGGTTTTGTGAACACTGCAGACCCTGTGGGAGCCGGCATAGCCGGCGATGCTCTTGACCATCAATGAGGGTACGACCATGTCACTAAGCGTCTTCGACCTGTTCAAGATCGGCATCGGCCCCTCCAGTTCCCATACCGTAGGCCCCATGCGCGCCGCTGCGCGTTTTGCTGAAGGCCTGCGTCGCGACGGTCTGCTGGCCGCCACGGTCAGCGTCAAGGCCGAGCTTTATGGCTCGCTTGGTGCCACTGGCAAAGGGCATGGCAGCGACAAGGCTGTGCTTCTGGGCCTTGAGGGCGAGCACCCCGACAGCGTCGACACCGAAAGCATTGCCGCCCGCCTGCACACCATCCGCAGCACTGGACGGCTAAAGTTGCTGGGCGAGCACGACATCGGCTTCGTCGAAAAACAGCACCTGACGATGATTCGCAAGCCTTTGGCCTATCACCCCAACGGCATGATTTTCCGCGCCTTCGACCACGCCGGTCTGCAGATCCGCAGCCGTGAGTACTACTCGGTGGGCGGTGGTTTTGTCGTCGATGAAGATGCCGCCGGTGCCGACCGTATCGTCGAAGACAGTACGGTGCTGCCCTTCCCGTTCAAGACCGCCAAGGAACTGCTCGGCCATTGCGCCGCGCAGAACCAGTCGATCAGCCAGATCATGCTGGCCAATGAAGCGGCCTGGCGCCCGGAAAGCGAAACCCGCAGCGGCTTGCTGCGGATCTGGCAAGTGATGCAGGACTGCGTCGCTGCCGGTTGCCGCAATGAGGGCATCCTGCCGGGCGGGCTCAAGGTCAGACGCCGCGCCGCTGCACTCTATCGCCAGCTGTGCAGCAATCCGGAGGCGAGTTTGCGTGACGCGCTTTCAGTGCTGGACTGGGTCAACCTCTACGCCCTGGCCGTGAATGAAGAAAACGCCTTTGGCGGACGGGTGGTCACCGCCCCCACCAATGGCGCCGCCGGCATCGTCCCGGCTGTGCTGCACTACTACATGCGCTTCATCCCCGGCGCCAACGAAGACGGCGTGGTGCGTTTTCTGCTGACCGCGGCCGCAATCGGCATTCTCTATAAAGAAAACGCCTCGATTTCCGGCGCCGAAGTCGGCTGCCAGGGCGAGGTGGGAGTGGCGTGTTCGATGGCAGCCGGCGCCCTGTGTGAAGTCATGGGCGGCAGCGTGCAGCAGGTCGAGAACGCCGCCGAGATCGGTATGGAACACAACCTCGGCCTGACCTGCGATCCGATCGGCGGGCTGGTTCAGGTGCCGTGCATCGAGCGCAACGCCATGGGCTCGGTCAAGGCCATCAATGCGGTGCGCATGGCCCTGCGTGGCGACGGTCAGCACTTCGTCTCCCTCGACAAGGTGATTCGCACCATGCGCCAGACCGGCGCCGACATGAAAAGCAAATACAAGGAGACCGCCCGCGGCGGTCTGGCCGTCAACATCATCGAATGCTGACACCCTCTAAAGCCCCAAGGAGTCATCAATGTCCACCGAAACACTGCTCAAGACCCCGCTGCACGCCCTGCACCTGGAACTGGGAGCGCGCATGGTGCCGTTCGCCGGCTACGACATGCCGGTCCAGTACCCGCTGGGGGTGATGAAAGAGCATCTGCACAGCCGCGATCAGGCCGGCCTGTTCGACGTCTCGCACATGGGCCAGATCCGCCTGAGCGGTGCCAATGCGGCCAAGGCCCTGGAAACCCTGGTGCCGGTCGACATCATCGACTTGCCAGTGGGCATGCAGCGCTACGCGATGTTCACCAATGAACACGGCGGCATCCTCGACGACCTGATGGTCGCCAACCTGGGTAACGATGAACTGTTCCTGGTGGTCAACGCCGCTTGCAAGGACCAGGACCTGGCCCACCTGCGCAAGCACATCGGCGAGCAGTGCCAGATTCAACCGCTGTTCGAAGAGCGCGCCCTGCTGGCCCTGCAAGGCCCGGCAGCGGTCAAGGTGCTGGAGCGTCTGGCACCTGCCGTTGCACAGATGACCTTCATGCAGTTCCAACCGGTACAACTGCTGGGTGCCGACTGCTATGTGAGCCGCTCGGGCTACACCGGTGAAGACGGCTTCGAGATCTCGGTTCCAGCCGATAAAGCCGAAGAACTCGCTCGCCGCCTGCTGGCCGAACCGGAAGTCGCCGCCATCGGCCTTGGCGCTCGCGACTCGCTGCGCCTGGAAGCCGGCCTGTGCCTGTACGGCCACGACATGAACACACAGACCACACCGATCGAAGCCAGCCTGCTCTGGGCCATCTCCAAAGTGCGTCGTGCCGATGGCGAACGTGCCGGTGGCTTCCCGGGTGCCGCAGCGATCTTTGCCCAGCAGCAATCCGGTGTTGCGCGTAAACGCGTAGGCCTGCTGCCGCAGGAGCGTACCCCGGTACGTGAAGGCGCTGAGATCGTCGACGAAGCAGGCACCGTCATCGGTACTGTTTGCAGCGGTGGCTTCGGACCGAGCCTGAATGCACCGGTGGCAATGGGTTACCTGGATGCAGCCCATACTGCACTGGAAACAGCAGTCTGGGCGATTGTTCGCGGAAAGCGTGTTGCAATGAAAGTCAGCAAGATGCCATTCGTTGCACAGCGCTACTACCGCGGCTGAATCGTTAGTTGAAACTTTGTGTCATGAACGCGTTCGGATTTTCGAATTCGAACGCGTTTTATTACTTTCGAAAAGCGTCGCCGCACGCGCTGGAATGAGCAGGAAAAAATCGACCGAACGGCTGCTAAAAGGTAGAGCCGGAGCGGCTTTGAGGGCTTGTTTTTGCCGACAGAGTTAGCGTAGAGTCACTGCACTGTGTTTGCATGGGTCGCTATGGTTCGTGACCTGGGCAGTAGCGCTGAGATTTGCTACAACCCGTTCGACGTCTCTTACTTTCCTGCAACCCAGCCCAGTACTCTTTCATTTGGAAGAAGCTGTTACTAATTCTAAGTTTCAAAGGAAATAAGACAATGTCCCAACGTCAGAGCGGTACCGTCAAGTGGTTTAACGACGAGAAAGGTTTTGGTTTCATCACTCCAGAAAGCGGTCCGGATCTGTTCGTACACTTCCGCGCTATTCAGGGCAACGGCTTCAAGAGCCTGAAAGAAGGCCAGAAAGTGACCTTCATCGCCGTGCAAGGCCAGAAAGGCATGCAGGCTGACGAAGTTATCGCGGAAGCCTGATTCCCGATATAAAAAGCCCCTGCTGGCAACAGCAGGGGCTTTTTTGTGCCTGTGGGAGCGGGCTTGCCCCGCGATAAGGGCGTGAAAGACAAACCGTGTCACAGGGCAACGACTTGGGCGCGTAATTCCGTAGAATGGCCGTTTTGCCCAAGGAGGGCCCGTGTATGCCCAAGCAGTTGTTGCAGCCCCAGGGCGATTTCCCGGTTGTCGGCTTCGGTCGGCGCCTGGCCGCCATGTTCTACGATTTCCTGTTGTGCACCGCGCTGCTGATCGTTACTGCTGGCGTGTACAAGATGATCCAGATGGCGATCATCGGTGAAGCGCGCATGCGTCAGCTGACCGAAGCCGGCGCCCTGGACGGCGACCCACTGTTATCGACCATTCTGCTGTTCGCTCTGTTTGGCTTCTTCGCCAAGTTCTGGACCCACGGTGGACAGACCCTGGGCATGCAGGTGTGGCGCATTCGCGTACAGAATGCCGATGGCAGCGCTATCAGTCTGTGGCAGGCCCTGCTGCGTTTTGTCGTCGCCATCGCCTCGTGGCTGTGCCTGGGTCTGGGTTTCATCTGGTCGCTGTTCGACAAGCGCCAGCGTGCCTGGCATGACATCTACTCCGATACGCAGTTGGTGCAGTTGCCCAAAGCGAAAAAATAAGCGACACAGAAAGACTCTTCACGGAATCCTTGGAAGGTTGTTGTGGCTGTGAGCTTATCCATTTTGTGTGGCGCCGCTGCCGGCCCCTTCCGCCCTTACGGCGGCCTACTTTTTTCTTGGAAAAAGTAGGCAAAACCGCTCGCTCCTGCATCCGGCCCTACGCTGCGCTCCGGGTCCCCTCGCTACGGCACCTTCCGGGGCCACGCGGCCTACGACTTGCTTCGCCAAGTCTACGGCTCGCGTTCTTCGGCTACGCCGAAGGTGCTGCGCACCGGCCCCTACAGGTACCTACGCTCGGCCTCCTGAAGTCGCAGTCCGCAGCGCCTGAACTTACGCGAATGAAGATCAAGAACGAGAGCGAGAGCGAATCGTTACTTACTTTGCTCGCGGGCTTATCCCGCGATGGCCTCAGACTGGCTGCGCCAGAGTCTGATTTCGAAGATACGCCAGTGCAGGCGCCGCCCGTAACTTTGCGACTTCAGGAGGCCGAGTGGAGGTGTCTGGAGGGGGCTGGTGCGCAGCACCCTTCGGCCTTAGCCGAAGTTCGCGAGCCGTAGACTTGGCGAAGCAAGTCGTAGGCCGCGATGCCCCTGGAAGACACCGTAGCGAGGGGACCCGAAGCGCAGCGTAGGGCCGGATGCAGGAGCCAGCGGTTTTGCCTACTTTTTCCAAGAAAAAGTAGGCCGCCGTAAAGGCGGAAGGGGCCGGCAGCATCGCCACACAAACTGGATAAGCTCGCAGCCTCAACTCCCCAAAAAAAAAGCCGACCCTAAGGTCGGCTTTTTCATGCCCGCAACGTTTAACCCGCGCGCCGCAACATCCACCAGCCAGCCCCGGCACAGATCGCCGCCGGTATCGCCACCGCCAGCAATGGCGGGAAGCCGAACACCTGGCTCGATGGCCCGAGCAAATCCTGGGCGATACGGAACACGAAGCCCACCAGTACGCCGGTAAAGACCCGCTGCCCCAGGGTCACCGAACGCAGCGGACCAAAGATGAACGAGATAGCCATCAGCACCAACGCCGCCGTCACCATCGGCTGCAGGACCTTGGTCCAGAATGCCAGCCAGTAACGGGCGTTGTTCAGACCCTGGTCAGACAGGTAGTGGATGTACTGCCACAGCCCGCTGATCGACAGGGAATCAGGTGCCAACACCACGGTATTGAGCAGTTGCGGCGTGACGGTGACGTCCCAGCGCTCTGCAGGCGCCTTGACCACTTCGGTGTGATCGCCACGGAAATACGTGGTGGTCACGTCACTCAGCTGCCAGTGATCTTCCTGGTACTGGGCACGACGGGCAAAGCTGGAGGTAACCAGGTGACGCTCGTTGTCGAAACGATAGCGGGTCACGCCATACAACAGGCCGTTGGGCTGCACCGAGTTGATGTGCACGAACTCTTCGCCCTGGCGATGCCACATGCCGCGCTTGGAGCTCTGGGCCTCGCCGCTACCCTGAGCCAGCGAACGATCGGCTTGGGCCTTGTTCTCGGTCACAGGTGCCAGGTATTCGCCAATCAGGATACCGGCCAGCATCAGCACCAGCATCGGCTTCATCACCGCCCAGACGATGCGTCCGATCGACACCCCGGCAGCGCGCATGATGGTCAGCTCACTGCTGCTGGCAAGGCTGCCCAGACCGATCAGGCAGCCGATCAGGGCGGCCATCGGCAGCATGTCGTAAAGACGCCGTGGCGCGGTCAGCAAAACGAAATTGCCCGCATCCATCAGGGTATAGCTGTCGCTGATATCGCCCATCTCGTCGATGAAGGCAAACAACGACGCCAGGCCCAGAATGATGCCGAGCACGGCAAGAATGGCCAGCAGTACGCTCTTGCCGATGTAACGGTCGAGCTTAACCATGGGCCACCTCCGCACGACGCGCGGCACGCTTGAGGCGTAGCGGTTCCCAATACATCAGCCCAAGGCCGATGAGCAGGAACAGGCCGTGCACCCACCACATCCCCAGACCGATCGGCAACTTGCCTTTTTCCAGGGCGCCACGTACAGCGATCAGCATGGTCAAGTACGCCATATACAGAAGAATGGCCGGCAGCAGCTTGAGGAAACGGCCTTGACGGGGATTGACCCGTGACAGCGGCACCGCCAGCAGGGTTACCACGAATACCAGCAACGGCAACGACAGGCGCCATTGCAGCTCGGCACGCTCACGGCGGCCATCGCTGCCAAACAGTTCGGAGGTCGGGATAGCCTCGCGATCAGTGACTTCCTCACTGACTTCAGGCTTGGGCAACAGCACGCCATAGGTGTCGTACTTGATCGCGCGGTAATCGGCCTGCCCCGGATTACCGTCATAACGGTAACCGTTCTCCAGAATCAGGTAGCGGTTGCCGTCGGCACCGACTTCCTGACGACCTTTTTCAGCGACCAGCACCGAAGGCGCACGCTCCTTGGACTTGTCCGAGGAGAAACGCTTCTCGGAAATGAACACACCCGCCAGGTTGCCGCGGTCTTCGGACAATTGCTCGGTGTAGGTCACCCGGGAGCCATCGCGCAGGGTCTGGAATCGCCCTGGCACCAGGGTATCAAATTCGGTCAGGGCGTCCTGCTGGTTGATGATCTGCGCTACCTGGGTGACCCCCTGCGGCGCCAGGCCCAGGCTCAACCAGGCGACCAGCAAGGCCACCAGGGCGGCCGGTGCCATGGTCATGCCCAGCAGACGCTGCTGGCTCATGCCGGTGGCCGACAGCACGGTCATCTCGCTCTCCAGGTACAGCCGGCCGTAGGCCAGCAGGATCCCCAGGAACAAGCCCAGCGGCAGGATCAACTGCAGGAACCCCGGCAGGCGATAGCCCATGATCAGAAACAGCACACCCGGGTCGAGTATGCCCTGGGCCGCCTGGGCCAGGTATTTGATGAAGCGCCCGCTCATGATGATCACCAGCAGCACAGCGCTGACGGCACTCAAGGTCACCAGGACCTCGCGGGACAGATATCGGAAGACGATCAAACCAGACACTCCTGGGTTGTCAGGCTCGGACAGCCAAACAAAGAATCCATAACAGCCAAGATAGTTGCTGACCCGCCAGAGCGAACCCGCACAAAAGTTGGCGCATTATCCTGTGATTGGCCGTGCCTGTCACTGGCGATGCACAATGCTTCATTAACGGGGTTGTCAGGTCGGTCCGAGCAGGCTCAAACTGGCGGCTTTCTCACTGGCACGCGACCACGCGGCCAGCTCGCTTAAAGTGCCTGCACAGACAGCGCACAAAGACAGATCATTCGGGGAACCTGACATGGAACTGGTTGTAAAAAGCGTAGCCGCTGCATCCTTGAAAACCGCCACGCTGGTGCTCGCAGTCGCGGAAGGCCGCAAACTCGGCGCCAGCGCCAAGGCCATCGACGAAGCCTGCGGCGGTGCCATCAGTGCCGTGCTCAAGCGTGGCGACCTGACCGGCAAGCCGGGCCAGACCCTGCTGCTGCAAAGCCTGCCCAACCTCAAGGCCGAGCGCGTGCTGCTGGTCGGCACCGGCAAAGACAGCGAACTGGGCGATCGCAGCTGGCGCAAAGTGGTTGCCAGCGTGCTGGCAGTGCTCAAGGGCCTCAACGGCAGCGACGCGGTACTGGCGCTGGACGATGTCGCCGTCAGCGGCCGCGATGCCTTTTATGGCAAGTCGCGCCTGCTGGCCGAAACCCTGCTCGACGGTGAATACGTCTTCGACCAGTTCAAAAGCAAGAAGGCCGAACCCCGCGCCCTGAAGAAAATCACCCTGCTGGCCGACAAGGCCGGTGCCGCCGACGTCGAGCGCGCCGTCAAGCACGCCCGCGCGATTGCGGCCGGCATGAGCTTTGCCCGCGACCTGGGCAACCTGCCACCCAACGTTTGCCACCCAAGCTACCTGGCCGAGCAGGCCAAGGGCATGGGCAAAGCCTTCAAGGGCCTGAAAGTCGAAGTGCTCGACGAGAAAAAGATCAAGGATCTGGGCATGGGCGCGTTCTACGCCGTTGGCCAGGGCAGCGACCAGCCGCCACGCCTGATCGTGCTCAACTACCAGGGCGGCAAGAAGAGCGAGAAACCGTTCGTGCTGGTCGGCAAGGGCATCACTTTCGACACCGGCGGCATCAGCCTCAAACCTGGCGCCGGCATGGATGAAATGAAGTTCGACATGGGCGGTGCAGCCAGTGTCTTCGGCACCCTGCGCGCGGTACTTGAGCTGCAACTGCCGATCAACCTGGTGTGCCTGCTGGCCTGTGCCGAAAACATGCCAAGCGGCGGCGCCACCCGTCCGGGCGATATCGTCACCACCATGAGCGGGCAGACCGTCGAAATCCTCAACACCGACGCCGAAGGCCGCCTGGTGCTGTGCGATACCCTGACCTATGCCGAACGCTTCAAGCCTCAGGCGGTGGTCGACATCGCCACCCTGACCGGCGCCTGCATTGTCGCCCTGGGCAGCCACACCTCGGGCCTGATGGGTAACAACGACGAGCTGGTCAACCAGTTGCTCGACGCCGGCAAGCGTGCCGACGACCGTGCCTGGCAACTGCCGCTGTTCGACGAGTACCAGGAACAGTTGGACAGCCCGTTCGCCGACATCGCCAACATCGGCGGCCCGAAGGCCGGCAGCATCACCGCCGGTTGCTTCCTGTCGCGCTTTGCCAAGGCCTACAACTGGGCCCATCTGGATATCGCCGGAACCGCCTGGATCAGTGGCGGCAAGGACAAGGGCGCCACTGGCCGCCCGGTGCCGCTGCTGACCCAGTACCTGCTCGACCGCGCCAACGCCTGAGTGAGTGCCGGCCGTCTACGTTCCCGGATGTAGACGGCTGGCAAGCTGACCATGAGCAAAGTTGACTTCTATATTCTGCCCAGCGACGCGCCCTCGGCGCGCCTGGATTTCGCCTGCAAGCTCTGCGAAAAGGCTTGGCGCATGGGTCATCAGGTCTACCTGCACTGCAGCGACGCCGCCCAGCGCGATGAGCTGGATGCCCGCCTGTGGGCCTTCAAGGGTGAAGCTTTCGTGCCGCACAATGCTGCCGAAGAACAGCCTCAGGGCAGCGTGGTACTGGGTTTGGGAGACGATCCCGGTAGCCACCAGGACCTGCTGATCAACCTCGACCTCAAGGTTGCGCCGTTCGCCGCCCGCTTTGCCCGCATCGCCGAGATCGTGGTCGAGGAGCCAACGATTCGTCAGGCTGCCCGAGAGAGTTTCCGTTTCTACCGCGAACAGGGCTATGCTCTGCAGGATCACCGCTTACAGCGACTCTGAAGACGATGGATAAACCCACTCCCCTGCCCCAATCTGCACACCTGCTGGACGACCTCGAGTCGATCCGCCAACTGCTGGGCGACGAATCCCTTGAACCGCCGCTGCTGACCGACACAGTTGAAGAGCAGATTCCGCTGCTGCTCGAAGAGGCTGAGCCTGCACCTGTGGTTGCTCCAGCGCCTACGCCAGAACCGCCGCTCGACCCGCAGGCAAAACGCCAGGAAACCCTGCTGCATCTGGATGCCGAACTGCGCGCTGCCGCTCAGTTGATCATGCAGGACGTGATCAACGACTTTACCCCGCACATCGAGAACGAGATCAAGCGCCGTCTTGATGCCCGCCTTGAGCGTCTGCTTAACCCATAATTGAACCCATCGCGGGACGATTCGACTTGCCCCGCGATGTTTTTGCCTCCTGCCATCACCTCATGCTACGCCCCGGCACTTATCCCCGTTATACTGCTCGGCTTTCCTGAATAAATGCCATAGGGTCCCGCCGCGCATGGATAAGACCTACCAGCCGCACGCTATTGAAACTTCCTGGTACAACACCTGGGAGTCCGAGAATTACTTCGCTCCGCAAGGCGCGGGCGATTCCTACACCATCATGATTCCGCCGCCGAACGTCACCGGCAGCCTGCACATGGGTCATGGTTTCAATAACGCGATCATGGATGCCCTGATCCGTTTCCGCCGCATGCAGGGCCGCAACACCCTGTGGCAGCCGGGAACCGACCACGCTGGTATCGCCACGCAGATGCTGGTCGAGCGTCAGCTCGAGGCCAAAGGCCAGAGCCGCCACGACCTGGGTCGCGAGAAATTCCTGGAAAAAGTCTGGGAATGGAAAGACCAGTCCGGTGGCAACATCAGCCGCCAGATCCGTCGCCTGGGCTCCTCGGTCGACTGGAGCCGCGAGCGCTTCACCATGGACGACGGCCTGTCCGAAGCGGTCAAGGAAGCCTTCGTGCGCCTGCATGAAGACGGCCTGATCTACCGCGGCAAGCGCCTGGTCAACTGGGACACCAAGCTGCACACGGCGATCTCCGACCTTGAAGTGGAAAACCACGACGAGAAAGGTCACCTGTGGAACCTGCGCTACCCGCTGGCTGACGGCGCCAAGACCGCCGACGGCAAAGACTACCTGATCGTTGCCACCACCCGTCCGGAAACCATGCTCGGCGACGCCGCCGTGGCCGTGAACCCCGAAGACGAGCGCTACAAGGCGCTGATCGGCAAGTTCGTCGAGCTGCCACTGGTTGGCCGCCGCATCCCGATCATCGGTGACGACTACTGCGACCCTGAATTCGGCACCGGCTGTGTGAAAATCACCCCGGCCCACGACTTCAATGACTACGAAGTCGGCAAGCGTCACAACCTGCCGCTGCTGAACATCTTCGACAAGAACGCCTTCGTATTGCCGGCCGCCCAGGTGTTCAACCTCGACGGCAGCGTCAACGAAAGTGTCGACGCCACCCTGCCTGCCCAGTACGCCGGTCTTGACCGCTTCGTCGCGCGCAAGCAGATCGTTGCCGACTTCGACGCCGCCGGCCTGCTGGTCAGCGTCGACGACCACGCCCTGAAAGTGCCGAAAGGCGACCGCTCCGGCACCGTCATCGAACCGTGGCTGACCGACCAGTGGTACGTTTCGACCAAGCCGCTGGCTGAACCGGCGATCGCCGCTGTCGAAGACGGCCGCATCCAGTTCGTACCCAAGCAGTACGAGAACATGTACTTCTCCTGGATGCGCGACATCCAGGACTGGTGCATCAGCCGCCAGCTGTGGTGGGGCCACCGTATTCCGGCCTGGTACGACGAGTCCGGCAAGGTCTACGTCGGCCGCAGCGAAGAAGAAGTGCGCGCCAAGCACAACCTCGGTGCCGACGTGGTCCTGAACCAGGACAACGACGTCCTCGACACCTGGTTCAGCTCGGGCCTGTGGACCTTCTCGACCCTGGGCTGGCCGCAGCAGACCGAATTCCTGAAGAAATTCCACTCCACCGACGTGCTGGTCACCGGCTTCGACATCATTTTCTTCTGGGTTGCCCGGATGATCATGCTGACCATGCACCTGGTGAAGAACGAAGATGGCACCCCGCAAGTGCCGTTCAAGACCGTCTACGTTCACGGTCTGGTCCGCGACGGCCAGGGCCAGAAGATGTCCAAGTCCAAAGGCAACGTTCTGGACCCACTGGACATCGTCGACGGCATCACTCTCGACGAGCTGCTGGAGAAACGCACCAGCGGCCTGATGCAGCCAAAGCTGGCCGAGAAGATCGCCAAGCAGACCAAGGCCGAGTTCCCCGAAGGCATCGCCAGCTACGGTACCGACGCCCTGCGCTTTACCTTCTGCTCGCTGGCTTCGACCGGCCGCGACATCAAGTTCGACATGGGTCGCGTCGAAGGTTATCGCAACTTCTGCAACAAGATCTGGAACGCCGCCCGCTACGTGCTGGACAAGGGCGAAGACTGCGGCCAGAACGGCGAAGCCTACGAGCTGTCGCTGGCGGATCGCTGGATCATCTCGCAGCTGCAACGCACCGAAGCCGAAGTGACCCGCCAGCTCGAGCAGTTCCGCTTCGACCTGGCTGCCCAGGCGCTCTACGAGTTCATCTGGAACCAGTACTGCGACTGGTACCTGGAGCTCTCCAAGCCTGTGCTGTGGGACGAAAACGCTCCGGTCGAACGCGCCCGTGGCACCCGCCGCACCCTGGTACGCGTGCTGGAAGTGGCGCTGCGCCTGGCTCATCCGTTCATGCCGTTCATCACCGAAGAAATCTGGCAGCGCCTGGCGCCGCTGGCCGGTGCCGAAGGCAAGACCATCATGCTGCAGCCGTGGCCGGTGGCCAACGAAAGCCGCATCGATGCCGCTGCCGAAGGCGATATCGAATGGCTCAAGGAGCTGATGCTCGGCGTGCGCAACATCCGCGGCGAGATGAACATCGGCCCGGGCAAACCGCTGCAACTGTTCCTCAAGAACGCCAGCGCCGAAGACCAGCGCCGTCTGCAGGAAAACGAAGCACTGCTGAAGAAGCTGGCGAAGATCGAATCCTTCACCGTGCTGGGCGAGCAGGACGAAGCACCACTGAGCGCCACCGCGCTGGTGGGTGATTTGCAAGTGCTGGTACCGATGGCCGGCCTGATCGATAAAGATGCGGAACTGGCGCGCCTGAACAAGGAAATCCAGCGTCTGCAGGGTGAAGTCCAGCGTGTCGGCGGCAAGCTGTCCAATGCCTCCTTCGTCGACAAGGCACCGCCTGCGGTGATCGACAAGGAACGCGCCAAGCTGGCCGAGGCCGAACAGGCCCTGGCCAACTTCACCGAGCAGCATGCGCGGATTGCCGCACTGTAACGATCGCTGACCTCAGTGACGCTATCGCGGGCAACGCCCGCTCCCACAGGTCGGTACATGACATTGTGGGAGCGGGCGTTGCCCGCGATGCTTTTCACCGGACCCAAAAATGACCACAGCCAACAAACCGACCCTGCACCCGCGCAACCGCCACCAGGGTCGCTACAACTTTCCCGAGCTGATCAAGAGCAGCCCCGAACTGGGCACGTTCATGATCACCAATCCCCACGGCAAGCCGAGCATCGACTTCGCCAACCCCGACGCCGTCCGGGTGTTCAACCGCGCGCTGCTCAAGGCCCAGTACGGCATCCAGCACTGGGACATCCCGGCCGACTACCTGTGCCCGCCGATTCCCGGCCGCGCTGACTACATCCACGTCGTGGCCGACTTGCTCGCCGATGACAACAACGGCGAGATTCCCCGCGGTGCCCAGGTGCGCGCCCTGGATATCGGCGTCGGCGCCAACTGCATCTATCCGCTGCTGGGCCACAGCGACTACCGCTGGCGCTTTCTTGGCTCGGACATCGACACCACGGCCCTGGCCGCTGCCAAAGCCATTGTTCAGGCCAACGGCCTGGATAAAGCCATCAGCCTGCGCCAGCAAGGCAGCCGCAAGCACATCCTGCTCGGCCTGCTCAAAGACGACGAGCGTTACGACCTGACCCTGTGCAACCCGCCCTTCCATGCCTCACGGGAAGAAGCCACCCGCGGCAGCCAGCGCAAGTGGCGAGCCTTGGGCAAGGCCGACCCCAAGCGTAAATTGCCGGTATTGAACTTTGGCGGGCAGAACAACGAGCTCTGGTGCGAAGGCGGCGAAATCCGCTTCGTCAGCCAACTGGTGGCAGAAAGCGCCGCGCTCGGCCAGCAGGTGCTGTGGTTCACCTCACTGGTGTCCAAAGCCTCCAACCTGCCCGGCATCCAGGCGGCGCTGAAGAAAGCCGGTGCGCAGGACGTACGGATTGTCGAGATGGGCCAAGGGCAGAAACAAAGCCGCATGGTCGCCTGGACCTTCCAGGACGCCAATGCCCGCCAGGCCTGGCGGGCACAGCGCTGGGCCAGCAGCAAGGCATAAAAAAACCGCGTCCGGGCAACCCGGACGCGGTTTTTCGAAACTGCTTACAATTACTTGTTTACAGCGTCGGTCAGCACTTTGGCTGGAACGAACTTGACGACTTTCTTGGCAGCGATTTCGATGGCAGCGCCAGTCGAAGGGTTGCGGCCGGTACGGGCAGGACGCTCGGTGATTTTCAGTTTGCCAATGCCTGGCAGAGTGATTTCGCTGCCATTTTCCAGTTGATCAGCAACGATCTGGCCCAGTTGCTCCAGAGCGTTACGCGCGGTGGTTTTCGGCGCGTCGATAGCTTCGGCGATGTCGGCGATCAGTTGGTCTTTGGTCAATGCCATGGTGGTGTTCCTTCCCTATCAAATTCAGTGAGTATGCAGAGTGCTACGTCAGTCATCGAGCCAGACCTGCGGGGTAACCGGCGGTCCGGTGTTACAGCCACGTCATTCGCGTATGTAGATACGTAAAACGGCGTTTGGTTCGACGTGACGCGAGCGGTCTGCCAGCAATGCGCCACACACGGGGCGCAAGACCGGGCAAAACTACCACAGGAATGGATAAATATCCGCAGCTGACCGGCTAAATGTGCAGGTTTTTCGGGGCTTTGCGCGAAAAAACGCAAAAAACTGAACAAAAAACGAACAACCGACATTTCTGCCAACATCTGGCCGCTGAATCACCTCTGGGCTGAGGTACACTTGGCAACTTTGCAACGCGGCCAGCACCGCCCATTTTCAACCGAGAATCCCATGCCGATCCGTCATTGCATCGTCCACCTGATCGACAAGAAACCCGATGGCAGCCCCGCTGTGCTGCACGCACGCGACTCCGAGCTGGCCGAGTCCAGCGCCATCGAAAACCTCCTGGCCGACCTCAACGACAGCTACAACGCCAAACAAGGCAAAGCCTGGGGGTTCTTCCACGCCGAATCCGGTGCCCATCCGTTCAGCGGCTGGCTGAAAGAGTACCTGGAAGACGGCAGCACCTTCACCGCCTTCAGCCGGGTCGCCGTCGAGCACCTGCAAAAACTGATGGAAGAATCCAACCTGTCGGTCGGTGGTCACGTCCTGTTCGCCCACTACCAGCAAGGCATGACCGACTACCTGGCCATCGCCCTGCTGCATCACAGTGAAGGCGTGGCGGTGAACGCCGAACTCGACGTTACCCCGTCCCGCCACCTGGACCTGGGCCAGCTGCACCTGGCCGCGCGGATCAACCTCTCCGAGTGGCAGAACAACAAAACCTCAAAACAGTACATCTCGTTCATCAAAGGCAAGAACGGCAAGAAGGTCTCGGAATACTTCCGCGACTTCATCGGCTGCCAGGAGGGCGTCGACGGCCCCGGCGAAACCCGCACCCTGCTCAAAGCCTTCAGCGATTTCGTCGAAAGCGAGGACCTGCCTGAAGAGGCCGCCCGCGAGAAAACCCAGACCCTGGTCGACTACGCCACCAGCCAGACCAAGGCCGGTGAGCCAGTGACCCTGGAGGAGCTTTCCGGGCTGATCGACGAGGACCGCCCACGGGCCTTCTACGAACACATCCGCAACAAGGACTACGGCCTGTCGCCGGAGATCCCTGCCGACAAGCGCACCCTGAACCAGTTCCGCCGTTTCACCGGCCGCGCTGAAGGACTGTCGATCAGTTTCGAGGCGCACCTGCTGGGCTCGAAGATCGAATACGACGAAGAAGCCGGCACGCTGATCATCAAAGGCCTGCCGACGCAACTGACCGATCAGCTCAAGCGTCGCAAGGACTGAGTCCCTGCCAGGAGGCCACCAGGGCCTCCTTGGCGCTTTTGCGCAGCTTCTTCACCAGCCGCTCCTGGCGCAGCGCCTCGGCCTTGTCCGGCCAGGCCTCGACGTAGACCAGCGCCACTGCCGGACTGGTACTGAAATAGCGCGCGCCCTGGCCCTTCTGGTGGGCGATGAAACGCCGTTGCGGGTTATCACTGATTCCGCAGTACAACGAGCCGTTGGCGGCACGCACCAGGTAGACATACCAGGGTTTCACGGGAGTTTCGACGGCAGCTTCGGACACGGTGCGGACTATTCGACGACAAAGCCCACAGCTTACCCGTTCAGCGACCGGCCTGAAACGCGCGCAGGCCTTTCAATGCCTGCTGGCGAACCTTGCCCTGGACCATCGGTGTCCAGCCCAGCAACAGCCCTGTCGTGCCCAACGCCTGCCGCGACCAGCGCCACAGATCGAAGCTGTCGTGATGCTCGCAGATCTTGCCGTCGCGAAAAACAAAGCGCGCCTGGATATCGTTGACCACCGTGCGCCCGGTCTGGCTGAACAGGTAGGTCGCAACCCAGTGCGCACTGCCGTTACGCTCATCGGCGTGCACGTTGTCGAAGGTCAGGGAAAAGTCCTTGGCTCGGGTGCTGAGCATTCGCCACATGTCGCCGGCGTCCTTGCCGCGCAGGGTGCCGAAGGCCGGGTCGCTGAAGATGATATCTGCGCTGTAGCAGGCAACCATCGCTTCAGCGTCCAGGCGCTGGAAAGCCTCGTAGAAGCGGGTGATCAAAGCACTGTGGGCATCGCTCATGAGGCGGGTCCGTTTCCGATGGAATAGACCCGCACGATAGTCCGCTCATATGGCAAAAAGCTATGGGCATTTACCTGCTGAATACCGATGGCTTCAAACTCGCTCGCTGACCACCTGCACATGCAGATTGCGCCCGGCCTTCAAGCCAAAACCGATGGCACCGACGCCCAGCACCGCAAAAATCCAGCCGACCGCATTCCAGCCTCCGGTCAGGTCGTGCACCAGACCCACGGCGAACGGCCCCATGGATGCCAGGGTGTAGCCGACGCCCTGGGCCATGCTCGACAGGTTGGCGGCCACATGGGCATCTTTGGAGCGCAACACGATCAAGGTCAGCGCCAGGGCAAAGGTGCCGCCCTGCCCCAGCCCGAGCACGACTGCCCAGCCCCACAGACCATCGAGCGGCGCATACAGGCAGCCGAACAGACCGGCCAGCGCCAGGAGCATGACCACGACAATGGCCAGACGCTGATCCTTGCCACGCGTTGCCAGCCATGGCGCGCTGAGCGAGCTGATCAACTGCACGATCACCGAACCCGACAACACCAGACCCGCCTGGGTCGGGGACAGGCCGCGACCGATGAGAATCGACGGCAACCAACCGAAGACAATGTAGGCCAGCGACGACTGCAGCCCCATGTACAGGGTTACCTGCCAGGCCAGTGGATCGCGCAGCAGGCCGCGTACCCGATAAGCCACATGATGTGCTCCGTGCCCCTGGCGCGCTTGCGGCAGCCAGATCAGCGCCGCCAGCAGCGCCGGTATCAACCAAAAGCCCAGGCCCAGCGACCAGCTGTCGCCAAAATGCTCGCTCAACGGTACCGTGGCACCTGCGGCCATGGCAGCTCCCAGGCACAGCGCCATGGTGTAAACCCCGGTCAACGTGCCCGCATGCTTGGGAAAGTCGCGCTTTACGATACCCGGCAACAAGACCCCGATCACGCCAATGCTGGCCCCAGCCATGATGCTGCCAACAAACACCCCGGTACTGCCGAAAGCACTACGCACGGCGATGCCGGCAGCCAGGGTCAGGAGGATGCCGAGGATCACCCGCTCGCTGCCAAAGCGCCGTGCCAGGATTGGTGCCAAGGGCGCAAACAGTCCCAGGCAAAGTACCGGCAGTGTCGTCAGCAAGCCGGCCTGAGAGGCGGTCAGGCCGAGGCTATCGGAGACCTGGCTGAGCAACGGCGCCATGCTCGACAGCGCCGGGCGCAAGTTCAGCGCCACCAGCACCAGGCCAAGCAGCAACAACCAAGGGCGCGTGAGCAGCACCGATTGTTGTTGCACCTGTTCGTCGTCGGCTTCGGCGTCGATCAGCAGTTCTTCCAGCTCCGGCCCGTTGGCCGGCTGGGTGTTTCGAGCAGTGTCATGCGCCATGGCAGCCTCGCAAGGTCAGGATTCGTTGATCAGGGTCCGGCTCAGGGCTTTGGCCTTGTCCGAATCGCGTTGTTCGATAGCGTCGAGAATCTGGCCATGCAGGTCGAAAACCATCTGGCAGCGCGGCGCTTGGCTCAGGTTGTGGTGCACGGTAGCGGCCACTACCCCGGAGAAATAGCGGTACAACTCGCTCAATGCCGGGTTGTGCGCGGCATCCACCAGGCGTTGGTGGAAGATCAGGTCGCAGCTGACATAACGCTCCAGGTCAGCGTGAAAATGCTCGCTGCTATGGGCCAGCGCTTCACGCAGACCTTGCAGGTCCTCGTCAGTGCGACGTAGCGCTGCCAGGCCAATCGCCTCGGCTTCGAGGATGTGCCGCGTTTCCCGTGCCTGTTCAAGATTGCAGCGGGACAATGCCTGGACTGCCTGCAACGGGTCGACCGCGGTGCGTAGATAGCTGCCGTCACCCTGGCGGACTTCGACCAGGCCACTGAAGGCGAGCACGCGCATGGCTTCACGCACGGTATTTCGGCTGATGCCCAATTCTGTCGCCAGCTCAGGCTCAGTGGGCAGGCGTTGGCCCACCGCCCAGGCGCCATTGGCGATGCGCTGACGCAGTTGATCGACAGCCTGTTCGACCAGCGAGCGTTTGATTAGCAAGGTCATTTGCGCTTACATCCAATCATCGGACGAATTAGAGAAACGGAAGATTAACGCTTTGCCTCCTGGAAAAGCAATCGCCGGCAAAGCCGGCTCCCACAGGATTGATACGAACCTTGTGGGAGCCGGCCTTGCCGGCGATAGGGGCAGCGCGGAATCAGTTCAAAGCATCAACCAATGCCTGATTCATCTCCGGAGTACCAATGGTGATACGCAGGAACTGGGCAATGCGTGGTTGCTTGAAGTGACGCACGATCACCCCTTGCTCACGCAACCTGGCTGCCAGTTCGCCGGCATCCTGCTGCGGATGACGGGCAAAGATGAAGTTGGCTGCCGAAGGCAGTACTTCGAAGCCACGCGCAGTAAGCTCGGCCACCAGCTCCTCGCGACTGTCGATAACCTTGCGGCAGGTTTCGTCGAAGTAGGCCCGATCCGCAAACGCTGCAGCCGCACCGACGATGGCCATGCGATCGAGCGGATAGGAGTTGAAGCTGTTCTTGATCCGCTCCAGCGCCTCGATCAGGTCTGGGTGACCCACCGCCAGACCGACCCGCAAGCCCGCCAGCGAGCGCGATTTGGACAAGGTCTGGGTAACCAGCAGGTTGTCGTAGCGGTCTACCAGGCTGATTGCCGTCTGCCCACCGAAATCGATGTAGGCTTCATCGACCACCACCACCGTCTCCGGGTTGGCCTTGAGCAGTTGCTCGATAGCCTCCAGCGCCAACAGGCAGCCGGTCGGGGCATTGGGGTTGGGGAAGATGATGCCGCCATTGGGCCTGGCGTAGTCCTCGACGCGGATCTGGAACTGCTCGTCCAGTGCTACCGCTTCGCAAGGAATGCCATACAGACCGCAATACACCGGATAGAAGCTGTAGCTGATATCCGGGAACAACAGCGGCGCGCCGTGCTGGAACAGGCCGTGGAAAATGTGCGCGAGCACTTCGTCCGAACCATTGCCGAGGAACACCTGGTTGCCGTTGACCCCGTAATACTCCGCCACTGCCTGCTTGAGCAGGTCACTGTTGGGGTCCGGGTACAGACGCAGATTGTCGTTCAACTCGCCGCGCATGGCCTCCAGCGCCTTGGGCGACGGGCCATAGGGGTTCTCGTTGGTGTTGAGCTTGACCAGCCTGGCCAGCTTCGGTTGCTCACCCGGAACGTAAGGCACCAGATCCTTGACGAAGGGGCTCCAGAATTTACTCATGCTCAGTTCCCCTTCTTGTCGGCAACAATGCGGTATTCGGCGCTACGGGCGTGGGCGGTCAGCGATTCGCCACGGGCGAGGATCGAGGCGGTGTGGCCCAGTTCCGATGCGCCCTGCTCGGAGCAGAAGATGATCGACGAACGCTTCTGGAAGTCATATACCCCCAGCGGCGAGGAGAAGCGCGCGGTACCGGAGGTTGGCAACACGTGGTTCGGACCTGCGCAGTAATCGCCCAGGGCTTCGCTGGTGTGGCGTCCCATGAAGATCGCGCCGGCGTGGCGAATCTGCGGCAGCCAGGCCTGTGGATCAGCCACCGACAGCTCCAGGTGTTCAGGCGCGATACGGTTGGCGACTTCCATGGCCTGCTGCATGTCACGCACCTGGATCAGCGCACCACGAGCATTGATCGAAGTCTTGATGATTTCGGCACGCTCCATGGTCGGCAGCAGCTTGTCGATGCTGGCAGCCACCTTGTCGAGGAACGCTGCATCCGGGCTGACCAGGATCGCCTGGGCATCTTCGTCGTGCTCGGCCTGGGAGAACAGGTCCATGGCGATCCAGTCCGGATCGGTCTGGCCGTCACAGACCACGAGAATTTCCGAAGGACCGGCAATCATGTCGATACCGACCTGGCCGAACACGTGGCGCTTGGCCGTGGCGACGTAGATGTTGCCGGGGCCGACCACCTTATCGACCTGCGGCACGCTCTCGGTGCCATAGGCCAGCGCCGCTACCGCCTGGGCGCCACCGATGGTGAACACCCGGTCGACACCGGCAATGCAGGCGGCCGCGAGCACCAGTTCGTTGACCTCACCACGCGGGGTTGGCACCACCATCACCACTTCACCGACGCCGGCAACCTTGGCCGGAATCGCGTTCATCAGTACCGACGAAGGGTAGGACGCTTTGCCGCCCGGCACATACAGGCCGGCACGATCCAGCGGGGTGACCTTCTGGCCCAGCACCGTACCGTCAGCCTCGGTGTAGCTCCAGGAGTCCTGCTTCTGCCGCTCGTGGTAACTGCGCACGCGACTGGCAGCCTTTTCCAGGGCTTCGCGCTGGGCTGCGGTGATGCGGGTCAGGGCCAGTTCCAGGCGCTCACGACCGAGGATCAGGTCGTCGATCGACTTGGCTGCAACGCCATCGAAACGCTGGGTGAATTCCACCAGTGCCGCGTCACCGCGCTCGCGCACGGCTTTGATGATGTCGAGCACACGCTGGTTGACCGCATCGTCAGACACACTTTCCCAGCTCAACAGATGATCCAGATGTCGGGCGAAATCCGGGTCAGCGGCATTGAGTCGGGCAATTGCAGTGGACGTGGTCATAGCGAGGGCCTCAATAAATGGCGAATGCTCAGGCGCCCTAAGCTACCAGTCCATCCGCGCGGGCACCCGAGAAAATTGGCTATGACGCGGATAGATGGGCGCGACAGCGAAGGTCGCGCGCAGGAATCAGCCGCGGTGTCGCGATTCGACAGCCTGGCGCAGGGTGTCGATCAGGCTCTGGATGCGCGCATGCTGCATCTTCATCGAAGCCTTGTTGACCACCAGCCGGGAGCTGATGGTGGCAATCAGTTCCTGGGGTTCCAGGCCATTGGCACGCAGGGTGTTGCCGGTGTCGACGACGTCGATGATCTTGTCGGCCAGACCGATCAGCGGCGCCAGCTCCATCGAACCGTACAACTTGATGATATCGACCTGACGGCCCTGTTCGGCGTAATAACGCTTGGCGACATTGACGAACTTGGTCGCCACGCGCAGACGGCCCTTGGGCTCAGCGGCGCCAATGGCACCGGCGGTCATCAGCTTGCACTGGGCAATCTGCAGGTCCAGCGGCTCGTAAAGGCCCTGGCCGCCGTACTCCATCAGCACGTCCTTGCCCGCCACACCCAGATCGGCGGCGCCATGCTCGACATAGGTCGGCACGTCGGTAGCCCGTACGATCAGCAGACGTACGTCGTCCTGAGTCGTCGGGATGATCAGTTTGCGGCTCTTGTCCGGGTTCTCGGTCGGCACGATACCGGCTTCCGCCAGCAGCGGCAGGGTATCGTCGAGAATCCGACCTTTGGATAGCGCGATGGTCAACATGGGAAACGTCGGTCCTTATGCGGCTACAGCCGGCCGGGCCTGATGTGGCCCGACCGCATTCAATTCGGTGCAGCAATTGGCTGGCGCGTCCCTGCGCCGGTCACAGACTAGCCCGGTACGCGACGGATCTTCGCGCCCAGCATCTGCAGTTTTTCTTCGATGCACTCGTAACCACGGTCGATGTGGTAGATGCGGTCGATCAGGGTGTCGCCTTCGGCCACCAGGGCCGACAGCACCAGGCTCGCCGAAGCCCGCAGGTCGGTGGCCATGACTGGCGCGCCCTTGAGGGTTTTGGTGCCGGTGACGATGGCGGTGTTGCCTTCCACCTGGATATGCGCGCCCATGCGGTGCATTTCGTAAACGTGCATGAAACGGTTTTCGAAGATCGTCTCGATCACCGCACCGGTGCCTTCGGCAATGGCGTTGAGCGAGATGAACTGCGCCTGCATGTCGGTCGGGAATGCCGGATACGGCGCGGTACGCAGGTTCACGGCTTTTGGCCGCTTGCCATGCATGTCCAGCTCGATCCAGTCTTCACCGGTGGTGACTTCGGCACCCGCTTCCTTGAGTTTTTCAAGGACGGCTTCGAGGATGGTCGGATCGGTGTCCTTGACCTTGACCCGGCCACCGGTGACGGCAGCGGCAACCAGGTAGGTACCGGTTTCGATACGGTCCGGCATGACCCGGTAGGTCGCAGAACCCAGACGCTCGACGCCATCGATGGTGATGGTGTCGGTGCCGGCGCCCTGAACCTTGGCGCCCATGGCGTTGAGGAAGTTGGCCAGATCGACCACTTCCGGCTCACGCGCGGCGTTCTGCAGCACGCTGCGGCCCTTGGCCAGGGCAGCGGCCATCATGATGTTCTCGGTACCGGTCACACTGACGGTGTCGAAGAAGAAGTGCGCACCGCGCAGACCGCCTTCAGGCGCCTTGGCTTTGATGTAGCCACCTTCGACTTCGATCTTTGCGCCCATGGCTTCAAGACCACGGATGTGCAGGTCGACCGGACGCGAACCAATGGCGCAACCGCCAGGCAGTGCCACTTCGGCTTCGCCAAAGCGGGCAACCATCGGGCCCAGTACCAGGATCGAGGCGCGCATGGTTTTCACCAGCTCGTACGGCGCGACCAGGGTCTTGATGGTGCGCGGATCGATCTCTACCGCGAGCTTCTCGTCGATCACCGGCTCAATGCCCATGCGGCCGAACAGCTCGATCATGGTGGTGATGTCGTGCAGGTGCGGCAGGTTGCCGACCGTGACCGGACCATCGCAAAGCAGGGTAGCGGCAAGAATCGGCAGGGCCGCGTTCTTGGCACCGGAAATGCGGATTTCGCCATCAAGACGAACGCCGCCAGTAATAATCAGTTTGTCCATTTGTGTCTCGCCGCCAATTTAGGCTCAGTTGCGCTCAGCCCAGGCTGCGCTGCTGAAAAATTTCATGGTTACCGCATGGATGCTGCCATCGGTGATCCACGGGTTAAGGTGAGCATAGATCTGCTGTTGACGCTTGACCGGGCTCAGGGCCGCCAATTCGTCACTGATCACGTTCAACTGGAAGTTGCAGCCTTCGCCTTCAACTTCGACCCGGGTTCCCGGCAACTTTTCTTCAAGGAAGTTCTTAACTTCTACGGCCTGCATGCTCAACCTCAATCGGCGCCCTGTGCGCGCGGGTCGGCCATCATACAAAAAAGCCCCTCGCCTGCGAACCCCGTAAACGGAGACTCTGACAGAGGGGCCAGTCGCTGGCTGGCGGTCATTGACCGGCCAGCACCTCGTCGAGGTCATAAACCTCGGCGATTTCACGCATATCCTGAGGCATTGCGCGAACCTCGACAGCCTTGCCGGCCGCCTTGCCATCGCGCATGAATGCCAGCAACAGGGACAAGCCGACGCTGCTGGATTTCTCCACCTGCGAGCAATCGAGCACCAGGGCGCCGGCCTTGCACGCCGTGATCAAGGCTTTACCTTCCTTGCGCAAGGCGGGCCCGCTGCGGTAGTCCAGCACCCCGGCCAGGCTCAACACACCTGGCTCGTTCATGGTCACGGCGCTATCACTCATTGCTCTTGCTTCTCGGCAGTTTCCTTGGCCTTGGCCACTTCGCCGGCCCAGCCGTCGATGGTCTTGTCCAGGTCGTTGCCATTACGGTTCATGGCGTCAGCGAACTGGTCACGGAACAGTTTGCCGATGTTGATGCCGTTGACGATGACGTTACGTACTTTCCATTCATCGCCCAGCTTGGTCATGGTGTACTGAACCGGGTAGATCGCGCCGTTGTTGCCCTTGACGGTCATGTCGACGCTGGCACGGTCATCACCGTCCTTTTTCTCGGCGCCGACAGTGATGCCCTGGTTGTTGTACTCGAGCAAGGCGTTGCCGTAGAACTGCATCAGGCTGCGCTTGAAGTTTTCCTGGAAGCGCTGCATCTGCTCCGGGGTGGCCTTGCGCGAATACTTGACGGTCATGATGCTTTTCGAGATGCCATCGGCATCGACCACCGGCCCCAGATTGGCGTTCAAGGCATCGTAGAACGCACTCGGGTTGGCCTTGTATTGCTCTTTGTTGGCCTTCAGGTCGGCCAGCAACTGGGTGGTTGTCCCCTGAATCACCTCTTTGGGGGACTGAGCAGCTGCGCCAGCCATCAACGGCAGCGCAGCCAGCAGTACCAGCAAGCCGCGTCGCAGGATAGAAATCATGGAAACTCCTTATTTAGCTTCTTTGCCAACGGTATTGAGCAGGAACTTGCCAATCAGATCTTCCAGCACCAGCGCCGACTGGGTGTCGTGAATGGTTGCACCATCCTTGAGCACCGCTTCTTCTCCGCCCACGCTGATACCGATGTACTTCTCGCCGAGCAACCCAGCGGTGAGGATAGATGCAGTGGAGTCGGTAGGCAGGTTGTCTACGCGTTTTTCCAGCTGCAACGTCACCCGACCGGTGTAGGTGTCACGGTCCAGATCGATGGCCGTGACCTTGCCGATGGTCACACCGGCCATGGTCACTTTAGCTCTGACCGTCAAACCGGCGATATTGTCGAAGTATGCGTAAATTTTATAGGTATCGCTGCTCGGGCTCGCCGACAGGCCGCTGACGCGCAGGGCCAGCAGGATCAGCGCCAGGATCCCGGCCAGGAGGAACAGGCCGACACCGATTTCCAGGGTGCGGTTTTGCATCAGAAATCTCCAAACATCAAGGCGGTCAGAATAAAGTCCAGACCCAGGACTGCCAATGAGGCATAGACCACGGTCTTGGTGGTGGCACGGCTGATCCCCTCTGAAGTGGGCTCGCAGTCATAGCCTTGGAATACGGCAATCCAGGTAACAACAAAAGCAAAAACCAGGCTCTTGATCACGCCATTGAGCACATCGTCAGTGAACGACACACTGTTCTGCATGTTGGCCCAGAACGAGCCTTCATAGACGCCCAGCCAGTCCACCGCCACCCAGGACCCACCCCAGATGCCCACCACGCTGAAAATCAGCGCCAGCATCGGCAGCGAGATGAAACCGGCCCACAAACGCGGGGCAACGATGTATTTGAGCGGATCGACACCGATCATTTCCAGGCTGGAAAGCTGCTCGGTGGACTTCATGTTGCCGATTTCGGCGGTCAGCGCCGAACCTGCACGCCCGGCGAACAGCAATGCGGTCACCACCGGCCCCAGCTCACGCAGCAAGGTCAAGGCAACCATCTGCCCGACTGCCTGTTCCGAGCCGTACTTGGTCAGGATGCTGAAACCCTGCAGGGCCAGCACCATACCGATGAAGACCCCGGAAACGACAATGATCGCCAGCGACAGCACGCCAACCGAATAGAGTTGCCTGACCAGCAGTTGAAAGCCGCCGCCAGTGCCGCTGCGCCCGACCAGCGAGTGCAGCAGGAACAGAAACGAGCGGCCGAGCACGGCCAGCACGTCGATGGCCGAACGGCCAAAACGACGAATACGTTCGAGCAAGGATTTTCTGCGCATCAACGCTTCCCCAGAAGATCGGCGCGGTAATCCGGCGCAGGAAAGTGAAAGGGTACCGGTCCGTCCGGGTCGCCTTTCATGAATTGACGAATGCGCGGATTGTCGGAGCCCATCAGCTCGTCCGGCGTGCCCTGGCCAAGCACCTGGCCGTCGCCGACGACATAGATGTAGTCGGCAATACTGGCGGTTTCGGCCAGGTCGTGGGAGACCACGATGCTGGTGATACCCAGGGCATCGTTGAGCAAGCGGATCAGCCGCACCAGAACGCCCATGGCGATCGGGTCCTGACCGACGAAGGGCTCGTCGTACATGAGGATCTGTGGGTCCAGGGCAATGGCCCGTGCCAGTGCCACACGACGCTTCATGCCCCCGGACAGCTCGTCAGGCATCAGTTCGATGGCACCGCGCAGGCCGACGGCCTGCAGTTTCATCAGAACAATGTCACGGATCATTTCGTCGGACAGCTGGGTATGCACCCGCAGCGGGAATGCCACGTTCTCGAACACGTCGAGATCGGTGAACAGTGCGCCACTCTGGAACAACACCCCCATCTGCTTGCGCGCATCGAACAGATCGCTGCGCGACAGCGTCGGCAGGTTCTGCCCGGCGACCCAGACCTCGCCGCTGGCCGGACGCAGCTGTGCGCCCATCAGACGCAACAGTGTGGTCTTGCCGCACCCGGAAGGCCCCATGATGCCGGTGACCTTGCCGCGGGGAATGCGTATATCGACATTATTGAAGATGCTGCGCGAACCGCGCTTGAAGGACACACCCTTCAACTCGACCGCGTAGGCGTTATCAACGCTCATCTAGACTCCTTGCGATGCAGCCATCTCACTCAGACGCGCGCCCCCTTCATGGAGGCACGCACGCCCTGAGCGGGCCGAACAGGCGGCGAACTATATCATCGCTGATAGCGGCGCCCCAAGGCCGTAGCAGTGCTTGTTCAGCCAGGGTTAAGGTTGGCGAGCGACTGTATGACAATCACAAGGTGAGGGTTTTGCGCATTACCGCTATAATCGCCGCCTTTTCATCAGGCAATCCGATTTTCGACATGAGCCAATCCAGCGACCTGATCCAATCCGCGCAACGCACCATCCGTTTCGAACTCGAGGCGGTTGAGGGCTTGCTAGCCCACATCGACGCCGATTTCGTCAAGGCGTGCGAGCTGATCCTGGCCAGCAAGGGCCGCGTGGTGGTGGTCGGCATGGGCAAGTCCGGGCATATCGGCAACAAAATCGCCGCGACCCTGGCCAGCACCGGCACGCCGGCCTTCTTCGTTCATCCGGCCGAAGCCAGCCATGGCGACATGGGCATGATCACCCGCGACGATGTCATCCTCGCCCTGTCCAACTCCGGTTCGACCGCCGAGATCGTTACCCTGCTGCCGTTGATCAAGCGCCTGGGCATCCAGTTGATCAGCCTGACCGGCAACCCGGACTCGCCGCTGGCCAAGGCCGCCGAAGTCAACCTCGATGCCCGTGTTGCCCAGGAAGCCTGCCCACTGAACCTGGCACCGACCTCCTCGACTACCGCCGCACTGGTCCTGGGCGACGCCCTGGCCATTGCCTTGCTCGAAGCACGCGGTTTTACCGCTGAAGACTTCGCTTTCTCGCACCCTGGTGGCGCCCTCGGCCGCCGCCTGCTGCTGAAAGTCGAGAACGTCATGCACGCCGGTGAAGAACTGCCGCAGGTGCAGCGCGGAACCCTGCTCAAGGACGCACTCCTTGAAATGTCTCGCAAAGGTTTGGGCATGACCGTGGTGCTTGAAGCCGACGGGCGGTTGGCCGGGATCTTCACCGACGGTGACTTGCGCCGCAGCCTGGATCGCAACATCGATGTACACACCACCCTGATCGAAGAGGTCATGACCGCTCACGGCAAGACCGCCCGCGCCGAAATGCTCGCCGCCGAAGCCCTGAAAATCATGGAAGACCACAAGATCAGTGCCCTGGTGGTGATCGACAAGGACGAGCGCCCGGTTGGCGCCCTGAACATGCACGACCTGTTGCGTGCGGGAGTGATGTAAATGAGCCAGGACCTGCTCCAGCGCGGCAAGGCGATCAAGCTTGCGGTATTCGATGTAGACGGCGTACTGACCGACGGCCGCTTGTACTTCCTCGAAGATGGCAGCGAATTCAAGACCTTCAACACCCTCGACGGCCAGGGCATCAAGATGCTCATGGCCTCGGGCGTGACCACGGCGATCATCAGCGGGCGCAAGACCCCGGTGGTCGAGCGCCGGGCCAAGAACCTCGGCATCCCGCACCTGTATCAGGGGCGTGAAGATAAATTGGTGGTATTGGACGGCCTACTCAGCCAACTCAACCTAAGCTATGAACAAGTTGCCTATCTGGGCGACGACCTGCCTGACCTGCCGGTGATCCGTCGCGTCGGCCTGGGCATGGCCGTGGCCAATGCCGCAGCCTTTGTCCGCGAGCACGCCCACGGGATCACCAAGGCCCGTGGCGGTGAAGGCGCAGCCCGCGAATTCTGCGAGTTGATCCTGCAAGCCCAGGGCAATCTCGACGCGGCCAATGCCCATTACCTGTAGAGCGCCACATGTTCAGTAAAAAATTCCGCACCGCTGCGCTGTACAGTGTGATTGCCGCCTTGCTGGCGGCAGTCGGCTACTGGAACATCGGCCCCGAAAGCTTCCTCGACAAGCCGGTGGTCAGCGTCGACAACAACGCTATCGACTATTACGCCACCAACGCCCACAGCGTACAGTTCCTGCCAGACGGCAAGATGCAGTACGAGATGACCGCCGACAAGGTCGAACACCTCAAGGTCAGTGAAGTGACCCTGCTGACCAAGCCGGACCTGCAGCTGTACCGCGGCACCACCTACCCCTGGCATGTGCAGAGCGAAAAGGGCGAGGTCAACCCGGACGGCTCGGAAGTGGAATTGATTGACTCGGTACGGGTTGCCCGCACCGATGAAAAGAACCGCACCATGATCATTACCACCAGCCGCATGACGGTATTCCCGCAGAAGCAATATGCGCAAACCGCACAAGCCGTTAAAATCGACGGCGCCGGTGGCGTCACTACGGGCAATGGAATGAAAGCGTATTTGAAAGACGGCAGGATGGACCTGCTGTCCAACGTAAGAGGACAGTATGAGGCTCGTTAAAACCCTCCCCTTTTTGCTCAGCCTGAGCGCAGCACTGGGAAGCGCGAGCGCCTGGGCCCTGCCGAACGACCGTGACCAGCCTATCCGCATTCAGGCCGACAACGCGCACCTGGATGACAAGAAAGGGGTCGCCACCTACACCGGCGACGTCATCATCACCCAAGGTTCGATGATGATCAAAGGCAACACCGTGACCATCACCCGCGCCGACTCCGGCGACATCGATGTGGTGACCTCGGTGGGCAACCTGGCCTACTTCGAGCAGCAACAGAGCGCTGCCAAGCCGGACAAGATGCAGGGCTACGCCGTGACCATCCAGTACCAGGCGCAAAAAGACCTGGTGGTGCTGACCGACCGCGCCAAAGTGGTCAACGAAGGCAATACCACCGAAGGCGAGAAGATCGTCTACAACACCAAGTCCCAGGTAGCGACTGCCGGTCGTGGCGGCAATGTGACCTCACCGCGCCAGCGTATCGACATGGTGATCCAGCCTAAAAAGAAGGCCGAGTAAATGGCGACCCTCAAAGCCCAGCACCTGGCCAAGAGCTACAAGAGCCGACAAGTGGTCCGCGACGTCAGCCTGTCGATCGACAGCGGCCAGATCGTCGGCCTGCTCGGCCCTAACGGCGCCGGCAAAACCACCTGCTTCTACATGATCGTCGGCCTGGTCCAGGCCGATCAGGGCCGTGTCCTGATCGACGATCTGGATGTCAGCCACCAGCCGATGCACGGCCGTGCCCGTGCCGGTATTGGTTACCTGCCCCAGGAAGCCTCGATCTTTCGCAAGCTTTCGGTTGCCGACAACATCATGGCGATCCTCGAGACCCGCAAGGACCTCGACACCGCCGGACGTCGCAAGGAACTGGAAAGCCTGCTGCAGGAATTTCACATCAGCCACATTCGCGACAACCTCGGCATGAGCCTGTCCGGCGGCGAGCGTCGCCGCGTGGAGATCGCTCGTGCCCTGGCCACCGCACCGAAATTCATCCTGCTCGACGAACCCTTTGCCGGTGTCGACCCGATTTCGGTCGGCGACATCAAGCAGATCATCCATCACCTCAAGGCCAAGGGCATCGGTGTACTGATCACCGACCACAACGTCCGTGAGACCCTGGATATCTGCGAAACCGCTTACATCGTCAACGATGGCCAACTGATTGCCGAAGGCGATGCAGAGACCATCCTGGCCAACGACCTGGTCAAAGAGGTGTACTTGGGCCACGAGTTCCGCTTGTAAGTTCGAGGCGACAAAGCGCTTGCCAGGGGCAACTGTACCGGTGAAATCCGGCTTAATTGTTACAGCACCCTAGGCAAACGCTCCAATTTCAGGCATATAATTTGCTTAAAGTTGGCGCTTCGGTGCCCTTGTAGTGGATGGCGCATGTGCGCCGGCGAAAAAGGTGTTAAGCCCCTGCCATGAAACCATCGCTCGTCCTAAGAATGGGCCAGCAACTGACGATGACACCGCAGTTGCAACAGGCCATCCGTCTGCTCCAGCTTTCTACCCTGGACCTCCAGCAGGAAATCCAGGAAGCGCTGGAATCGAACCCGATGCTCGAACGCCAGGAAGAAGGCGACGACTTCGACAACAGCGACCCGATGGCGGACAACGCCGAAAGCAAGCCGGTCGCCGAAGTCCAGGACACCAGTTTCCAGGAAACCACGCCCACCGTGGACAGCCTGGAAGACGGCGAATGGAACGAGCGCATCCCCAACGAGCTACCGGTCGATACGGCCTGGGAAGACATCTACCAGACCAGCGCCAGCAGCCTGCCCAGCAACGACGATGACGAGTGGGACTTCACCACCCGCACCTCGGCTGGCGAAAGCCTGCAAAGCCACCTGCTCTGGCAGTTGAACCTGGCGCCGATGTCCGACACCGACCGGCTGATCGCGGTCACCCTGATCGACTGCATCAACAACCAGGGCTACCTCGACGAAACCCTCGAAGAAGTCTGCGAGTCCTTCGACCCGGAGCTGGATATCGAGCTCGACGAAGTCGAAGCCGTGCTGCACCGCATCCAGCAATTCGAACCGGCCGGCATCGGCGCGCGCAACCTCAGCGAGTGCTTGCTGCTGCAGCTGCGTCAACTGCCCGCCAGCACCCCCTGGATGGCCGAAGCCCAGCGCCTGGTCCGCGATTACATCGACCTGCTCGGCAGCCGTGACTACAGCCAGCTGATGCGGCGGATGAAGCTCAAAGAAGACGAACTGCGCCAGGTCATCGAACTGGTCCAGAGCCTCAACCCGCGCCCTGGCTCGCAGATCGAGTCCAGCGAAGCCGAATACGTGGTCCCTGACGTGATCGTGCGCAAGGACAACGAACGCTGGCTGGTCGAGCTCAACCAGGAAGCCGTGCCGCGTCTGCGGGTCAACCCGCAATACGCCGGATTCGTCCGCCGTGCCGACACCAGCGCCGACAACACCTTCATGCGCAACCAGTTGCAGGAAGCCCGCTGGTTCATCAAGAGCCTGCAGAGCCGTAACGAAACCCTGATGAAGGTCGCCACCCAGATCGTCGAGCACCAACGTGGTTTCCTCGATCACGGCGACGAAGCAATGAAGCCGCTGGTATTGCACGACATCGCCGAAGCGGTGGGCATGCACGAGTCGACCATTTCCCGGGTCACCACCCAGAAATACATGCATACACCGCGTGGAATTTACGAGCTGAAGTACTTTTTCTCCAGCCACGTCAGCACCTCCGAAGGCGGTGAATGCTCGTCCACAGCGATTCGCGCGATCATCAAAAAACTGGTTGCAGCGGAAAATCAGAAAAAGCCATTGAGTGACAGCAAGATCGCTGGTTTACTGGAGGCACAAGGTATCCAGGTAGCCCGTCGCACCGTCGCCAAGTACCGCGAGTCCCTCGGCATTGCACCGTCGAGTGAGCGTAAGCGACTGATGTAGCCCCTGAGATAGCCATAGCAGTTCAGTGGCAGGCGCAATACCTGCCTCTTATGCACGGGCAACAAAGGAGAAGCTGTATGCAAGTCAATATCAGTGGACAGCATGTAGAAGTCACCCAGCCGCTGCGCGAGTACGTCGAACAGAAACTGAAACGGCTGGAAGGGCACTTCGACAAGATTACCAATGTGACGGTAATCATGAAGGTCGAGAAGCTGCAGCAGAAAATTGAAGCGACGCTGTTTATTCCCGGCGGCGAAGTGGTTGCAAATGCCGAACACACAGACATGTATGCAGCGATCGATGCCTTGACCGACAAGCTCGACCGCCAACTGAAAAAACACAAGGAAAAACAGCAAAGCCTGCTGCAAGGTGCAGCGGCCCGCTGATCCCCCTCATCCATGATCCGACTTGAAACCATCCTGACCCCCGGCCGTTCCCTGGTGAACGCGCCGGGAGGCAGTAAAAAGCGTGCACTCCAGGAAATCGCCACCCTGATCGACCGGGAAGTTCCGGACCTGGAGATGCAAGACGTTTTTGAAGCCCTGTTTGCCCGGGAGAAACTCGGGTCGACCGGTTTTGGTAATGGCATTGCCATTCCACACTGCCGCCTGAAAGGCTGCTCATCCCCCATCAGCGCCCTGATACACCTGGATGCACCGATTGACTATGACGCCATTGATGGCGCCCCGGTCGATTTGCTGTTTGTCCTGCTGGTTCCCGAAGCGGCCACTGATGCGCACCTTGAGCTGTTGCGCCAAATTGCCAGCATGCTCGACCGTAAGGAAGTGCGTGACAGGTTGCGTGCCGCCGGTAGCAGTGAAGCCTTGTACCAGGTCGTACTGGACGTACAGAACGAGTCCTGAACATGCGCCTGATTATCGTCAGTGGCCGATCCGGCTCCGGCAAGAGCACCGCCCTCGCAGTCCTGGAGGACAACGGCTACTACTGCATCGATAACCTGCCTGCCGGGCTGCTACCGCAGCTGGCGGAAAATGCCCTGATCAACACCGAGCTGATGCAGCCCAAAGTGGCGGTATCAATCGATGCACGCAACCTGCCCAGCCATCTGAGCCGCTTCCCCGAGCTGCTCGAAGATGCCCGGAGCAAGCATATCCAGTGTGATGTGCTGTACCTGGACGCCGACGAAGAGACCCTGCTCAAGCGTTTCTCGGAAACCCGCAGGCGTCACCCGCTGACCAACGCCAATCGTTCGCTGGCCGAAGCGATCAAGGTCGAGACCGACCTGCTGGGGCCGATCGCCGACCTCGCCGACCTGAAGATCGACACCACCAAACTGAACCTCTACCAGTTGCGGGACTCGATCAAACTGCGCCTGCTTAACCAGCCGGAACCCGGTACCGCGTTCCTGGTCGAATCCTTCGGTTTCAAGCGAGGCATGCCGGTGGATGCCGACCTGGTGTTCGACGTGCGCTGCCTGCCCAACCCTTACTGGAAGCCGGAGCTACGTGAACACTCCGGCCTGGAACAACCGGTCATCGATTACCTGGCCACCCAGCCTGACGTCGAAGAAATGTTCCAGGACATCTCCAGCTACCTGCTCAAATGGTTGCCGCGCTTTGCCGCCAGCAACCGCGCTTACGTCACCATTGCCATTGGCTGTACTGGTGGACACCACCGTTCGGTTTACCTCACCGAACGCCTGGGCCAGTTGCTGCAGCAATCCCTGAAGAATGTCCAGGTTCGCCACCGCGACCTCTAGCCCACAGGACTACCGCCGCGATGCCCGCTCGTGAAATCACCATCATCAACAAGCTGGGGCTACACGCCCGGGCTGCGGCAAAGTTTGTCGGCGTGGCCGGACGCTTCCCTTGCACCGTGCGCGTAGGTCGCGCGCCTGACAAACTGATCGACGGCAAAAGCATCATGGCCGTGATGATGCTGGCAGCGGGCAAAGGCACTCAGGTACACCTGCATACTGAAGGCGAGCAACAGGACGAAGCCCTGGAAGCGTTGATCGAGCTGATCAACAACTACTTTGACGAGGGCGAGTAACCGCCCTCTGCTTCCTGCTCAAGACAACGCCGTATCCATCACCATCATCAGGCAGAAGCCGACGCACAAACCCAGGCTGGCCAAGCGATGATGACCGTTGCTGCGTGATTCAGGAATGATCTCCTGGGTGACCACCAGCAACATCGCCCCGGCCGCACAGGCCAGGCCCAGTGGCAGCAACAACTCCGCCACCGTCACCAGCCAGGCACAAATCACTGCCGCCACCGGCTCGACCAGACCAGACGCCGCACCGATGGCAAAGGCCTTGAATCGCGCCATCCCGGCCCCGGCCAGCACCAGCGCAATGACCAGGCCTTCGGGCACATCCTGCAAGGCGATGCCCATGGCCAGACTGTCGGCATCCGCCATTCCACCACCGGCCGACACACCGATGGCCATGCCTTCCGGGATGTTGTGGGCGATGATGGCGATGACAAACACCCAGATCCGTGCGGCAATCACCGGCTGCCGGGCAGTGCCGACCAAGGCCTCCGGCGAAGCGCCAGACACTTTGAGATCGACCAGGTAGAGGCAGAAAGCGCCGAACAGCAAGCCGAAACTGACCAGCCCTCCGGCACTCCATTTGCCCAGGCCAATAGCCTGGGCAGCATCAAGCCCGGGAATGATCAGGGAAAACGCCGTTGCCGCCAGCATCACCCCGGCGCCAAAACCCAGCAACGTATCGGCCAAGGCTACCGGCATGCTGCGGATCACCAGCACCGGCACTGCACCCAGCGCGGTCCCCAATGCACACAGGGCGCCCCCTTCGAGCGCACGCATCATGCGCGGCTCAAGGTCCAGCCAGGCCAACCCCTGCGCTACCAGCAAAGCGCAGCCGACCAGCAGCAACAGGGTACCCAGCGCCAGGCGAAACAAACGCACGCTGCTGATGGACATCACATCCGTACGCATACCGGGACGACTCACACCAGGGCGGCTACATAACGGCGTTCTACCTCGGACCAATCGATCACGTTGTAGAAGGCATTGATATATTCGGGACGGCGGTTCTGGTACAGCAGGTAGTAGGCATGTTCCCAGACATCCAGCCCCAGAATCGGCGTGTTGCCGTGCATCAGCGGGCTGTCCTGGTTGCCACTGCTTTCCACCACCAGCTTTTTCTCCGGCGTCACGCTGAGCCAGGCCCAACCGCTGCCGAAACGGGTCAACGCCGCCTTGGTGAAGGCATCCTTGAAGGCGTCGAAGCCGCCCAATTGCTCATCGATAGCCTTGCCAACCGTGCCCTGGGGCTGACCACCGCCCTGGGGCGACATGACCGTCCAGAACAGCGAGTGGTTGGCATGCCCGCCACCCTGGTTGATCACTGCCGCCTGCAGGCTCGATGGCAACTGCTTGACCGCGGCCACCAGTTGTTCGACCGGCCATTCGGCCCATTCACTGCCTTCGACGGCAGCATTGAGGTTGTTGATGTAGGTCTGATGGTGCTTGCTGTGGTGAATCTGCATGGTCTGGGTATCGATGTGCGGTTCCAGCGCATCGTAGGCGTAAGGCAATGCAGGCAAGGTATAAGGCATTCTCAATGGATTCCGTATTGATGTGCAGAAGACCCGGCGCTTTCCTGACCGGCAAGTACCGCCGGTTGCGGGCCATGGCTGTGGAGCAGGCGTTCGGTTCGTGGGTACTGGCCGTACTCACTGATGAAATTGAGCAACTCGGTGTAGGTCTTGCCGCTGTGACGCAGCGCCGCTTCGCGCAGCGCTGGCGTCAGGCGTTGATCCTGCATGGCCTGCAACAGCCGCTGATGGATGGCGCAGAGGTACTCCGCGCTCTCCTGAGGCTGATTCAAGCGCAGGTGCAGGTCGGCCAGGTTGTGGTGAGCAATCACGCACACGGCCACCGCTTCATCGGCGTCATGCCAGCGCTCGAACAACACCTGGGCCAGGGCCAGGGCCTGCAGATACAACTCGCGGGCATCGACCAGCTCGCCCTGGTCGAACAGGCGATTGGCGATTTCGGTGGTGCGTTTCCAGTGCTGCATGACAAACCTCCAGGGCGCTATCAGATACCGCCGGCAGTAAGCTTTTCCGGGTCGAGCAGCACTTCCAGCTGGCTGCGCGGCAAGTCGGTGTGCTCCAGGGCTACCTCAATGATCGGCCGCCCTTGCTTGTAGGCGGTCTTGGCAATCTCGGCGGCCTTCTGATAACCGATGATCGGGTTCAGCGCCGTTACCAGGATCGGGTTACGCGCCAGTGCTTCCTTGAGCTTGGCTTCGTTGACCTTGAAGCTGGCGATCGCCTTGTCGGCCAGCAAGCGGCTGACATTGGCCATCAGCTCGATGCTGCTCAGCAGGTTCTGAGCAATGATCGGCAACATCACGTTGAGTTCGAAATTGCCCGACTGACCGGCCACGGCAATGGTCGCGTCGTTGCCGATGACCTGCGCGGCGACCATGGCGGTGGCTTCCGGAATCACCGGGTTGACCTTGCCCGGCATGATCGAGGAGCCCGGCTGCAGGCCTTCCAGTTCGATCTCACCCAGGCCAGCCAGCGGACCGGAGTTCATCCAGCGCAGGTCGTTGGCGATCTTCATCAAGGCCACGGCAGTGGTCTTGAGCTGACCCGACAAGGCAACGGCAGTGTCCTGTGAGCCGATCAGGGCGAACAGATTCTGCCCAGGGGTGAATGGCACCTTGGTGAGTTCAGACAGCTGCTGGCTGAATCGCCCGGCGAATTCGGGATGGGCATTGATTCCGGTCCCTACGGCTGTACCGCCCTGGGCCAGCGACTGCAACGCCGGCAAGGTCGACTCAATGTGTGCGATGGCAGCCGAGATCTGCGCCGCCCATCCGCCGAGCACCTGGCTCATGCGCACCGGCATGGCGTCCATCAGGTGGGTTCGGCCAGTCTTGATGAAGGGATGTACCTCGAGCGCCTTGCGCTCGATCACCTGCACCAGGTGCTTGAGTGCTGGCAGCAGTTGCTCATGCAAGGCCAGCGCGGCACTGACATGAATAGTGGTAGGAATGATGTCGTTACTGCTTTGCCCGCAGTTGACGTGATCGTTCGGATTGACCGTATCGCCGAGAATGCGGCTTGCCAGGGTGGCAATCACTTCGTTGGCGTTCATGTTCGAGCTGGTGCCGGAACCGGTCTGGAAGATATCCACCGGAAAGTGCTGAATGAAATCGCCAGCCAGCAGTTGCTCGACCGCTTTGACAATGGCCGTGCCCTGCCCCTCATCCAGTTGCTTGAGTTCGATGTTGGCCTTGGCCGCGGCAGCCTTGGCCAGCAGCAGTGCACGAATGAACTGGGTCGGCATGCGCTGCTGGCTGATCGGGAAGTTGTTCACCGCACGCTGGGTCTGAGCGCCATACAGGGCCTCGGCCGGCACCTGCAGTTCACCCATGCTGTCACGCTCGATACGGGTATTACTCATCATCAAGTCCTTGCATCAGTTCAGCGAAAGAAATCGAAGGCAGTAGCGTGCAGTTCGCCAGTTGCAGGGCGAGAGGCTGCCAACGCTGGCCGTGCTCGCCACCGTCGAGCTTGCGCAGCTGCAACAGCGGCTTCCAGGCCTGATCCAGGCACAGGCAGCGCCAATGCCAGGGCAGCATGCGGTCGCAAGCGGTATCCAGGAGCAGGCGGAATGAGGTCAGGGCGACGGTCCAGGCCGAGGTTTCAGTGCAGCACACCAGATACCGGCCTTCGGCCAGGTAGTGGTCGATCAAGCGCGGTTCGTCCGGCTCCATCGCACAACGGATACGGCGGCTGAGCCAGCGCCAGTTTTCGAGGTAGGGCAATTCGTGAAGGACGGGTTTCATGAACATCATCGCCTAGATAATGATATTCATTATTAAGTGATAATCAGAATCAATTCAAGGATGCGAAAGTAGAAAAACAAAAAAGCCCGACACATGGCCGGGCTTCAGGGGGGCACTCTTTCGGTAGGAGCGGGCTTGCCCCGCGATTGCGTCTAGTCAGTCACATTGTATCGCGGGGCAAGCCCGCTCCTACCACAATCAGCTACCCGCCACAGTCATCCGCTCGATCAGTACCGAGCCAGTGTGAATGTTGCTACGAGTCTCAAGATCATTACCGATCGCGACAATCTGCTGGAACATGTCCTTCATATTGCCGGCGATGGTCACTTCCTGGACAGCGAACTGAATCTCGCCATTCTCGACCCAATAGCCTGCGGCACCACGGGAATAGTCGCCGGTCACCATGTTCAGGCCATGCCCCATCAACTCGGTGACCAACAATCCACGTCCCATACGCCGGATCAGTGCGGCCTGATCCTCCACCCCGTGGGTGACGTACAGGTTATGCACGCCACCGGCATTGGCGGTGCTCGGCAGGCCAAGTTTGCGTCCGGAATAAGTACCCAGTACGTAGGAGACCAACTCGCCTTTTTCGACGAACGGTTTGGCATAGGTGGCCAGACCATCGCCATCGAAGGCCGCACTGCCCAGCGCGCGCATCAGGTGTGGACGCTCATCCAGGGTCAACCAGCTCGGGAACAGGCGCTGCCCCATGGTCCCCTCAAGGAACGATGACTTGCGGTACAGGTTGCCGCCGGAGATCGCCGACAGGAAACTGCCGAACAGCCCCCCGGCCAGCTCTGCCGAGAACAGCACCGGCACCTCGCAGGTCGGCACCGGTCGCGCGCCCAGGCGACTGGCGGCCCGCTGCGCGGCGCGCTGGCCGATGCTGCGAGGATCGGCCAGCAACTCGCCCTGGCGATTGACGTCGTACCAGTAGTCACGCTGCATCTGCCCGTCGGCTTCGGCGATCATCACGCAGCTCAGGCTGTGACGGGTCGACGCGTAGCCACCGATAAAGCCGTTGCTGTTGCCATACACGCGGCAGCCCTGATGGGTATTGAGCGTGGTGCCGTCAGCGTTCTTGATCCGCGCATCGGCGTCAAAGGCCGCCGCTTCGCAAGCCAGCGCCTTTTCGATCGCCTGTTCCGGGGTGATGTCCCAGGCGTGATACAGATCGAAGTCAGGCAGATCACGGGCCATCAACGCCGGATCGGCAAGCCCTGCGCAATCATCCTCGGAAGTGTGCTTGGCAATCGCCAGTGCCGCGGCGACGGTCTCGCGAATGGCCTCGCTGCCGCTGGCCGAGGTGCTGGCCGAACCTTTGCGCTGGCCAACGTACAGGGTGATACCAAAACCCTGGTCGCGGTTGAACTCCACGGTTTCCACTTCACGCTGGCGTACCGAGGTCGACAAGCCCTGCTCCAGCGATACCGCTACTTCACAGGCGCTGGCCCCTTGGCGTTTGGCTTCGGCGATGATCTGTTCAACCTGCTCCTGCAACGCCGGCAGGGCCTGTGGACCTACGCTCTGGACTGCATTCATGGTTTTCTCCACTCAAATTCTGCGTTCGGCACGGGTCAATCTACGACCGGGCCGGACAAGCGGCCCCCGACTGGTTATCATGGCGGCGATTCTCAGCGGACTGCCCCCATGGTTGATTCTTACGACACCGCCTTCGACGGCGAAAAAAGCAAAACCCAGATCAAGCGCGAAATGCAGGCGCTGGTCGATATGGGCGAGCGCCTCACATTGCTCAAGCCCGACATCCTGGCCAAACTGCCCTTGACCGACGAACTGCGCGCGGCTCTGGAAGAGCACAAGCGCCACACGGCGAACGAGGCCAAAAGGCGTCACAAGTCGTTCATCGGCAAGCTGATGCGTGACCAGGACATCGACGCGATCACTGCCCTTCTTGACCAGCTCGACGCCTCGTCGCGCCAGTACAACGAGCGCTTCCACGGCCTCGAACGCTGGCGCGACCGGCTGATCGACGGCACCGACGAAGTCCTGGAAAAATTCGTCCAGGAATACCCGGAGGCCGACCGCCAGCAGCTGCGCTCGCTGATCCGCCAGGCCCAGCACGAGCTGAAAACCAACAAGCCGCCTAGCGCCAGCCGCAAGATCTTCAAGTACATTCGCACCCTCGACGAGGTTCAACGCGGTCTGCGTTGAGCCCCGCGACCGGGCAGGCGCCCTGCCCGCCCGGTTTCAACTTCATGCGCCCGTGCCACCCACGGTGATCGCATCGATCTTCAAGGTCGGCTGGCCGACGCCAACCGGCACCGACTGACCATCCTTGCCACAGGTGCCCACACCACTGTCCAGGGACAGGTCGTTACCGACCATCGATACCCGGCTCATGGCTTCCGGACCGTTGCCGATCAGCGTCGCGCCTTTGACCGGTGCAGTGATTTTGCCGTCTTCGATCAGATAGGCTTCGCTGGTGGAGAAGACAAACTTGCCGCTGGTGATATCCACCTGGCCGCCGCCCAGATTGGCGCAGTAGAGGCCGCGCTTGACCGACTTGATGATTTCTTCCGGATCGCTTTCCCCGGCACGCATGTAGGTGTTGGTCATGCGTGGCATTGGCAGGTGCGCGTAAGACTCGCGGCGCCCGTTGCCGGTGACCGCCATGCCCATCAACCGGGCGTTGAGCTTGTCCTGCATGTAGCCCTTGAGAATGCCGTTCTCGATCAGCGTGGTGCACTCGGTGGGCGTGCCTTCGTCATCCACGCTCAACGAACCGCGGCGACCTTCCAGGGTGCCATCATCGACGATGGTGCACAGGCTCGAGGCAACCTTTTCGCCCATGTGGCCGCTGTAGGCCGAGCTGCCCTTGCGGTTGAAGTCACCCTCCAGGCCATGGCCGACTGCCTCATGCAGCAACACGCCGGACCAACCTGAACCGAGGACCACCGGCAAGGTGCCGGCCGGGGCCGGAATCGCTTCGAGGTTGACCAAAGCCTGACGCAGGGCCTCTCGGGCAAAGCCCATGACCCGCTCGTCGGTGAAATAGCGGTAGTCGGTACGCCCGCCACCGCCATGGCCACCGCGCTCACGCCGGCCGTTCTGCTCGACGATCACACTGACGTTGAAACGCACCAGCGGACGCACATCCGCAGCCAGGCTGCCATCGGCTGCGGCGATCAGAATGCGCTCCCAGACCCCGGCCATGCTCACGGTAACCTGCTGAATTCGCGGGTCTAGCTTGCGCGTGGCGGCATCGACACGTTTGAGCAGCTCGACCTTCTCGGCACGGCTGAGCACTTCCAGCGGGTTGTCGGTGCCATACAGCTGAACGACATCCTGGCTTTTGAACGCCTGGACACTGCCGTTCTGCCCGGCGCGGGAAATCGAGCGGGCCGCACGCGCAGCTGAAGTCAGGGCTTCAAGGTTGATGGCGTTGCTGTAGGCGAAACCGGTTTTCTCGCCAGACTGGGCACGTACGCCCACGCCCTGGTCGAGGTTGAAACTGCCTTCTTTGACGATCCCGTCTTCAAGCGCCCAGGATTCGGAAATCTGCCCCTGGAAATACAGGTCGGCGGCATCGATGCCCGGCCCGGCCAACTCACCCAGCACTGACTGCAGGCTGTCGAGGGTCAGCCCGCCCGGCGCCAGCAGATGCTCGCTGACAGTGGATAACATCTCGCTCATAGTCACTCCGAGGTGTGCGCAGGCCGCAAAGCGTCCTGCGAGAAAAAGCGCCGGTGCAAGGCCACCGGCATCCGCGCCCGGATGGACGCCTGTTCGCTGCTGTCGCGTTCGCCCAGCAGCACGGCCTCGCCGCTGGCCTGTTCGGCGATAATTCGCCCCCAGGGATCGACGATCGCCGCATGTCCGTAAGTTTCCCGTGGCCCCGGGTGGATACCGCCCTGCGCGGCGGCCAGGACATAACACTGGGTTTCAATCGCCCGCGCGCGGATCAGCACTTGCCAATGCGCCGCGCCGGTTACGGCGGTGAACGCTGCCGGAGCACTGATCAGTTCGGCCCCGGCAGCGCGCAAGGCGCTGTACAGTTCAGGGAAGCGCAAGTCATAGCATACGCTCAAGCCCAGGCGTCCGACCGGGGTATCGGCAACCACCACCTGGCTGCCATGGGCATAGTCATCAGACTCCCGATAGCGGCCACGGTTGTCGGCGACATCGACATCGAACAGGTGCAGCTTGTCGTAGCGCGCTACGGTTTCGCCATGCTCATCGATCAACAACGAACAGGCATGGGACTTGGCATCCGGCTGCCCGGCCGGCGGCAAAGGCAAGGTGCCAGCCACCACCCATAACTTGAGGTCGCGGGCGGCCTGTTTCAACCACGGCAGTATCGGCCCCTCGCCCAGCGCCTCGGCGCGACCGATGGCGGCGCTGTCGCGGCGGCCCATGGCGGCGAAGTTCTCCGGCAACACCGCCAGGCGCGCACCGCCGGCAGCCGCCTGCTCAAGCAAACGCCGAGCCTGCTCCAGGTTGGCCGGAATATCGCTCTGGCTGACCATCTGGATCACTGCTGACTTCATTGGCGCTCCCGAGACTATTTCTCGAACGGTTTGATAAAGCTGATTTTAGGCTCTTTCCACGGACCTTCGACGCGGTAATGCACACTGGCATAACGCGCCACGCGATCACCCAGCAGACGATCAACCAGGAACAACGCGCCACCGACCGCCGGCGCCCCGACAATCAAGGCGGCCAGCGGCAGGTTGTTGGTCACCGGCAAGGTCACCTGCAGTTTCGCATCAACCCGGTCACGCACCATGTCCAGGGTGCCATCAAGCTCGAAATTGCTCGAAGGACCGGTCACGGTGATCGGCTCGCGGGTGACATAAACGCCTTCGCTGGCCACCAGCAGACCTTTGACCCGGTCGTAACTCAGGCCCTTGTCGAACAGGTCGGAGAAGTCCAGGCGCAAACGCCGGCCAATCGAGTTGAAGTTGAGCAGGCCAAACACCCGCAGGGCCTGGGCGCCGCCCTCGACTTCAACAAACTGGCCTTTACGCAGGGCGGCATCGAGGCTGCCGGAGAGCCGGCCAAGGCTGACCCAGGCCGGTGATCCTGGCCAGCGCGCATCGACATCCATGCGAAAATCGCGGCTGGTGACGGTCGGGGCAAAATTCCACGCTTTGAGCACGTCGGCCAGGTTCTTGCCCTCGATGCGCCCCTTGTACCAACTGCCGCTGGCGCCCGGAGCGCCTTCCCAACCGCCATTGCCGTCGATCTGCAGGCCTTTGAGGCTGAGGTCCAGGTCATTCAGGGCGATACCCTTGGCGGTCGAACGTACCTTGACCGCCGCGCTGCCGAGCAGATCATCGCCGCGGTACAACTTGTCGATACTCAGATCGATGGAAGGAATCTTGCGCGGATCGATGTTAGCCATCGGATCAGGCGCGTTGGGCACGATCACCTCAGCCGGATCTTGCGGCGGCAGGTGAAGGGTCTGCAGGTTCACCACCATCGGCGCGCCTTTGGCGTCAGGCAGGCGTGCGTTGCCGATGACTTCCTTGCTGTCCAGGCGCAACGCCCAGTTGTTCGGATTGCGATCCAGACGCACCACTGCCTGGTTCAGGTCAAGGCCGCCCCCCTTGAGCCGGGCGATGCTCAAGTCAACACCGCGCAATAGCTGGCGGGCACTGCCGCCCGGGTCATTGCCGGCCAGGCTGTCCATTTGTTGCTGCCAGGGTGCGAGGTCAAGTTCCGCCAGCTTGCCGCGTACCTGCACACCTTGAGCGCTGGGCAATTGCGCGCTGCCACCGCCAAGCACCAGTTCGCCACGGCCCTGGTCGAGTCTGTCCATGGGCGCGGCATAGAGCATGTTGGCGACATCGGCGTAGCTGACGCTGAACCGCCGTTCAGGCCCTTGCAGGGTCATGCCGAACTGACTGTCGCGGGTTTCTTCGGCGGTCTTGCCGAAGGGTGCAGGCAGGTTGATGGCCAGCCCCTTGAGACTGGAGTCAACCTTGAGCTGATTGTCTCGGCTACCCAGATTGAGCTGCAACTGATAGGGCAGCTCGCCGGATAATGGCAAGGCCTGCTTGACCTGCAACCATTGGGTCAGGGCGCCGAGCGCCACCTGGCCCTTGGCCTGGACCCGCGTTTGCAGCTCACCGGGTTTGCCCTCGGCAAAGATCTGCGCGGTAATCGGCTTGTCGAATACCCGTGCGCTGATGTTCTGGCCGCTGAGGCCCTTGCCGTAGTCGAAGCGGAACGCGCCCTTGAGCTGGTTCAGCTCGATCACCGGGGCGGCGATTTTCAGACTTGCATCGCTGGTGTCGAAATCCACCACCACCTGCGGTTGCTGGCCCTTGGCCAAGGGGATATCCAGCTTGAGCTTGCCCTTGAGGCTACCCTGACCTTCCCAGCCTGCGAACAGCGCAGCAGTGCCGATCGGCGCTTCCTGGAGGATTTTCAGGCCATCGCCCAAGCCGCCATCGAATGCTCCATCCAGGTACATATGCGTGTGCTCACCACTGGCAACGTGGGGAATGTTGACCTGCACATCGCTGACCTTGGTATCGAGCAATTGTCCGCGTTTGGCATTGACGCGCACACCATCATCGTCGATGTACACATCACCATCGACCTGCTGCACTTGCGGCCAGCCAGGCTGGAAGTCGAGCGCGGCATCATGGACCTTGAAAAACAGGCTGATGCTGCGCGCCTGTTCGGATGCACCGTGATTGAGCGAGCCCTGGTACTGGAAATAACCTTCGTCGACCGCGCCCTTGAGAATGGCGGTACGCAGCCATTCATCCAGCGCTGGGCTGAGGACTTCGGGAAGGTACTTGGCGGTGTAGCGACCATCGCCATCGACCAGGCCGACACGCAAGTCCATGTAGTCTTCACGTGTTTCATCGAATAGCAGACGGATGAGGAAGTCACCGGCAATCTTGCCCTCTTCGCCCAACACCTTCAGGTAGGGGGCGATGAGGGTGAAACCTTCCTCATCGAGGCGCCAGGTCAGGCGCGCATTGGCCTTCTGGTAATTCCACGGTTTGGCGAAGATCGGGTAGAGATGAAGCATGAAAGCGTCAGTGTCGAGGTGCAATTCGCCATGACCGAGGTCGCCGCTGATGCTGCCGCTGACGTTGCCCGCCGCCGGAGCACCGTGATAGGCGCTGAAGCCCACCCGCTCCAGATTGGCAGCAAAGCTCAGACGCTGATCCCCGGTTGCCTTCGGGCGGATATCCAACAGGACATTGCGCAGGCTGCCCTTGACCTTCAGGCCCTCGACCACCGCCATGACCTTGTCCGGCAACGGTGCCAGCGACTGGATCAGCGGCGTGAGCGGGGTCAGGTCGAGGCGATCGGCCTGGATTTTCCAGGTTTCTTCACCCTTCTCACTGGCAGCGTTCTGATTCAGTTGCAGGTGCGATTCCCAACGGGTCTTGCCCAGGCTCATGGCCAGCGAATCGAGTTGCACATCAAAACCTTGTTCGCGGCGCTGGAACCAGCCATTAAGCGCGAGGTTTTCCACCTTGGCCTCTTCACGACCGGCATAGGCGCCACGTAACTGCGGTGCATTCAGGCGAACCACAGTGCTCTGTAGCTGGCCCTTGCTCCAGTTCAGCCAGAACTCGCCCCCGGCTTTCAGCTCCTTGGCCTGCCATTGCCCGAGCAGCTGCGGCGGCAACCAGCGCGCCCAGTCACTCTGGGGCAAGCTGAGGTAGGCATCGAGCTGGCCATCACGCCAGTGCGCCGGACGCACGCGGCTGCGCACGCTCATGGCCACGGGCTGACCATCAGGCAAGGTCAGGCGTGCATCCAGACGCTGGCGAACGCTGCCGGTTTGCAAGCCAATGTTGACGTAAGTGAGAGTCATCGGATCGCGCTGGAACGGCTCGAGGGTGACCTGACTGTCGAGCACAGTGATCTTCGCCACCGCTTGCATTTGCTCCAGCAACTGCTGTGGATCGAGCGGCTTGTCGTCGGTTTTCGGCAGACCGTCGAGGGTCCAGGCGCCCTGTTCATCTTCATGCAGGCTCAGGTGCAGGCCACCCACTTCCAGGTTGGCCAGGCGCAACTGACGCTCGCTGAGGCTGGCCCACAGATCCGGCACCACCTTGACTCCGTCCAGGCGTAACGCGGTGACACCCTCGCCCACCTGGATATCGTTGACCACCAGCACCGGTGCCAGGCCGCTCCAGTGCCCTTCCAGGCTGCCAATATGCACAGGTATGCCCAAAGCCTGCTCGGCTTTGTCTTCGACTTCGGCGCGGTATTCGGCCACCAGCGGCACCAGTTGCCGGCCCAGGCTGACATACAGCGCGACCAGCACAGCCAGCAAGGCACAGATCCCCAGGCCCCAGCGGGTCATCGCGCCCAGAACGCGGATCAGACGCTCCATGGCAATGGCCCTCCAACTCGAGCCTTAACTATGGCCGCAACCGGGCGCTTTGCCAGCCCGTGCAGCAGCCCGGTGCGTTCAAGCCTCAGAGCAGCACCACATCGTACTGCTCCTGGGAGTACATCGACTCGACCTGAAAACGAATGGTGCGGCCGATGAACGTCTCAAGCTCGGCGACGTTGCCCGACTCTTCATCCAGCAGCCTGTCGACCACCTTTTGATTGGCCAGCACTCTATAGCCTTCGGCCTGGTAGGCACGGGCTTCGCGCAGAATTTCGCGGAAAATCTCGTAACAAACTGTCTCCGGGGTTTTCAGCTTGCCGCGCCCCTGGCAGCACAGGCAGGGTTCGCACAGCACCTGCTCAAGGCTTTCGCGGGTGCGCTTGCGCGTCATCTGCACCAGACCGAGTTCGGTAATACCGATGATGTTGGTCTTGGCGTGGTCGCGTTCGAGCTGCTTTTCCAGGGTGCGCAATACCTGACGCTGGTGCTCCTCGTCTTCCATGTCGATGAAGTCGATGATGATGATGCCGCCGATATTGCGCAGGCGCAGTTGCCGGGCAATGGCGGTGGCCGCCTCCAGGTTGGTCTTGAAGATCGTCTCTTCCAGGTTGCGGTGACCAACGAATGCCCCGGTGTTGACGTCGATGGTCGTCATCGCTTCGGCCGGATCGACCACCAGGTAGCCGCCGGATTTGAGCGGCACCTTGCGGTCCAGCGCCCGCTGGATCTCGTCTTCGACGCCATACAAATCGAAGATCGGCCGTTCGCCCGGGTAGTGTTCGAGGCGGTCGGCGATTTCCGGCATCAGTTCGCCGACGAACTGCGTGGTTTTCTGGAAGGTTTCCCGCGAGTCGATGCGGATCTTCTCGATTTTCGGGTTGACCAGATCGCGCAGGGTACGCAAGGCCAGGCCCAGATCCTCATAGATTTCCGTCGGCGCGCCGACCGTCTTGATCTGCGCACCGATCTGATCCCAGAGCCTGCGCAGGTAGCGGATGTCCATGAGGATTTCATCAGCCCCGGCACCTTCGGCGGCGGTACGCAGGATGAAGCCGCCGGCATCCTGGATGTTTTCCTGGGCGACGCAGTCGGTCACCACCTGTTTCAGGCGCTCTCGTTCGGCTTCGTCTTCGATCTTCAGGGAAATGCCGACATGACTGGTGCGCGGCATGTACACCAGGTAACGCGAAGGGATCGACAGCTGGGTCGTCAGCCGCGCGCCTTTGGAACCGATCGGATCCTTGGTGACCTGCACCACCAGACTCTGCCCTTCATGCACCAGGGCGCTGATGCTTTCCACCGACGAGCCTTCGCGCAGGGAGATTTCCGAGGCGTGGATAAAGGCGGCGCGATCCAGGCCGATGTCGACGAAGGCTGCCTGCATCCCCGGCAACACGCGAACCACTTTACCCTTGTAGATGTTGCCGACGATGCCACGCCGCTGGGTGCGTTCAACATGCACTTCCTGAAGAACACCGTTCTCCACCACCGCCACGCGTGATTCCATCGGTGTGATATTGATCAGAATCTCTTCACTCATGGCAGGCTCTCGTCAAAGGACTTCAGTAATGATGGATCGCTCGTGGGCGACTGGCTAGCAGCAGTCTTGTCCTGTCCTCGCTCAACGGGCCGACAACGGTTGCCAACAGGGAATGGCGAATTGTCCGAGCAGCTCGGCAGTCTCGCTCAGCGGCAAACCCACCACTGCCGAATAGCTGCCTTCGAGGCGTTGCACGAACACCGCGCCCAGGCCCTGGATGGCATAGGCGCCGGCTTTGTCCAGCGGCTCGCCGCTGGCCCAGTAAGCTTGGGCTTCTTCGCTGGAAATCGGGCGAAAACGGACCTGGCTGGTGACACATACGCTCAGGCAACGCTGCTGATCGGCGACCGCAACGGCCGTCAGCACCTGATGCTCGCGGCCCGACAGCGCGGCGAGCATGGCCAGGGCATCTTCGCGATCAACAGGTTTGCCCAGGATCTGCCCATCGAGCACCACCGCGGTGTCGGCGCCAAGCACCGCCAGGGCAGCATTCGCCTCACACGGCAGCAGCGCAGCCAGTCCGGCGCTGGCCTTGGCCCGCGCCAGGCGCTCGACGTAAGCCGGCGCGGCCTCATTCGGCAGCGGGCTTTCGTCGACCGAAGCACTGAGCGTGGTGAAGGGAATGCCGATCTGGGTCAGCAATTCCCGGCGGCGGGGTGAACCAGAGGCCAGGTACAGCGGGGTCATCGTGACTTCTCCCTGTCAACGTCGGGAAGCGGGCTCAGTTGATGCTCAGACGCAAGCGCAGCCCACGCAGGGCGAAGCTGATCCACGGCCAGAGCAAGGCGCTGATGACCGCCGACCAGATCAGCGCCAGGGTCGGCAGGCGGTTGCCGGTCAGTGCACTCAGCCATAGCTGCACCAGCTGGGCCAGACCAAAGACCACCAGGATCACCAGGCTTTGCTGCCACATCGGGAACATCCGCAGGCGCTGTTGCAAGGTCAGCACCAGGAAGGTAATCAGGGTCAGCACCAGGGCGTTCTGCCCCAATAGCGTGCCGTACAACACATCCTCGGCAAGGCCCAGGACAAACGCCGTGGTCATGCCGACCTTATGCGGCAGGGCCAGGGTCCAGAAAGCCAGGAGCAAGGCCAGCCACATGGGTCGGAAGACTTCCATGAACTGCGGCAACGGTGAAACGCTGAGCAGCAGGCCAAGCGCGAACGTCAGCCAGACCACCCAGCCGTTTCGACTGCGAGTACTCACCATCAGTGTCTCTCCCGGGAAGGGGTCGCGGCAGCGCCGCTGGCAGCAGCCGGAGCTGGCGCCGGGGCTGCGGGTACGGCTGCTGGCGACGCGACTGGAGCCGGGTTGGCAGGCGTTGCCGGAGCCGTTCCGGGCGCTGGAGCTGGAGCTGGAGCTGGCGTAACAGTAGTCGCGCCAGGCTGTGCGGCCTCAGCATTGCCAGGCAAGCCCTGACGATCAGCAGCTTCCTGGGCCATGGCAGCATCGGTGGCACGCTGTTCGGGGGTACGGCTGTCGGTAAACACCAGCAACAGGTAGCGGCTGCGATTGAGGGCCGCAGTCGGAACCGCGCGAACAATGGCGAACGGCTGACCGGAGTCGTGAATCACTTCTTTTACCGTGGCCACCGGATAGCCGGCCGGGAAGCGCTGGCCCAGGCCCGAGCTGACCAGCAGGTCGCCTTCCTTGATGTCCGCAGTATCGGCGACATGGCGCAGTTCCAGGCGCTCCGGGTTGCCGGTACCGCTGGCAATCGCCCGCAGGCCGTTGCGGTTGACCTGCACCGGAATGCTGTGGGTTGTGTCGGTCAGCAACAGTACCCGCGCGGTATAAGGCATCAGCTCGACCACCTGGCCCATCAGGCCACGGGCATCGAGCACCGGCTGGCCAAGCACCACGCCATCGCGCTCGCCCTTGTTGATCAGGATGCGGTGGGTGAACGGGTTGGGATCGACGCCGATCAGCTCGGCGACCTCGACCTTCTCATTGACCAATGCCGACGAATTGAGCAGCTCGCGCAGGCGCACGTTCTGCTCAGTCAGGGCCGCCAGTTTCTGTACGCGCCCCTGCATCAGCAAAGCTTCGGTCTTGAGTTTTTCGTTCTCGGCGATCAGCTCGGTGCGACTGCCGAACTGGCTGGCGACACCCTGCCACAGGCTCTGCGGCAAGTCGGTGATGTGATAGGACTCCATCAGCACCAGCCCCATCTGGCTGCGTACCGGTTTGAGCAGGGTAAAGCGCGCATCGACCACCATCAGGGTGATCGACAGCACAACCAGCACGAGCAGGCGCACGCCCAGCGAAGGGCCCTTGGCGAAAAGCGGTTTAATAAGCCGCTCCTCGTGGACGACGATTCAAGAGGTCATTCATACGGCAACGCACCGGCCTGCTTGTGGATTGACGGAAAATGACGCCCACACGGACGTCAGCCCAGCACATACAGGTAGCACTGTGAGCACTACCTGTAAACCGGGCGGCATGATTGCTGCAGCCAGCTTACTCGCTGGAGAGCAGGTCCATGGTGTGTTTGTCCATCATTTCCAGGGCGCGGCCACCGCCACGGGCAACACAGGTCAGCGGGTCTTCGGCAACGATCACCGGCAGGCCGGTTTCCTGCGCCAGCAGCTTGTCGAGGTCGCGCAGCAGGGCGCCACCACCGGTCAGCACCAGGCCACGCTCGGCGATGTCCGAAGCCAGCTCGGGAGGCGATTGCTCCAGGGCGCTCTTGACCGCCTGAACGATGGTCGCCAGGGATTCCTGCAGGGCTTCGAGCACTTCGTTGGAATTGAGGGTGAAGGCGCGTGGTACGCCCTCGGCCAGGTTACGGCCGCGAACATCGACTTCACGCACTTCGCCACCTGGGTAGGCGGTACCGATTTCCTGCTTGATGCGCTCGGCGGTGGATTCACCGATCAGGCTGCCGTAGTTACGGCGCACGTAGGTCACGATCGCTTCGTCGAAGCGGTCACCACCGACACGCACGGATTCGGCATAGACCACACCATTGAGGGAGATCAGTGCAATTTCAGTGGTACCGCCGCCGATATCGACGACCATCGAACCACGGGCTTCCTCGACCGGCAGGCCGGCACCGATAGCGGCAGCCATTGGCTCTTCGATCAGGAACACTTCGCGGGCACCGGCGCCGAGGGCCGACTCACGGATGGCGCGACGCTCGACCTGGGTCGATTTGCACGGCACACAGATCAGCACGCGCGGGCTTGGCTGCAGGAAGCTGTTCTCGTGAACCTTGTTGATGAAGTACTGCAGCATTTTTTCGCAAACGCTGAAGTCGGCGATCACGCCGTCCTTCATCGGACGAATGGCAGCAATGTTGCCGGGCGTACGGCCCAGCATGCGCTTGGCTTCGGTACCTACCGCGACGACACTTTTCTGGTTGCCGTGAGTACGAATGGCCACAACAGAGGGCTCATTCAGGACGATACCGCGCTCACGCACGTAAATAAGGGTGTTGGCAGTGCCCAGGTCGATGGAAAGATCGCTGGAAAACATGCCACGCAGTTTCTTGAACATGGGAAAGTGACCCTAGGCAACGCGTGGGTAAAAAAGTGCGGCAAACTCTAACAACGGCGGGGATTTTGGGCAAGGCGCCAATATGTTAAATTGGCAGTTTTTCCGAGCAAGCCAGCACACAATCGCGGCCTTATGACCGTAAATCTGCCAGCATGTTCCTCATCGCGGACCAAATCCGTTTTTTGTTTCCCCAGGAGATCCCCATGGCGCTTGAACGCTGCGACGTGGAAAAGATCGCCCATCTGGCCCGACTGGGCCTGAATGAAGCCGATCTGCCACGCACTACCGATGCCCTGAACAGTATTCTGGGACTGGTCGACCAGATGCAAGCCGTCGACACCACTGGCATCGAGCCACTGGCGCACCCGCTGGAAGCCAATCAGCGCCTGCGCGCCGACGTGGTAACAGAAAGTAACCATCGAGACAGCTACCAGGCCATCGCCCCGGCGACGGAGAACGGCCTGTACCTGGTTCCGAAAGTCATCGAGTAAGGGAATAGAGCCTGCCATGCATCAACTGACCCTGGCCGAGATCGCCCGCGGACTCGCCGACAAAAAGTTTTCTTCCGAAGAGCTGACCCGCACCCTGCTGGCGCGGATCAACCAGCTCGACCCGCAACTCAACAGTTTCATCAGCGTCACCGAAGAGCTGGCCATCAGCCAGGCCCGCGCCGCCGACGCCCGTCGCGCCGCTGGTGAGAACGGTCCCCTGCTCGGCGCGCCAATCGCCCACAAGGACCTGTTCTGCACCCAGGGCATCCGCACCAGCTGCGGCTCGAAGATGCTCGACAACTTCAAGGCTCCTTACGATGCGACCGTGGTCAGCAAGCTGGCCGAAGCCGGCACGGTGACCCTGGGCAAGACCAACATGGACGAATTCGCCATGGGTTCGGCCAACGAATCCAGCCACTACGGCCCGGTGAAGAACCCGTGGAATCTTGAGCACGTACCGGGCGGTTCGTCCGGTGGCTCGGCGGCGGCCGTGGCTGCGCGCCTGCTGCCAGCGAGCACCGGTACCGACACCGGTGGCTCGATCCGACAGCCGGCTGCGCTGACCAACCTCACCGGCCTGAAACCGACGTACGGTCGTGTTTCGCGCTGGGGCATGATTGCCTACGCATCGAGTCTGGACCAGGGTGGCCCACTGGCACGTACCGCCGAAGACTGCGCGCTGCTGCTGCAAGGCATGGCCGGCTTCGACGCCAAGGACTCCACCTGCATCGATGAACCCGTACCGGACTACAGCGCCGGCCTGAACGGCTCGCTCGAAGGCCTGCGCATCGGCTTGCCGAAGGAATACTTCGGCGCCGGCCTCGACCCGCGCATCGCCGACCTGATCCAGGCCAGCGTCAAGGAACTGGAAAAGCTCGGCGCTGTGGTCAAGGAAATCAGCCTGCCGAACATGCAGCACGGTATTCCGGCGTACTACGTGATCGCCCCGGCGGAAGCCTCGTCGAACCTGTCGCGTTTCGACGGTGTGCGTTTCGGCTACCGCTGCGAGAACCCGGTTGACCTCACCGACCTGTACAAGCGCTCCCGTGGCGAAGGTTTCGGTGCCGAAGTACAGCGCCGGATCATGGTCGGTGCCTACGCTCTCTCGGCCGGTTACTACGACGCCTACTACCTGCAGGCGCAGAAGATCCGCCGCCTGATCAAGAACGACTTCATGGCCGCCTTCAACGACGTCGACGTGATTCTCGGCCCGACCACGCCAAACCTGGCCTGGAAAATCGGCGCCAAGAACAACGACCCGGTCGCTGCATACCTGGAAGACGTGTACACCATCACCGCCAACCTCGCGGGCCTGCCAGGCCTGTCGATGCCGGCCGGTTTTGTCGATGGTCTGCCGGTTGGCGTGCAACTGCTCGCCCCGTATTTCCAGGAAGGCCGCCTGCTCAACGTCGCGCACCGCTATCAGCAAGTGACTGATTGGCACACCCGCGCACCTACCGGCTTCTGAGGGATCACCACATGCAATGGGAAGTTGTCATCGGGCTGGAGATTCACACCCAGCTCGCCACCCAGTCGAAGATTTTCTCCGGCAGCGCCACCACGTTCGGTTCCGAGCCGAACACCCAGGCCAGCCTGATCGACCTGGGCATGCCCGGCGTGCTGCCGGTGCTCAACCAGGAAGCGGTGCGCATGGCCTGCATGTTCGGTCTGGCGATTGACGCCGAGATCGGCCAGCACAACGTGTTCGCGCGCAAGAACTACTTCTACCCCGACCTGCCCAAGGGCTACCAGATCAGCCAGATGGAACTGCCGATCGTCGGCAAGGGCCACCTGGACATCGCCCTCGAGGACGGCACGGTCAAACGCGTCGGCATCACCCGTGCGCACCTGGAAGAAGATGCCGGCAAGAGCCTGCACGAAGACTTCAGCGGTTCCACCGGGATCGACCTGAACCGTGCCGGCACGCCGCTGCTGGAAATCGTTTCCGAGCCGGACATGCGCAACGCCAAGGAAGCCGTGGCCTACGTCAAGGCGATCCACGCCCTGGTGCGTTACCTGGGCATCTGCGACGGCAACATGGCCGAAGGCTCGCTGCGTTGCGACTGCAACGTCTCGGTGCGGCCGAAAGGCCAGGTCGAGTTCGGTACCCGCTGCGAGATCAAGAACGTCAACTCGTTCCGCTTCATCGAGCGCGCGATCAACACCGAAATCCAGCGTCAGATCGAGCTGATCGAAGACGGCGGCAAGGTTGTTCAGGAAACCCGCCTGTACGATCCGAACAAGGACGAGACGCGCTCGATGCGCAGCAAAGAGGAAGCCAACGACTACCGTTACTTCCCCGATCCGGACCTGCTGCCGGTGGTGATCGAGGGTGCTTACCTCGACACCATCCGCGCCACCCTGCCGGAGCTGCCGCCGCAGAAGCGCGAGCGTTTCCAGAGCCAGTTCGGCCTGTCGGCCTACGATGCCAACGTGCTGGCTTCGAGCCGTGAACAAGCCGACTACTTCGAACAAGTGGTAGCGGTGTGTGGCGATGCCAAACTGGCCGCCAACTGGGTCATGGTCGAGCTGGGCAGCCTGCTCAACAAGCTCGGCCTGGAAATCGACCAGGCGCCGGTTACCGCCGCGCAATTGGGCGGCATGCTGCAGCGCATCCTCGACAACACCATCAGCGGCAAGATCGCCAAGGTGGTGTTCGAGAAGATGGCAGCGGGCGAAGGCGACGCCGACCAGATCATCGAAGCCGAAGGCCTGAAACAGGTCACTGACAGCGGTGCGATCGAGAAGGTGCTGGATGAGATGCTCGCGGCCAACGCCGAGCAGGTCGAGCAGTACCGCGCCGCCGATGAAGCCAAGCGCGGCAAGATGTTCGGCTTCTTCGTCGGCCAGGCCATGAAAGCCTCCAAGGGCAAGGCCAACCCGCAGCAAGTGAACCAATTGCTCAAGAGCAAGCTCGAAGGGTAATTCGCGTCGCCTGCTTATCGCTGGCAATGCCAGCTCCCACAGGATTTTTGCTATCCCTGTGGGAGCTGGCTTGCCAGCGATAGCCACCCCACGGAGCATCTACCCCCATGTGGCGTCCCCTCAGCGCACTCGCGCTCTTTACCCTGCTGGCCGGCTGCGCCAGTCACGATATCGATCCTCGCGGCTACGACAAATCCGGCACCGCCTCCTATTACGGCTCCCGTCACCACGGCAAACGCACTGCCAGTGGCGAGCCCTTCAATCAAAATGCCATGACCGCTGCCCACCGCAGCCTGCCCTTCGGCACCCGGGTCAAAGTCACCAACCTGAACAATGACCGTAGCGTGGTGGTGCGCATCAACGACCGTGGCCCGCACACCCGCGGCCGGTTGATTGACCTGTCCCGCGCCGCCGCAGAAAAACTCGGCATGATCCGTAGCGGAACGGCGCGCGTACGGGTACAAAGTCTCAGCGACTGACCCTGCAACGGAGCACGACCATTTTCGACCTGGCCGCCTTACCCACCTTCAGCCTGCTGCAACTGGCTTTTGGCTTGCTGCTGCTCGTCAGCGGCGCCGAGCTATTGGTGCGCTCCGCCCTGCGCGTAGCGTCCAGCCTGCAGGTCCGCCCGCTGATCATCGGTTTGAGCCTGGTGGCCTTCGGCAGCAGTGCGCCGCAGCTGACCGTCAGCCTGCAAGCGGCCTACACCGGCGCTCCGGATGTGGCGGTCGGCAGCGTGATAGGCAGCAACATTTTCAACATCCTGGTCACGTTGGGCCTCGCTGCACTGATCATTCCTTTGCGCGTTTCACGCCAGCTGGTACGCCTGGACATCCCGGTAATGATCGGCGCCAGCCTGCTGGTTTACCTGCTGGCATTCAACGAGCTACTCGGGCGCCTTGAAGGCGCACTACTGCTGCTTGGATTGCTCGCCTACCTGGCAATCCTCTGGCACCAGTCCCGTCACTATGCCCGGACCTTCCCGGCCCCCGGCCCACGACCGCAGCAAGGCAGCGGATTCTGGATCACCAGCCTGCTGCTGATGCTGTCCGGACTGGGCTTGTTGAGCCTGGCAGGACACCTGTTACTTGAGGCCGCAGTCGAGGTTGCGGTTGACCTGGGCCTGTCTGAACGGGTCATCGGCCTGACCGTGGTCGCGGTCTGTACCTCGTTGCCGGAACTGGCCACCTCGCTGATTGCCGCCCTGCGCGGCGAACGCGAGATCGCCGTGGGCAACGTCATCGGCAGCAATCTGTTCAACCTGCTGGCCGTGCTCGGCCTGACTGCGCTGGTGGCGCCAGAGCCGCTGTCGATCTCGCCCAACGCCCTGGATTTTGACCTGCCGGTGATGCTTGGCGTCGCCGCCTTGAGCCTGCCGGTGTTCTACTCCGGCTACCGGGTAACCCGCGCCGAAGGTCTGGTGTTTCTTGGCTTGTACCTGGCTTATGGTCTGCATGTGGTGGCCTTCACCACCGGCATGCCGCTGGCCACCCGCCTGGAAAAACTGATGCTGTTCTATGCACTGCCAGTGCTCGGGGCGTTACTGCTTTATACGACCCTGCGCGCCTGGCGCCGCCAACACTAAGGAAAACAATATGGGCGACACCACCAAAACCGGCGAACAGGTCCGCCGCCAGGTCATGGGCGATGCGTTTGTCGATCGCGCACTGGGCAATGCCACTGAGTTCACTCAGCCGCTACAGGACTTCGTCAACGAACATGCCTGGGGCAGTGTCTGGAGCCGTGAAGGCTTGCCACTGAAAACCCGCAGCCTGATCACCCTGGCTGCGCTGACGGCGCTCAAGTGCCCACAGGAACTCAAGGGCCACGTACGTGGCGCCTTGAACAATGGCTGTACGGTTGAAGAGATTCGCGAAGCGCTCCTGCATTGCGCAGTGTACGCCGGGGTCCCCGCGGCCATTGATGCATTCCGCGCGGCCCAGGAAGTGATCGACAGCTACCAGCAGAACTGATCGACCACCCCGTAAACAAGGCCGTCAGTCAGCAGCGACGGCGGCCTTGTGGCCTTTTTTCTTCAGCCAGAAGGCCACGCCCAACACCGCCAGCCACACCGGAATCAACAGCACCGAAATGCGGATGCCCGGCGTCAGGTACATGATCACCAGGATCAGCGCGAGGAAGGCCAGGCAGACATAGTTGGTCAGCGGATAGCCCCAGCTTTTGTAGAACGTCGTCTCGCCAGCAGCCTGCTTGGCACGGCGGAATTTCAGGTGGGTGATGCTGATGATGCCCCAGTTGATCACCAGCGACGACACCACCAGCGCCATCAGCAAGCCAAAGGCTTCAGCCGGCATCAAATAGTTGATCAGCACGCACAGTCCGGTCGCCAGCGCCGAGATCCCCAGCGCCGCCAACGGCACGCCGCGGTCGTTGACCTTGAGCAGACGCTTGGGCGCATCACCCTGTACGGCCAGGCCGAAGAGCATGCGGCTGTTGCAGTACACGCAGCTGTTGTAGACCGATAGCGCTGCCGTCAGCACCACCAGGTTGAGGATGGTGGCGACCAGATTGCTGTCCAGGGCATGGAAGATCATCACGAACGGGCTACCGCCCTGCACTACTTTCTGCCACGGATACAGCGACAGCAACACTGCCAGGGCGCCGATGTAGAAAATCAGGATGCGGTAGATCACCTGATTGGTGGCGCGCGGAATGCTGTACTTGGGGTTGTCGGCTTCGGCGGCGGTGATCCCCACCAGTTCCAGGCCGCCAAAGGAAAACATGATCACCGCCAGCGCCATCATCAGGCCGCTGATGCCATTGGGAAAGAAGCCGCCGTATTGCCACAGGTTGGCCACGCTGGCATCCGGCCCACCGTTACCGCTGATCAGCAGGTAGCCACCAAAGGCGATCATGCTGACGATGGCCACTACCTTGATCAGGGCAAACCAGAACTCCATCTCGCCGTAGACTTTCACCTGACTGAGGTTGATCAGGTTGATCACGACGAAGAAGATGGCCGCCGTCGCCCAGGTCGGAAAATCTGGCCACCAGTACTGGATATAGATCCCCACGGCCGTCAGTTCGGCCATGCCAACCAGTACATACAGCACCCAGTAGTTCCAGCCGGACATGAACCCGGCGAATTCGCTCCAGTAGCGGTGGGCAAAATGACTGAAAGTGCCGGACACCGGCTCTTCGACCACCATCTCACCCAACTGGCGCATGATGAAGAAGGCAATCAGGCCGGCAATTGCGTAACCCAGCAGCACGGACGGGCCGGCCAGCTGGATGGTCTGGGCAATACCGAGGAACAGACCGGTGCCAATCGCGCCACCCAGCGCGATCAACTGGATATGGCGATTTTTCAGCCCGCGGTGTAACCGCTCTGGGGTGATCTCGTCTTGCATGAAGTGTCCTCGAAGGTAAGAGGCAGTGTTGGAATTATTTTCTTACAGAATCTAGATCCAGCCGCCCCACTGCAAGAAAAAGATACCGATATTGGTGGTAATGGCGGCCATCAGGGTGGTTATGACGATGATTGCCGCCGCCAACTCGTGGTTGCCATTGCTCGACCTGGCCATGACATAGCTGGCCGCCGCCGTCGGGCTACCGAAGTAGAGGAACAAGATACCCAGCTCGGCCCCGCGAAAACCACAGACAAAGGCGCCAAGGGTGGCGAACAACGGCAGCCAGACCATTTTCAGCAGGCTGACACTGACGGCCAGGCCGCCACTCTGGCGCAACGAGGCCAGCGACAGGGTGCCACCAATACAGATCAGCGCCAGCGGCAGGGTCATCTGCGCCAGATAGTCGCCGGAAGTCAGCAGCCAGTTCGGCAAGGCCACCTGCCCATAGGCCAGCACCGCCGCCGCCAGCACACTGATGATCAGCGGGTTGCGCAGAATGCTCTTGCAGATACTCCAGGGGTCGGACTTGGCACTGGGGCTGTATACCGCCAGCACTATGACCGACAGCGAGTTGTAGAGCAGGATCACCAGCCCGGCTAAGACCGCACCCAGCGAAATGCCGTAATCGCCATACATGCTGGCGGCCAGCGCCAGGCCGATCACCCCGTTGTTGCCACGAAACGCGCCCTGGGTATAGATCCCGCGGTCTTGCCGGGGGCAGCGCCAGATCGCCAGGCCCCAGGCCAGGCCAAAGCCGATCAGGGTGGCAATGGCAAAGTAGAGCAGCAGCCCGGGTTTTACAGCCGCAGTCAGATCGGCGTGATAGATCCCCAGAAACAACAACGCCGGCATGCAGACGTTGAACACCAGCGCCGAAGCGGTATGGATGAAGCCGTCGTTGATCGCGTTGATGCGTTTGAGCAGCACGCCCATGAACAACATGGCAAACACCGGTGCCGTGATGTTCAGCGTCTGAAGAAAAAGGGCGAGCATGCAGGGCGGTCCCGTTGGCTGTCGTTAGGGGGCTAATGATACGCCGACAACGACAATCATGGGTCTATCCCGCTGCTTGTAATTGCCATCCCCGGTGGGAGCGGGCTTGCCCCGCGATGCGATGTGACTGAAAAACCGCAACGCGGGTCAAGCCCGCTCCCACCGAGTCCCTCAGCGGCGAACCGGGCGCTTCTGCAATTTGCGCTGCAAGGTCCGCCGGTGCATGCCCAGCGCACGGGCTGTAGCGGAGATATTGCCTTCGTGCTCGGTCAGCACCCGCTGGATGTGCTCCCACTGCAGGCGGTCGACCGACATCGGGTTTTCCGGTACCAGGCTGTCGAGGTCAGCATGCTCGGACAGCAACGCGGCCAGTACGTCATCGGCATCGGCCGGCTTGCACAGGTAGTTGCAGGCACCACGCTTGATGGCTTCCACGGCGGTGGCGATGCTTGAGTAACCGGTGAGGATCACTACGCGCATTTCCGGGTCGAGTTCGAGCAGCTTGGGCAACAACACCAGGCCCGAGTCACCATCCATCTTCAGGTCGAGGGTGGCATAGTCCGGCACATCCTGTTGAGCCAGCAACAATCCCTCTTCAGCGGACCCCGCCGTGCTCACGCGAAAACCACGGCGGCTCATGGCCCGGGCCATGACGCGGGTAAAGGTGGCGTCATCATCTACCAGCAACAGGTGCGGGAGCTCTTCGCCTTCAACCTGGATTTCATCACTCATCACACATCTCCTCGCGCGTCACGCGGCAGGCGCAGCTCGGTGAGCGTACCGCCTTCCTCATGACTATAGAGTTTTACCGAGCCGCCAGCACGGGTCACGCTGGCCTTGCTCAAGAACAGGCCCAGGCCGAAACCTTTGCCCTTGGTGGTAAAAAAGGGTTTGCCAATCGATTCAGCAATGGCCGCCGGCACACCAGGACCATGGTCACGGATGCTGATCACCATATCTTGTGCATCCCAGTCCAGGCGCACTTCCAGATCGTCCGGACAGGCATCGGCTGCATTGTTCAACAGGTTCAGCAGGGCCTGGGTCAGATCAGGGGGTGGAGCCAGACGCGGCACGCTGCCCTGCCCCAGGCGCTGGAAACGGTAGCTGGCTTCAGGACGCATCAGGTGCCAGCGGTTCAGGGCTTCATCCAGCCAGGCCGTGACTTCCTGATCTTCAACCGCCATCCGCCGGTTGGCCTCGGCAGCCCGCACCAGATTCTGCAAGGTTTCCTTGCACAGCTTGACCTGGTCCTGCAGCACCGCCAGGTCTTCCTGCAGCAGCGGATCGTGGTGGTCCTGGCGCATTTCCTTGATCAGCACGCTCATGGTTGCCAACGGCGTACCCAGCTCATGGGCGGCACCCGCGGCCTGGGTCGCAACCGCCAGTAACTGCTCGTCACGCAGCCCCTCTTCGCGCCGTTCGGCACGCAGTTGCTCCTGACGGCGCAGTTCTTCGGCCATTTTCGCTGCAAAGAAGGTGATCACCGCCGCTGCCAGGGCAATACTCAACCACATGCCGTAGACCTGCATCTTCTCCCGCGCCATGGGGAAGGTCTCCAGCGGGTAGAACTGCACCAGCAGCAAACTGTAAGCCGCCAGGGCGATGCCCGAGAGGACCAGTGAATAGACCCAGGGCAAGGTCACCGCGGCAATCGCCAGCGGCACCAGGTAATAGGAAACGAAAGGGTTGGTCGAGCCCCCGGAGTAATACAGCAAGGCACTGTGGATCAGCAGGTCACAGGCCAGCTGGAACGCGTATTCAAGCTCCGTGACCGGCAACGACAGGCGCAGGCGCAAGGCGGTGAAGGCACACAGCAGGCTCGACAGCCCCAGGGTGATCACCAGTGACAGCCACGGCAGCGGCAGCAGTTCGGTCCAGTAGGCAACGCCCACCGAGCCGGCCTGGGCGGCCAATACCAGAATGCGGATGAAGGTCAGGCGCCAGAGGTTCTGACGGGTTGCGGACAGCAGTTGTACGGGGGCGAGCATGAGCTCTCCTGATGAGTGCTCCAGGGCGAATCGTGGCGAGTATACCGAAGCTGTGCTCTGCTCTGCAGGCATGCGGCAAAGCGCCACACTTTTTTACATAACAATGATGGCCTTTTTGAACCTCACTACACTCCTGCGAGTCACATGGGCCTGCGTGGAATGGATTTCACAGCGTCCACGCCTCATTTTCAAGGAGTCATACATGCTTAACACCCGCCGCAGCGCCGCCCTCGTCATGGCCACCAGCCTGCTTGCCAGCCTGCCCGCGCTGGCAGAAGAACCACGCTACAACCAGATCTCGCTGCGTGCCGAAGTCAGCAAGGAAGTCGCGCGCGACCTGATGACCGTGACCCTGTACAGCGAAGCGCAGAACACCGATCCGGGCAAACTGGCCAAGGAAATCACCGAGACCATGAACAAGGCGGTGCAACAGGCCCGCGAGGTCAAGGAAGTGAAAATCAGCCAGGGCAGCCGCAACAGCTACCCGATCTACGACAACAAGGGTCAGAAGATCACCGGTTGGCGCGAGCGCGCTGAACTGCGCCTGGAAAGTGCCGACTTCCCGGCCTTGTCGAAGCTCACCGGGAGCTTGCTGCAGGACCTGAAAATGGGCGGCATGGACTTCTCCATTGCCCCGGCCACACGCAAAACCAGCGAGGACGAACTGCTCAAGGACGCTGTCAATGCCTTCAAGACCCGCGCCCAGCTGGCCACTGAAGCCCTGGGTGGCAAAAGCTACAAAGTGGTCAACCTCAATCTCAACAGCAGCGGCTACCCGCACCCTTACGCGCGAAGCGCACCTATGATGATGAAAGCCGGCATGGCCGAAGACGCTGCGCCTGCGCCGGATATCGAAGCCGGCACCAGCCAGGTCAGCCTCAGCGCCGACGGTACCATCGAAGTACAGATGTAACGTTACTGGTGTGCAGATTCGTGGCAGCTGCGGCTGCCACGACGCCTGTTACGCGTAGCAACTCGCCGCACCATTTTGGTGCCAGGCGTGACCAGATTGAAGCGCAACGTCCCCGAAACATACTGAAATACCCCCTCGCAAACGATCAACTCCGTAAAAAATTATACGGATGCGACATTCCTGTACGTTCGTCCCACTGTTTGCCGCCACACATCCCTTTGAGTGTTGCATTGGGTATGGGCCCTGCATAAGTATCCGCAGGTCGGCTCACAAGGCCCCCCTCAAATCAAAAATGACAACAATGAGGCCACCATGCTCAAACACGCGGTCATTCCGTTTCTAGTCGGCGCAGGCTTGCTTGCCGGCGCACCTTCTGCCCTTGCGGCGACTAACCTGGTGTTCTGCTCCGAAGGCAGCCCCGCTGGCTTCGACCCGGGCCAGTACACCACCGGAACCGACTTCGATGCCTCAGCCGAGACTGTCTTCAACCGCCTGAGCCAGTTCGAGCGCGGCGGTACTGCTGTGATTCCGGGCCTGGCCACCAGCTGGGACATTTCCGATGACGGCCTGACCTACACCTTCCACCTGCGTGAAGGGGTCAAGTTCCACACCACCGACTTCTTCAAGCCGACCCGCGAATTCAACGCCGACGACGTGCTGTTCACCTTCAATCGAATGCTCGACAAGGACATGCCGTTCCGCAAGGCCTACCCCACCGAGTTCCCGTACTTCACCGACATGGGCATGGACAAGAACATCGCCAAGGTGGAGAAGCTCGACGACCACACCGTCAAGTTCACCCTCAACGGCGTCGATGCCGCGTTCATCCAGAACCTGGCCATGAGCTTTGCTTCGATCCAGTCGGCCGAATACGCCGACCATCTGCTCAAGCAAGGCAAGCCCGCCGACATCAACCAGAAGCCGATCGGCACCGGGCCGTTCGTGTTCAGCAAATACCAGAAAGACGCGCAGATCCGCTTCAAGGGCAACAAGGACTACTGGCAGCCCGATGATGTGAAGATCGACAACCTGATCTTCGCCATCACCACCGACGCCTCGGTGCGCATGCAGAAGCTGAAGAAAAACGAGTGCCAGGTCACCCTCTTCCCGCGACCGGCCGACATCGAGCCGCTCAAGGCGGACCCGAACCTGAAGATGCCCGACCAGGCCGGCTTCAACCTCGGTTACATCGCCTACAACGTGATGGATAAGATCAAGGGCAGCAACGAAGCCAACCCGATGGCCCAGCTCAAGGTCCGCCAGGCTCTGGACATGGCGGTGAACAAGCAAGAAATCATCAAGTCGGTGTACCAGGGCGCCGGTCAGCTGGCGGTCAACGCCATGCCGCCGACCCAATGGTCCTACGACACCACCATCAAGGACGCCCCGTTCGACCCGGAAAAAGCCAAGCAACTGCTCAAGGAAGCCGGGGTCAAGGAAGGTACCGAGATCACCCTCTGGGCCATGCCGGTGCAACGCCCGTACAACCCCAACGCCAAGCTGATGGCCGAGATGCTCCAGTCCGACTGGAAGAAGATCGGCATCAACGCCAAGATCGTCAGCTACGAGTGGGGTGAGTACATCAAACGCTCCAAAGGTGGCGAGAACGGCGCCATGCTGATTGGCTGGAGCGGTGACAACGGTGATCCGGACAACTGGCTCGGCACCCTATTCGGTTGCGACGCTATCGCCGGCAACAACTTCTCCAAATGGTGCGACAAGCCCTACGACGACCTGATCAAGCAGGCCAAGGCCACCTCCGACCAGGCCAAGCGTACCGAGCTGTACAAGCAGGCCCAGCACCGCCTCAAAGACCAGGTGCCGATGACACCGATCGCCCACTCGACGGTGTATCAACCCATGCGCAGCACCGTACAGGACTTCAAGATCAGTCCGTTCGGCTTGAACTCCTTCTATGGGGTAAGCGTGACCAAATAGCAGCCGCCAGCGCTGGCCCCGGACGCCGCATGGCGTCCGGGACCTTAACCTGACGGCCTGGCAGGTCAGCCGCTAGTGCATCGACACGGAAACGTCGCACGCCCTTTCGGACACCTCCTACACATCGTTGCGTAATCGCACCTATCGACAACGCCGTGACGGCTCTACCGTCAAGGCAGTGTCGTAGTCGGCGCGATGCGTACCGCTGTGCGCCATGGACCGCTCAAAACAACAAGAAATCAAGGATAGTCATGCGCCATACGCCAATTTTTGCAGCATTGCTGGGCCTCGGCCTGCTCGCCCAGGCCCCCGTCAGCCTGGCCAAGAACCTGGTGTTCTGCTCCGAGGGCAGCCCCGGTGGTTTCGACACCGCTCAGTACACCAGCGCCACCGACAACGACGCCGCCGAGCCGATCTACAACCGCCTGGTCGAATTCGAACGCGGCGCCACTGCGGTCAAACCGGCCCTGGCAAAAAGCTGGGAGGTGTCCGATGACGGCCTGACCTACACCTTCCACCTGCGCGAAGGGGTCAAGTTTCACAGCAACAAGGAGTTCACCCCCAGCCGTGAGATGAACGCCGACGACGTGCTGTTCACCTTCAATCGAATGCTCGACCGGGAGCACCCGTTTCGCAAAGCCTACCCCACCGAGTTCCCCTACTTCGTCGGCATGAGCCTGGACAAGAACATTGCCCGGGTCGAGAAGAGCGCGCCGATGACCGTGGTGTTCACCCTCAACAGCGTTGACGCCGCATTCGTGCAGAACCTGGCGATGAGTTTCGCCGCCATCCTTTCAGCCGAGTACGCCCACCAGTTGATGACCTCCGGACGCCCCAGCGACATCAACCAGAAACCGATCGGTACCGGCCCGTTCGTGTTCCAGCGTTACCAGAAGGACTCGCAGATCCGCTATCGCGGCAACAAGGACTACTGGGACCCGGCTCAGGTCAAACTCGACCAACTGATCTTCTCGATCAACATCGATCCTTCGGTGCGTATCCAGAAGCTGCGCAAGAACGAGTGCCAGATCACCCTGCATCCACGCCCGGCTGACCTTGACGCACTGAAGAACGACCCGCAGTTGCAGGTTATCGAAAAGCCCGGTTTCAACCTTGGCTACATCGCTTACAACGTCCGGCACAAACCCTTCGACCAGCTTGAAGTACGCCAGGCGATGGACATGGCGGTGAACAAACCGGCCATCGTCAAGGCGGTGTACCAACAGGCCGGACAACTGGCAGTGGGCAGTATGCCGCCGACCCAGTGGTCCTATGACGAAAGCATCAAGGACGCCGGCTACAACCCGGACAAGGCCCGCGAATTGCTCAAGGCTGCCGGGGTCAAGGAAGGCACTGAAATCACCCTGTGGGCCATGCCCGTGCAACGCCCCTACAACCCCAACGCCAAGCTGATGGCCGAGATGCTTCAGGCCGACTGGGGCAAGGTCGGGTTGAAGGTGAAGATCGTCAGCTACGAATGGGGCGAATACCTCAAGCGCACCAAGGACGGCGAACACGATATCTCGCTGATCGGCTGGACCGGCGACAACGGCGACCCGGACAACTGGCTGGGCACGCTGTACAGCTGCGACGCCATCGGCAGCAACAACTACTCCATGTGGTGCGACCCGCAATACGACGCGCTGGTCAAGAAAGCCAAGACCATCACCGACCGTGAGCAGCGCACCGTGCTTTATCAACAGGCCCAGCAGCGCCTCAAGCAGCAGGTGCCGATTACCCCGATCGCCCACTCGACGGTCAACCAGCCGCTCAGTGCCAAGGTCGAGGACTTCAAGGTAAGCCCCTTCGGGCGCAACGTCTTTTCTGGCGTAAGCCTCGATTAACCCCTGCAACGCCCAAGGGAGTGCAACCCACTCCCGCGGGCGCTTGCAGCCTGAATATGCCCGATTGTCGTCGTGCAAACGTTTGCAACCCTTGTTCCACCCAGAAAGACGCCCAGCTCACAAGGCCGGGCGGCAACTAAAAAAAGAAAAGAAAGGGAGCTTTACCTTGAGACCAACCAAAACCGCAGTACTGGCATTGTCCTTGAGTGGCCTGTCAGCCATGGCCCAGGCCGAACCCGTGAGCCAGGACTTTGTTCCGGTCAGCGTCAAATCCACCAGCGCCCAGAGTGAAGCCAAAGGCTTTATCGAAGGCCAGAGCCTGTCCGGCTCGACCCGCAACTGGTATGCCCGCGAACGCGCCACCCGCGCGCCGCTGTGGAAGTACCGCAAAAGTGACGGCAGCCTCCACGACACGCACAGCCGTGACAACTGGGTGCAGGGCACCATCCTCAACTACAGCTCGGGCTTCACCGAGGGCGCCGTCGGTTTCGCCACCGAAGTCGCTGCCTACAACGCCATCGCCCTCGAGCAGGGCCGCGCAGCAGTGGCCGGGCCGAACAACCGCACCCTGACCCACAGTGACGGTGACGTCATCGGTCAATGGAGCAAGATGGGCCTGGCCAACGTCAAGGCCCGCGTCTCCAACACCACCTTGACCGCCGGTCGCCAGTCCATCGACACCCCGGTCATCGCCTACATCGGCAACCGTGCCTTGCCGTCGAGCTTCGAGGGCGTGACCATCCGCAGCGAAGAATTCGACAACCTGGCCTTCGACTTCGGCACCTTCGACCGGCTTTCACAGCGGACCGAGCAAGGCACCAGCAAATTTGTCGCCGAGTACGGTGATCGCGCCTTTGAGGCCGATCACGTCAATATCGCCGGTGTGAACTACCAGCCCCTGAAGAGTCTGAAAACCAGCTTCTACGTGTCCAACGTCGAAGACTTGTGGAACCAGTACTACTTCGGTGCCAACCACGAGCTGGGCGACAGTTCGGTACTGAGCCTTACCACCGGCCTGAACTACTACAAGACCAAAGATGAAGGTAAAAGCCAACTCGGCGAAATCGACAACGACACCTACAGTCTGTCGTTCGGCCTGACGCACCAGGCGCACAACCTGAGCTTCTCCTACCAGCAGGTCAACGGTAACGAATACTTCGACTACCTGCACGACACCAACGCGATCTACCTGGCCAACTCCCTGCTTTCGGACTTCAACGGCCCGAACGAGAAATCGATGCAGATCGCCTATGTACTGAACATGGCCCAGTACGGCGTACCCGGCCTCAAATTCAACCTGTACAACGCCCGAGGCTGGGGCATCGATGGCACCCACTACACCGGCACCGGCTATGACGTGAAGAAGCTGGACGACGAGAACCACTATGAGTGGGGTATCGGTACCACCTACGCGGTACAAAGCGGTTCACTCAAGGACACCACCATCCGCGCCACCTACACCGCGCACCGCGCCAGCAAGAACCAGGGCGACGGCAGCCTGGACGAGCTGCGTATCGTGACCACCATTCCATTCAACATTCTCTAAGCGTCAGTGGTCGCGGCCGGTTCGCCGAACCGGTCGTGGCGACTACGCTGGCTTAATTGATAGCAGGGAGGTTTCATGAAATTGCTACCGCTTCAGGCTGCCCTCGCAGCCATCCTGTTGAGCGCCGCGGCGGGCCTGGCGGCCAAGCCGCTGGTGGTGTGTACCGAGGCCAGCCCGGAAGGCTTCGATATCGTCCAGTACACCACTGCGGTAACCGCCGACGCATCGGCCGAAACCGTGTTCAACCGCCTGGTCGACTTCAAGCCCGGCACCACTACCCTCCAGCCGGCCCTGGCCGAACGCTGGGAGATCAGCGACGACGGCCTGACCTACACCTTCCATCTGCGCAAAGGGGTGAAGTTCCACACCACCGACTACTTCACGCCGACCCGCGAGATGAATGCCGACGACGTGCTGTGGAGTTTCCGACGCCAGCTGGACCCGAACCACCCGTGGCACAACAAGACCAGCATCGGCTTCCCGTATTTCGAGAGCATGGGTTTCAAGGACCTGCTCAAGAGCATCGAGAAAACCGACGATCACACCGTGGTCTTCACCCTCACCCGCCCGGAAGCGCCGTTCCTGCCTGACCTGGCCATGGCCTTCACCTCGATCTATTCCGCCGAGTACGGCGACCAGTTGCTCAAGGCCAACAAGACCGCCGAACTCAACAGCAAACCGATCGGCACCGGCCCGTTCATTTTCCAGCGCTACGTCAAGGACGCCCAGGTCCGCTACAAGCCCAACCCCGACTACTTCCGCGGCAAGCCACCGGCCGATGCGCTGATCTTCGCCATCGCCAGCGACAACAATGTGCGCCTGCAGAAGCTCAAGGCCAACGAATGCCAGGTGGCGCTGTATCCCAAGCCCGACGACATCCCCAGCATCAAGAACGACCCCAAGCTGAAAGTCGCCGAGATGGAAGCCCTGACCACCGGTTACATCTCGCTCAACACCGAGCACAAATACCTGAGCGACGTACGTGTACGCAAAGCCATCAACATGGCCTTCGACCGCCAGACCCACGTCGACCAGCTGTTTGGCAAAGGCAATGCGCTGGTCGGCGTCAACCCTTATCCGCCAACGCTGATGGGCTACAACACCGCCAACCAGAACCCGCCCCGCGACCTCGACAAGGCCCGCGCCCTGCTCAAGGAAGCCGGGGTACCGGAGGGTGCGGTACTGACCCTGTTCACCCGCAATGGCGGCGGCCCGACCAACCCCAACCCGCAGTTGAGCGCCCAGATGCTTCAGGCCGACCTGGCCAAGATCGGCCTGAAGGTCGACATCCGCGTGATGGAATGGGCCGAAATGCTGCGCCGGGCCAAGAAGGGCGAGCCCGACATGGTGTCTACCGGCTGGGCAGGCGACAACGGCGACCCGGACAACTTCCTCACCCCGCTGCTCAGCTGCGATGCGGTGAAAAGTGGCGAGAACTATGCCCGCTGGTGCAACCAGAAATTCCAGACGTTGATCGACGACGCCCGCAAAGTAACCGACACGGATGAGCGCGCAGCGCTCTATGTAAAGGCGCTGGCGGTGTACGATGAAGACCAACCGTGGATCAGCATGGCGCATCCGAAGATGTTCACCGCCATGCGCAACAACGTTGAGGGGTACCACATCAACCCCCTCACCAATAACAACTTCGCCACTACCCAGGTGAAGTAGAACAAGAACGGCCGCCAGCGCCCTATCCGGGTGCTGGCGGACATGCCTGACCGGCTGATGAGGTACACCAGAAGATGTTTAGTTTTATTGCCCGGCGCCTGGGATTACTGATCCCGACCTTTTTCGGCATCACCTTGCTGACGTTCGCACTCATACGGCTGATACCCGGTGACCCGGTGGAAGTCATGATGGGTGAGCGCCGGGTGGATCCCGAGATGCACGCCCAGGCCATGGAGCGCCTCGGCTTGAACAAGCCACTGCCAGCGCAGTACCTGGACTATATCGGCAAGCTCGCCCAGGGTGACCTTGGCGAATCGCTGCGTACCCGCGAAAGCGTCTGGACCGAGTTCCTCGCGCTGTTCCCGGCGACCCTGGAACTGGCCATCGCGGCGTTGTTTTTCGCCGGGGTGATCGGCCTGCTGGCCGGGGTAATTGCCGCCCTCAAGCGCGGATCATTGTTCGATCACGGGGTGATGGGCATTTCATTGGCAGGCTACTCGATGCCAATCTTCTGGTGGGGCCTGATCCTGATCATGTTCTTCTCCGTAAGCCTGGGCTGGACCCCGGTTTCCGGACGCATCGACCTGCTCTACGACATCGAGCCGAAAACCGGCTTCATGCTCATCGACACCCTGCTCAGCGATGAAGAAGGCGCGTTCAAGGACGCCCTGATGCACCTGATTCTGCCGGCTATCGTCCTCGGTACCATTCCATTGGCGGTGATCGCCCGGATGACCCGCTCGTCGATGCTCGAAGTGCTGCGCGAAGACTACATCCGCACCGCCCGGGCCAAAGGCCTGTCGCCTGCCCGCGTGGTGTTCGTGCATGGCCTGCGCAATGCCCTGATTCCAGTCCTCACTGTGTTCGGCCTGCAGGTCGGCACTTTGCTCGCCGGTGCGGTACTGACCGAAACCATCTTTTCCTGGCCGGGCATCGGCAAATGGCTGATCGAAGCCATCGGCGCCCGTGACTACCCCGTGGTACAGAACGGCATCCTGTTGATTGCCTGCCTGGTGATTCTGGTCAACTTCGTCGTGGATATCCTCTACGGCCTGGCCAACCCACGCATCCGTCATCAGCGCTGAGGGCCAAGTCATGAATACCCCACTTGCAAAATCTGTCACCACCCCGGCCACCGCTGTCGACCAGAGCCTGCTCTACCCCTCGCCCTACAAGGAGTTCTGGCAGGCTTTTTCGCGCAACAAAGGCGCGGTCGCCGGCCTGATGTTCATGAGCCTGATCGTGTTCTGCGCGCTGTTCGCGCCCTGGGTGGCGCCACACAACCCCAGCGAGCAATACCGTGACTTCCTGCTCACCCCACCGGTGTGGCTCGAAGGCGGTAACTGGCAGTTCATTCTCGGCACCGACGAACTGGGCCGCGACCTGCTCTCGCGCCTGATCCAGGGTTCGCGCCTGTCGTTGCTGATCGGCCTGTCGTCGGTGGTGATCTCGCTGATTCCGGGGATCTTCCTCGGCCTGTTGGCCGGGTTCTTCCCGCGCATCCTCGGCCCATCGATCATGCGCCTGATGGACGTGATGCTGGCGCTGCCATCGCTGCTGCTGGCGGTGGCCATCGTCGCCATCCTCGGCCCAGGCCTGATCAACACGGTAATCGCCATTGCCATCGTGTCGCTGCCGTCCTATGTGCGTCTGACCCGCGCTGCGGTGATGGGTGAACTGAACCGTGACTACGTCACTGCCGCACGTCTGGCCGGTGCCAGCCTGCCGCGGCTGATGTTCGTCACCGTGCTGCCCAACTGCATGGCGCCGCTGATCGTCCAGGCGACCTTGAGTTTCTCCTCGGCGATTCTCGATGCCGCGGCCCTGGGCTTCCTTGGCCTGGGTGTGCAGCCGCCGACCCCGGAGTGGGGCACCATGCTGGCCTCGGCCCGCGACTACATCGAACGCGCCTGGTGGGTAGTGAGCCTGCCGGGTCTGACCATTTTGCTCAGCGTGCTGGCAATCAACCTGATGGGTGACGGACTGCGCGATGCGCTGGACCCGAAACTCAAGAATGCCGCCTGAGGAGATCGCCATGTCACTTCTAGAAATCAAGAATCTGAATGTGCGCTTCGGCGATGCCAGCGCGGTACCGGTGGTCGACGGTCTCGACCTGACGGTGAACGAAGGTGAAGTCCTGGCGATTGTCGGCGAGTCCGGTTCGGGCAAGTCGGTGACCATGATGGCGCTGATGGGCCTGATCGACGCTCCCGGGCGGATCACCGCCGATGCCCTCACCTTCGACGGCACCAACATGCTCAAGCTCAGCGGCCGGCAACGGCGCAAGGTGGTCGGCAAGGATATGGCGATGGTCTTCCAGGACCCGATGACCGCCCTCAACCCTAGCTACACCGTGGGCTTCCAGATCGAGGAAGTCCTGCGCCAACACCTTGGCCTGCGTGGTAAAGCTGCCCGCCAGCGCGCCCTGGAGCTGCTCAAGAAAGTCGAGATTCCAGCGGCCGAAAGCCGCCTGGACGCTTACCCTCATCAACTCTCCGGCGGCATGAGCCAGCGCGTGGCCATCGCCATGGCCATCGCCGGCGAACCCAAACTGCTGATCGCCGATGAACCGACCACCGCCCTGGACGTGACCATTCAGGCGCAGATCATGGAGCTGCTGCTCAATCTGCAGAAAGAGCAGAACATGGCGCTGATCCTGATTACCCACGACCTGGCCGTGGTCGCCGAGACCGCCAAACGGGTCTGTGTGATGTATGCCGGGCAAGCCGTGGAGGTCGGTCAGGTACCGGAGCTGTTCGATGTACCGGCGCATCCGTACAGCGAAGCGCTGCTGGCGGCGATTCCCGAACACAGCGAAGGCGCCGAGCGCCTGGCGACCCTGCCCGGGATCGTGCCCGGTCGCTACGACCGTCCTGAAGGCTGCCTGCTGTCGCCGCGTTGCCCGTATGTTCAGGAAAACTGCCGCCGCCAGCGGCCAACCCTCGATCCCCAGGCCCACAGCCAGGTCCGTTGTTTCTACCCGTTGAACCAGGAGGTGGCGTAATGACCGTCGTCCTTACCGCCCGTGAACTGACCCGTCACTACGAAGTTTCCCGTGGCCTGTTCAAGGGCCATGCCCTGGTCCGAGCACTCAACGGCGTGTCCTTTGAACTTGAAGCCGGTAAAACCCTGGCCGTGGTCGGCGAATCGGGTTGTGGCAAATCGACCCTGGCGCGGGCCCTGACCCTGATCGAAGAGCCCTCTTCCGGCTCGCTGAAAATTGCTGGCCAGGAAGTCGCCGGGGCCAACAAAGCCGAGCGCAAGCAACTGCGCAAAGACGTGCAGATGGTGTTCCAGAGCCCCTACGCCTCGCTCAACCCACGACAGAAGATCGGTGACCAGTTGGCCGAGCCGCTGCTGATCAACACCAACCTGTCGAAGAGCGAACGGCGGGAAAAGGTTCAGGCCATGATGCAACAGGTCGGCCTGCGTCCGGAGCATTACCAGCGTTATCCACACATGTTTTCCGGTGGTCAGCGCCAGCGTATTGCCCTGGCCCGGGCGATGATGCTGCAACCGAAAGTGCTGGTGGCGGATGAGCCGACCTCGGCCCTCGACGTGTCGATCCAGGCCCAGGTGCTGAACCTGTTCATGGACCTGCAAAAAGAGTTCAACACCGCTTACGTGTTTATCTCGCACAACCTGGCAGTGGTGCGTCATGTCGCCGATCAGGTGCTGGTGATGTACCTGGGTCGCCCGGCGGAAATGGGGCCCAAGGAAGATATCTACAACAAGCCGCTGCACCCCTATACCCAGGCGCTGCTGTCGGCCACCCCGACCATTCACCCGGACCCGCTCAAGCCGAAGATCAAGATCGCCGGCGAGCTGCCCAACCCGTTGAACCCGCCACCGGGGTGCGCATTCCACAAGCGCTGCCCGTATGCCACCGAGCGCTGCGCTTCGGAGGAGCCGGCGTTCCGGCAGGTGGGGACGCGGCAGGTGGCGTGTCATTACGCCGAGCAGTTCCTCTAACTCCAGGTAGGAGCGGGCTTGCCCCGCGATTGCGGTCTATCAGTCATACCGTAATCGCGGGGCAAGCCCGCTCCCACTGGGGCATTCACCATTACCCTTCAATGCATAAAAATCGCGATCAGAATAATCACCGGGATAGGAACGCCGAGCATCCATAGCAATAGAGAGCGCATGGTATTTCTCCTGGTTGGTTGAAGCGTTATCGAATCGTTGCGCTGGTGTGCCGAACGGTAGCGTCAGCCGCACTGCCCTCCAGCCACTGCACCCGGTCGCGTTGACGGCCACCGAACAGTGCCGCGCAGCTGGCGAAGAACGCGCCGCATAGCAGAGCAACAAACGTCCATAGAGCAGTCCATGCAGCCACTTTGGCGGCGGTGTCAGCCGTCTGCTGCGCTTGAACCTTGGCTTGCTGGATTTGAGCGAACACTTGATCCACCCGTGCCTCGGCCTCGACCTGACTCACGCCAATACGCTGGGCTACCAGTTGGGCCAGATAAGTACGGTCTGCTTCACCCAGCGCGCCACCTTGAGCAATTGTCTTGGCCAGAATGCGACCCGCCACGCCATTGGCTGCGTCTTCATTGACCGCCACCGGGCTTTCACTACGGAACAGGCTGTCGACGAAGTAACCCATGGGGTCAGCCTTGGCCACAACAGTGGAAGCCGCGGCCATTGCCCCCATTCCCGCTTGCGCCCCTTTGCTGACCAGGCCGCCAGCACTGCCGACAATCAGCATCGCTGCCACCAGCGTGGCCACCGCCCAGGCGAGGAAGCCATGAGCCGTGTCGCGGAAATACACTTCATCGCCATGCAGGTTGGCCCATTTCACCCGTAGTCGGCCGGCGATATAACCACCAAGCCCTGAGGCAATAATCTGCGTTAGCAGCAGCCAGATGATCGTCGAGATGCCCATGGCTTCGGCGCTGGCGCCTTCGTCAGCCCAAGGCGAAGTGGCCGCCAAGCCCAGCCCCGCGCCAAGGATCACCAGGATCAACGACAGGGCAGCTGCAGCCGCAGCGCCGGCGAAAATCGCTGCCCACGATACCCCCGAGCGATTGGGAGCGTCATTGGCAACGGATGACAGTTCGGCAGAGGTAATCATGAGATAGCGCCTTTAGTCGTGAACAGGTCCAGTTGGCTTGCTCTAATAGCAGTGCAGGCGCTGTGCCAAATGTGGCAAAAAATATCTTGAAGAAGAATCAAAGGGTTAGCTTTCGGCGCATTGCGCAGCTCGTGCAAAACACCCGGATGGCCGTTGTTGGCTCAGGGTTTATGCAATGAATGCCGATATTTCTACCTAGGATCAGTTGGACTTGTTTCAATCCCAAGCCCCCGGCACTATTTCTGAATGACCCTGACCATGCTCCCAGACGGCCCCGAACAAACCGCGATCACCGCTGAAACCGTCCTGCGCTACCACCTGTGCTGGAAGCACCGCGACCTCGACGGGGTGATTGCGCTCTATCACCCGGACGTTCAGTACCACGACTTCTTCCAGAACCGTGTGCTCGGCTACCGCGAACTGCGCGATTACGTGCGCGCCTGCCTGCCCCATGAAACGGGCGAAGACATCGTTCACAGCGACCGGATCCGCGTTGACGGCTGCACCGCGTTCATCCAGTACCAGGTCACGGTCCAGGGCGGCGAAGGCCTGGTGGCGTTCCAGTCCAGCGAAGCCATTACCGTGAAGGACGGGCTGATCTGGCGGGTCAATGAATACGCCACCCTGATTCGCAGAGACAGCAACGGCAGCGCCCGTTCCGGCCCACGCCCGGCCACCAGCCGCCTGGGGCTGTCGCCACGCCAGCTGTCGACCATGGCCCAGGACCTGGAGCACTACTTCCAGCTCCAACGCCCTTACCTCGACCCGGAGCTCGATCTGCAGCAGGTCGCCGAGGCCAGTGGCTACAGCCGCAATCAAATCTCTTACCTGCTCAACCAGGTACTCGGCCAGAGCTTCTACCGCTACGTCAATCAGGCCCGCCTGCAGCACCTGCTCAATGGCCTGGAACACGCACCGGGCAGCGTCAAGATCGACGACCTGGCGTTCGCCGCCGGTTTCAATTCGCTGTCAGCTTTCTACAAGTGTTTCCGCCAGCACACCGGGCTCTCGCCCAAGGCCTGGGTCAAGCAGAATTCTCTGCGTGCACGCAGCTAAGACAACGCCCCCCGCCAGCTTCTAGGATCGTCCACAGACCGTAACGGAAGTGGAGCCCAAGACAATGCAGGCATGGCGCAAGATCAGCCTTTGGATGGACCAGCTGGATGAGACGCTGAGCGCGCGTGCGGCCCTGCAGCAGGACCTGGACGTGGACGTCTGCATCATCGGCGCCGGTTATACCGGGCTGTGGACCGCCTACTACCTCAAACTTCACGCACCGCAGTTGAACATCGCCATCATTGAGGCCAACATCGCCGGCTTCGGCGCCTCGGGCCGCAACGGTGGCTGGCTGATGGGCAACCTGCTGGGCGAGGACCGCCTGCTCGCAGCCAGCTCGCCAGAGCAACGCCGCGCCTCCTACGACCTGCTGCATGGCATTCCCGATGAAGTGCAGCGCGTTCTCGAACGTGAGGACATCGACTGCGACTACCGCAAAGGCGGCGTGCTGTATTGCGCGGCACGTTATCCAGAGCAGAAAGCGACCCTTCGCGCCTACCTGGACAAGCTGTACAAGCAAGGCCTGAACGAAGACGACTACCGCTGGCTGAGCCCTGAGCAACTGTCCAGCCAGCTGCGCGTAAGCAAAGCCTATGGGGCGATCTTCAATCCCAATGTGGCAACCATTCAGCCGGCCAAACTGGTGCGCAGCCTGGCCCGTACAGTGGAGCGCATGGGCGTGCGGCTGTACGAGAACAGCCCGGTGCTCGACTGGCGTGCAGGTGAAGTGCGCACCGCGCAGGCACGGGTCAAGTGTCAGTGGCTGGTGCCGGCCGTTGAAGGCTACTCGGTCAGCCTGCCGCCGCTGGGCCATTACCAGATGCCGGTACAGAGCCTGATTGTGGCCACCGAACCGCTGCCGGAGCAGGTCTGGGAGAAGATTGGTCTGAACCGCGGCCAGGCTTTCAGCGAAAACAGCCGCCAGGTCACCTATGGCCAGCGTAGCGCCGACAATCGCCTGGTGTTCGGCGCCCGTGGCGGCTACCGCTTTGCCGGGCGCCTGCGGGAGAACTTCGACCTCACCAGCAGCGAGATCGAGCTGCGCCGCTACCTGTTCGGCGAGCTGTTTCCGCAGCTCAAGGACGTCGCCATCACCCATGCCTGGGGCGGTAACCTGGGCATGGCCCGGCGTTTCCAGCCGCACATGCTCTGCGACCGCAAGCAAGGCATCGCCCTGGCCGGTGGCTACGGTGGCGAAGGGGTCGGTGCCAGCAACCTGGGCGGACGCACCCTGGCCGACCTGATCCTTGAACGGCGCAGCGAGCTGACCGAGCAACCCTGGGTTCACCCCGGCAGTACGCTGTCCAGCCTCAAAGGCTGGGAGCCGGAGCCGTGCCGCTGGCTGGGCTACAACGCCATCATCAAGAGTTTCGTCCATGAGGACCAGACCCTCGCCGACCCGGCCAGCGCCCCTTGGCGCCGACGCCTGGCCAGTGGCGTGGCGGACTTCATGGAAGGTTTCATGCGCTGACTTTTCGTTCCCTCTGCACAGGATCCACCGGTATGAGCATTACCCAGTTCAAGAACACCGACACTGTCGCGTTGCAAGAATCCAATCCGGTCGCCGTGCCTCTGGGCGAGCCGGTGGCGATTGCCTCGGTGACCGCTGTCGAGCGCAGCGACGGCGTCGAAACCGGCATCTGGGAGTGCACCCCGGGGCGTTGGCGGCGGCAGATTGTCCAGCAGGAGTTCTGCCACTTCATCAAGGGCCGCTGCACCTTCACCCCCGACGGCGGCGAGCCGCTGACCATCGAAGCGGGCGACGCCATCATGCTGCCCGCCAACAGCACCGGTATCTGGGATATCCAGGAGACCGTGCGCAAAACCTATGTACTGATTTTCTGATCGTTTGATCGCCTGCCTCCTTCGATAAAAACAGACAAAGCAAGGAATCCAGACATGCGCGCATTGCTCATCGCCCCCCTGTTGCTGGCTACCGCTGTGGCCCAGGCCGACTCGGTGAAAATCTACAACTGGTCCAGCTACATCGCTCCCGATACGCTGAAGAACTTCCAGCAAGCCAGCGGTATTGTGCCGACCTACGACGTGTTCGACAGCAACGAAACCCTCGACGGCAAGCTGATGACCGGTAACTCCGGCTATGACGTGGTATTCCCGTCCAACCACTTCATGGCCCGGCAGATCCAGGGCAAGGCGCTGAAAAAACTCGACAAGAGCCAGCTGCCGAACTGGCAGAACCTCAATCCGGTGCTGCTGAAGGCGCTGGAGGTCAACGACCCGGGCAACCAGTACGGCTTCCCGTATCTGTGGGGCAGCACCGGGATCGGCTACAACATCGACAAGGTCAAGGCGGTGCTGGGCGACGATGCCCCGGTGGATTCCTGGGACCTGATCTTCAAGCCCGAGTACATCAGCAAGCTCAAGAGTTGCGGCGTGGCAGTGCTGGACAACGGCCCGGAACTGCTGCCAATCGCCCTCAACTACCTGGGCCTGCCGCACCACAGCCAGGACCCCAAGGACTACGACAAAGCCAAAGAACTGCTGATGAAGGTGCGCCCGTATATCAGCTACTTCCACTCGTCGAAATACACCGGTGACCTGGCCAACGGCGATATCTGCGTGGTGGTGGGTTTCTCGGGTGACGTACTGCAGGCCAAGAACCGTGCAGAAGAAGCGAACAACAACGTCAAAGTCGGCTATTCGATTCCTAAAGAAGGCGCGCCGATGTGGTTCGACATGGTTGCCATGCCGGCCGATGCACCGGACGAGAAAGCCGGTTACGCCTACATGAACTACCTGCTGCAACCAGACGTGATGGCCAACATCAGCGACCATGTGCAGTACGCCAACGGCAACCTCAAGGCTGACACCCTGGTGGACCCGGCGCTGAAGGCCAACACCATGATCTACCCTAGCGACGAGATGCTCGGCAAGCTGTATGCACTGGAAGCGATGCCGGCCAAGATCGACCGCATTCGTACGCGGATCTGGACCAGCATTAAAGCGGGGAATTGAGACAATCGCGGGGCAAGCCCGCTCCCACAGACGGTGGGAGCGGGCTTGCCCCGCGATGTTTTTAGTGGTGCTCGCGAGTAGCGCGGAATTTCACATCCGGCCAGCGCTCTTCCATCAGCGCCAGGTTGACCCGGGTCGGGGCCAGGTAGGTCAGGTGACCACCGCCGTCGATGGCCAGGTTTTCCACAGCCTTGTTCTTGAATTCCTCAAGCTTCTTCTTGTCGTCACAGCTGATCCAGCGCGCGGACCAGACGGTGATCGGCTCGTAGGCGCATTCGACCTTGTATTCTTCCTTCAGGCGGCTGGCGACCACATCGAACTGCAGCACACCGACGGCGCCGAGGATGATGTCGTTGCTGCGCTCGGGGAAGAACACCTGGGTCGCGCCCTCTTCGGCCAGCTGCTGCAAGCCCTGACGCAATTGCTTGGACTTGAGCGGGTCTTTCAGGCGTACGCGGCGGAACAGTTCCGGGGCGAAGTGCGGAATACCGGTGAAGCCCAGCGCCTCGCCTTCGGTAAAGGTATCACCGATCTGGATGGTGCCATGGTTGTGCAGACCGATGATGTCACCGGCCCAGGCCTCTTCCAGCTGTTCACGCTCGGAGGAGAAGAAGGTTAGCGCGTCGCCGATCCGCAAGTCCTTGCCGGTACGCACGTGACGCATTTTCATGCCCTTTTCGTACTTGCCCGAGCAGATCCGCATGAAGGCAATACGGTCGCGGTGTTTGGGGTCCATGTTCGCCTGGATCTTGAACACGAAACCGCTGAACTTCTCTTCCACCGGCTCGACGCTGCGCTCGTTGGCGACGCGCGGCAATGGACGTGGCGCCCAGTCGACGACGGCATCGAGCACGTGGTCAACCCCGAAGTTGCCCAGTGCAGTACCGAAGAACACCGGGGTCAATTCGCCGCGCATGAACTCGTCCTGGTCGAATTCGTGGCAGGCGCCCTGCACCAGTTCCAGCTGCTCGAGGAAACGCTCGTACTCGTCACCCAGGTGCGCCCGGGCTTCGTCGGAGTCGAGTTTCTCGATGATCTTCACCTCGGTACGCTCGTGGCCATGGCCCGGGGTGTAAACGATGATGTAGTCGCCAGCCAGGTGGTACACGCCTTTGAAGTCGCGGTAGCAACCGATCGGCCAGGTGATCGGCGCGGCCTTGATCTTCAGTACCGCCTCGATTTCGTCGAGCAGCTCGATCGGGTCGCGGATATCGCGGTCGAGTTTGTTGATGAAGCTGACGATCGGCGTATCACGCAGACGGCAGACGTCCATCAGGGCGATGGTCCGTGGCTCGACGCCTTTACCGCCGTCGAGCACCATCAGCGCCGAGTCGACCGCGGTCAGGGTGCGGTAGGTATCTTCGGAGAAGTCTTCGTGACCCGGGGTGTCGAGCAGGTTGATCATGTGCTCGCGGTACGGGAACTGCATCACCGAGGTGGTGATGGAGATACCACGTTGTTTCTCCATTTCCATCCAGTCGGAGGTGGCATGGCGGTCGGACTTTCGCGATTTCACCGTACCGGCAACGGCAATCGCCTTGCCCATCAGCAACAGCTTCTCGGTGATGGTGGTTTTACCCGCATCGGGGTGGGAAATAATAGCGAAGGTGCGGCGTTTCGCGACTTCGGCGGCCTGGTTGGTCATGGGAAATCGCCTGGCAAGGGATTCAAAAAAGGGCGCAGATTATACCCGAAACCCGCAGCGGACCCAACCAGCGGCGCCTGCATCCCAGCCGAAATGGCCGGAATGCGGCTACCTCGGTCAATGATCGTCGAGCAGCTCTTCGCCGATGTGGGTAATTTCCAGACACAAGTCCAGCACCTGCCCGCCGCTGGTCGCCGCGCTGGCGAACCAGTGATCACCCACTCGCTGGCGGTCGACCGCCTGAAGTTCACAATTCGAGCGTGTCCGAATTCGCGCCTCGATCTTTTGCCCGACTTCCACTATCGAGGTCATGCTGGCGAAACTACCATCCTGAAGGGTCATCACCTTCCAGAGGCGCTGATCTTCGGGAGACTCAGCGTACAGCCCAGGGAATCCGTTATAGCTGCAGTCCAAGTGACGATTCTTGGAGTTGAAGTCTCGACCGGTACGACGGCTCCAGGACTGGATGTCGTAGTAGGGACGGCCGATGGATTCGTCAAACAGGCAACGAAACCAGAAGTAATGAGGCTTGCGCCCCAGAATTGACGTCACGATCATCCAGTCGTCAGCGACACGTGCGGCCTGGCCGTTCTTGATCGCTAGCTTGGCGCAATCAAGATAACCCTCGTAACCCGGCGTCGTACAAGCAACGTGGGCAATGAACGAACGATCATAGTTATGTTTGAGCATCGTTGGCTTTCCTTATCTGAGATTTTTCCAGGTCCGCAGACCACTCGTCGGAGTCTCCTCCAGCCCAGCATTCAAGGGGACTGACGAGGAAAAGCGCAGAGGGAAACGGGGTTCCATCACGCAAGTAGCGCTGGCCAAATGCTGCTTCAGATGGGAACCTTTACGGCTGTGGAGGCGTCCACTCCCCTGATATGCAATCGGTAATGACCGTTCGTCAGGGTTGGTTTCACCGGCACTACGAGCCTGACGAGGCATCGCTTATGGCGTGATTCGCTCCGTTCCGGACAGCACGCTGCTTATCGCGATCACACTGCCTGCCACCTGGAATGGTGGCCGCCACGGGAGTGTGTTCGCCGACAACAAAAGGAGTCCGCCTGTGGCTATACGCTATGGCAAGGGGCTGATGGGATGTGCCTTCGCGCTCGTCATCCTGGCCCTGCTGATCCACTGGATCGGCATCGATACGATCGCGCACTACCGCGCCGATCTGTGGTTCTACCTGCAAGCGCACCTGATGCTGGTGCTGCTGTCGATGGTGGCGGCGTTAGCCGTGGGCATACCCGCTGGGATTGCCTTGAGTCGACCACACCGGGTCGACCGCGCCGAACGTTTCATGCAGCTTTTCAATATTGGCAACACCATCCCCCCCTTGGCCGTTCTGGCCATTGCCCTGAGTTTCCTCGGCATTGGCGCCGGTCCCGCGATCTTCGCCCTGTTCCTCGCCTCCCTCCTGCCCATCGTGCGCAACACCTACGAGGGCCTGAAAAACGTTCCCGCCTCGCTCAAGGAAGCCGCCACCGGCATCGGCATGACAGCCCGTCAACGGCTGTGGCAGGTCGAGCTACCCAATGCGGTACCGATCATCGTCGGCGGTGTACGGGTGGCCCTGGCGATCAACGTCGGCACCGCACCGCTGTCGTTCCTGATCGGCGCCAACAGTCTGGGCAGCCTGATTTTTCCCGGCATCGCCCTGAACAATCAGCCGCAACTGCTGCTCGGCGCTGCCTGCACCGCTTTGCTCGCCCTCTTGCTCGACGCCCTGGTGGCGCAAGGCAGCCGGCGCTGGCTTGAACGCGGCCTGGCCCACTAAGCGAAGGAACTCCAATGAAAAGAATCGCCTTGTTACTGGGCGCGGCCCTGCTGTTCTCGGGATTTGCCCAGGCCGCGACAAAACCTGTGATCCGCCTCGGCGCACGGGTCTTCACCGAACAGACCGTGCTGGCGGAAATCACCGCCCGCTACCTCAACCAGAACGGCTTCGATGTGCGTATTACCGGCGGCCTGGGCAGCAATCTGGCCCGCAGCGCCCATGAAACCGGCCAGCTGGACATGGTCTGGGAATACACCGGGGTGTCGCTGGTGTCCTATAACCACATCGACGAGCGCATGCCCAGCGCCGCGGCGACTTATGCCAAGGTCAAGGAACTGGATGCCAGGAAAGGTCTGATCTGGCTGGCGCCATCGAAATTCAGCAACACCTACGCCCTGGCCCTGCCGCGCAAGATTGCCGAGCAGTATCCGCAGGTAAACAGCATCAGCCAGCTGAACCAGGTATTGCGTGAGGAGAAACAACGCACACATGTGATCGCCCTGGACACCGAGTTCGCCAATCGCCCCGACGGACTGGTCGGCCTCGCCGAAACCTACGACCTGCAACTGACCCGCCGTAACATCCGCCAGATGGACGCCGGCCTGGTCTACACCGCGCTGCGCAACGGCCAGGTATTCAGTGGCCTGGTCTACACCACCGACGGACGTCTGAGCGCCTTTGACCTGAAGCTGCTCGAAGACGACAAACACTACTTCCCCGACTACACCGCCGCCCCGGTGGTGCGTAAGGAAGTCCTCGACGCCCACCCGCAACTGGCCACCCTGCTCAAGCCGCTGGCCGAGCAACTGGATGACCAGACCCTGCGCGAGCTCAACGCCAAAGTCGACGTCGAGCACCAGAGCCCGGGCAAGGTCGCCGCCGAGTACCTGCGCCAGCATCCACCTGCACAGGAGCAGCCATGACCATGCTCGATACCTTCGCTCACCTGGACTGGGCCCAGGTCCTGCACCTGACCTGGCAGCACATCACCCTGGTCGGCATCGCCGTCAGCCTGGCGATTCTGTTCGGCGTACCGCTGGGCATCCTCATGACCCGCTTCCCTGCCCTCGCCGGCCCCTTGCAGGCGTGCGCCACGGTGCTGCTGACCATCCCCTCGATTGCCCTGTTCGGCCTGCTGTTGCCGTTCTACTCCAAGTTCGGCCAGGGCCTGGGGCCACTGCCGGCGATCACTGCGGTGTTCCTGTATTCATTGCTGCCGATCCTGCGCAACACCTACCTGGCGCTGACCAATGTCGAGCCAGGGATTCGTGAAGCCGCGCGCGGTATCGGCATGACCTTCGGCCAGCGCCTGCGCATGGTCGAACTGCCCATCGCCGTGCCGGTGATCCTCGCCGGCGTGCGTACCGCCGTGGTGATGAATATTGGCGTCATGACCATCGCCGCCACCATCGGCGCCGGTGGCCTGGGCGTACTGATCCTGACCTCCATCAGCCGTAGCGACATGTCGATGCTGCTGGTCGGTGCAATGCTGGTGAGCCTGCTGGCCATCTTCGCTGACCTGCTGCTGCAAACCCTGCAACGTGCCCTGACTCCAGAAGGACTGCGCAAATGATCGAACTCCAGAACCTGAGCAAGACCTTTCACGCCAACGGTAAAGACGTCAAAGCCGTCGACGCTGTCAGCCTGACCGTCAATGAAGGCGAAATCTGCGTGTTCCTCGGCCCGTCCGGTTGCGGCAAAAGCACCACGCTGAAAATGATCAACCGCCTGATCACGCCAACCTCCGGCAAGGTGCTGATCAACGGCGAAGACACCACGGGACTCGACGAAGTCACCCTGCGCCGGCGTATCGGCTATGTGATCCAGCAGATCGGTCTGTTCCCCAACATGACCATCGAGGAAAACATCACCGTGGTCCCGCGCCTGCTCGGCTGGGACAAGCAAAAGTGCCATGAGCGTGCCCGCGAATTGATGAGCATGATCAAGCTCGAACCCAAGCAGTACCTGCAGCGCTACCCGCGCGAATTGTCCGGTGGCCAGCAACAGCGCATCGGGGTGATCCGCGCCCTGGCCGCCGAGGCACCGCTGCTGTTGATGGACGAACCGTTCGGCGCGGTCGACCCGATCAACCGCGAGATGATCCAGAACGAGTTTTTCGAGATGCAGCGGGCGCTGAACAAGACCGTGATCATGGTCAGCCACGACATCGACGAGGCGATCAAACTGGGTGACAAAATCGCCATTTTCCGCGCCGGTAAACTGATCCAGATCGACCATCCGGATACGTTGCTGGCGCACCCGGCCGATGACTTCGTGAGCAACTTCGTCGGTCAGGACAGCACGCTCAAACGCCTGTTGCTGGTACGCGCCGAAGACGCCGCCGACAACGCACCGTCAGTCAGCCCGCAAACGCCGGTCAACGATGCGCTGGAACTGATGGACGAGCATGATCGGCGCTACGTGGTGGTCACCGATGCACAGAACAAGGCCATGGGCTATGTGCGTCGGCGCGACCTGCATCGCCAGCACGGTAGCTGCGCCGACTTCCTGCGCACTTTCAATGCCACCGCGTCCCATGACGAGCACCTGCGCATCCTGCTGTCGCGGATGTACGAGTTCAATCGTTCGTGGTTGCCGGTGCTGGATGCCGAGCAGGTGTTTCTGGGGGAAGTGACTCAAGAGTCGATTGCCGCTTACCTGAGTTCGGGGCGTTCGCGTGGGGGCAAGACCTGTATCGTATCGCCGGCTGAAGCACTAGCCTGACCCTGAACATAATCGCCGGCAAGGCCGGCTCCCACAGAGGTCAACTTAATACCTGTGGGAGCCGGCCTTGCCGGCGATGGGCTGCGACAGCAGCCCCAACCCATTCAGAACCCTACACTGGCCTGCACATAGAAGGTACGCGGCTCACCCAGGTAGATCCCCGAGTTGTTGTCGCTGGAACGGGTGTAGTACTGCTTGTCGAAGATATTCTTCACCCCTGCCGCCAGCTTCAGGTTCGATAGCTCCTGGCCGAAGTCGTAGCCACCGCGCGCCGCCCAGGTGACGTAGCCAGGAATGTCGCCAAACTGACCGTCGGCACTCGGCTCGGTGATGTAGTCACCGTTGAAACTACCATCTTTATTCATACCAGTGCCCGGTGCGCGTTGCTTCGACTGGGCAAAGGCATCCAGGTTCCAGGTCCAGCGATTGATCTGGTAACGCAGCCCGGCGTTAACCACTTGCCGCGAGTAGAACGGCAGGTCGCGGCCTTTGAAACCGGGAATTTCCCCTTCATAGGTGGCGCGGGTGTAGGTGAATGCGGCATTGGCGCTCAGGCCCTGTAGACGTGGGTCGAGACCCGACAGGTCATAGTGCATCGAGGCCTCGATACCCTGGTGCTTGGTCGCACCAAGATTGGTCCAGCCAATGTCGTTGCTGATGTATTGCAGTTCGTCATCGAAGTCGATGTAGAACGCAGTCAGCTCGCCGCCCCAGGTACCATTGTTGTATCGGGTACCCACTTCATAGGTCTTGGCTTTTTCCGGTTCCAGGCCATTGGCGGTCTGGTCACCGATACCACCCTGCCCGAGCTGGAAGTACTGCAGGCTGCCGAACGAGGTTTCGTAGTTGGCAAACAGCTTCCATTCATCGGACAGGTGGTACATCACACTCAACGCTGGCAATGGCTCGTTGCTCGTCACACTGCGGTTCTTCTCCTGCACCGGCTTGCCGTCGGTACCGATCACCGGACGCTCATGCCAATCCGTATTGATGTGCTCGAAGCGAACGCCCGGGGTGATGGTCCAGTTGCCGACATCGATCTTGTCGTCAATGTAGTAGGCGCTGGCTTCGGTGCCACCGGTACGATCCTGGAACACATGCCCGTCAGAGCCTGGTGCCGGGGTCGGGACGTTGTCGACCAAGGCCAGACGCGTCGATTGTTCGTGCATCGCTTCCTTGAGATAGCGATAACCGACACTGACTTCCTGGGTGGTCGGGCCGGCAAAGAAGATCCGCGATACACGCGGTTCGATCGCAAAGGTGTGGTAACTGCGCGGGTACGACGACAGGGTCTTCTGGTCGCGGGCGGCGATGCTGCTGCCACGGAAGCTGTCGGTGTAGTAGGTCTGCACTTCGAACTGGGTAAGGTCGTCGATCTGGCGCAGGTACTTGAGCGAGACGTCTTTACGGCGGCCGCTGAAGTTGTCGTGGTCGCGATCGGACTGGTACGGATCGTCGTCGAACTGCGCCTGGGTCAGACCGCCGGGCATATCGGCCTTGGCGTCGTAATAGTGAAAGTTAAGCCACAACTCGTCGCTGTCAGTCACCGCCCAATGGGTCTTCAACAGCACGTCGTCGATGTCGTTGCCGTTGTTGCTGCTGCGATAGCCATTACCGTTGACCCCGGAATACAGCAACGCCGCGCCCAGGCCGTTGTCAGCGGTACCGCCGAGGAACGCCGACTCGATATGTTTCCAGCCACCATGGCGAGAAGTTTCCATGGTGGTGGACAGCTCGCCAGTGGCCTTTTCCGGAATTGCCCGGGTCACGAAGTTGATGACCCCACCGACGTTCTGCGGACCATAACGTACCGAGCCGGCACCACGGACCACATCGATGCTGTCGAGGTTGCCAGAGGAGATCGGTGCCATCGACAGCTGCGGCTGACCATACGGGGCGAAGGCCGCTGGAATGCCATCGATCAGTACGGTGGAGCGCGGCGACAAGCGCGAGGTCAGACCGCGCACGCCGACGTTGAGGGCTATATCGCTGCCGCCGGTACCGTTTGAATCCTGCACCTGCACACCCGGAATGCCACGCAGCACATCGCGCACGTTCATCGCGCCTTGCTCGACCATCGCCTCGCGGCGCACCACAGTCCGGGCGCCAGGATGGTTCTGGACCACGGTTTCTTCGGCGTTGCCAAGCCAGTCACCGACGACCTTGACGTCGGTCGGCGCCAGTTCGAGGCTACCGGTGGTCAGGGTACCCGCACTCTGCGCAGGCTTGAGCACCACGGTGCCCTGGGAAATCTCGTAAGTCAGCCCGCTGCCTTGCAGCAGTGTCTGCAGAGCCTGCTCCGGCGCCAGGGTGCCGGACACGGCCGGAGCTTGCTTGCCGGCCACCAGCTCGGGGCTGAAGAACAGCTGCAGCGAAGTCTGCTGCCCCAGTTGGCTCAAGGCCGAAGCCAGCGACTGGGCCGGGATCTGGATGCTGGTCGCCGCCTGGTCGGCATAGCTGCTGGCGATACCGCCACTGACCGCCAGGGCCAGCGCCAGTGGCAGCAAACGGGTGCGCAGGCGTGGGGCAGAACGCGGGGAAAACTTGTTGTTGTTCACGTCTTCGAGAAATCCTGAGGGGCCGGATAAAATGCCATCTGCATGCAAATGGAAATGCTTGGCAGTTGCAGTTGGCCAGGAAGACGAACAACTGAAAAAAAACCTGAATTTATTTTGAAATTATTTCGCTGGAGCCATCGGCATGGGTCTTGATAGCCACCGGCAGGATGCTCGGCAGAGCCCGCAACAAGGCGTCGGTGTCGTCACTGCTGAAGGTGCTGCTCAGGCGCAACGCCGCCACCTCGCCCGCGGCCACGCGCAAGGGTTGGGCACGGTAGCGCGAGACTTCCTCGACCACTTCGCTCAACGGCGCGTCATTGAACACCAGCTTGCCCTTGCGCCAGGCGGTCAGCGCCGCAGCGTCCACCGCATAAGGTGTGGCGACCTGACCCTGGGCATCGATCTGCGAACCAAGACCGGCAGTGAGTAACGCCTGGCTGGCGCCACTGCCCTGGACCCTGACCGAGCCTTGCTCTACGGCTACCCGGGTGCGGGCCGGATCCAGGCGTACGTCGAAACGGGTACCAGTGACCGTGACCGTGCCGTTGCTGGTACTCACGACAAAAGGCCGTGTCGTGTCATGGGCGACACTGAACATGACTTCCCCGGCGCTCAATTCGATTCGCCGTTGCCCGGCGCTGAAATCGACTTTCAGTTGCGTACGGCCATTGAGCTCCAGCTGTGAGCCGTCCGGCAGCTCGAGTTGGCGGCGCTCGCCAAGGGCCGTCTGCAACTGGTCCTGATAGTTGAGCTGGTGCTGTTGCCAGCCGAACCAGCCAAGCCCCACGGCCGCGACTGCGACACCCGCGGCCAGCGCCTGCTGAACGAAGCGCCGACGCGGCAACGGGCGCACCGGATCGGCCTGGCACAACGCCTCAAGACGCGCACGCGGCAAAACATCTGCGGCGCCCCAGAGCTGGCCGAGCAGATCGTACTCATGCTGATGCTGCGGGTGCTGCGCCAGCCAGACGTCGAATTGCGCCTGTTGGTCTGCGCCCAACGCCCCGTCACGGGTCCGGGCAAACCACTGGGCTGCCTGCTCGCGCATGGCTTCGGTGCCACACAGGCACGCGTCATGATTCATGAAAACATTCGCCTGACTCATCTCGTCGACACATCCAGGTGCTCACGCAGATGCCGGAGCGTGCGGATCATATACTTTTCGACCATGTTCTTGGTCAAGCCCATGCGCTCGGCGATTTCCGCCTGGGTCAGTCCTTCGAGCTTCTGCCAGATGAACACCCGGCGACAATTTAGCGGCAATTGCGCCAGGGCGCGCTCGACGCTGTCAGCCAGCTCGATGGCATGCATGTAGGCCTCCGGGTCGCCACTGGCATCGCAGGCAGGATCGAATAAGTCTTGCTCGACGGCCTGGCGGCGATCTTCGCGGCGGTAACCATCCACCGCAATATTGCGCGCGGTCTGGTGCAGGTAAGCGCGGGGTTGCTCGACTCCGGCCTGGTCATTTTCCAGCACCCGGACAAACGCATCATGTGCCAGATCCTCGGCCTGCTGGCGATTGCGCAATTTGCGCGTCCAGGTGCCGATCAGCTCTTGGTAGTGGTCGAGAAAGCCTTTGTGTCGCGACACGATGCGGGGGTCTTCGCCAAGCGATGAGGAATGACGCGAATAGTAATGTTTCTTATTAAGCGCAGCAATCGAAGATGATGGCAGGCGACGAAGCGTGATCGGGATAAAAAAATGTGCGGGTGGCAACGCGCAGGATGGCCGCTGAGCACGAAAAAAAAATTGAACGCCAGCGCCCTGTGCCCCTGAAATGCATGCGTGTTTTCTGGCGGCCAACTGAGGTCTTTTTTGCCACTTTCGTCGCTAAATTCGCCGATCACACAGCGTGAAAGCAAACTTACCGAATCGCTGAAAGATCTGTGGGCTTTTCGGTATTTTTAACGCTTTTGTCATCAAATTGAACATCTACTGTTTACCTGGGTCGGTTAAAAAGTGGCTGTGCGGGATGGGGCGACAGACGTGTGCAAAATCGCGACATTTTTTGTTGATCTTGAGCCCCTCAGGTCCTAAAGTTCGCGCCGAACGTCCATGCTGGAAACGATCCATCCGGCTCAAGTACTGACGACGAGACAGCAAGGTCACCCGTAGCTCGCTTTATCACGCACGGTGACCTTTTTGCTTTCGGCGACATGCCTTGGGAAGTAGGCGAACCAAAGTGGGGATACGGAGGGCGTTCAGTTGCAGCCACTTTTTTATTCAGTTTGCCCATGGAGTCCCTAAGCATGTCGATTCAGGTCGAAGACTACTTCGCGCGCGATACCTTTCAGAAAATGAAGGCGTTCGCTGACAAGCAAGAAACCCCGTTCGTACTCATCGACACCCAGATGATCAGCCAGGCCTACGACGACCTGCGCGCCGGTTTCGAATTCGCCAAGGTTTACTACGCGGTCAAGGCCAACCCAGCCGTGGAAATCATCGACCTGCTCAAGGAAAAAGGCTCGAGCTTCGACATCGCCTCGATCTATGAGCTGGACAAAGTGATGGGCCGTGGCGTCAGCGCCGATCGCATCAGCTATGGCAACACCATCAAGAAATCCAAGGACATCCGCTACTTCTACGAGAAGGGCGTGCGTCTGTATGCCACCGACTCCGAAGCCGACCTGCGCAACATCGCCAAGGCCGCACCGGGTTCGAAGGTTTACGTGCGTATCCTCACCGAAGGCTCGACCACTGCCGACTGGCCGCTGTCGCGCAAGTTCGGCTGCCAGACCGACATGGCCATGGACCTGCTGATCCTCGCCCGCGACCTGGGCCTGGTGCCTTACGGTGTGTCTTTCCACGTCGGTTCCCAGCAGCGTGACATCAGCGTCTGGGACGCGGCGATCGCCAAGGTCAAAGTGATCTTCGAACGCCTGAAGGAAGAAGACGGCATCGAGCTCAAGCTGATCAACATGGGTGGCGGCTTCCCGGCCAACTACATCACCCGTACCAACAGCCTGGAAACCTACGCCGAAGAAATCATCCGTTTCCTCAAGGAAGACTTCGGTGACGACCTGCCGGAAATCATCCTCGAGCCAGGCCGTTCGCTGATCGCCAACGCCGGCATCCTGGTCAGTGAAGTGGTGCTGGTGGCGCGCAAGTCGCGTACCGCCGTCGAGCGTTGGGTCTACACCGACGTCGGCAAGTTCTCCGGCCTGATCGAAACCATGGACGAGTCGATCAAGTTCCCGATCTGGACCGAGAAAAAAGGCGAGATGGAAGAAGTAGTGATCGCCGGCCCGACCTGCGACAGCGCCGACATCATGTACGAGCACTACAAATACGGCTTGCCACTGAACCTGGCCATCGGTGACCGCCTGTACTGGCTGTCGACCGGTGCCTACACCACCAGCTACAGCGCGGTGGAGTTCAATGGCTTTCCGCCACTGAAAGCCTACTACCTGTAATGACAGTATCGGGCTGCTGAGTACACCATCGCGGGGCCGCTGCTGAAAATCAGCAACGGCCCCGCGCTACATTCAGCGCCCGGCTTCGAGTTGCGCCAAACGTTCTCGGTAGGAAATTGCCAGGCTACGGATTTCGGGCTGTTCGGCCTGCTCCAAGGCCGGGCCGGCTACCCTCAGGAAATTCTCGTTGCCAGCGACTAACGCGCGCTGCAACCAGGCCAGGGCCTCTTGTGTCTGCCCCTGAGCCGCCAATACCCCGGCATGACTGAACTGTCCGCGAAAATCTCCGGCCTCAGCTGAACGCTGGTACCAACGCTGTGCGCCTGACACATCGAGCGGGCAATGCAGACCTTCCTCCAGAAAACGCCCCAACAGGTTCATCGACTTGGCATGACCGAGTTCAGCTGCTTGCCGATACCAGGCCAGCGCCGCTACGTCGTCCTGGGCAACACCCCGCCCGGTAGCGAGCATATTGGCGCGGTTGTACATCCCCCAGTCCAGCCCGGCTCGCGCCGCCCGGTCATAGTGCCGAGCAGCCCGAGCTAGATCCACCTCCCCGCCCCAACCATGCTCCAGGCAACGCCCGAGCATATTGTCGGCCATGGCACTGCCATGCGCGGCCGCTATGGCAAACCAGCGCCGAGCCAGACCGGAGTCCTGCTCGATGCCACGCCCGTCGAGCAGGATCTGCCCAAGCAGCAACTGGGCCTCAACCACCTCCTGTCCCGCTGCCGCCAATATCGCCTGAGCAGCCTTTGCCGGGCTGTGCTCAAGCATCTGGGCGAACTGCTCGCTGTCAACTTCCTGCCGATTACGCATTGCGAAAGCCATGTCTCAGACCTCGACCCAGCGGCGCAGCAGATTGTGATAGGTGCCGGTCAGCTGGATCAGTGCCGGGTGATCGGGCATGTCTGCTGTCAGCTGCTGGATTGCGTTATCCATCTCGAACAGCAAAGCGCGCTGACTGTCTTCGCGAACCAGGCTCTGGGTCCAGAAGAACGCGGCATAACGTGCGCCACGCGTGACCGGATTGACCTTGTGCAGGCTGGTGCCCGGATAGAGCACCAGGTCGCCTGCCGCCAGCTTCACTTGTTGCACACCGTAGGTGTCCTGGATCACCAGCTCACCACCGTCGTAGTCTTCGGGGTTGCTCAGGAACAGGGTCGAGGACAGGTCGGTACGCACCCGCTCGTGGCTGCCGCGGGGCTGGCGCAGGGCGTTATCAATATGAAAGCCGAAATTGCCACCTTCGCGATAGCAGTTGATCAAGGGCGGGAAGACCTTGTGCGGCAGCGCCGCCGACATGAACTGTGGGTGCTGCCACAAACGCTCGATCAGCGCCGTGCCGATTTCCTTGGCCAGTGGATGGCCTTCGGGGAGCTGCAGGTTGTGCTTGGCCTTGGCCGACTGATAACCCGCGGTGATCTTGCCGTCGGCCCACTCGGTCCGCTCCAGCGCCTCACGGATACGCGTGACTTCCTCGGTGGAGAACAGTCCGGAAATGTGTAGCAGCATGGCGCAGGCACCTGAAAGCATAAAAAGATGTCAATGGTATTGATTCCCATTGGCTTACCACAAGCCCTTTCTGAGGGGTGCGACGTTTCAGCAATGGAAACCCGCAGTTACAAATTGTAAAGATTGTAAATTCCCCACAAATAGCAACCTTTCTCAATTGTTACTCATATTTGTTTACATTATATTTCGCGGCCTTGAAAACCTGGGGAAGGGGACCACCATGCCGCGTCACTATGTGCCAACCGCTGTCAGTTCACCACGCTTGCTCGCCTCTGCCATTGGTGTAGCGCTTACTGCTACTTCCGCCGGACACCTGGCTTATGCCGCAGAAGCCGAGCCGGCCAAGAACGACGCGATTGCCCTGGACGCGACCAGCGTTACCGGCCAGGCCGACGCGGCAAGCACTGATTACAAGGTGGAGAGTGCTTCTTCGCCGAAGTACACCGCACCGCTGGTAGACATTCCACGCAGCGTGACCGTGATCCCTCAGCAGGTCATCAAGGACACCAACGCCCTTAACCTGCAGGACGCCCTGCGTACTGTGCCTGGCATCACCATGGGCGCCGGCGAAGGCGGCAACCCGTCAGGCGACCGCCCCTTCATTCGTGGCTTCGACTCGCAAAGCTCGATGTACCTGGACGGTGTACGTGACACTGGCTCGCAGACCCGCGAAATCTTCGCGATTGAATCGGTCGAAGTCGCCAAGGGCCCGAACTCGACTATCGGCGGTCGTGGTGCGGCGGGCGGTACCATCAACCTGGTGAGCAAACGCGCCCACATGGGCAACTCCACCGACGCTGGCTTCACCTGGGGCTCGGACCAGACCCAACGCTACACCTTCGATGGCAACTATCAGTTCCTCGACACCGCCGCGTTCCGCCTGAACCTGATGAGTCACGAAAGCAACGTCGCCGGCCGCGACGAGGTCAACTATGACCGTTGGGGCGTAGCGCCGTCGCTGGTCTTTGGCCTGGGCACTGAAACCCGCCTGAGCCTGGATTACTACCACATGGAAAGCGATGACCTGCCAGATTCAGGCATCCCTTACAGCCTTAAATCCGGCAGCTCCGCCAATCGTACGTCGGCAAACCCCGACAAGCCGACTGATGGCGGCGACAGTGACAACTTCTACGGTCTGGTTGGCCGCGACTTCTTCAAGAGCCGCGCAGATATCGCCACCATCGCTCTGGAACATGACCTGAGTGATGCGCTGACCATCAAGAACACCCTGCGCCACGGCAACACCCTGCAGGATTACATCTACAGTCAGCCTGACGACAGCAAGGGCAACATCCTCAAGGGTGAAGTCTGGCGTCGCCCGAACAACCGTGTCGCCAATACCCGCACCACCACCAACCAGACCGACCTGTTCGGTGAGGTATACATCGGCGGGTTCAAGAACACCTTCTCTACCGGTATCGAATTGAGCCGCGAAGCCTCGACCAAGGAAGGCTACGACGTTACCGGCTTCAAGTCGGGTGACTGTTCCAAGGGCGAAGGCCTTGTTCCTGGCGTGTGCACCTCGTTCCCCAACCCCGACCCGAATGAAGCATGGGGTGGTAGCGTCAGCCGCACCAACGCGGGTGCCGACACCACCAGCAACACCCGCGCCATCTACCTGACCGACACCCTGGAACTGGATCCTGCCTGGTTACTGACCATGGGCTTGCGCTACGACCATTTCGACACCAAGGCCAAGACCAAAGTCGCCAGTGGCGCCACCAGCTTCAAGACTGAAGACACCAGCGAGTTCGTCACCGGCCAACTGGGCCTGACGTGGAAGCCTGCGGAAAACGGCAGCATCTACATTTCCTATGCCACCTCGGCGACCCCCGCTGGCGCTTCGCTGGGTGAAGGCAGCGACGGCAACCCGCTGCTGACGGCCACGACCAGCAGCGAACTGAAACCGGAAGAAACCACCAACTACGAAATCGGCACCAAGTGGGACTTGCTGGACCAGCGCCTGGCCCTGACCGCCGCGGTTTTCCGTACCGAGAAGGAAAACGCCCGGGTACTGGTCAGCAGCAACACTTACGAGAACGTCGGCAAAAGCCGCGTAGACGGTCTGGAACTGACAGCCACCGGTAAATTGACCAATAACTGGCAAGTCTTTGCGGGCTACACCTACATGGACGCCAAACTGGTCGATGGCGGCAAACAGAATGTGGGGGGGGTATTCGTCGACAGCCCGAACAACGACAACCAGATGCCGAACACCCCGAATAACAGCCTGACCTTGTGGACCACCTACAACGTCACCCCGAAACTGACCATCGGTGGCGGTGCCTTCTATGTCGACGACGTGTTTGGCAACGTCAACAACACCGTTATGGTCGACTCGTACTGGCGCTACGACGCCATGGCCAGCTACAAGCTGACCAAGAACGTCGACCTGCAGTTGAACGTGCAGAACCTTACCGACGAGGTCTACTACGACAAAGCCTACGGTGCCCATTACGCCAACCAGGCAGCCGGCCGCACCGCCCTGCTGAGCACCAACTTCCACTTCTGAGTGCGCTGACTGGCAAGCCCCGTTCATTTCGGTGAACGGGGCTTTTGTGTATCAAGGCATAATGCGCGACGCATTCGTATTTGCGGCAAGACAAGGTGATCGATGTGGTGAAGAAATCGTTGTTTCAACTGCACTGGTTCTTCGGTATCACCGCCGGCCTGGTGCTGGCGTTGATGGGCATTACCGGGGCGATCTGGTCGTTCCAGGATGAGCTGCTGCAGCTGTTCAACCCCGACGTGCTCAAAGTCGAAGTACGCCAGGAGGGTGTCTTGCCAATGCCCGAACTGGTCAGAAAGATCGAGGCCGAACAGGGTGACAAGGTCGCCATGCTCTGGGTCCAGCCACAAAGCGACAAGGCGGCACGCGTCTTCTTCACCCCGCCTCCCGGTGAACGCCGGGGCTTGATGCGCTATGCCGATCCTTATACCGGCAAGCTGCAGGGCGAGGTTGCCGGTCAAGGCTTCTTCGACCTGATGCTGCAGTTGCACCGTTTTCTGGCCATGGGCGACACCGGGCGGCAGATCACCGGCGCCTGCACGCTCATGCTGATTTTCTTCTGTCTCTCCGGCCTGTACCTGCGCTGGCCGCGCAAGGCGCTGAACTGGCGGGTCTGGCTGACTCTGGACTGGGCGAAGAAGGGCCGGGCCTTCAACTGGGACCTGCATGCGGTATTCGGCACCTGGTGCCTGCTGTTCTATCTGCTGTTCGCCCTCACTGGCCTGTTCTGGTCGTATGAGTGGTACCGCGAAGGCCTGAACAAGCTGCTGGCCGATGGCCCCGCTGCCGGCGAGCAGCACAAGCGTGGCGAAGGCCGCGGGCGCCCAGGTGGTGCTCCGGGCAAAGACGCCAAACCGCTGGTGGTCGACTACGATGCCATCTGGAGCAACCTGCAAGCCGCCGCCGGCCCGGCCATGGCCAGCTACAACCTGCGACTGCCACCTGCTGGCGGACAACCGGCGACCCTCTTCTACCTGCTTGAAGGCGCCGAGCACGAACGTGCGCTCAACACCCTGACCCTCGACCCGGCCAACGGCCAAGTGAAAAAGCACGATCGCTACGCCGACAAGTCGTTCAAGGCGCAACTGCTGGCCAGCGTTTATGCGCTGCACGTAGGCAGCTACTTTGGCCTGACCGGACGCATTCTGGTGACCATCGCCAGCCTGACCATGCCATTGTTCTTTGTCACCGGCTGGCTGCTCTACCTTGATCGTCGACGCAAGAAGCGCCAGGTGCGGGCCGCACGCAGCACCTTGGCACCATCGAACGCCCAGGGCCACGGCTGGCTCATTGGCTTTGCCAGCCAGAGCGGTTTCGCCGAACAGCTGGCCTGGCAGAGCGCCGGACAACTGCAAGCTGCCGGTTTGCCCGTACAGGTGCGGCCACTGGCCGAACTGACCGAAAGCGACCTCAATCAGGCGGAACGCGCACTGTTCGTGGTCAGTACCTTCGGTGATGGTGAGGCGCCAGACAGTGCCCGTGGCTTCGAACGCAAAGTGCTCGGCCAACCTTGGGCCCTGGACAACCTGAACTACGCCCTGCTCGCTCTCGGCGACCGGCAATATCCACATTTCTGTGGCTTTGCCCGACGCCTGCAGGCCTGGCTTGGCGAGCGTGGCGCCACCAGCGCATTCACCCCAGTGGAAGTCGACAGTGCAGACCCTGCCGCCCTGCAGCACTGGCAGCAGCAGCTGGCACAGTTGACCGGCAGCAAACCACTGGCCGCCTGGAAGGCGCCTGAGTTCAGTAACTGGACCCTGGTTGAGCGCACCTTGATGAACCCTGGCAGCCAGGGCTCAGCGGTGTATCTGCTTGGCCTCAAGCCACAGCAACCGGCGCAATGGCAAGCCGGAGACCTGGTGGAGATCCTGCCGCGCAACAGTCCGCAAATCCTTGAACAGTTCCTGTACGGGCTGGGGCTTGATGGCGAATCTGCCGTCCAGGTCGATGGTCTGCAAGAAAGCCTGCTCCAGGCCCTGGCCGGTCGGCAACTGCCCAACAGCCGCGAGCACCTGGTCGGCCTGCATGCCCAGGCCCTGGTCGATGCGCTGATTCCGCTGGCTGCGCGCGAATATTCAATCGCCTCGATTGCCAGCGATGGCGTGCTGGAACTGATCATTCGTCAGGAACGCCATCCCGACGGCAACCTGGGGCTCGGCTCAGGCTGGCTGACCGAGTACCTGCCGGTGCAAGGCAGCGTCAACCTGCGCGTGCGCCGTAATAGCGGCTTCCAGCTGCCAGAAGCATCGGTGCCGATCATTCTGATCGGTAATGGCACTGGCCTGGCGGGCCTGCGCAGTTTGCTCAAGGCGCGTATCGCCGAGGGCGAGCAGCGTAACTGGCTGTTGTTCGGCGAGCGTAACCGAGCACACGACCTGCTGTGCGGCGATGAAATGCAAGCCTGGCTGGACAGCGGTGACCTGCAACGGCTGGACCTGGCGTTTTCGCGGGATCAGGCAGAGAAGGTGTATGTCCAGGATGTGTTGCTGCAGCAAGGAGAAGAACTGCGCCGCTGGGTGGCTGCAGGGGCCTGCGTGTATGTCTGCGGAAGCCTGCAAGGAATGGCTGCGGGGGTGGATGCAGCGCTCAAGGGCATCCTTGGCGATGAAGCGCTTCAACGGCTGATCGAGGATGGGCGGTATCGGCGTGACGTGTATTGATCAGACGTTAATTGCGTAGGATTCCGTCTTTTCTCGGCGCATGTGCGTGCCCAAAGCCCTTATGGAAACGCACATGCGCCTTGTGAACTCGTTTTTACGCAGGGGGCTCAATAACTTCATAGTCATTCAGGGTGAAGAGCAGGGGGCTGCCGTTACCGCCTGTGGAGAGGTAGGTGACACCGTTCTCTGATTGCGCTTTGACCGTGTATCCCTTGCGGTCACGCAGAAAAAACGCAGGCCGCTGATCGCCAAAGCCTTCGTAAAAACCCGCCGGTTCGATTTTCCAGAACACTTCGTCCTCCACACTGCTGTAAAAGCCGAGAAATCCATTGCGGCTGGAATCAATTTGCTGGCCGAAGTAAAGGCTCTGGGCAAGGCTTCCGACGTTGAAGTGAATACGATCCGCTATCTGCTCGATGAAAGCGAAAGTAAGTTTCACAGGTCGAGAGTTCGCATTGGCGGTCAGCTGCAACCATCCGGAATCGACATTAGCGAACAAGGCATTAGCACCCTGCGAAATATTCTTGGCCGCCCCCAGCTCCTCCACGTCAATGTCCTCTGAGTCCTCCACGCCAATGTCTTGCAGGATGCTCGCCGCAAGTGGGCCTTCAAGATGACCCGACTTCTTCCTTTTCTTCTTTTTCGACGATGATCTATGCCATGAGACCCTGACCGGAATCGGATGTTCTGGATCGGCCAAGCACACCAGAGTAGCGACGAAATCCTTGTTCAACTCTTGTGGATACATACATTCACTCCTGACCCTGCCATTCGCTGAATCGTACTTACGCCTCGCAAGCGAATGTCGGGCGGTTCAAAGTCCATACGAGGGCGACAACGAGCATGCGCTTGGGGCTGTATCTGAATGAATGCTGAACGGTTTCCTCCGGGGCGGCGGATAGTTGCCGGGCCTATCCGCCAGCAGGGTAGCTATGGCTTAACGTGCCTGGAGATCAAGCACGCTTGAAGTTGCGCAGTTGGCACTCAACACTCAACCAACCGCTTGAAAACCTTCCTGACAACGGTGGTCAGTGCAGTTCGAAGGTATCGGCATCCAGATTGGCCGGAAAACGCGTGCGGTAGGCTGCCAGATCAGCCGCGTTGAGAATCACGGTAAAGACCCCATCCGCCTCCCCTGCACTGAGCAGGCTCTCGCCCTGGAAATCCAGTACCTGGCTGTCGCCAGAATAGGCAAAGCCCTTGCCGTCAGTACCGACCCGGTTCACCGCCGCCACGTAACACAGGTTTTCAATGCCCCGTGCCGGCAACAGGCGGTTCCAGTGCTGACGCCGCGCCGCCGGCCAGTTGGCCGTGTACAGCAGCAGGTCGGTATCTTGCGCATCACGGCTCCACACCGGGAAGCGCAGGTCGTAGCAGATCAGCGCGCGCACCCGCCAGCCCTTGACCTCGAACTGCACCTGGCGCTCGCCTGGGGTGTAGTGCTTGTGCTCGCCGGCCATGCGGAACAGATGGCGCTTGTCGTAGAACAGGATCTCGCCATCCGGGCGTGCCCAGAGCAGGCGGTTGCGGTGGCTGCCGTCGGCGGCCTGGATGATCACACTGCCAGTAACCACCGCATCGAGCTTTTTCGCCTGGCTCTTGAGCCACTTGTAGGTCGGGCCGTTTTCCGGCTCGGCCAGGCTCTCGGAATCCATGGAAAAACCGGTGGTGAACATTTCCGGGAGGATGATCAGATCGGCGCCACGGGCCTGCTCCAGCAAGCCCTCGAAATGTTCGTAGTTGGCCAGGCGGTCGTGCCAGGCCAGGGTTGTCTGCACCAGGGCGACTTTCAGGTTAGGCAGAGCACTCAGATCGCGCATAACTTCTCCGCTGCCTGACGCAGCGTCTCCTCGCGTTTGGCAAAACACAGGCGCACCAAGCGCTGCTCGGGAATGGGTTGCTGGTAGAACACCGATACCGGGATGGTTGCCACCCCGTGTTCACGGGTGAGCCACAGCGACATCTCGACGTCGTTCAGGTCCGGGCGGATGGCTGAGTAGTCGACCAACTGGAAGTAGGTACCGGCGGTGCGGGTGAACTGAAAGCGTGATGTGGCCAGCAGATCGCAGAACAGATCGCGCTTGGCCTGGTAGAAGGCCGGGAGTTCTTCGACGTGCTCCGGATGCTCGGCCATGAAATCGGCCAGCGCCCATTGCAACGGAGTCACACCACAGAAGTTGACGTACTGATGGACCTTGCGCAGCTCAGCGCTCAGTGCCGGTGGAGCAACTACATAGCCGGTCTTCCAGCCAGTAACGTGATAGGTCTTGCCGAACGAGCTGACGACAAAGGCACGCTGGTACAGCGCTTCAACGGCCAGCACGCTGGCGTGCTGTACGCCGTCGAACACCAGGTGTTCATAGACCTCGTCGCTGATCAGGTAGATATCGCGGTCGGCGATCAGCAGTGCCAGCTTGTCCAGGTCATCGCGGCTGAACAACGCGCCCGTGGGGTTATGCGGCGAGTTGAGAATGATCATCCGCGTACGCGGGCTCAGGGCCTCAGTGAGCTTCTGCCAGTCGATGGCAAATTGACCGTCGGTGAGCTGTACATGCACGCAGCGTCCGCCGGCCAGTTCGACCGAAGGCTCGTAACTGTCGTAGCACGGATCGAAGACAATCACTTCATCACCAGCACGAATGACAGCGTGGATGGCACAAAAGATTGCTTCGGTGGCACCCGGGGTGATGGTGACCTCCGTCTCGGCATCGACACTGACGCCATAGCTACGGGCGATCTTGGTCGCGACCTGCTGGCGCAAGGCTGGTAAACCGGTCATCGGGCAATACTGGTTGTGTCCGGCACTCACATGCCGGCCTACCGCATCGAGCAGGGCCTGGGGACCATTGAAATCGGGAAAACCCTGGGACAGGTTCAAGGCGCCGGTTTGCACGGCGAGCTGGGACATGGTGGTAAAGATGGTCGTGCCGACGTTCGGCAACTTGCTACTGATCATGAAGCCCTCTTTCCTGCTGAACAATCCGGCGGTCAGAGACCGAGCATAGCGGATTGAGTGTTCAGGAAAAAGGTTGCAACCGTCGCAGGGCAATCGCGGGGCAAGCCCGCTCCCACAGGCTCATTTAAACGCTGTGGGAGCGGGCTTGCCCCGCGATGCATTTAGCGTTTGTCTTTACGCTTCTTCTCGGCTTTCTTGTGGTGCGACATCAAGCGACGCTTCTTGTTGACCTGGCGGTCGGTCAAGGCGTTCTTGTTGCCTTCGTACGGGTTCTCACCACCCTTGTACTCGATGCGGATCGGCGTACCGACCAGCTTGAGCACGCGGCGATAGGTGTTTTCCAGGTAGCGCGAGTAGGACTTGGGTACTTTCTCGACCTGGTTACCGTGGATCACGATGATCGGCGGGTTGGCGCCCCCCAGGTGGGCATAGCGCAGCTTGATACGGCGACCGTTGACCATCGGCGGCTGGTGATCGCTGATCGCGTCTTCGAGGATCTGGGTCAGGCGGCTGGTCGGCCAGCGGGTAACCGCCGACTTGAAGGAGTTCTGCACCGACTGGTACAGATTGCCCACGCCAGTGCCGTGCAGCGCCGAAATGAAGTGGATGTCGGCGAAGTCGACGAAAAACAGCCGGCGTTCCAGCTCGGTTTTCACGTAGTCGCGTTCACCTGGCTGCATGCCATCCCACTTGTTCAGGGCGATGACGATGGCGCGGCCGGCTTCCAGGGCAAAGCCCAGCAGGTTCAGGTCATGGTCAACCACGCCTTCGCGGGCATCCATGACGAAGATGACCACGTTGGCATCCTTGATCGCCTGCAGGGTCTTGACCACGGAGAACTTTTCGACTTCTTCGTGGATCTTGCCGCGCTTGCGCACCCCGGCGGTGTCGATCAGGGTGTACTTCTCTTCATTACGCTCGAAGGGAATGTAGATACTGTCGCGGGTGGTGCCCGGCTGATCGTAAACGATTACCCGGTCTTCACCGAGCATGCGGTTGACCAGGGTCGATTTGCCGACGTTCGGACGACCGATGATGGCGATCTTGATGCCATCTTTCTCGCTCGGACCAGGAATACGTACCGCTTCCTCGCCCTCGGCGACGTCGGTATCGATCTCTTCTACATTGTCCCGCGGGAAGTCGCTGAGCACGGCCTCCAGCAGGTTGTTGACGCCACGGCCCTGAGCACCGGCGACGCCGATGGCGTTGCCCATGCCCAACGGCGAGAACTCGGCGATGGCAATCTGCGGATCGATGTTGTCGATCTTGTTGGCGACCAGGAACGAGCGCTTGTTGCGCTTGCGCAGGTGCTCGGAAATCATCTGGTCGGCAGCGGTCAGGCCGGCGCGGGCGTCAACCAGGAACAGGACCACATCGGCTTCTTCGATGGCCAGCAGCGACTGCTCGGCCATTTTTTCGTCCATGCCGTGCTCGTCACCGGAAATACCACCGGTGTCGACCAGAATGTACGAACGGCCTTGCCAGCTTGCTTCACCGTATTGGCGGTCACGGGTCAGCCCGGACAGGTCGCCGACGATAGCGTCACGGGTCCTGGTCAGGCGGTTGAACATGGTGGATTTACCGACGTTCGGTCGGCCCACCAGGGCGATTACGGGAACCATGCGGCTCTCCACTTCATAAATTCAGAAAATACAAAGGCCGCTGCACTGCAGCGGCCGGAGTTCGGGCGGCACCCGAAGTGCCGCAGCCCGAGGCCTGCACGGCCTCAAGCATAGCCTCAGCGGATGGTCAGCGCCTCGAGCTTGCCGCTGTTGCCGTACACATAGATGGTGTCACCCACCACCAGCGGACGGGCACGCAGGCCATCGCTGTCGATACGCTCACGACCGACGAAGCGACCGTCGACCTGGCTGAGCAGGTGCAGGTAGCCTTCCAGGTCACCTACTGCTACATAGCTGGAGAACACTTCCGGCGCCGACAATTGACGACGTGCCAGCGAATCGTTGCTCCACAGGGCGCTCGAAGAGCGCTCGTCGATACCTTCCACGGTACCCGAAGCCAGGCTCACGTAGACGTTACCGAAGCCTTGGGCCACACCGGTGTAGCTGGAAGCATCACGCTGCCACAACACCCGGCCGCTTTCCAGATCCAGGCCGGCAACCCGGCCCTGGTAGCTGCTCACGTACAGGGTACCGCCAGACAGCAGCAGGCCGCCGTCGATATCGACAACCCGGTCAAGCTCCGAGCGACCTTGCGGGATGGCCACACGCTGTTCCCAGACCGGCACGCCGTTGCGGGTATCCAGCGCGATGACCTTACCGGTCGACAAACCAGCAACAGCCAGGTGATTGGTCACGATCGGTGCACCGGTACCACGCAGGGTCAGTACCGCTGGAGTGCTTTCGTAGATCCAGCGGCGATCACCGGTGCTGGCATCCAGGCCGATCACACGGTCGTCCTGGGTTTGCACGACCACCACGTCACCGTTGGTGGCAGGCGGCGCCAGCACTTCACTGGTAACGCGCGAACGCCAGCGCTGCTCACCGGTGCTGGCATCCAGGGCGATCACTTCACCGCGCAGGGTACCGAGCATGACCATGCCGTAACCGACGCCAACGGCACCGGAGACAGGCAGTTCAAGGTCTTTTTTCCAGGCCACGTCGCCAGTATTGCGATCCATGGCCATCACCACGCCGGTCACATCGGCGGCGTAGATACGATCGTTCTCGATCGCCGGGACCAGCATGTTGAAGGACTCGCCCTGACCGTCACCGATCGAACGACTCCATTGCTTCTTCAGGACCACCTCTTCGGTGAACTTGGTCAGCTCGGCCGGCGGCAATTCCTTTTTGCTGTTGCTGCTGCAACCCGCGGCCAGAATGGCCAGGGTCAGCACTGCTGCATGTTTCCAACCGATCACGTCACGCATCCCCTTTGGCCAGGTCGTCGAGCTTGAGTTGCAAACCACCGATCGCGGCGTCGTCAGACAGCGCGTCCTTGGCCTTTTTGTAAGCGGCATGGGCATCAGCAGCACGACCCAGCTGTACCAGCAGGTCGCCCTTGAGCTCTTCACGGCTGGCCAGGAACGCTTTGTCGGCGTCGCCTTCCAGCAGTTTCAGCGCTTCTTCAGCCTTGTTCTGGGCAGCCAGGACACGGGCCAGGCGCTGACGGGCGATTTCGCCCAGGGTGTCATCAGCCGGCTTGTCGACGATCGACTTGAGCTCGGCAGCAGCGTCATCGAGCTTGCCGGCCTCGACCGCGACCTTGGCCACGAACAGGCTGCCGTACTGGGCGTAGGCGCTACCGCCAAACTCGTTCTTGAGCTTGCCGGACAGTTCCGCGACCTTGGCCGCATCCGGCTCGCCGCTAGGCGTCAGGGTGGTTTCCAGCAGGGCCTGATAAAGGTTCGAGGCGCCTTGCGACTGGTTGCCCTGGTATTTCTGGAAGGCTTGCCAGCCGAACACTATTACCAGTGCCAGCAGGCCGCCGGTTACCAGTGGCTTGCCATTGCGCTGCCACCAGTCCTTGAAGGCCGCCAGCTGTTCATCATCGGTACTCGACACCCCAATACTCCTTTTCACCAAATCGGCTGTTGACCCGCTTCACGCCTGCGCGAGGGAAGCTTCCAGGTGCTCTGCCAGAGCATCCCAGGCAATGTTTTGTTGTTCGCCCTGGCCACGCAGGGGTTTGAAACCTACCACTTGTTGCGCCAGTTCGTCGTCCCCCAGGATCAAGGCGAACAGCGCGTTGCTCTTGTCAGCCTTCTTGAACTGACTCTTGAAACTGCCAGCACCGGCATTGACCTGCAGGCGCAGGTTCGGCAGGCGATCGCGCAGACGCTCGCTCAGGGCCAGGCCCGCCAGCTCTGCCTGCTCACCGAAGGCGCACAGGTAGACATCGACCTGACGGTTGATCGACTCGGGTACCTGCTCCAGGGTTTCCAGCAGCAGGATCAGGCGCTCGATACCCATGGCGAAACCAACGCCCGGGGTCGGCTTGCCGCCCATCTGCTCAACCAGGCCGTCATAGCGGCCACCAGCGCAGACAGTGCCCTGAGAGCCGAGCTTGTCGGTGACCCACTCGAACACGGTCTTGCTGTAGTAATCCAGGCCACGCACCAGTTTGGTGTTGATCACGAACGGAATACCGGCGGCATCCAGACGTGCCTTGAGGCCATCGAAATGTACCCGCGACTCTTCGTCCAGGTAGTCTTCGAGCTTCGGCGCGCCAACCAGCACCGCCTGGGTGTTGGCGTCCTTGCTGTCGAGGATGCGCAGCGGGTTGGTCTTCAGGCGACGCTGGCTGTCTTCGTCCAGCTGCTCCAGACGCGCCGAGAGGAACTCGACCAGCGCATCACGGTAGCGCGCACGGGCTTCACTGGTGCCCAGGCTGTTGAGTTCGAGCTTGACCGCGTCACGGATCCCCAGCAAGCCCCACAGGCGCCAGGTGAGGACGATCAACTCGGCGTCGATGTCCGGACCGTCGAGGTTGAAGACTTCGACGCCGATCTGGTTGAACTGGCGATAGCGACCTTTCTGTGGGCGCTCGTGGCGGAACATCTGGCCGATGTACCAGAGTTTCTGCACCTGGCCACCACCGCTGATGCCGTGCTCGAGTACTGCACGCACGCAGGCCGCAGTACCTTCCGGACGCAGGGTCAGGGAGTCACCGTTGCGGTCGGCGAAGGTGTACATCTCTTTTTCGACGATGTCGGTCACTTCACCGATCGAGCGCTTGAACAGCTCGGTGAACTCGACGATCGGCGTACGGATCTGGCGATAGCCGTAGGTGTCCAGCAGGCCGGCGACGGTGCTCTCGAAATAGCGCCACAGCGGGGTCTGCTCGGGCAGGATGTCGTTCATGCCACGGATGGCTTGCAGCGATTTGCTCACGGAAAATCCTTACGAATCTGGGTATCAGCCACGGGCGATCAACGCCGCGTCGGCCTCGGCCTTTTCGGCCGCTTTCTGGCGGATGAGCCGTTCCAGCTCATCGACCAGGTTGTCATTGGTCAGTTTCTGCGCAGGCTTGCCATCGATGTAGATCAGGTTCGGCGTACCACCGGTCAGCCCCACATGGGCTTCCTTGGCTTCGCCTGGACCATTGACCACGCAGCCGATCACGGCCACGTCCATCGGCACCAGCAGGTCTTCCAGGCGCCCTTCCAGCTCGTTCATGGTCTTGACCACATCGAAATTCTGCCGCGAGCAGCTCGGGCAGGCGATGAAGTTGATACCACGTGAACGCAGGTGCAGGGACTTGAGGATGTCGTAACCGACTTTTACTTCCTCAACCGGGTCTGCCGCCAGGGAGATGCGAATAGTATCGCCAATCCCTTCGGCAAGCAGCATACCGAGGCCGACTGCGGATTTCACCGTACCCGAACGCAGGCCACCGGCTTCGGTGATGCCCAGGTGCAGTGGCTGGATGATCTGTTTGGCCAACAGCCGATAGGCTTCGACGGCCATGAACACGTCGGAGGCCTTGACGCTGACCTTGAAGTCCTGGAAATCCAGGCGATCGAGGTGTTCGACGTGACGCATGGCCGACTCGACCAGCGCCGCCGGGGTTGGCTCGCCGTACTTTTTCTGCAGGTCCTTTTCCAGGGAACCGGCGTTGACGCCGATGCGGATCGGGATGCCGCGGTCACGGGCAGCGTCGACGACAGCACGCACGCGGTCTTCACGACCGATGTTGCCCGGGTTGATCCGCAGGCAGTCGACGCCCAGTTCGGCAACGCGCAAGGCAATGCGGTAGTCGAAGTGGATATCGGCGACCAGCGGCACGCTGACCTGCTGCTTGATCCGGCCAAAGGCTTCGGCCGCGTCCATGTCCGGTACCGAGACACGAACGATGTCGACACCGGCATCAACCAGACGGTTGATCTGTGCCACGGTGGCCGCGACATCGTTGGTGTCGGTGTTGGTCATGCTCTGTACGGCGATGGGGGCATCGCCGCCGACAGGAACATTACCTACCCAGATTTTTCGCGATTCGCGACGTTTGATCGGTGATTCGCCGTGCATGACTTATTGTCCCAACTTCAGGCGAGCAGTCTCGCCACTGGTGAACGGCGCAACGTCAACAGGCTGGCCGTTGTAGCTGACCTGCACGCCCCGGGCAAAGCCCAGGCGTACCGCAAACGGCGGCTTGCCGGTCAGGTCCAGGCTGTCGCCCTTGCGCTTGATGGCGCTAAACAGCACCTTGCCGTTGCCGTCGGTGACCGAAGTCCAGCAATCGGCGGTGAATTGCAGGTGCAGCTTGCCGCTGCCGGCAGGCGCCGGGGTCGGGGCCGCTGGTGCTGGCGTAGCGACCGGTGCGCTCGCCACCACCACAGGGGCGACGGGGGCGACCGGAGCAGGTGCCGGCGCTGCAGCTACCGGAGCGGCTGGTGCAGCAACGGGTGCAACAGGGGTGGTGACGGCCGGAGCTACCGGCGCGAGCGGAGTGCTGCTTGGCGTTTGTGACGCTGGCGCGGTTTCGGTCTGCTCAGTGGCCGCCGGGGCCTGTTCCAGACTCAGCGGGGTGCTTTGCGGTTGCTGAGCGGCGCTGACCGCCTGGTCTTCAGGTTCGTCCAGCGGATGGATCTGGGTGGTGCCGTCGGCGCTTTCGACCTCGACATGTTCCAGGGCCATGTTGACCAGGTCTTTGCTGCTCTGGCTGCCCTGCTCCTGCCACCAGAAGAAGCCACCACCAATCACCACAACCAACAGCAACAAGCTGACGACGCGCAGAATGTTGTGCGACAGCCGCACCGGCTCTTCAATGCGACCCAGCGCATGCACGTCGCTGCCCTGGGCGTCGGTACCGGTGCATTGGTCAAAAGCTTGCACCAGCGCAGCCTGATCCATGTCCAGCAGCTTGGCATAGGCACGTATGTAGCCGCGGGCAAAGGTGTGACCAGGCAGCTTGTCGAAGGCGCCGGCTTCAAGGTTGTTCAATGAACTCACGGTCAGGTTCAGCTTGTGAGCCACTTCGGCTTGCGACCAGCCCCTGTTCTCACGGGCCTGACGCAGAGTCTCACCTGGATTCTCGCGAGTCGCTGCTGCTACTTCGGGATGCGCCGCTTTCATCATTGCTCCGACAGGTATTGCTGATATTCCGGCGTACCGGGATAAAGTCGTTGTAATTGCAGGCCCAGATCGGTGGCCTTGTTCCGTTCTTCGAAGACGCTGGCCAGGCGACTGCCCAGCAGCAAGCTGCGGGCACTGTGGTCGCTCAGCTGGCTGAAACGATCGTAGTAGTCACGGGCCGGCACATAATGCCTGTCTTCGTAAGACAACTCAGCCATTTCCAGCAACGCGCGTGGTTGCTGCTGGTTGAGCCGTAAAGCTTTTACCAGGTATTCCTGCGCCTGGTCGCGCTGGCCCAGCCGCAACGCGGTCAGGCCGAGACTCTCGAATACTCGTGAACGCTCAGGATACAGGGTATCGGCCGCAGCTTGGACAAACATCTGCTGCGCCTGGACGTATTGCCCCTGAGCATAAAGGAAACTGCCGTAATTGTTACGGGTCCTCGTGTCGTCCGGGCGACTGGCCAGGGCCTTGCGGTAGTGCTTCTGCGCCAGTTCCGGCTCGTCTTCGGCCTGATACACCAAAGCCAGGGCACCGTTTGCAGCGGCGTCCTGGCTATCGAGATCAAGCGCTTTTTTCAGCGGCCCTTTGGCCTGCTCGGTCAAACCTTGTTGCAAATAACCCAGCCCCAACTGCACATAGGCCTGCCCGGCCTGTGCGCGCCCTTCACGCGTCGCCAGCGTGTCCGAACTCCCGCCGGACACGCAGCCTGCAAGCAGGGCGAGCGACAGAATCGACAGCGCAACGCGCAAGGTCATGGAGTTCCTCTCTTCAGTTGCGCACGGCGCTGTCTTGCATTTCGCCTTCAGCGTTCAACTGACGTACGGCGATATAGCGCTCGCTGCGGCGGGTCCGGTCCATCACCTGCCCTACCAGCTGACCACAGGCGGCGTCGATGTCTTCACCACGGGTGGTGCGCACCGTCACGTTGTAGCCGGCGTGATGCAGGTGGTCCTGGAAACGGCGGATGGCGTTGTTGCTCGGCCGCTCGTAACCGGAATGCGGGAACGGGTTGAACGGGATCAGGTTGATCTTGCACGGCACGTTCTTGAGCAGCTCGGCCATTTCCACGGCGTGTTCGAGCTTGTCGTTGACGTCCTTGAGCAGGGTGTACTCAATGGTCAATACACGCTTTTCACCGAGTTGCGACATGTAGTTCATGCACGACTCGAGCAGGACCTTGAGCGGGTATTTCTTGTTGATCGGCACCAGTTCGTTGCGCAGCGCATCGTTCGGCGCATGCAGCGACAGGGCCAGGGAGACGTCGATGTGCTTGGCCAGCTCATCGATCATCGGTACCACGCCGGAGGTGGACAGGGTCACCCGGCGCTTGGAAATGCCGTAGCCGAGGTCGTCCATCATCAAATGCATGGCGGCGACCACGTTATCGAAGTTCAGCAGCGGCTCACCCATGCCCATCATCACCACGTTGGTGATGGCGCGGTCGATGGTGGCGGGAATGCTGCCGAACGATTTGTTGGCAATCCACACCTGGCCGATGACTTCGGCGGCGGTGAGGTTGCTGTTGAATCCTTGCTTGCCGGTGGAGCAGAAACTGCAGTCCAGGGCGCAACCGGCCTGAGACGAGACACACAAGGTGCCACGCTTGCCCTGAGGGATGTACACGGTCTCGACGCAGCTGCCGGACGCCACGCGCACCACCCATTTACGGGTGCCGTCGCTGGAGATGTCCTCGCTGACCACTTCCGGACCGCGAATCTCGGCAACAGCCTTGAGCTTTTCGCGCAAGGCCTTGCCGACATTCGTCATGGCGTCGAAATCATCGACGCCAAAGTGGTGAATCCATTTCATTACCTGACCGGCACGGAAACGCTTCTCCCCGATAGAGTCGAAGAATTTTTCCATTTCCGGCTGGGTCAGCCCCAACAGGTTAGTTTTGCCAGTCGATGTCGTCATGGATTCACCCTCACCCGTAAGCTTTCGCTTAGCGAGTGGTTACCTCGGTAGCTGCGAAGAAGTAAGCGATTTCGCGAGCAGCAGCGGCTTCGGAGTCCGAACCGTGAACGGCGTTGGCGTCGATGGATTCAGCGAAGTCGGCGCGGATGGTGCCTGGAGCAGCTTCTTTAGGGTTGGTAGCGCCCATCAGCTCACGGTTCAGAGCGATGGCGTTCTCGCCTTCCAGAACCTGAACAACAACTGGACCGGAGGTCATGAAGGCAACCAGGTCGCCGAAGAAACCACGGGCGCTGTGCTCAGCGTAGAAGCCTTCAGCTTCGGCTTTGGACAGTTGCTTGATTTTCGAAGCAACGATTTTCAGGCCAGCGTCTTCGAAACGGGTGGTGATCTTGCCGATCACGTTTTTAGCAACGGCGTCAGGCTTGATGATCGAGAAAGTACGTTGAACAGCCATGGTGTAACTCCAGAAACGTTGAGTGAAGCGAAAAATTAAACCCGCGAATTATACGCGGGTTCCGGGGGATTGCCTAACCTGCCGAGCGCGCTCAGTCGGCTTCTTCGATCCAGGCCGCCTGGATGGCTTCGAGAACCTTCTCGCCGCCACGTTGCGGATCGTCACTGAAATCCGGCAATGCCAGCACCCACTGGTGCAGATCGACGAAGTTCACATAACGAGGATCGACTTCCGGCTTGCTTTCGGCAAGCTGGATTGCAATTTCAAGTACATCAACCCATTTCAGGCTCATGTCAGCTCCAGATCAATGCGGCGCTTCGGCGGCGTGGTTGAGGGAGTACTTGGGAATCTCGACCGTCAGGTCTTCGGTGCCGACCTTGGCCTGACAGGTCAGGCGCGACGTCGGTTCCAGGCCCCAGGCACGGTCAAGATAGTCCTCTTCCAGCTCGTCAGCCTCGTTGAGCGAGTCGAAGCCTTCGCGAATGACGCAGTGGCACGTGGTGCAGGCGCAGACGCCGCCGCAGGCGCTTTCGATTTCGATGTGGTTGTCGTGCGCCACTTCGAGGATCGACTTACCTGTCTCGGCCTCTACAACCATGCCATCCGGGCAGAACTTCTCGTGGGGCAGAAAAATCACCTGCGGCATCAGTTACTCCTCGATCTCATTCAGGTTGCGCCCGGCCAACGCGGCTTTTACCGTCGAATCAAGGCGACGGGCGGCAAAGGCATCGGTCACCTGCGACAGACGCTTGGTCTGCTGCTCGATGGCGGCGCCATCGGTGCCGTTGATCAAATCACGCAAGTCTTGCATTTGTTGTTCGATGGCCAGACGCTCTTCGGCGTCCAGCAGGCGCTCGCCATCGGCGTCCAGGGCGCCCTGCACCGCTTCAAGCAGACGCTCGGCGTCAACCTGGTGCTCACGCAACTGGCGAGCGACCTTGTCAAAACCGGCATGTTCGAAGGAATCCTTGAGCATGCGGGCGATTTCGCCGTCGGTCAGACCGTAGGACGGCTTGACCTGGATGCTTGATTCGACGCCCGAGCCCAGCTCGCGCGCCGAAACGCTGAGCAGGCCGTCGGCATCGACCTGGAAGGTCACGCGAATCTTCGCCGCACCGGCGACCATCGCCGGAATACCCCGCAGCTCGAAGCGCGCCAGCGAGCGGCAGTCGCTGATCAATTCACGTTCGCCTTGCAGCACGTGAATCATCATCGCCGACTGGCCGTCTTTATAGGTGGTGAACTCCTGGGCACGGGCGACCGGGATGGTGGTGTTGCGCGGAATCACCTTCTCCATCAGCCCGCCCATGGTTTCAAGCCCCAGGGACAGCGGGATCACATCAAGCAGCAGCAGTTCGCCACCATCGCGGCGGTTGCCGGCCAGGGTATCGGCCTGGATTGCGGCGCCAATGGCGACCACCTGATCCGGATCGATTTCGGTCAACGGGGTGCGGCCAAACAGAGCACCGACCGCCTCACGCACGCGCGGAACGCGGGTCGAACCACCGACCATGACCACCGCGCCGACCTCTTCAAGCTCGACGCCACTGTCACGCACGGCGCGACGACAAGCCTTGAGGCTACGGGCGATCATCGGTTCGATCAGCGCATCGAAGGCGCTGCGGGTCAGCTCAGCCTGCCAGTTGCCATAGGCGACACTGACCGAATCAGCATCGGTCAGGGCTTCCTTGGCCGCACAAGCGGTTTGCAACAGCTGGCGCTGGGCACCCGGATCAAGGTCTGAGGACAAACCGGCCTGCTCGACGATCCAGTTGGCGATCGCGTGGTCGAAGTCGTCGCCGCCCAAGGCGCTGTCGCCACCGGTGGCCAACACTTCAAAGACACCGCCGGTCAGGCGCAGGATCGAGATATCGAAAGTCCCGCCGCCCAGGTCATAAATGGCTACCAGGCCTTCGGCGTTCTGATCCAGACCATAGGCCACGGCCGCTGCAGTCGGCTCATTGAGCAGACGCAAGACGTTCAGACCGGCCAGGCGCGCGGCGTCCTTGGTCGCTTGGCGCTGAGCATCGTCGAAATAAGCCGGAACAGTGATGACCGCACCGACCAACTCGCCACCCAAGGTCTCTTCAGCGCGCTGACGCAGAACCTTGAGGATATCGGCCGAGACTTCCACCGGGCTTTTCGGGCCCTGAATGGTGTCGATGAACGGCATGTGCGATTCACCGCCGACAAAGCGGTATGGCAGTTGCTCGCCCAGCTGTTTGACGTCCGCCAGGCCACGGCCCATCAGGCGCTTGACCGACAGCACGGTATTGAGCGGATCGCTGGAGGCGGCATCGCGCGCGAGCTGACCGACATCGATGTGATCAGCGTGATAACGCACCGCCGAAGGCAGGATGACCCGGCCTTGAGCGTCAGGCAGGGGCTCGCTACGGCCGCTGCGCAGAGCGGCAACCAGGGAGTTGGTGGTACCAAGGTCAATACCCACCGCCAGGCGGCGCTGGTGCGGCTGAGGACTCTGACCGGGTTCGGCAATCTGCAGTAGGGCCATGCTTATCTGAATACCAGGGGCGCCGCCAGAGGCAGCGCCGGGTTAATCGTCGAGGCGCTCTTCCAGCTGGCGCACTTCATAGGCGAGCTTGTCGAGAAACTGCATGCGGCGCATCAGGCGCTCGGCCTGTTCACGCTGCGCAGCATCATCCCAGCAGGCGGCGAAGTCCTCGTTGAGTGCTTCCTGGGCAGTTTTCAGGCGACGCTTGAAAACGGCCACGCCATCGAGGTCGGCACTGTCCTGCAGGTCTTCGAGCTCTTCGCGCAATTGCATCTGCTGCAGCAGGAACTCGGGATCATGGACGGTGACTTCCTGCGGCACTTCATGGCCGCCGATCGCCAACAGGTAGCGGGCACGCCGGGGCGCGCTCTTGAGAGTCTGGTAGGCCTCGTTCAGCGCAGCCGAACGCTCCAGCGCAATGCGCTGTTCACGTTCGGAGGCATCGGCGAAGCGATCCGGATGGACCTCGCGGGCCAGCTCGCGATAGCGAGCGGCCAACTTGTCGAGGTCCAGACGGAAGCCAGGTTGCAGGTCAAACAGGGCGAAATGACAAGGAGTACCCACGCGCAGCCTCAGACGTTGAAGCTTTCGCCGCAGCCACACTCACCGCGTACGTTGGGGTTGTTGAACTTGAAGCCTTCGTTCAACCCTTCCTTGACGAAATCCAGCTCGGTGCCGTCGAGGTACGTCAGGCTTTTCGGATCGATGATCACCTTCTGGCCATGACTTTCGAAGACCTGGTCTTCGTCGGCCAGCTCATCGACGAACTCCAGCACATAGGCCAGGCCCGAGCAGCCGGTGGTGCGCACGCCAAGGCGGATTCCAACGCCTTTGCCGCGTCCATCAATGGAGCGCCGCACATGGTTGGCGGCGGCTTCTGTCATGCTGATAGCCATCGAGACTCCTTACCTGCAACAGGCGAACTTAGAGCAAACCTTTCTTCTGCTTGTAATCGCGCACGGCCGCCTTGATGGCGTCCTCGGCGAGTACCGAGCAGTGGATTTTCACTGGCGGCAGCGCCAGTTCTTCGGCCAGCTGGGTGTTCTTGATGGTTTCGGCTTCGTCCAGCGTCTTGCCCTTCATCCACTCGGTGGCCAGGGAGCTGGAGGCGATGGCCGAACCACAGCCGTAGGTCTTGAACTTGGCATCTTCGATGACGCCCTGCTCGTTGACCTTGATCTGCAGACGCATTACGTCGCCGCACGCTGGAGCACCGACCATGCCGGTGCCGACATCCGGGTCTTCGGCATTCATCTTGCCGACGTTACGCGGGTTTTCGTAGTGGTCGATGACCTTTTCACTGTATGCCATGGTGCAATTCCTTCCTCATCAGAGAGCCGCTCTTGCCGGCGACTACTTAGTGCGCAGCCCACTCAATCTTGGAGATGTCGACGCCGTCTTTGTACATATCCCACAGCGGCGACAGTTCGCGCAGCTTGGTCACGGCCTCGCAAACCTTCTGCGCGGCGTAGTCGATTTCTTCTTCGGTGGTGAAACGACCGAAGGTGAAGCGGATCGAGCTGTGTGCCAGTTCGTCGTTGCGGCCCAGGGCACGCAGCACGTAGGACGGCTCAAGCGAAGCCGAAGTACAGGCCGAGCCGGACGAAACGGCCAGGTCCTTGAGCGCCATGATCAGCGACTCGCCTTCGACGTAGTTGAAGCTCAGGTTCAGGTTGTGCGGGATGCGCGCGGTCATGCAGCCGTTGATGTACAGCTCTTCCAGACCTTCAACCTGCTTGTAGAAGCGGTCGCTCAGGGCCTTGATACGAACGTTCTCGCTGGCCATCAGCTCTTTGGCGATGGCGAAGGCTTCACCCATGCCGACGATCTGGTGGGTCGCCAGGGTGCCCGAACGCATGCCGCGCTCGTGACCGCCGCCGTGCATGGTGGCTTCCAGGCGCACACGAGGCTTGCGGCTGACGTACAGCGCGCCGATGCCTTTAGGGCCGTAGGTTTTGTGTGCAGAGAACGACATCAGGTCGACTTTCAGCTTCTGCAGGTCGATTTCAACCTTGCCGGTCGACTGGGCCGCGTCAACGTGGAACATGACGCCGCGGGCGCGGGTCAGTTCGCCGATGGCAGCGATGTCGTTGATGGTGCCGATTTCGTTGTTCACATGCATGATCGACACCAGGATGGTGTCATCACGCAGGGCAGCTTCAACCATGGCCGGGGTGATCAGGCCATCGGCGCCTGGCTCGATGTAGGTGACTTCGAAGCCTTCACGCTCCAGCTGACGAGTGCTGTCCAGAACAGCCTTGTGCTCGATCTTGGAGGTGATCAGGTGCTTGCCCTTGGTGCTGTAGAAGTGCGCGACGCCCTTGATTGCCAGGTTGTCGGACTCGGTGGCACCGCTGGTCCAGACAATTTCCCGCGGGTCGGCATTGACCAGGTCAGCGACCTGGCGACGGGCGTTCTCGACCGCTTCTTCGGCTTTCCAGCCAAAGACGTGGGAGCGCGACGCCGGGTTACCGAAGTTTCCGTCGACCAGCAGGCAGTCGCTCATTTTCTGGGCAACGCGTGGGTCGACCGGTGTGGTCGCGGAGTAATCGAGGTAGATCGGCAACTTCATTGAATATCTCCTATCAGGCGGTCGCGCCGCGCGTCGAAACGGTCATTCGACGGCGGACGTCTCAATCTTGTCCAGCTGCGGTGCCCGGCCTGCAATACGACGCAGGTCCTGGCGCTGGGCGACTTCTTGTACCTCACGGCGAGTAACAAGGTCAGCCAGGCTGATGCCGCTGAGAAACTCGTGAATCTGCTGGCTCAGGTCACACCACAAGTGGTGGGTCAGGCAGGTGTCGCCGGCGTGGCAATCACCCAGGCCCTGGCAGCGCGTGGCGTCGACCGATTCATTGACCGCGTCGATAACCTGGGCTACCTGAATGCTCTCCATGCTTCGCGACAGCTGATAGCCGCCGCCAGGTCCGCGCACACTGGAAACCAGGCTGCTGCGGCGCAGCTTTGCAAACAGCTGCTCCAGATAAGATAGGGAGATGCCTTGGCGCTCGGAAATGTCGGCCAGAGACACCGGCCCATGCTGCGCGTGCAACGCCAGGTCGAGCATGGCGGTCACGGCGTATCGGCCTTTTGTAGTCAGTCGCATGGCTAGTAGGTACCACGGGGTTACGGGATGGGAGCGAGTATGCAATTCCCGAGCATTTAAGTCAACTATAAGACCTAGTGCTTTAGTCGGGTTTACCGCAAGACGGCGGCCGAATGATAGCAAACTAAGGGGCGCCTGCGCACGCCCCTTCTGTCAATGCGTCGACGCGTCGCTACGCGCTTCGTCCTTGATCTCGGCGAAGTCTTCTTCGCGCAGCGCCGGCAGTTCCTTGGCGCAGTAGTCGCTGCCCAGGCTCTTCAGCGCACCGCACATATCCTCCAGGCGCCCATCGACTGCCTGCAGGTGATCGAGCAACTGACCAATGGCACGGGCCACCGGGTCCGGCATGTCCTCACTGACGCCATAGGCATCGAAGCCGATCTTCTCGGCCATGGCCTTGCGCTTGGCTTCAACCTCGGCGTCGGTCTTGACGATGATGCGCCCCGGGATCCCCACGGCAGTAGCACCCGCCGGCACTGCCTTGGTTACCACGGCGTTGGAGCCGATCTTGGCTCCGGCACCGACGGTAAAAGGCCCCAGCACCTTGGCTCCGGCACCCACCACCACACCATCCTCCAGGGTCGGATGGCGCTTGCCCTTGTTCCAGCTGGTGCCACCCAGGGTCACCCCCTGGTACAAAGTGACATCGTCGCCGATCTCGGCCGTTTCGCCGATCACGATACCCATGCCATGGTCGATGAAGAAGCGCCGACCGACCTTGGCCCCCGGATGAATCTCGATACCGGTCATCCAGCGCCCGAAGTTCGATACCAGCCGGGCCAGCCACTTCCAGTCACGCTTCCACAGCGCGTGCGCCGCCCGGTGCAGCCAGATCGCATGCATGCCCGGATAGCAGGTCAGCACTTCAAAGGCGTTGCGCGCCGCCGGGTCACGGTGGAAAACGCTCTGGATATCTTCACGCAGACGCTCGAACATTTATTGATCCTTGCGCTTATGCGGCTCGCCACGGGCCACTTTCTGGGTTTCCGTGAGGATGCCGCGCAAAATACTCATTTCCGAACGATTGACCGAACTGCGCCCATACAGCCGGCGCAGACGCGGCATCAGGTGCTTGGGCTTTTCCGGGTCGAGGAAGCCGATGTCGACCAGGGTCTTTTCCAGGTGCTCGTAGAACAGCTCCATTTCATCCATGGTCGCCAGCTCGCTGCTGCGCACCGACGTCACCTCGAACTTCTCCACCTTCGAAGGCTGGCCTTCGGCAGCCAGCCAGGCCATGCGCACCTCGTAGGACAGCACCTGCACCGCCGCCGCCAGATTCAGCGAACTGAAATCGGGATTGGAGGGGATGTGCACATGAAAATGGCAACGCTGCAGCTCTTCGTTGGTCAGGCCTGCGTACTCACGACCAAACACCAGGGCGATCTCTTCACCCTGGACGGCATGCTCGATGACTTTGCTGCCGCATTCGCGCGGGTCGACCAGCGGCCAGGGGATGCGACGCTCACGGGCACTGGTGCCAAACACCAGATTGCAACCGACCAACGCCTCTTCGAGGGTGGCAACCACCTGGGCGCCACCGAGCACATCATCGGCACCCGACGCACGGGCATCGGCCTCATGCGACGGAAAATCCTGCGGATCGACCAGCACCAGGCGCGACAAGCCCATGTTTTTCATGGCACGCGCAGCGCCGCCGATATTGCCGGGATGGCTGGTATTGACCAGAACAACACGAATATTTTGCAGCAAGGCGAGCGCTCACAGACACGGGAAAGAGGCAGCAAATCTTACAGAACACACCGACTTTACGCTACGAAAGCAAATGTCACCCTTCTTCGCGCAAAGTTTTCTGCTAGAATGTTCGGCTTTCTTTAACGACCCAGGTGAAACGTCCATGCAGCCCATGCTGAATATCGCGCTGCGCGCCGCCCGCAGCGCCAGTGAATTGATTTTCCGCTCCATCGAGCGCCTGGATACCATCAAGGTTGATGAAAAAGACGCCAAGGATTACGTCTCGGAAGTCGATCGCGCCGCAGAGCAGAAAATCATTGATGCCCTGCGCAAGGCCTATCCGAACCACTCCATCTACGGCGAAGAAACCGGCCTGCACGCCGGCACCGGCGAAGAAGGCAAGGACTACCTGTGGATCATCGACCCACTGGACGGCACCACCAACTTCCTGCGTGGCATTCCGCACTTTGCTGTCAGCATTGCCTGCAAATACCGTGGCCGCCTTGAGCACGCCGTGGTTCTGGACCCTGTCCGCCAGGAAGAATTCACCGCCAGCCGCGGCCGTGGCGCCCAACTGAACGGTCGTCGCCTGCGCGTCAGCGCCCGCACCAGCCTGGAAGGTGCTCTGCTGGGTACCGGCTTCCCGTTCCGCGACAACCAGATGGCTGACCTGGACAACTACCTGGGCATGTTCCGCGCCCTGGTTGGCCAGACCGCCGGCATCCGCCGTGCTGGCGCTGCCAGCCTGGACCTGGCCTACGTCGCCGCCGGCCGCTTCGATGCCTTCTGGGAGTCGGGCCTGTCGGAATACGACATGGCTGCAGGCGCCCTGCTGATCCAGGAAGCTGGCGGCCTGGTGAGCGATTTCACCGGCGGCCACGACTTCCTTGAAAAGGGTCACATCGTCGCTGGCAACATCAAGTGCTTCAAGGCCGTGCTGACCGCTATCCAGCCGCACCTGCCGGCTTCGATCAAACGCTAAGCGTCGATCGAACATAAAAAAGCACCCTTCGGGGTGCTTTTTTTATGGCTGCGGAAGCTTACTGGCCTGGCTGGGCCTCACTCAGGATCAGCTTGCCCTCTTTATCCAGCGGAATCTGCGCACCTGGATCACGATCCATGCGCACCTGACCGACCTTTTCGCCAATCGAATACTTCACGTCATAGCCAACCACTTTCTCGCTCAGGTCATTGACCGTGTTGCAGCGAGTTTGCGTGGTCGTGTAGGTATCGCGCTCCTGCATACCTTCCTGCACTTTGTTACCGGCATAGCCGCCACCGACCGCACCGGCCACCGTGGCAATCTTTTTACCGGTACCACCACCAATCTGGTTACCCAGCAGGCCACCGGCCAGAGCGCCGACCACGGTACCGGCAATCTGATGCTGGTCCTTGACTGGCGCCTGACGTGTAACGGTCACATCCTTGCACACTTCGCGCGGCGTCTTGACGGTCTGCTTGACCGGCTGCACGGCCAGCACCTCAGCGTATTCCGGCCCACTCTTGACCAGGTTGTAGGTGGCTACAGCACCTCCGGCAGTCACACCGACCGCACCCAGAACCGCACCCACCAGCATTGACTTGTTCACGTGAACCTCCTGATCGTACCTGCGGGAACTTTGCCCGCCTTCTCCCTGCCTTGGAGCATAAAAAAAGGCGCGAGTTCAATACTCGCGCCTTCTTCTACGACGAACAGCGTGGGAAAACCCCTTATGGACGGTCGTCCACGCCTTCGGCCTTGGCCGGAGGAATCAGGTCTTCACTGCTCAGGTTCAGCCAGATCAGCACCACGTTGGCGATGTAGATCGACGAGTAGGTACCGGCCATGACGCCGATGAACAACGCCAGCGAGAAGCCCCACAGGTTGTCACCACCGAAGAACAACAGTGCAGCGATGGCCAGCAGGGTCGACACCGAAGTGGCCACGGTACGCAGCAGGGTCTGGGTGGTCGAGATGTTGATGTTCTCGATCAGCGAAGCCTTGCGCAGTACGCGGAAGTTCTCACGCACCCGGTCGAACACCACGATGGTGTCGTTGAGCGAGTAACCGATGATCGCCAGTACCGCCGCCAGCACCGTCAGGTCGAAGGTGATCTGGAAGAACGACAGGATACCCATGGTCACGACCACGTCGTGCACCAGCGAAAGGATCGCACCCAGGGCGAACTTCCACTGAAAACGGAACGCCAGGTAGATCATGATGCCGCCCAAAGCCAGCAACATGCCCAGGCCACCCTGGTCGCGCAGCTCTTCACCGACCTGCGGGCCGACGAACTCGACGCGCTTGACCACCGCCGGGTTGTCGCTGCTGACTTTCTGCAGCGCCTCGGAAACGCGGTTACCCAGCATCGGGTCATCGCCCGGCATACGCACCAGCAAATCGGTGGTAGCGCCGAAGCTCTGTACAACTGCGTCTTCGAAGCCGGCCTTGACCAGTTCCTCACGCACCTGGCCAAGGTTGGCCGGACGCTCGTAGGTCAGCTCGATGAGCGTACCGCCGGTGAAATCCAGGCCGAAGTTGAGCCCTTTGTAGAACCAGCTGAACAGCGCCAGTACGGTAAGAAGCAGGGTGACGCCGAACGCAACGTTGCGCACACCCATGAAGTTAATGGTACGTAACATGGCAGCCCCTTAAACCCACAGCTTCTTGAGATCACGCCCACCGCAGGTCAGGTTGACCATTGCGCGGGTAACCATGACGGCCGTGAACATCGAGGTGAAAATCCCGAGGGACATGGTAACCGCGAAGCCCTTGACCGGACCGGTACCCATGGCGAAGAGGATGCCGCCGACCAGCAAGGTGGTCAGGTTGGCGTCGACAATCGCGGTATAGGCACGGTTGAAGCCTTCGTGGATAGCGCGCTGGATCGACATGCCATTGGCCAGCTCTTCGCGAATCCGCGAGAAGATCAGCACGTTGGCGTCGACCGCCATACCCATGGTCAGGACGATACCGGCGATACCCGGCAGGGTCAGGGTTGCCCCCAGCAGCGACATCAGCGCCAGCAGCATGACCATGTTACCGGCCAGGGCGATGGTAGCGATCAAGCCAAAGGCACGATAGATAGCCATGATGAACAGCGAGACGAACAGCATGCCCCACAGCGATGCATCGATACCCTTGGTGATGTTGTCGGCACCCAGGCTCGGGCCGATGGTGCGCTCTTCAGCGAAGTACATCGGTGCGGCCAGGCCACCAGCACGCAGCAGCAGGGCCAGTTCGGACGATTCACCCTGACCGTTGAGGCCGGTAATACGGAACTGGCTGCCCAGCGGCGACTGAATGGTCGCCAGGCTGATGATTTTCTTCTCTTCGGTGAAGGTCTGGACGGCGACGTCTTTTTCCACGCCATCAACCATCTGCTTCACGTAGCGCGTGGTTGGACGCTGCTCGATGAAGATCACCGCCATGCTGCGACCGACGTTGCTGCGGGTTGCGCGGCTCATCAGTTCGCCACCGTGACCATCCAGACGGATGTTCACCTGCGGACGGCCTTGCTCGTCGAAGCTGGCCTGGGCGTCGGTAACCTGGTCACCGGTGATGATCAGGCCACGCTCGACCGCTGCCGAACGACCGCCTTCGCGGAACTCGAAGGTTTCGGTGGTGGCTTTCGAAGCACCCGGCTCGGCCCCCAGACGGAACTCCAGGTTGGCGGTCTTGCCGAGAATACGCTTGGCTTCGGCAGTGTCCTGCACGCCTGGCAGCTCGACCACGATGCGGTTGGCACCCTGACGCTGTACCAGCGGCTCGGCCACGCCCAGCTCGTTGACCCGGTTACGCACCGTGGTCAGGTTCTGCTTGATCGAGTATTCACGGATTTCCGCGACCTTGGCCGGGGTAATCGCCAGACGCAGCACCGACAAGCCGTTACGCTCGGTGGTGGTCAACTCGAAATCATTGAAATTCTTGCGGATCAGGCTGCGCGCCTGTTCGCGGGATTCATCATCGGAGAAGCCCAGCTGAATGCCGCCATCTTGTTGCGGCAGGCTGCGATAGCGCACACGCTCTTTGCGCAGCAGGCTTTTGACTTCACCTTCATAGACTTTCAGACGGGCCGCCATGGCCTTGTCCATGTCTACTTCAAGCAAGAAGTGCACACCACCGGAGAGGTCCAGACCCAGCTTCATCGGGCTTGCGCCCAGATTGCGCAGCCATTGTGGAGTGGTCGGGGCCAGGTTCAGTGCGACCACGTAGTCGTCGCCCAGTGCCTTGCGCACTACATCCTTGGCTGGAAGTTGATCTTCCTGCTTGGTCAGGCGCAGCAGTGCACCTTTGCCCTTCTCGCCCAGGCTCGCGGCCTTGACCTGGATACCGGCTTCGACGAGCGCTTTGCTCGCGCGATCCAGATCCGCCTGAGTGACCTGCAGCGCCGTACTGGCACCACTGACCTGGACGGCCGGATCATCAGGGTAGAGGTTGGGAGCGGAATAAATAAAACCGATCGCCAGTACCACCAGGATCAGTGCGTATTTCCACAGAGGGTATTTGTTCAGCATCACGCCGCCCGTTCAAGACGCGGGGCGCCTTGCGCGCCCCGTCGATTGGTAAAAAACTGAAACTTAGATCGCTTTGAGCGTACCTTTTGGCAGGGTCGCGGCAACGGCGCCCTTCTGGAACTTCAGCTCAACATTGTCGGACACTTCCAGTACTACGAAGTCGTCGGCAACTTTGACGATCTTGCCAGCGATACCGCCGTTGGTGACAACTTCATCACCTTTTTGCAGGTTGCTCAGCAGGTTCTTCTGCTCTTTGGCACGTTTGGCCTGTGGACGCCAGATCATCAGGTAGAAGATGACCAGGAAGCCGACCAGGAAAATCCACTCAAAACCGGTTCCGGCTGGGCCGGCGGCAGGGGCTGCGGCGTCCGCGTAAGCGGCGGGGATCAGAAAGCTCATTTAGCACTCCAGTTGCAATCAGTACTTGTTAGGGATCGACAGAACATCAGTCCAAGGGCGGCACAGGCAGCCCGCGCTTGGCGTAAAAGGCATCGACAAAGGCGGCCAATGTACCTTGTTGAATAGCCTCGCGTAAACCAGCCATCAAACGCTGGTAATGGCGCAAGTTATGGATCGTATTCAACATACTGCCCAACATTTCGCCGCACTTATCCAGGTGGTGCAGATAAGCACGGGAGAAGTTCTGGCAGGTGTAGCAGTCACAGGTCGGATCCAGTGGCGAATCATCATGGCGATGGAACGCGTTACGGATTTTCAGCACGCCGGTATCGATAAACAGGTGGCCGTTGCGCGCGTTGCGCGTGGGCATCACGCAATCGAACATGTCGACGCCGCGGCGCACACCCTCAACGAGATCTTCCGGCTTGCCTACCCCCATAAGGTAACGAGGTTTGTCAGCCGGCATCTGGCCTGGCAGGTAATCCAGCACCTTGATCATTTCATGCTTGGGCTCGCCTACCGACAGGCCGCCGATGGCCAGGCCGTCGAAGCCGATCTTGTCCAGGCCTTCGAGCGAGCGCATGCGCAGGTCCTGGTGCATGCCGCCCTGGACGATACCGAACAGTGCCGCGGTGTTGTCACCGTGGGCGTTCTTCGAACGCTGGGCCCAGCGCAGCGACAGCTCCATGGAGATGCGCGCGACGTCTTCGTCGGCCGGGTACGGGGTGCATTCGTCGAAGATCATCACCACGTCGGAGCCCAGGTCACGCTGGACCTGCATCGACTCTTCCGGGCCCATGAACACCTTGGAGCCATCGACCGGCGAGGCGAAGGTCACGCCCTCTTCCTTGATCTTGCGCATGGCACCCAGGCTGAACACCTGGAAACCACCGGAGTCGGTGAGGATCGGGCCCTGCCACTTCATGAAGTCGTGCAGGTCGCCGTGGGCCTTGATCACCTCGGTACCCGGGCGCAGCCACAGGTGGAAGGTGTTACCGAGGATCATCTGCGCGCCGATGGCCTCGATGTCGCGCGGCAACATGCCCTTGACCGTGCCATAGGTGCCCACCGGCATGAACGCCGGGGTTTCCACCACACCACGGGGGAACGTCAGGCGGCCGCGACGGGCTTTGCCGTCGGTGGCCAGCAGTTCGAAGGACATACGACAGGTGCGACTCATGCTTGATCCTCGGGGCCGCGCGGCGCCGGATTGCGGGTGATGAACATGGCATCACCGTAACTGAAGAAGCGGTATCCGTTTTCGACCGCCGCCGCGTAGGCAGCCATGGTCTCGGGGTAACCGGCGAAGGCCGAAACCAGCATCAGCAGCGTGGATTCAGGCAAATGGAAGTTGGTGACCAGGGCATCGACCACATGGAATGGCCGGCCCGGGTAGATAAAGATGTCGGTGTCGCCACTGAACGCCTTGAGCACGCCGTCACGGGCAGCACTTTCCAGCGAACGCACGCTGGTGGTACCCACGGCGATAACTCGCCCGCCACGCGCACGGCAGGCAGCCACGGCGTCGACCACGTCCTGGCCGACCTCCAGCCACTCTTTATGCATGTGGTGGTCTTCGATGCGCTCGACCCGCACCGGCTGGAAGGTGCCAGCGCCGACGTGCAGGGTAACAAAGGCGGTTTCCACACCCTTGGCGGCAATCCTGGCCATCAGCGCTTCATCAAAGTGCAGCCCGGCCGTCGGTGCAGCAACCGCACCGGCGCGCTCGGCGTACACCGTCTGGTAGCGCTCGCGGTCGGCGCCTTCATCCGGACGGTCGATATAAGGAGGCAGCGGCATGTGCCCGACACGGTCGAGCAGCGGCAGTACCTCTTCGGCAAAGCGCAGCTCGAACAGCGTGTCGTGACGGGCAACCATCTCGGCCTCGCCACCACCGTCGATGAGAATCTGCGTGCCCGGCTTGGGCGACTTGCTCGACCGCACATGCGCCAGTACCCGATGGCTGTCGAGCACGCGCTCAACGAGGATTTCCAGCTTGCCGCCGCTGGCTTTCTGGCCAAACAGACGCGCCGGAATCACCCGGGTATTGTTGAACACCATCAGATCGCCCGGACGCAGATGCTCGAGCAGATCGGTGAACTGGCGATGAGCCAGCGCCCCGCTCGGCCCGTCCAGGGTCAATAGCCGGCTGCTGTGGCGCTGCGCCAGCGGATGGCGAGCGATCAGGGAATCAGGGAGCTCAAAGGAAAAATCAGCGACGCGCATGATGGTGTTCGGTTTGACAGGGCCGCAAAGTTTAGCCGAAAAGACGAAAATTGACCATGAAACCTGATTGACCAACGGTAGGCACCTCTCTATACTTCGCCGCCACAAGCCCTGATGGCGGAATTGGTAGACGCGGCGGATTCAAAATCCGTTTTCGAAAGGAGTGGGAGTTCGAGTCTCCCTCGGGGCACCAAACGCATAAAAAAGCCGACTGAAAAGTCGGCTTTTTTGTGGGCGCTATTCCGGTGAGAGCGGGCAGTTCAGCCTGTAGGAGCGGATTTAGCGGGACGCCGGACCGCCGCGATGGACTGCGCAGCAGTCCCATCTTTTGGGGCCGCGTTGCGACCCATCGCGGATAAATCCGCTCCTACAAGACAGTTGTTCCCACTTGGAAAACAGAAAACAAAAACCCCCTGCTACATCCGTAACAGGGGGCTTTGGATTAAACCTTGAATGGTTTAATCAGTGCAGCGCTAAAATTACTGCTGTTGTGGCAGCTTGTCGATTGGGCCGCAACCGCCAATAATTTTAGAAACAGAAACCGAAGGGTGGAACAGGTAGTCGTACGAGCAGTTCTTTGGCTGGTTGTAGACTTGACCAGTGCAACCCGAGAGCAGTGCAACGCCCGAAACTACAGCTACAGCAACCGATGCTTTCAACAGCTTTTTCATACAAAGTCCTTTAAATTATGAAGCACCGCCTTAATGGCGGAAGCGCGATTATACGGAAAGCAGGTAAAACTCTCCAGTCGGCTGCAGCGCTCGCTTGCAGGCCATCTTGAACGATAAAAAGTCTTCGCCCCGATGGCGCAATCGGACTCGATCACGGCGCAATCGACAAACACACCAATCGATACTCCTGGGTAATGTGGCCTGGCCTTTTTTAGCCGTGCGTTCGTCGTGATGACTGATCGACTAGAACAACTTGTGCGTTTCAGCTATGCAACTTCAAAGGTGTTCGAAGGGAAAGGAGTGATGTTCGCCTAACGGTCAGTCAGTACGTCCCAAGATCAAACACAAAGAGAATAAGCATAATGATCAGCTTGGGCTCCGAAGATTCGAAAGGTCAGTTGGCGCAGGGGTTCAAGCCGCGCCATGTCACCATGCTTTCCATTGCCGGCATCATCGGTGCCGGGCTGTTCGTCGGCTCCGGGCACGCCATTGCCGCCGCCGGGCCGGCAGCGATACTGGCTTACTTCCTCTCCGGCATCCTGGTCATTCTGGTGATGCGCATGCTCGGTGAAATGGCCGTGGCCAACCCCGATACCGGCTCGTTTTCCACCTATGCCGACCAGGCCATCGGGCCTTGGGCGGGCTTTACCATCGGCTGGATGTACTGGTGGTTCTGGGTGCTGGTCATTCCCATCGAAGCACTGGCCGCCGGGCATGTATTGAACAGCTGGTTCCCCCAGGTCGAAGCCTGGTTGTTTGCCCTGCTGTCGATCATTGCCCTGGCGGCGACCAACCTGTTCAGCGTGGCCAAGTACGGCGAGTTCGAATTCTGGTTCGCGATGTTCAAGGTGCTGGCGATCATCGCCTTCATAAGCCTCGGCGCCGCGGTGCTGATGGGCTGGGTGCCGGATCGGGAAGTCAGCGGCTTCAGCCGCCTGCTGGATGAGCATGGCGGCTTCGCCCCCAATGGCGTGTCTGCGGTAGTGGGCGCCTTCATCACCGTCATGTTCAGTTTTATCGGCATTGAAGCGGTAACCATCGCCGCCGCCGAATCGCAAAGCCCGGCGAAGAACATCGCCAAGGCGACCCGCTCGGTGATCTGGCGGATCGGCGTGTTCTACCTGCTGTCGATTTCGGTGATCATTTCCATCGTGCCGTGGAACGATCCGCAGCTGGCATCGGTGGGCTCCTACCAGCGGGCGCTGGAGCTGATGAACATTCCCCACGCCAAATTCATGATGGACGTGGTGGTGCTGGTGGCTGTGGCCAGCTGCATGAATTCGTCGATCTACATTGCTTCGCGCATGCTCTATTCACTCGGCAAGCGCGGCGAGGCGCCACGGCAGGTGAAGGTCACCTCGAAGGTCGGCGTACCGAGGACGGCGGTTATCGCCAGCACCGTACTGGGAGCGATCATCACCGTGGTCAGCTACTTCGCTCCGGCCGGGCTGTTCCAGTTCCTGCTGGCCAGTTCCGGCGCCATCGCCTTGCTGGTGTACCTGGTGATCGCCATCTCGCAGTTGCGCATGCGCCGCAGGCTGCAACAGCAAAAGACCCAGCTCAACTTCCATATGTGGCTGTTCCCGTGGCTGACCTACGCCGTCATCGCTTTTATCGTCGCAGCGCTCGGGGTCATGCTGGTGACGCCGGAGCACCGCTCCGAGGTGACCTCGACCATCGGCCTGGCGCTGGTGATTTCCTTGCTTGGCATCGTGCTGACGCGCCAGCACGGGCAACCGGCGCGGTCAGCTCAACAGCTGGGTAAAACCTGAGTTCAGACCAGCGGCAGCTGGTGGGTCACGCAGTGAATACCACCCCCGCCCGCGGCAATGGCATCGATATTGAGCTGTACCACCTCACGGTCCGGGTACAGCTCGGTCAGCAGCTCGAAGGCTTTGGTATCAGCGGCCTTGTCGCCAAACTGCGGGGCAATCACTGCGCCATTGATAACGAAGTAGTTGATGTAACCGGCGGCAAAGTCCGGGTTGTTCTTGCTGAACTTGCTGTTGCGCGGCTTCAGCGGTGGCGACACGGTATGCACCTTGAGCTTGCGGCCATCGGCGTCGGTCGCGTTGCTGAGTATTTTCAGGTGCGCCTTGGTGACCTTGTGATCGTAGGAATCGGGATCGGTGTCGAGATTGGCGATGATCACCCCAGGTTCAACAAAGCGCGCATAGAAATCGACATGCGCATCGGTGATGTCCTTGCCCTTGATACCCGGCAGCCAGATGATCTTGCGCAATCCCAGGCGCGCCTTCAGCTCTTCTTCAACTTCAGCCTTGCTCCAGTCGGGGTTGCGGTTGGCATTGATCCAGCAACTTTCGGTCATGATCGCGGTGCCGTGGCCATCCACTTCAATGCCGCCGCCCTCGCCTACCAGTTCGCTGCGCAGGTAAGTCGCTTCAGCATCGTCAGCCAACAATCGCGCGACACGGGCATCGTATTTATGCTGCTGCTTGTTGCCCCAGCCATTGAAGTTGAAATCGACCGCGCCCAAGTCGCCCTGCTCGGTAATGACGAAGTTGGCACCGATGTCGCGCATCCAGATGTCATCCAGTTCGGTGGTGACAAAAGTGGTGTTCTTGCTGCCGCACAGTTCTTGCGCCAGATCGCGTTCGCTGGCACGGCACAACACAGTGACCGGCTGGTAGCGGGCGATGGTGCTGGCGATCAGGCCGATGGCTTCCTGCACGTCGGCGGTGAAGTCTTCCCAGATGGCCTCCTGCGCGCCAAAAGAGACGAAGGCGCACTGCTGCTTGTCGCCCTCGTCAGGCATGAACCATTGTTTGCCGCCGGCCGCCAGCGACTGCGGGACACTCAGACCAAAACCCATGGAGGCGACCAGCCCCAAGCCTGCGGTCGCTGAAACCTGTTTAATGAACTCACGACGCGTTGGCATCTGTTTGACTCTCTTTCAATTCGTTTACGTGCGCCGTGCAATCAACTGCCCGGGGCGGTCTTGAACTTGGTCCACACGCGCATCCGCGCACGCATGTCGGACTGCGGAATATCCTTGCCGGTAACCAGGCGCTCGAAGGTGGCTTCTGGCGGGTAGATATCCGGGTTGTTGCGCATCTGTGGATCGACATCCGGACGCGCCTTGGCGTTCGAGGTCGGGTATCCGGTGAAATTGCTGATGGCCGCCATGTTCTCCGGACGCATGACGAAGTTGATGAAGGTATAGGCGTACTCCGGGTGTTTGGCATCCACCGGAATGGCCATGTTGTCCATCCACACCGTGGTGCCCTCCTTGGGGATACGGTACTGGAAGCTGACTTTCTTGCTGGCTGAGTCCGCCGTGCGCTGGGCCTGGGTCATGTCGCCGCTGTAACCGAGCGACAGGCACAAGTTGCCGTTGACCAGGTCGGTCACCGGTTGCGACTGGAACTTGCGGATATACGGCCGAATCTTCAGCAACAGTTCACCGGCGGCGGCCAGGTCTTCGCGCTTGGCGCTGCGCGGGTCGCGGCCCAGGTAGTTGAGGACCACGGCCAGCACTTCGTCCGGCGAATCGATCATCGAGATCCCGCAGTCGGCGAACCTGGCGGCAAGCTCTGGCTTGAACAGCAGGTCCAGGCTCTCCACCGGTGCATCCGCCATGCGCTGGCGGATCTGTTCGTCGTTGTAGGTCAGGCCGATGGTGCCCCAGGTGTAGGGCACCGTGGCTTTGCTGGCGTGCGGGTAATGGCTGCGCAGCTTCTGCAAACCCGGCTCGACATCGGCCAGCGCCTCAAGCTTCGCAGGGTCCAGCGCCTGCAGGCTGCCGGCACGCATCAGGCGTTCGGCCACGGTGTCGCCGGGGAAGATCAGGTCGTAACCGCTGCCGCCGGTCATCAGCTTGGCCTCCAGCACTTCACTGCCATCCATGACGTCGTAGATCACCTTGATTCCGGTTTCGGCGGTGAACCTCGACAGCGTGTCTTCGGCAAAGTAATCCGCCCAGTTGTACAGCCGCAGGGTCTTGTCCTCGGCCTGCGCTTTGGTCAGGCTGGCCCCCAGCGCCAGGCCGAGGGTGAGCAGCAAATGCTTGTGGCTGATGTTCATGTCACACCCCTTGAGTCTTCCAGCATGCATTGACTTGACGGCCATCGAGCCCGAGCAGCGCGGCGTACATTTCCGGACGACGATCGCGGTAGATCCCCCAGGTCAGGCGCTCCTCGCGCATCGCCGCCAGGTCCAGCTGCTGCACCAGAACGCCAGGCGTGCTGCGGTCGGCCTCGACCAGCAATTTGCCTTTGTGGTTGCTGATGAAGGACGAGCCGTAGAAGGTCATCTGCAATTCGGGATCGGTAGTTGCTGCCTCAAGCCCCACACGGTTGGCGGCCACGACGGGCAGGATGTTTGCCGCCGCGTGACCGCGCATCGCCATCTGCCAGTGATCACGCGAATCCAGCTCGGCCGCGCCCGGCTCGGAGCCGATAGCGGTCGGGAACAGCAGCACCTCGGCGCCCATCAGCGCCAGGCAGCGTGCAGTCTCGGGGAACCACTGGTCCCAGCAAATACCCACACCGAGGCGCCCGAAGGCCGTGTCCCAAACGCGGAAGCCGGTATCGCCAGGGCTGAAGTACTCCTTCTCCTGATAGCCGATGGCGTTGGGGATGTGAGTCTTGCGATACACCCCCAACAGGCGGCCATCGGCATCGGCCACACTCAGCGAGTTGAAGTAGGCGTTGCCGGCCTTCTCGAACCAGCTCAACGGCAATACCACCCCCAACTCCCGCGCCAGTGCGGCGAAGCGTTTGAGTACCTGGCTGTGTTGGTATTCCTCGGCCAGTGCCAAATGTTTGTGATGCTGCTCGATGCAAAAGTACGGCGTGGCAAACAACTCCTGCAGCAGAATCACCTGAGCCCCTTGAGCGGCCGCTTCGCGTACCAGTTGCTCGGCCCGATCAAGGTTGTGCTGCAGGTTCCAGGTGCACGGCATCTGCGTGCTGGCGACGGTCAGTAGTGTCATGGCATTACCCCTTCACTGGCCAAGCGGGCTGCTGTTGGGTGATGCAATGCACACCGCCGCCGCCGTGGGCCAGGTTGTTGATCTGCACCGGAACCACTTCGCGGCCCGGGAATGCCTTGGCCAATACGTCTGCAGCTGCCTGGTCGGCCTCAATGCCGTAGGCCGGCATGATGATCGCGCCATTGGCGATGTAGAAGTTGGTGTAGGAGGCGCAGAACACCTCGGCATCGACATCCACCGCCTCGCTGGCTTCATACAGTTCGAGCATTTCAAAACACCGGCCTTGCGCATCGGTGGCCAGCTCCAGCGCCCGACGGTTTTCCCGCGCAACCTGGGCATACACCGAGCTCTGATCATGAGTCGCATCAACCAGCAAGACGCCGGGACGGGCAAAGACGCAGACGCCATCGACGTGGCCGTCGGTCATGTCGCCGGTGACGTAGTCCGGATCGCCTGGCAGCCAGATGGTTTTCTTCACGCCGAGAAAACGGGTGAAGATTTCCTCGATCTCGGCCTTGGTCATTCCCGGATTGCGGTTGGGATTGAGCAACACCGACTCGGTGGTGATCAGGGTGCCTTCGCCGTCGACATGAATAGCCCCACCTTCGTTGCTCAAGGCAGTACCAAAGCAGTCCAGACCGAGCTGGTTGAGCACGCGCCGCGCCAGGCTTTCGTCCAGATCATGCGCCGACTTGCCGCCCCAGGCGTTGAAGCGCCAGCTGACACCGGCCAGCCCTTGTTGCGGGTGGCAGATGAAGCTCGGGCCGGAGTCGCGGCACCAGCTGTCGTTGACCGCCAGTTCGATCAGCTCGATGTTCGCTCCGCACAGGTCGCTGGCACTGGCTCGGGCGCAAGGATCCACCACCATCTTGACCGGTTCGAAGCGAGCAATGGCATTGGCAACACGGGCAAAGTCCACCTGAACCTGCTCCAGGGTCACGCCCCAGCCGGACTCCCACAACGCCTGGTTGTGCGGCCAGACCATCCAGGTCGCTGCATGGTTCACCCACTCTGCGGGCATGAACCAACCACTGCTCAGATCGCCATTGCGCTGCATGCTTCTCACCTTTCAGTTAAGGGATATTTATTACTGAAAACCGCTGCTGCGGTGATGAACACAATGCTATGGCTTCATAATTGCGCGAACAAACGATAGATTTAGCCGACAACTGATCAGTAGAGCTTATCAATGCTAAAGCACTGGCCTCCCTTGAATGCCCTGCGCGGCTTTGAAGCTGCCGCGCGCCTGGGCAGTTTTCATAAAGCCGCCGAAGAGCTGCACCTGACCCAGTCTGCGATCAGCCAGCAGATCCGCAGCCTGGAGACTTTCCTCGAGCAGCCGCTGTTCTTTCGCAACGGCCGCAGCGTCAGCCTGACCGACGCCGGTTACGACCTGCAGAGCACCACCCAGGCGATGCTGCAGCAGTTGTCGGTTGGCATCCGGCGCCTGGAGCAGTACCGCAAGCCCAATCAGCTGGTGGTCAACACCACCCCGGCGTTCGCCCGGCACTGGTTGTTGCCGCGCCTTGGGGACTTTCATCGTCAGCATCCGGAGGTTGATCTGTGGTTGTTTACCAGCTTCGATCCGCCGGACATGGCCACGCAAACCATCGACCTGAGCCTGCGCGACGACCTCAGCGCCCAGGCCGAGTGCAGTCACCAGACCCTGTTTCGCGACCGTCTGTATCCGGCCTGCCATCCTGATTTGCTCAAGTTGCCCGCAGCGCAGCGCACCACCTTGCATGGCGAACGGGAAATGGACTGGAGTCACTGGGTGGTTGAGGGCGGTGAGGATGTGGGCCAGCGCAGCAACGGCTTGAACTTCTCCGACCCTGGGTTGCTGCTCGATGCGGCGTGTGCTGGCCATGGCATTGCGCTGGTCAGTCAGTTGCTTGCCATGCAGGCGTGTACGCAGGGGTTGTTACAGCCGTTGTGTGCGCAAACGGTAAGGGGGCCTGATTGGAGTTGCCTGATTCATCGGGACAGTGAGAAGAGCCCGTTGACGCGGAGTTTCAGTACCTGGTTGCAGGCCAACTTGGCAACTGCGACGGCTTAATGATTCGAAGGCGCATGTGGCAAAGCTAAAAGATCGATCCCCAAGGCACGGATAACTTTGAGCACAGTGTCGAAGCGAGGCTTTGCTCCTGGAGACAATGCCTTGTATAGGCTTTCACGACCTAGCCCGCTGGCGGTTGCCACCTGGGCCATACCACGGGCCTTGGCAACGTAGCCAAGCGCCCTTATCAGTTCTTCGTGGTCGCCATCAGCAAGCACCTGGGAGAGGTATTCACTGATCGCCTCATCGCTATCCAGCAGTGTTGCCATGTCGAATGTGCTGAGTGTGAGGCTCATGTTCAAACGTCCTTGACCAGCTTCCTGGCCAGTTGAATATCTTTGGATTGCGAGGATTTGTCTCCACCCGCCAGCAAGACGATTACAACGCCGTCGCGAACGGTGAAATACACCCGGTAACCCGCTCCAACATCAATGCGCATTTCAGATACTTGCCCCCCGACAGACTTGACGTCCCCCAGGTTTCCTACACTTGCACGTTCAATTCTTCGTGCAATCGCCACTTTTGCGCGTAGATCGCGAATGGATACCAACCAAGAGGAAAATCCAGGTGTCTGCAGCACACGATAGAGCACGTCCTAACCCAATGTATCCCTTTGGATACAAGCTGACAAGCTGAAGTCCATACCTTCCGTCCCCCGGCGAATGACTGGCCGAACAACTCAGGTGCTTATAGCTGTCAACAATGACACTGCGGAAAAGGTTGAAGGGCGCATCTGTTTCGCTATTTCGTGTAGTCCATTTCCCAAGCATAATCCCCGGGCACTTCAGCTGTTGCGCCTGCCTCGGTAGCTGCCTAGTCTTGGCCGGTCGTTGCTAATTCAACGACCGGTTTTGACAGACCGTCCTTACTTAGGCGCGACAACTGCCGTTATGGCAGCTGTACGTGGGGCACACTCGTGTGCGCCGGGTTCCTAAGTCCCTGGTCTGTCAACCCGCGTACAGCTGCCACCCATTCGTTTGACAGCGGTAGGTGGTAGCTCCATAGAGACTTAGGAGTTGACCATGCTGAAAATCGTCCCCGATCCCCCGCTTCTTCCCACCGAATCCCCTTATTGCCTTGAAGACGCCCTGGTCTATGCCTCCGAGCATTTGAGCTGTGCGCTAGCTGTGTTGCTGCACCCTGACCTGCAGGGCCAAGCGCTGGCACGCGCTGCGGTGCACGAGATGGAGACGGCACGCAGCCGTGTTGAGCAGGCGCTGGCCTGCGTTCAGATGCATAACTGATTGCGAGCGCTTCGCGCTCGATCGCAGGCTTCGCCAGCTCCCACAGGGTCCGGGTGCACCCTGAACACTGTGGGAGCCGGCATTGCCGGCGATGGGCGCGACCCTCAGTTCGAGGTTCACTCATGAACAATGCAACTACCGGCGCGGTAACCTTCGCCAACTACCAGCTGTTTCGCGTCAACCCTGGAATTTCCTCCGAGCACGCACTTAACCAGGCGTCCATGCTCATGGCCTGCGTAAACAAGCTGACTTTACTGGGGGAAACAGAGGAAGACGCGACCCTGGTGTGGGCCGCGCATTTTCTAGGCGAGATGGCCAAAGCGATTATCGATGATGTGAACCTGTAGCCCTTATCAGCAACCACTCAAGGTAGCCGGGCGACGCTCACCCTCAAAGAAGAACGGACGAATGCGCACACCGATCACGTTGCCGGCATACGCCGCGATCAGCCAAAGCCAGCCATGCACACTGCCTGAGGCGATGCCGCTGAAGTACGCACCGATGTTACAGCCATAAGCCAGGCGCGAACCGTAGCCCAGCAGCAGGCCGCCAATCACCGCCGCTACCAGCGAGCGCGTGGGGATGTTCAGGTTAGGTGCAAAACGACCGGCCAGACCGGCAGCCAGGAGCGCACCGAGAACGATGCCGATATCCATTACCGTGGTCACATCCTCCCACAGCGGCGAAGCCAGCGCCTTGGCATTGGCCGGCACCTGCCAGAACGCCCAGCTGCCGACATCCACTCCCAGGCCACCAAGGGTTTTCGCGCCCCACAAGGCGAACGCCGAAGTAATCCCCCACGGACGCCCGGCCAGCGCCAGGGTCAGGTAGTTGAGCAGCGCCAAGGCCACCGCGCCCCACAGCAGCGGCCACGGCCCCCGCAGAAAACGGCGCAGCCCTTGATGCTCACTGTGCGGCGCGGTTTCGAGCAGACCGTGGCGGCGTCTTTCCAGCACTACCGTAAGCCAGGCAATCAACGCAAACACCACCAGGCTTACGAGCAAAGCGGGCATCAGTCCAAACGTCTGAACAATCGAAGTCGCCGGGAACGAAGGCAGCGAGAACCACCAGTCAACGTGATGGGTGGCGGTCACCGAACCGATGATGAAAAACAGCAGGGTTACCAGCATCCGCGCATTGCCGCCACCAACCGTGAACAACGTGCCGGAAGCGCAGCCACCGCCCATCTGCATGCCGATGCCGAAAATGAACGCACCGAACACCACCGAGACCCCGGCCGGCGCCACCAGCCCTTTGACCGGCTGACCGAACAAGGTCCCGGCATCCAGCGCCGGGAAGAACAGCAGCACGGCGAGGGTCAGCATCACCATCTGCGCCCGCAGGCCTGCACCGCGGCGTTCGTTGATGAACACGCGCCAGGCCGAAGTGAAACCGAAGGCGGCGTGATACAGGGTCAAACCCAGGGCGGCACCAACGATCAACAGCAGCACTTGATTGCTGCCGACATTAGCGTTGAGAAACAGCGCGCCAATCAACAGCAGTGCCAGGGCGAACAGCGGCGCCCCGAGGCGGCGTTCAGGCACGGTGGGAACAGAAAGACTCATGACAGTATCCGCGTGGCGATTTTACAGGCTGCGATTGTACCTGCGCAGGCCGCCAGGCAGTGTAGGATTCCGTCACCCTCCTCCTTGAGCGAGCCACTTTTATGCAGCTGACCCATCGCCCCGTCCAGGCCACGGACATCGCCACTATCTGCTGTTTCCCCCAAGGCCCGGAGGAGCTGTTCTACATGTTCCCCAAAGCCCAGTATCCGCTGACGCCAGCGCAACTGAGCGATGCCATCGCGCAACGCGAGGGCTCGACGGTGGTCGAGGGCGACGGCACGTTGCTGGCCTTTGCCAACTTCTACAAGGCCGAGCACGGCGGTGTCTGCGCCCTCGGCAATGTGGTGGTAGCCCCGGCTGCACGCGGCCATGGTGTGGCGCGGTATCTGGTGCAGAGCATGATCGAGCTGGCCCGTCAGCAGTTCGATGCCCGTGAAGTCTGGGTCTCCTGCTTCAACAGCAATACCGCCGGGTTGTTGCTTTATCCACAGCTGGGTTTTACCCCTTTCGCCATCGAGGAGCGCCAGGGGCCGGGCAATACGCGGGTAGCCTTGGTGCAAATGAAGCAAGTGCTGTAGCGGATCGATGACGCCCTCTGCATTCAACGATTGCATCCGCCCTCCAGCCTCCAGTAGCATTGAGAACAATTATCAATAACATACTGGCGCTTGCACTTTCATGGATACGCCCAAGTCTTTGCAACGGGATGTCGAACACCTCTATCTCGAATACAACGGCTGGCTGCGCAACTGGTTGCGCAAGCGTTTGAGCGAAAGTGCCGATGCCGACGACCTGGCCCAGGACACCTTTGTGCGGGTGATGCGCTCGCGCCAGCCACTCAACGAATTGCGTCAGCCCCTGGCGTATCTGGCGACCATTGCCAATGGCCTGCTGGTCAATCGCTGGCGGCGCCAGGCGGTGGAACGGGCGTATACCGAAGCACTGGCAGCGCAACCGGAAGCGGTGGCGCTGTCGGCCGAAGATCATTACCTGTTGATCGAAACCCTGGTGGAGATCGATGCCCTGCTGCATGGCCTGGCGCCGAGGGCGCGGGAGATTTTCCTGCTGTCGCAGCTCGATGGCCTGACCTATAAGCAGATCGCCGCGCACATGGGACTGAGCATCGATCAGGTGCAAAAGTCCATGAGCAAGGCCTTCGCCTTGTGTTACGCCAGCCAGTACGAGTGAGCGCCATGTCCGCCCAGGCACCTCACGAGCGCCCTATTGCCCCTGGCATCCGCGACCAGGCGATTGCCTGGTTCACCCTGGCGCAATCCGGCGACATCAGCCCTCAGGAGCATCAGCAACTGCAACAGTGGCGCCAGGCCGATCCGGAGCACGAGCGGGCCTGGCAGCGGCTGGCAGGCATTCCCCGACAGTTGCAGCAACGCGCCGCGCAACTGAACAATCCGGTAGCCCGCAATGCCTTGCAGCACACCCGGACCCTCGATGCCAACCGCCGCCAGTTGCTCAAGGCCTTTGTCGGCATCGGTCTGTTCGGCGCCAGCGCCTGGCAGGCCCGCGACAGCCTGTGGCTGCAAGGGGCGCTGGCGGACTATCACACGGTGACCGGCGAGCGCCGTCACCACACCCTGGGCGATGGCACTCAGGTCTGGCTTAACACCCGCACTGCGCTGGATGTGCGCTACAGCGCCGGTGAACGCCTGCTGGTGCTGCATCAAGGCGAAATCGACATCCTCAGCGGCCAGGATGCCTCCGGCAGGCCGTTGTTGGTGCACACCGCGGAGGCACGTCTACGTCCGCTGGGCACCCGCTTCAACGTGCGCAGCGAACCCAACGGCCACGGTACCCTGCTGTCGGTGAGCAGCGGTCAAGTAGCAGCCAAACCGTTTACCGGGGGTATCGAGCAGGTTATCCCCAGCGGTCAGCAGGCCCGTATCGATCAATACGGCATAGCGGCGCCGCAACCCATGGACCAGAGCACAACCGCGTGGATCGACGGCTTCATCGTTGCCCAGCGCATGCGCCTGGGCAGCTTCATCGCCGAGCTGTCGCGCTATCACGTCGGGGTCTTGCGCTGCGACCCGGCCGTTGCCGATCTGTACCTGACCGGGTCCTTCCCGCTGAACAACATTGAGCAAATCTTCGCCCTTCTGGAAAAGAGCCTGCCGGTGCGTCTGCAACGGCGCACACAGTACTGGATCACGGTGACCGCTCGAGTGTGAAAAAGCCTGTGGAAAAAAAGTTCGCGTAAAGCGGCAGGTTTCTCATTCTCGTTTGGCTATAGAGGAAATCCCGCCGACTGCCTGCGGGCCCACTCCTCCGATCACGGATATCCGTCATGCTTCTGCGTCCCCACCCGCTGGCCCGTGCCATCGCCACCACCCGTGCCTCCCGGCTTAGTCTGGCCCTGATCGGTGGGCTCAGCCTGAGTCATCTGGTCGTTCCCAGCGCCCAGGCCAGCGAGGTGCAACAGCGCACCACAGTGAACTTCAACATTGCCCCTGGCCCCCTTGACCAGGTGCTTGGCCAGTTCGGTCGCCAGGCCGGCATCGCCCTGTCCACCGACGCCCGGCTGACTGCCGGTAAATCCAGTGCCGGACTCAATGGCCAGTACGAGGTGACCGCTGGCCTCGCACACATCCTCGCCGACAGCGGCTACCGCGCCGAACAACAAGCTGACGGCAGCTACCTGCTGGTACCACACGCCAGCGCCAGTACTGGCACGGTAATGGAACTGAGTGCGACCACCATCCAAGGCCAGGGCATGGGTGAAGCCACCGAAAACTCCGGGTCGTACACCACCGGCTTGACCAGTGTCGGCTCCAAGACCCCGACCAGTATCAAAGACACTCCGCAATCGGTGTCGGTGATCAGCCAGCAGGCTATCGAAGACCTGCGCATGACCAACCTGTCCGACGCCATGAAGCGCACCCCCGGCATCACCGTAAAAAACGGTAACTTCCGCCTGCCCAAGTTCGCCTCTCGCGGGTTCGGCATCGACAACATCCAGATCGATGGCGCCGCGCCCATGGACATCGGTTCCGGTATCGGCACCTTCTATGGCGACAAGATCTACGACCTGGCCGAGTTCGACCACGTCGAAGTGCTGCGCGGCTCGTCCGGCCTGCTTGGCGGCACGGGCGATCCGGGTGGCATCATCAACCTGGTGCGCAAGCGCCCACTGGATCAATACCAGCTCAAGCTCAACACCTCCGCCGGCTCGTGGGATAACTACCGCAGCGAAGTGGATGTCACCGGCCCGCTCGCGTTCGACGGCAAATTACGTGGGCGGATGGTCGCCGCCTACAGCGACCGTCAGTACTTCATGGATAACCGCAGCACCGAGAAGCCACTGATCTACGGCATTCTCGAAGCGGACCTGACCGAGGCCACCATGATCACCCTGGGTGGCAGTTACGAGAAAACTCACGAGAACGGCACCGGCGATGGTTTGCCGCGCTACAGCAGCGGTGGCGACGTCAAGCTACCGCGTCACAGCTGGTATACCACCAACCAGTCCTATATGGACGGCTACGCCGAAGAACTGTTCGCCAAGCTCGACCACCGCTTCAACGACGACTGGAAACTCAACACTTCCTACACCTACTCCTACGACACCTCGGACACCGAAGGCATCATCCCTTATGGCTCGGTTGATGAAACCACCAACACCGGTCCCTACTGGTGGGGTAGCTATGTGTCGTCTTGGAGCAAGCAGTCGGTGTTCGACGTCAACCTCTCGGGCACCTTCGAAGCCATGGGCCGTCAGCATGAACTGCTGGTCGGCGCCGACTACCAGAAGGTCACCAGCCGCTGGCGCGCCGCCAGAGGCATGGTCGGTAAAGGCGGCCTGATCGATCTGTGGGACCCGCAATCGACGCCACTGAGCTCGAATGAGTCCGACCATGATTTCTGGCGCGACTACAGCCCCAACACCCGCGAGCAATATGGCCTGTACTCGACGTTGCGCCTGCAGATCAGCGATCCGCTGAAACTGATCATCGGTGCCCGCGCCCAGCGTTACAAATACGAGCAGGCCTACCAGACCAAGACGGATGATGTGTGGAAATATGAATCGGAAATCAGCCATCGCGAACCGACCAAACTGGTGCCTTACGGTGGCCTGATCTACGCCCTGAATGATCAATGGTCGGCCTACGCCAGCTACGCCGAAGTGTTCAAACCCCAGGCGCAAAAACTCAAAGGCCCTGAGGGCAACAGTTCGGCGGTCGAAGCCATGACCGGCAAAACCTACGAAACCGGCCTCAAAGGCGAACTGTTCGGCGGCGCGCTGAACCTGACCACTGCGCTGTTCTACACCGAGCGCGAGAACGAAGCAGTCACCGATCCGTCTTACCCACAGGCACCTTTCAGCTACAGCGGCTCATGCTGCTTTATCGGCCAGGGCAAGGTCATCAGCAAAGGCATCGATATCGAAGCCACCGGCGAAGTGATGCCGGGCCTTGAAGTGATCGCTGGCTACACCCTCAACCTGATGGACAATCAGGGCGAACAGAGCGACTACACCAGCATCACCCCCAAGCACCTGTTCAAGCTCTGGTCGGTGTACACCCTGCCCAACGACTGGTCGGCCTGGCGGGTCGGTGGCGGGGTGAACATCCAGAGCAGCAATTTCGTCAAAGGCACCGCCTACGATTTCGATAGCGGTGGCAACGTGACCAACGAGAAGCCCTTTGACTTCACCCAGGGTGGTTATGCCGTTTACGACGCCATGCTCGAGTACAAGGTCGACGAGCACTGGAGCCTCGCCCTCAATGGCTACAACCTGTTCGACCGCCGCTACTACGCCACAGTCGGCACCTCGGAGTTCGGCAACTACTACGGTGAACCCCGCAACTACATGCTGACCTTGCGCGGCGCGTTCTGATCAGGCTCTGACAAAGCGCTGCCTGAGCAGGTCGCTCAAGGCATCCACCAGCAGCACCAGTACCAGCATGGCGATGATCACCGTGCTGGCCTGGGCTTCCTGAAACAGGCTCAAGGTGGTGTAGAGCATCTGCCCCAGACCACCGGCGCCGACAAAGCCGAGCACGCTGGCCATGCGGATATTGTTTTCCCAGCGGTACAGGCTGTAAGCCAGCAACTGCGGCCAGAGGTTGGGCAAGGTGCCGAAACAGAACGCAGCCACCTGACTACCGCCCTGCAGGCGGATGGCCGCGGCCGGCTCTGGCGGGGTATTTTCCAGTGCTTCGGCAAACAGTCGGCCAAGCACGCCAGTCGTATGCAGCGCCAGCGCCAGGGTGCCGGCATTCGGCCCCAGGCCCGCCGCCAGCACGGTCAGCGCTGCCCATACCAGTTCAGGTATTGCCCGCAAGGCGTTGAGCAACAAACGTGCAGCACCTTGCAGCGGCCAACCGAAACGCCCGGCCGCCGGCAAGGCTATCAACAGGCCGAGCATCACCGCGAGCAGCGTGCCAAGGCCGGACATGGCCAGGGTTTCCAGGGCGCCCTTGGCCACCGCGCGCAAATGCTCGGGGCTCAGGTCAGGGCTGAGAAAACGCGCCGCATAGGCGCCCATCTGCCCTAGCCCGCCGTTACCGAACAGCGCCTGCAAGTCGAGGCTCAGGTAGGCAAACGAACCTGCCACCGCCGCTAACAAAGCGAGGATCAGCGCGGCATTGATCAGCCGTCTCATGCCAACCTCCCGCGCAACAGCCGGCTCAGTTGATCGGCCAGCCACACCAGCAGCAGGAAGGCCAGCAGCATGCTCGCCACCTCGGCACCGGCGAACATGCGCAGCGACAGATCGATCTGCTGCCCCAGCCCGCCGGCACCGACAAAGCCCATCACCACCGACGCGCGGATCGCACATTCCCAGCGATAGACCGTATAGGACACCAGCTCCGCCGCCGCATCCGGCAGGATGCCGTAGAAGAAAGCGCTCAGGCGACTGCTGCCTGCCTGCAACAGCGCATGCGCGGGACGCTGGTTGATCGATTCGAAGATCTCGGCGTACACCTTGCCGAGCATGCCGCTGTAGGTGATGGCGATGGCCAGCACCCCGGCGGTCGGGCCCAGGCCTACGGCACGAACGAACAACAACGCCCAGACGATTTCCGGCACGCTGCGCAGAAAGATCAGCAACCCGCGAACCGGCAGACGCACGGCACGCGACCAGAACCCCAGGCGCCCCGCACGCGAGGCGGCGCCCAGGGACAGCGCCCGGCTGGCGAGCAGACTGGCCGGTATCGCCAGCAACAAGGCCAGGGTCATGCCCGCCGTGGCCATCGCCAGGGTTTGTAAAATCGCTTCCCATAACAGGGCAAGGAACTCGGGATCATGCGCAGGCGGCCAGAAGCCACTGACGAAATTGCCCATCTGGCGACGGTTTTCAGCCTCCAGCAGCACACCGGGATTGAGCTCGCTCACATGGATGCCGGGCCACAGCAAAGCAATTGCCAGCAGGGTCAGCAACAGCCTCGGCAGGGCTGCCGGGTCGCGTTTGTCAGCCGTCAGCATCGTGGGATCTGCAGGTTCAGCGTCGGCAGCGGCACCTGTGGCGAGCCCAGGTGCTCGTTGGCATACAGCGCATCGAGCATGTCGGCGGAAACCTCAGAGGCCGGGCGATCGAATGCCACCTGCCCTTCGCGGATACCGATCACCCGCGGAAAATGCGCCAGCGCCAGGTCCAGTGCATGCAGGCTGGCGACTAGGGTAATACCGCGTTCGCTGGCATGCTGGTTGAGGGTTTTCAGGCTGTGCTCGGCCAGCACCGGGTCCATGGCCGAGACCGGCTCGTCGGCGAGCAGGATTTCCGGCTGCTGGTACAAGGCCCGGGCGATACCGACCCGCTGCAACTGCCCGCCTGACAGCTGCCCGCACTGGGCGAAGAGCTTGTCGGCCATGCCCAGCCTGGACAACACGGCGCGCACGCCGGGTACATCCGAGGGATGCAACAGATTGAGCAGACCGCGCAAGGTGCTCCACTGTCCCAGGCGCCCGGCCAGCACCGCAGTCACCACCCGCTGCCGGGGTGGCAGCGGCGGTGCCTGATGGATCAGCCCGATCCGTGCGCGCAGACGCTGGCGCGCTCGCGCCGACAACCGCCACGGCGCCTCACCGAGCAGCTCGACACTGCCGCTGGTAGGCGCCAGGGCGCTGGCGATCAGTTGCAGCAAGCTGGACTTGCCGGCACCGGAAGGGCCGATGATCGCCACCCGTTCGCCAACCTCTACGCGCAGATCGATCGCCTGCAATGCCTGAACCTGACCATGACGCAGACTCGTAGCGTTGAGCTGGATCGTCACTTGAGCAACTCAGCAGCGCGCGCAGCCTCCTCGATGCCCTTGTAGTTGTCCGGGCTGGTTTCGATGAAGCGGCTGGCGGCCTGCAGGTCGAGGATTGCCTTGTCGGCAGGGTTGGCCGGATCGAGACTCAGGAACGCCTGCTTGATCTTCTCTTTCAACGCAGGATCGAGGCTGCCGCGTACGGTCCAGTTGTAGTCGTAGTAGCTCGGGGTGGTGGCGAACACCTTGACCTTGCTGGTGTCGACCTTGCCCGAAGCCACCAGTTTGTCCCAGACGCTGGCGTTGAGCACACCGGCATCGACCTTGCCGGCCTGGACCCAGGCGGCGGTGGCGTCGTGGGCACCGGAATAGGCAACCCGGCTGAAGTAGCTCTCCGGCTTGATGTTGTCATCCTTGAGCATGAAGTAGCGCGGCATCAGGCTGCCGGAGGTGGAGGAAATCGAACCGAAGGCGAAGGTCTTGCCCTTGAGGTCGGCCAGGCTCTTGATCTCGGGGTTGGCGGTGATGAATTTGCTGGTGAATTTGGCATCCTGCTCACGCTGCACCAGTGGTGTTGCAGTCGGACTCTTCAGGTGCACTTGAACAAAGGTGAAACCGCCCAGCCAGGCCATGTCCAGGCGGTCGGTGGCCAGCGCCTCGACCACTGCCGGGTAGTCGGCGACCGGCACGAACTCGACCTTCATGCCCAGCTTCTGTTCCAGGTATTCGCCCAGTGGCTTGAACTTGCGCAGCAGCTCGGTTGGCGCCTCGTCAGGAATGGCGCTGACCTTCAGGGTATCGGCCGCCTGGGCCAGGAGAGATGAGCAAGACAGCACGAGGCCGGCGAACAGCGCCAGGGGACGTTTGAGCATGAGGGATTCTCCGGTTCAATAGCGGGGAAAGAGCCAACATCAGGCTGGCTCCAGAATTATAAGAGGCATCGGCGCAAAGACCAGCTTTGCTACAATCGGGCCTCACGATTTTTCGAGGTGCGTATGAGCGAGCCGATTCGTCTGACCCAGTACAGCCACGGCGCCGGTTGTGGCTGCAAGATCTCTCCGAAGATGCTCGAGGTGATTCTCGCCGAGAGTGGCACCCAGGCCCTGGACCCGAAGCTCTGGGTCGGCAATGCCTCGCGCGATGACGCGGCAGTCTACGCCCTCGATGACGAGCGCGGTGTGGTCTCGACCACCGACTTCTTCATGCCGATTGTCGATGACCCGTACGACTTCGGGCGCATCGCCGCCACCAACGCCATCAGCGACATCTACGCCATGGGCGGTGACCCACTGATGGCCATCGCCATTCTCGGCTGGCCGATCAACGTGCTGGCTCCGGAAGTGGCCCGCGAAGTGATCCGCGGCGGTCGCGCGGTGTGCGCCGAGGCTGGTATTCCGCTGGCCGGCGGTCACTCCATCGATGCCCCCGAGCCAATCTTCGGCCTGGCGGTGACCGGCGTGGTGCAAAAGCGCCACATGAAGCGCAACGATACCGCTACTCAAGGTTGCCGCCTGTACCTGACCAAACCCTTGGGCATCGGCATCCTCACCACCGCCGAGAAAAAAGCCAAACTGCGCGACCAGGACAAGGGCCTGGCCCGCGACTGGATGTGCACCCTCAACACCCCCGGCAGCCGCTTCGGCAAGCTGGCGGGCGTCAAGGCGATGACCGACGTTACCGGTTTCGGCCTGCTCGGCCACCTGGTGGAGCTGGCTGACGGCAGCGGCTTGAGTGCACGCCTGAATTACAGCGCGGTACCGCGCCTGCCGAGCGTCGAGCACTATCTGGCCGAAGGCTGTGTGCCAGGCGGCACCCTGCGCAACTTCGACAGCTACGGCGAGAAAATCGCCCCGCTGAGCGATGAACAGAAGCACCTGTTGTGCGACCCGCAAACCAGTGGTGGCCTGCTGGTCGCCGTGGCACCCGAAGGTGAAGCGGAGTTTCTCGCTGTCGCCGCCGAGCTGGGCCTGAGCCTGGCGCCGATCGGCGAGCTGGTTGAGCGACAGAGCCATGCGGTTGAGGTGCTGTAATGCGTGACAACAGCACCGACTACCGCCAGCTGTTCTTGAACGATGTACCGATGATGGACATGCGCGCCCCGATCGAGTTTGCCAAGGGCGCCTTTCCCAACGCGATCAACCTGCCCCTGATGAACGACCTCGAGCGGCAGAAGGTGGGCACCTGCTACAAGCAGCAGGGCCAGCAGGCTGCCATTGCCCTCGGCCATCAGTTGGTCAGCGGCCAGAGCAAGGATCAGCGCATTGCCGCCTGGGCTGAATTCGCCCGGGCCAACCCCGAGGGGTATCTCTACTGCTTTCGCGGCGGCCTGCGCTCGCAGATCGTCCAGCAGTGGCTCAAGGAAGAAGCCGGTATTCACTACCCCAAGGTAATCGGTGGCTACAAAGCCATGCGTAATTTCCTGTTTGAAACCACCCAGCAAGCGGTTGCCGAATGCGACTTCGTACTGATCGGCGGGCTTACCGGCACCGGTAAAACCGAAGTGCTGCAGATGCTGGAAAACGCGGTCGACCTGGAAGGCCACGCCAACCATCGTGGCTCCAGTTTCGGCAAACGTGCCACCGCCCAGCCTGTGCAGATCGACTTCGAAAACCGCTTGGCCATCGACGTGCTGAAAAAGCGCGCTCGCGGTATCGAGCAGTTCGTCCTGGAAGACGAAGGCCGAATCGTCGGCAGTTGCTCACTGCCGCTGGAGCTGTACCAGGGCATGCAGCATTACCCGCTGGTGTGGCTGGAAGACAGTTTCGACAACCGTGTCGAACGCATCCTGGGCGACTACGTGACCAACCTGTGCGCCGAATTCGTTGCCCTGCACGGTGGCGAACAAGGCTTCAGGCTGTTCGCAGAGCGCCTGCAACAGAGCATGGGCAACATCCTCAAGCGCCTGGGCGGTGAGCGTTACCAGCGACTGTCAGCCTTGTTGCAACAAGCCCTGGAAGAGCAGCAACGCAGTGGCGCCGTCGACCTGCACCGCGCCTGGATCAGCGGCCTGCTCAGCGAATACTACGACCCGATGTATGCCTTCCATCGCGACAGCAAGGCCGAGCGCATCGAGTTTTCCGGCAACCGGGTCGAAGTACGCGAATACCTGCGGGCCCGTGCCGCCCGGCATCGATAACCCGGTTTATGCAGGCTCGGCCAGCTTGAGCAATTCATCGGCACGAGCCTTGGTCATGTCCAGCACACAGCCCGCACCATTGAGCTGATCGATGGTGCCGCCGGTGAGGCTGAAGTACAGCTTGCAGTTGGCGTCGCGGTATTTGATCCATAGCCGCTGGGCGTCGCGCAACTGAGTTTGCTGAGCCGGTTCCAGGGCCGCTATGGCCTTCTTGTACGCACTGTTCAGGCGGGCGTCCTGACGCTCGATCTCGGCGCCGTTGCAGTTGTTCATGTCCAGTGTGGACTGGGCGGTTTGCATACATTGGCTGTAGGCGGGCGAATCGCTCTGGGCGACGGCGAAGGGGGCAATGGCGGTCATCATAGCGATGGTTAAAAGAGGATGTTTCATTCGGCGAACTCCTTGTAAGGGCCGCTCAGAATGCAGGGCACAGGCGCCTTCCACAATAGGACGCCATAGGCAGAACCTGTAGGAGCGGGCCTTGTCCCGCGATCTGCCGCAAAGCGGCAGCAAACCCTGCCGACGCGGTGTGGCAGGTATACCGCAAGTACAGGTTTTACGGCTGCTTCGCACCCGATCGCGGGGCAAGGCCCGCTCCTACAGACTCGCTACACACCTCTGCAATGCGCTCGCGCAACCAGCGGTGCCCCGCCTCGCCCTCCCGGCGCGAGTGCCAGGCCTGCTGAAAACCGAAGGCCTTGATCGCTAACGGTGGCTCAAAACGACGCAGACGCGGGTCGAGCCTGCCGATCTCGAGGCTACGCCGGGCAACAGTGAGGATCAGATCGGTACCGGCAATCACCTCCTGTGCCGCCGCCCAGTGTGGCAATGTCAGGGCGACGCGGCGACGGGCGCCGATGGCGCTGAGGGCCAGGTCGATTTCGTTGTCGATGCCTGGTCGTACCGCCACCAGTACATGTGGGCGCGCCAGCCACTCAGGCAGACCGAGCCCACCGCGAGACGGCAAGCCGCTGCGATCGGCAATACAGGTAAAACGCTCTTCAAACAGCGTTTCAACCCGCAATTCGGCGGCCAGCTGCGGAAACACCCCAAGCGCCAGATCGGCCTCACCATCGAACAAATGCCCCAGCATCGCCTCCCGGCTGCCCTGGATGACCACCAGGTCAATCTCCGGTGCTTCGTCACGCAGCACCCGCATCAGCCCCGGCAATACCACCCGCGCACCGTAATCCGACATGGCCAGGCGAAAACTGCGGCGCGCCTTGCGCGGGTCGAAGCCGGGATGAGCAAGCAGCCCGTCGAGCTGCTCCAGGGCCTGCTGCAACGGCTCGATCAGGGCTTGAGCGCGGGCCGTGGCCTGCAGGCGCCCACCCCGGCGCACCAGCAACGGATCGGCAAACAGTTCACGCAACTGCGCCAGGGCATGACTGACCGCCGGCTGGCTGCGGTGCAGGCGCATGGCGGCGCGTGATACATGCTGCTCGACCAGCAAAGCATGCAGGGTCAGCAACAGGTTCAGATCAATACGGCGCAGATCATCCATCAGGCGAATAACTCCTGTGCAGCATTCGAATTTCCATTAACACAATGCATAGCCAAGACTTTACCAAGCCATTTTCCAGGAGTCTTGCCATGAGTCTGTCTTTCGCCCCCGCCGCCCTGCTGCCGCTGATCATCGCCTTGCTGGCGGGTGCGGCGGTGCCGTTTCAGGCCGGCAGTAATGCCGCTTTGGGGCGCTTGCTTGGCCATCCGTTGTGGGCAACGCTGGTGTCCCTGGGGGTGAGCGTACTGATGGTGATTCCGGCCCTGCTGGTGTTGCGCGCGCCGCTGCCGCAGCTCGGCGCCCTCGCCCAGGCGCCCTGGTGGGCCTGGCTCGGCGGCGTGGCCGGCGTCGCCTACATCACCGCGGCGCTGATGCTCACCCCGCGCCTGGGCGCTGCCGGCTTCATCGTCTGCGTGATCGCCGGTCAGGTGCTGTCATCCTTGTTGATTGATCAGTGGGGGCTGATGGGGCTGGCGCAGCGGCCGGTGAACGGGCTGCGCCTGGCCGGGGTTGGCCTGATTGTGCTCGGCATGTTTGTGGTGCAATGGGGGACTTCGACGACGCGCTAGATGGTGTCCGGATCAATCGGCTGGATACTCGGCTGCGGCTCCAGGGCGCGATTCATTTCAAACCTGAGGCTGGGTGCTTCAAGGGCAAAATGGATCACCACACCCAGGACCACAATCAGTGCGCCGTCCAACCAGTGCCAGCCGGGTATCGGCACGCCCTGACGAGCCTGACGACACCACCAGGCTTGCCCCAGGCAAAAGCCGAAGATCGCCAGCAACCAGAGGTAAAACCCTGGCGCAAAGTGGGTAAGGTTGACGAAGTTGTAGCTGCGATTGTCGGGCATTCGGTCGATTCCGAAACTGCTCAATGCCAGGCCCAGCGCGGCCAATCCCAGCACCAGCGATACCCAGCGCCAACGACGGTGCAACAGCATCGCCAGGCCCAGCAAAGGATTGGCGAACCAGCCATACATACCGAACACCAGGCCCCAAGGGCCATACAACAACGCTTGCAGCGCGTGCAGGCGCCCGTCGCCGGTCATGTACATGGCGTTGAAACACAGGCTTGCCAGAAACAGCAGCAGGGTCAGCGAAACATAACGGTTGAGCATGATCACGCAGCACGCTCGAACAGCAGACCGTAGAGCCCCGAATCAGACAGCTCCCCGGCCACACACCAACGCTCGCGCAGCACCCCTTCAAGGACAAACCCCAACCGCTCAAGGGTACGTGCCGAAGCGCTGTTACGCGGATCGATCTCTGCCTCAAGGCGGCGCATGTTCAGGTCCCGGGACAGATACTTGACGAAGAGCTCCAGCGCCTCGCCCATGAAACCCTGCCCTTGGGCAGCCGTGGCCAGGCAGTAGCCGATTTCGCCCCGGCGCGAGTCGCTGTCGAAGTTGGAACACTGGCACATGCCGATCAGCTCATCGCTGTCGCGGCGATAGATGCCGAGCTTGAGCAACTGCCCCCGTGCGTAGGCCTGGCGATCAGCCGCAAGCGCTGCCTGCGCCTGGTCGATATCACTCCAGGGCGCGTGATTCCAGAAACGCATGACCTGTGGGTCGGCCATGATCGCCAGCCATGCAGCGGCATCCTCGGCGCTCATGGGCCGCAAATGCAAACGCGGGCTTTGCAGGCAAAGGTCCTGGGGGAATGTGTAGGGGTGCGGCACGGTAGAACTCCTGTCCTGTCCGAAGAGCCGCACAGTCTACCTCAAGGTTGCCAGGCGCTGGTCGTGGGTACAGGCGCCTGGCGTCACCGTCATCAGGCGACTGCAGCCCCCTCGTCGTCTGGCCAGATCGGTTCGTTGGCTTCCAGCGGTGGCAGGCCATAGGCCGCACGGGCGGCATCGCAACTCGGGTTGGGCTGACCATCGACCCAGGCCGCCTCGAATTCGCGGCAAGGGGTGGAGCGCTGCTCATAAATGCCGCAGCTGACGCCTTTACCAATCTCACCCTCAAGGCTGATGCAACGGCAGGGTTTGCTGTCGGTGCCGATCATCGCCACCCGGGTGGGGTTGATCTGTACCACCAGGTCGTCGGGCACCAAACCTCCGGACGATTGACACTCACCCCAGAAAAAAGACACACGGAAAAACCCGCAGCAGGCGCCGCAGTTCAAACAAGGATTATGTTCGGACATGATGAGGAAACGGGGGGGCAAGTTTATCGTTATTGGGAGAAAACCCGTCGCCATTCTATGCTTCGCCAAGGCTTTGGGAAGGGGGGAGATGTAGAAATATATTGCGTCTGACAGGCGGTTGGATGCGCCCTGGTGGGAATGATCGCGGGGCAAGCCCGCTCCCACAGAAATGGCCCTGTGGGAGCGGGCTTGCCCCGCGATGGACTTGCTTACTTCTGAGCCTTGCCCACCCCATCAGCCCGGAACATCTGACGAATGCCCCGCACGGCCTGGCGAATCCGGTCCTGGTTCTCGATCAGGGCAAAACGTACATGATCGTCGCCATAGTCACCAAAGCCGATACCCGGCGACACACACACCTTGGCCTCGGCCAGCAGCTTCTTGGAGAACTCCAGCGAGCCCAGGTGTGCGTACTCCTCAGGGATCTTCGCCCAGACGTACATCGACGCCTTGGGGTTCTCGACCATCCAGCCCAGCTCGTGCAGACCTTTGACCAGCACGTTGCGGCGCTGGCGATACTGCTCGGCAATGTCGCGTACGCACTGCTGGTCACCTTCCAGGGCAGCAATTGCCGCCACCTGCAGCGGCGTGAAGGTGCCGTAGTCGTGATAACTCTTGATCCGCGCCAGGGCACTGACCAGCTCCGGGTTACCGACCATGAAGCCGATACGCCAGCCGGCCATGTTGTAGCTCTTGGACAGGGTGAAGAACTCCACCGCGATGTCCTTGGCGCCCGGTACCTGCATGATCGACGGCGCCTTCCAGCCGTCGTAGACGATGTCGGCGTAGGCCAGGTCGTGGATCACCAGCACGTCGTATTGCTTGGCCAGCGCCACCACCCGTTCGAAGAAGTCCAGCTCGACGCACTGCGCGGTCGGGTTTGAAGGAAAGCCGAGAATCATCATCTTCGGCTTGGGGATCGACTCGCGGATGGCCCGTTCCAGCTCGTTGAAGAAGTCTACGCCCGGCACCAACGGCACCGAACGCACCTGGGCACCGGCAATCACTGCGCCGTAGATATGGATCGGATAGCTGGGATTGGGCACCAGCACCGTGTCGCCATGATCCAGGGTGGCCAGCATCAGGTGGGCCAGGCCCTCTTTCGAGCCGATGGTGACGATGGCTTCGCTTTCCGGGTCGATTTCGACCTCGTAACGATCCTTGTACCAGCGCGAGATGGCCCGACGCAGGCGTGGAATGCCGCGGGATGTCGAGTAGCCATGAGTGTCATCGCGCTGGGCGACCTGTACCAGTTTTTCAACGATGTGCGGCGGCGTGGCCCCGTCGGGGTTGCCCATGCTCAGGTCGATGATGTCCTCGCCACGACGGCGAGCGGCCATCTTGAGTTCGGCGGTGATGTTGAAGACGTAAGGGGGGAGACGATCAATGCGCGCAAAGCGGCGCGGCGAACCTTGGTCAGCCATGGCTTCCTCGAAGACGTAAGCGCCCGGAACCGTCCGAGCGACGTTGGCCACTGCGGTGGCCGAGGCGGCAAGATAGAACGTCGCGAGGGTGGCTGTAAAGCGCTTTTGCTCGTGGCCGGGCACCCGCTCCAGGCCACGATGCATTAGCTCATCAGCGGATCGGCTCGAACTCCAGCGCGCGCCAGGTGGCTATATCCAGCCCTGTTGACGGCAGCAGATCGCTACCGCGCACATAGCTGAACGGCTTGGTGAGATCGCCCTGATGAACGCGGCGATCGTCACCTTCGGACTCACAAATCAGCGTGTAGGAGTACCCACGCATGTCCTTGTATCGCGCATCGTCGCGATCCAGCGCATCCAGGCAATCGGCAACCTGCTTATCGCTCAGCGCCAGCCGCTTTTGCAGGTTCACTTGCCAGCGCGTCAGGCAGGTTTCGGCAAAGTGACGCACCAGCAAGCCTGGCTCGGGCAGGTGCTTGCCATTGCCGGCACCATCCCTGGAGGCGTTGCCCACCAGCGAGGCATGCCGCCCTGGCAGCGGGTAGATGTGTGTACGGGTATCAGGATGGGTTGCCGGTATCACGCAGGCAAAGCCCTTGGAGCGTTCGTCACGCGAGTAGAAGCCCACATACTCCCTGACGTTGGCGCGCAGGTGCAACCGGTGCGGTTGCAGGTTGTTGATCCCCGGAACGGGGTCGATGGCGAAGATATTCACCGGCACCTGGCTGAGCTCGGGATCATCGGCCATGGCGTTGGCGAGCATATGGCAGCTGATGCCGCCGCGGCTCCAGCCAACGATATTGACCTGGCTGGGGATCGGCCCACCCTTGCGGTGCAACTTGATGATGCCTTCCTGCAACTCCTGCTGCGTAACGCCACGGTCGCCGTAGTCATAGTGACGCCAGAACCAGGAGCCTTCCTTCTTCACATCCTCGATTGGCGCGCCCGCCGACTTGAGGAGATTGTATTGCTCCTCGGTCAGCTTTTCCCGTTGCCAGCTGCAGCGGCCCTTGATCACCTGCAGGGCATGGGCAACATTCTGTTCCCAGCCTGCGCCAAACAGGGTTCCGCTCAGGCCGTACGCCTTGTTCTCGATAAACAGATCGTCGTTTTGCATGTTGCCGCTGCCAGGGCCATCGATGGCGACCCAGTGGGCGAACTCGCGGCCCTGGTCGTTGGCGGCCAGGGTCGCGACCAGTTCGCCATTCCAGAAATTGGGGTTGCGGTCGTCGAAACGGTGCGAACCGGTGCCGCAGAAGTACACAGTCAAAACGCTCATGGTGGGGCTCTCCTCGGGTTGAAGTGGCCGCACACTAACAACAGCGAAGCGCGTCAATCAGTCGGCAATCCTGCCTGTTGGAGAGCGGTTTTCCAGGCAAAAAAAAGCCCCGGACGTTTGCGCCCAGGGCTTTTTTCAGCACATCGGTATCAATGTGCGTAGGTCAGCAGCAGCTCGGTCGGCACCTTGGTGTCGAGCGACATCATCACGCTCAGGGCAGTGATGGTGAAGATCGAGAACACGAACAGCTTGCGGGCCCACAGGCGATCATCGACAGCCTTGTAGCCGGTCCAGGCCATGTACAGCCAGTACATGCCCATGGCGGCGGCAACCGCCATGTAGCTCATACCGGCGTAACCGCCCAGGGTCAGCATCAAGGTCGCGACCAGGAACGCCACGATGTACCAGAGGATGTGCTTCTTGGCCACCAGGATGCCGCGCTTGACCGGCAGGACCGGAATCGAAGCAGCCAGGTAGTCGTTGAAGCGGAAGATCGCGATGGCATAGGAATGCGGCATCTGCCAGAGGCTGAACATCACCAGCAGGGTCAGGGCAGCCAGGTCGAAGCTGTTGCTCACGGCGCAGTAGCCGATCACCGGAGGCATGGCACCGGACAGGCTGCCAACCAGGGTGCCGTGCACCGATTTGCGCTTCAGGTACAGGCTGTAGAAACCCACGTAGATGATGAAGCCGATCAGGCCGAACAACGCCGCCAGGGCATTGGCCTGCACATACAGCAGGCCAAGACCGGCCACCCCGAGCAGGGTGGCGTAGGCCAGCGCGACTTTCAGCGAGATCTGGCCCTGAACCATTGCACGGTTCTTGGTGCGCTCCATCTTGATGTCGATGTCACGGTCGATGCAGTTGTTGAACACGCAACCGGACGCCACCACCAGCGAAGTGCCAATCACCGTGGCCAGGAACAGCATGAAGTCGACATGCCCTTGCGCGGCAAGGAAGAAACCGCCTGCCACAGAAAGCACGTTACCGAAAATGATCCCCGGTTTGGTGATTTGGATAAAGTGCTTAACGGACATGTCGTCTTACCTCACTTCGCCATCATGCTGGTGTGGATGCTGAACATGATCCACAGCGACAGGCCGACCAACAGTGCAATGACCATCACGGTGAACAGGAAGGTCGACACGTTGGAGCTCTGCTCTTTGGAACGGTCCATGTGCAGGAAGTACACCAGGTGTACAACCACCTGAATGACCGCCAGGGCCACCACCACCATGATGGTGATGTCCTTCGGCATGCTCGGGAACATCACCAGGCCGAACGGAATCGCGGTCAGGATCACCGACAGGATGAAGCCGATCACGTAGGACTTGACGCTACCGTGGTTGCCCTCGGCGTGGCTGTTATGTGCGTTTGCCATTTACAGAACCCCCAGCAGATACACGACGGTGAACACGCAGATCCAGACCACGTCCAGGAAGTGCCAGAACAGGCTCAGGCAGCTCATGCGGGTCTTGGCGGTACCGGTGATACCGTGCTTGTTGATCTGGTACATCATTACCGCCATCCAGATCAGACCTGCGGTTACGTGCAGACCGTGGGTACCGACCAGCGCGAAGAACGCCGACAGGAAGCCACTGCGCTGCGGGCCGAAGCCCTCGGCGATCAGGTGATGGAACTCATAGACTTCCATCGCGATGAAGCCGGCACCGAACAGGAAGGTGATGGCCAGCCAGCCCAGCACGCCGCCCTTGTTGCCTTTGAACATCTGCAACATGGCGAAGCCGAAGGTGATACTCGAGAACAGCAGCAGTGCGGTTTCGACCGCGACAAAGTCCAGCTGGAAAATGTCGTGACCCGACGGGCCGCCGGCAAAACTGCCGGACAGCACCGCGTAGGTGGCGAAGAGCGACGCAAACAGGATGCAGTCGGTCATCAGGTACAGCCAGAAACCGAAGACGGTCATCTGGCCCGAGTCGTGGTGGTGATCGTCATGCCCATGGTCGTGACCATGAGCATGAGTGTCTGCATTGATTACATGACTGGACATTGATTAAACCTGCTCAAACGATTTGACACGCGCGCCAGCCGGCGAACCGGTAGCCAGGCCCAGGGCCTTCATGCGCTCACCTTCGATACGCGCCACTTCTTCGGCAGGAACCATGTAGCCCTGGTCGTCACGCGCAGCGTGAGCAACGAAGACCGCGATGGTGCCGACCAGGCTGGCAGCAACCAGCCACCAGATGTGCCAGATGAAGGCGAAACCGAATACGGTGAGCAACGCACCCATGAACACACCGGTGGAGGTGTTGTTCGGCATGTGGATCGCTTCGTACTTGGCCGGAACCTTGTAAGCCTTGCCGGCTTGCTTGGTTTCGTGCCAGGCGTCCAGATCGACGTTCTCAGGCATGGTGGCGAAGTTGTAGAACGGCGGTGGCGACGAAGTCGACCATTCCAGGGTACGGCCGCCCCATGGGTCGCCGGTCACGTCCATGTTGTCCTTGCGATCGCGAATCGACACGTACAGCTGGATCAGCTGGCAGGCGATACCGAACAGGATCAGCACGGCGCCGAACACGGCTACGTACAGGTAGGGTTCCCACAGTGGGTTGTCGGAGTGGTTCAGACGACGGGTCATACCCATGAAGCCCAGTGCGTACAGTGGCATGAAGGCCACGTAGAAACCGGAGATCCAGAACCAGAAGGCAGCTTTGCCCCACTTCTCGTTCAGGGTGAAACCGAAGGCTTTCGGGAACCAGAAGGCGAAGCCGGCAATGTAGCCGAATACCGCACCACCGATGATCACGTTGTGGAAGTGAGCGATTACGAACAGGCTGTTGTGCAGAACGAAGTCAGCACCTGGAACAGCCAGCAGTACGCCGGTCATACCACCGATCGAGAAGGTAATCATGAAGCCCAGGGTCCACATTACCGGCGCGGTGAAACGCAGACGGCCCTGGTAGATCGTGAACAGCCAGTTGAACAGCTTAACCCCGGTCGGAATCGAGATCAGCATGGTCGCCAGACCGAAGAAGGTGTTGACGCTGGCGCCAGAACCCATGGTGAAGAAGTGGTGCAGCCATACCGCAAAGCCCAGTACCGCGATCGCGCCCGAAGCGTAGATCATCGACTTGTGGCCGAACAGGCGTTTGCCGGCGAAGGTCGAGGTGACTTCCGAGAACACACCGAAGGCCGGCAGGATCAGGATGTAAACCTCAGGGTGACCCCAGGCCCAGAACAGGTTGACGTACATCATCGGGTTCCCACCAAGCTCGTTGGTGAAAATGTGGAAGTCCAGATAACGGTCAACAGTCAGCAGAGCCAGAGCGGCGGTCAGGATCGGGAACGAAGCAACGATCAGGACGTTGGCCCAGGTGCAGGTCCAGGTGAAGATCGGCATGTCCATCAGCTTCATGCCAGGCGCGCGCATTTTCAGCACGGTGGCGAGGAAGTTGACACCCGTTAGCGTCGTACCTAGACCCGATAGCTGTAGCGCCCAGATGTAGTAGTCGACACCCACGCCAGGACTGTACTGGATACCCGCAAGCGGTGGGTAAGCTACCCAACCGGTCTTGGCGAACTCACCAACACCCAGGGACACGTTGACCAGCACGACGCCGGACACCAGCAGCCAGAAGCTCAGGGAGTTGAGGAACGGGAAAGCAACGTCACGCGCACCGATCTGCAGAGGCAGGGCCAGGTTCATCAGGCCGGTGAAGAATGGCATTGCCATGAAGATGATCATGATCACACCGTGAGCGGTGAAGATCTGGTCATAGTGTTCGGGAGGCAGGTAGCCCTCGGAGCCGCCGGTGGCCATGGCCAGCTGCGTGCGCATCATGATGGCGTCGGCAAAGCCGCGCAGCAGCATGATCATCGCGACGATGATGTACATCACCCCGATTTTCTTGTGGTCGACCGAAGTCAGCCACTCGGACCACAGGTAGGTCCATTTTTTGAAATAGGTGATTGCACCGATCAACGCGATACCGCCGAGCGCGATCATGGCAAGTGTCACCATGACTATCGGCTCGTGATACGGAATCGCATCCAGACTTAGTTTACCGAACATCTCTTACTCCTCTGCCCCAGCAGCTGAATGCATACTCACGTCCATCCCTTCGGTACCGGCCGCTTCTTTGCTCTGCTCTTTTTCGTGGACCGGCCGACCGCGGTTCATGCCTTCGTACTTGTCGACGATGGACTGGAACTGCTCAGGCGAGGCCACGCTGTACAGCGCGACTGGATTGTTTTCGCTAGTTTTGGCCAATGCCGCATATTCAGCCGCATCCAGCTGTTTAGGCGATTGCTTGACTTCGTTCACCCATGCCTCGAAATCGGCCTGGGAGGTGGCAGTTGCCTTGAACTTCATACCGGTGAAGCCAGCACCGCTGTAGTTCGCCGAGATACCGTCGAACTCGCCGTTCTCGTTGGCGATCAGGTGCAGCTTGGTGGTCATGCCAGCCATTGCGTAGATCTGGCCGCCCAGGCCCGGAATGAAGAACGAGTTCATCACCGAGTCGGAGGTCACGCGGAAGTTGACCGGGGTGTTGGCCGGGAAGACGATCTTGTTGACCGTGGCAATGCCTTGTTCCGGGTAGATGAACAGCCATTTCCAGTCCAGGGCGACCACGTCGATCTGCACCGGCTTCACATCGGAAACCAGCGGACGATACGGGTCCAGCTCGTGGGTGGTCTTGTAGGTCACATAGCCCAGGGCGATGATGATCAGAACCGGGATGGTCCAGACCGCCACTTCGATCTTGGTCGAGTGCGACCAGTCAGGGGTGTAAGTGGCTGCCTTGTTGGAAGCGCGATACTTCCAGGCGAACGCGATGGTCATGAAAATGACAGGAATCACCACCAGCAACATCAAGCCGGTAGCGATGAGGATAAGGTTCTTTTGCTCAATGCCGACCTGGCCCTTCGGGTCGAGCAGGGTCCAGTTGCACCCACTGAGTAAAAGCATGCCTAAAAAGGGCAGAATGCCAAACAGTCTGGGGTAACGCTTTTTACTCATCTCACGACCTCTAGAGCAGCTTGCTTCAATGCAATTTGTGTTTTGGTCGCCAACACTTCGTCCTGCCAAGCGTTAGCATTTATGGGATCGAATACGGTCATGCCTTGAGGCCAGCTGCGGCGGCTCGGCATAAACCGGGTATTACGGTGCTTATTGTTTTGACTTCGTAGGCAACAGGCCTGTTTTCAGACCAATTCCATTTGGTGCGGGAAATCACGGAGGGGGGTCAGCCCGGCATCGCCGCAGGCGATGCTCGTCAGAGTCAGCAAAAAGAGCCCTGAAGCTCCTTTAATCCTGCGACTCGCAAGCGGTGCCGAACGGAAATTGGGGGCGATTGTAGATAGGTCGTCATTCAATGACTATGACTAATTGAGCAACAGTCTTTTACAGAATTGACAACAATCAAGCCTGAAAAATCAGTTTCGCGACAGTTTGTCGCACCCCGTTCAATACCCCTGAAGCCCTTGTATTACAAGGCCTCAGACTTGATCTAGATCAAGGCGGGTGCGACACCGAATGAAAGTTCCATTGCACATCAGACTTGCATCAACACGTGACTTTTGTCTAAGGCTTGCGACGGTTGCGGTAGATCCCCAGGGGCACCAGAACAGCCGTGAGGATGAAGGCCAGCAGCGCCCACTGCGCCAGGGAAAGCCCCAATACCGGTGGGTAAGGCGTGGAACAGAATCCATCGACCTGGAACACCAGCGGCAATACCGACGCCAACGGCAAACCATCGACGATCGGCTGCAGGGTATCGATGCCACAGCTGACCGCAGGGTTGGCCAGAATATACACATGGTTGCTGGCAGCAGCGATGCCACCGATGGCACTGAGCACCACCAGGCCTTCGAGGACAGTCAGGCTGCGCACCCCGGGCATGGCGGCGCCAATAAAGGCAAACACGGCAATCAGCAACAGCGCATAGCGTTGCAGGATACACAGTGGGCAAGGCGCTTCGCCGAGCACCACCTGCATATACAAGGCACCGCCGATCAGGGCCAGGCAGATCAGCCCCAGCAGTACCAGAAAGCGCCGTTCCCGGTTCAGGCGCGATGTTTGCTCGTTCATTGCATATCCTTGGTTGACTGAATGGCTCGACTGCCTGCCCGCAATTCTACACGCTCAACCAGACCTTTAAGAACGGTAAAAGTGCCGCGCCAGACTCGCTCAAACTGGCATGGCCAGCGGCGCAAAGCAGAATGCTGAATTGCCACTATCTTAGTCCTGTGGATTACCCTATCATTAACACTGTACAAATAAACAGTGTCGAGCACATCGATATTCAAAAGGCATGTGAGGTGATGAATGGCCGTCGAAGTGGTATACCGCAGCAGCCGCGATCTGGAGCGCTTGTTCATGGATAAAGCCGAAGCTGACCGTCACGACAAGATGCTCGAACTGGCCGAGCTGCTCGCCGAGGTCCTAAAAAAAGCCGTACCGTCGCTCAGCGAACAGCAGGTCGAGGACGCCGGCATCTATATGGCCAAGAACCGCGACGTGTTTGCCAAGGCGTTCAAGAGTCAGCCAGACGCACTGTCCGAGCTGCTTGCCGATACTGCCGCCGAGTAACTCTGCTCAGCCATAGATCAAGCGTTCGGCAAGCATCTGCGCTACCCGCGCCGGTGAGCGCTTTTCTGCCTGGGCGTGGGCAAACACTTCGGTCAGGCGCGAGGGAATGCGCGCCAGGTGCGCGGTGATGGTACTCAGGTCCTCGCCACTGTGCTTGAGCGCCACGTAGATCAAGCCACCGGCATTGATGACGTAGTCAGGCGCATAGAGGATCCCGCGGTTTTCCAGTTGATCGGCCACCTGCAGGGTGGTCAGCTGATTGTTGGCCGCCCCTGCCACTGCCGCACAGCGCAGCTGCATCACACTCTGGCCATTGAGCACCGGCCCGACACCACACGGCGCGAAGATGTCGCAGGGTGTGCTGATCAGCATCTCGTTGGCCACCGGGCGCGCATTGAACTGCTCGATGGCCAGTTGCACCCTCCCCGGGTCATGGTCGCTGACCAGCAATTCGGCGCCTGCCGCATGTAACTGCTCGGCCAGTGCATACCCGACGTTACCCAGCCCCTGTACCGCGACCCGCAAGCCTTCCAGGTTGTCGCTGCCCAAGCGCGCCATGGAAGTAGCGCGAATGCCGGCGAACACGCCCATGGCGGCATGCGGTGAGGGATCGCCAGCTGCCGTGGTGCTGGTGACATGCTGGGTACTCTGGGCAATACAATCCATGTCCAGCGTCGAGGTGCCGCTGTCTACCGCAGTGATGAAGCGTCCCTGCAAGGTCTCGACAAAGCGACCAAAGGCTTCGAACAGGGCCGCACGGTTTTCCACGTGCGGGTTGCGAATGATCACCGCCTTGCCGCCACCCAGCGGCAGGCCAGCCAGCGCGGCTTTGTAGCTCATGCCCTGGGCCAGGCGTATGGCATCGATCATGGCGCTGTCATCGTCTGGGTAGGCCAGGTAACGACAGCCGCCCATGGCCGGTCCCAGGTGTTCGCTGTGAATGGCGACCACCGCTTTCAGACCGGTTGGCGGGTCGATGCACAGGTGCAGCGATTGCGTGCGAGTGCTTTGCATCAGCGCGAACATCAGCGGGCTCCTCAGTGAGGTGCTGATCCCAGTATAGGCCGCGCATTGCCGATTGATGACAACACCCGGACCACTGGACGAAAGGCTTGGCCAGCGCTACAAACTAAGCTTGAGCGGAGATTCTCATGAGCCCACGCCAAGCCTGTCTCGCCTGCCTGGAACGTGATCCGGCTGCCTTGCTGGAGGCCGCGCTATGGGTCGCCGCCGAACACGACAGCAGCGTTCACCCCCCGCTCATCATGCTCCAGGTGAAAACGCTGCAGCAGGAAGTCAGCGCCGGCCTGCCGATGCTACCGCTCAGCGAACTGGCGCAGCCGTTATTGCGCCGCCTCAATGCCTTGGGGTTCCAGCAAGATGAATATCATCCGATACGCCCACAAGCGGCCCTGCTCGACAAGGTGCTGGAGCGGCGCCGCGGCCAGCCGCTGGCCCTGGCTTTACTGACCCTGGAGCTGGCGCGTGGCCTGTCGATTCCGCTGGAGGGGGTGAATTTTCCCGGGCATTTTCTCTTGCGCGTACCCGGCGCCGACCACCTGCTCGACCCCTGCGGCGGCCGCAGGCTCTACCCTGCAGACTGTCGCGAACTGCTCGGCCGCCAGTTCGGCCCACAGCTGCAGCTCAACGCCGATCACCTGCTTACCGCCACTCCCAAGCAGATGCTCCAGCGCCTGTCACGCAACCTGCGCCAGCTGCATTCAACCCACGACGATGACCTGGCAGCGCTCAAGGACGCCGAACGGGTACTGCAACTGGGCCCGGCCACCGCCAGCGACTACCTGGCCCGTGCCACCCTTTACCAGCACCTGGACTGCCCCCAGGCCGAACGCTACGACCTGGAGTACGCGCTGCTGCTCAGTGACGATCCGATCCAGCGCCTGCGCCTGACCGAGCGTCTGGGGCAGTTGCATCAACCGCCCCCCTCGGTGCACTGAGCCTGCAAACAGGCTCAGGGTGTGTCGGGTTGCCTGCCCGGGTCAGCCTGGATAAACGCCGGATGCTCCTCGGCCAGTGCTGCGACGCGGCGGATGCGCGGGTAGTCGGCGAGGTTGATGTTGAAGCGCTGTGCGGCATACAGCTGCGGAATCAGGTAGACATCCGCCAGCCCGGGTTCTTCACCAAAGCAAAAACCGTCATCACCGATCAGTTTCTCCACCGCCGCCAGCCCTTGGCTGATCCAGTGCGCGATCCAGGCATTGACCTGCTCCTCGTCATGGCCCAACCCGCGCAGTTGATTGAGCACGCTGACGTTGTGCAGCGGATGCACATCGCACCCGATCAGCGCCGCCACACCGCGCACCTGGGCGCGCAGCACAGGTTCCTCAGGCAGCAGCGCCGGCTGTGGATAAACCTCCTCCAGGTACTCGATGATCGCCGGTGACTGCACCAGCAGTTCACCCGAGTCGATCCTCAAGGCCGGCACCCGGCCCTGGGGATTGAGCGCGAGGAAATGTTCCTCACGCTGCTCGCCCTTGAGCAGATTGACCGGCACGTACTGGTACTCAAGCTGCTTGAGTGCCAGGGCAATCCTTACCCGATAGGACGAGGTCGAACGGAAGTAGTTGTACAGATCCATGGCCCTGCCCTCTTACCTGGCTGGAAGAATCTTGCCGCGGCACTCACCGAAACCGATCGATGCCACACCCTCACGCACGCAACGGGCACGCAGAATGATCTCGTCACCGTCCTCGAGGAACTTGCGCACTTCACCGGACGCCAGTTGCACCGGTTCTTTGCCGCCCTGGGTAATTTCCAGCAGGCTGCCGAACTGGCCAGGCTGGGCGCCCGACAAGGTACCGGAACCAAACAGGTCACCCGGCTGCAGCTGACAACCGTTGACGCTGTGGTGAGCGACCATCTGCGCGACGGTCCAGTACATGCTTAAAGTATTGCTCAAGGTCAGACGATGGGCCGGCAGGTTTTGCTCGCGCATGCGCTCGGTCAACAACAGCACTTCCAGCTCGATATCAAAAGCACCGGCAGCCTGATCGCGTTTATCCAGCAGGTACGACAGCGGCTGCGGATCACCTTCAGGACGCGCCGGCTGGGCGCAGCGGAAAGGCTCCAGCGCTTCGGCGGTCACCACCCAGGGGGAAACCGTCGAGATGAAGCTTTTCGACAGGAACGGGCCAAGCGGCTGGTATTCCCAGGCCTGGATGTCACGCGCGGACCAGTCGTTGAGCAGGCAGAAACCGGCAATGTGCTCGGCCGCTTCGGCGACCGGAATCGACTCGCCCATCTCGTTGCCCTGGCCAATCCAGATGCCCAGCTCCAGCTCGTAGTCCAGGCGCGCGCAGGGGCCGAAGCTTGGCTCGCTCTGCCCGGCTGGCAGGGTCTGGCCTTTCGGTCGACGGACGTCGGTGCCGGACGGGCGAATGGTCGAAGCACGGCCGTGATAACCGATCGGCACATATTTGTAGTTGGGCAGCAGCGGGTTGTCCGGGCGGAACAGCTTGCCAACGTTCTTGGCGTGCTCAATGCCTACATAGAAATCGGTGTAGTCGCCAATCTGGGCCGGCAGGTGCAGTTGGCACTCGGCGCTGGCCAGCAGCAGTGGCTTGAGTGCCGCCTGATGCTCGCTGTGCTCGCCGAGCAGTTGCAGCAGACGCTCGCGCAGTGCCACGCGGGCCACACGGCCCAGCGCAAAGTAAGCATTCAGGGCACCACCACGGGTGGCCTCGACGGCGGTACGCGCCTGGCCCTCGAACAGACCGGCAGCCAGCGCGCCTTCAAGGTCGAGAATCGCATCGCCAATGGCCACGCCACAGCGCTTGGCTTGATTCTTATGCGTGAAGATCCCCAGCGGCAGGTTCTGCAGTGGAAAATCGCGATGCCCGTTGGCGTGTTCGACCCAACTGCGGGCAATAGCGGACTGATTCATGGGTTATCTCCGATTCGGGGTGAAGGTGCTCGGCAACGAGGCCCAGCAACTATCGTAGTCGGCCTGCAGCTGCGGGCACTCAAGAGCATGGCGGCTCGGACGCAGCACCTGGCTGGTCTCGAACATGAACGCCATGGTGTTGTCGATCTTGTTTGGCGCAAGTTCGACGGCGATGGCCTTGGCGCAGGTTTCCGCATCCGGGCCATGGGCGCTCATGCAACTGTGCAGGGACGCGCCACCGGGCAGGAAGCCTTCGGCCTTGGCATCGTATTCGCCCTTGATCAGGCCCATGAACTCGTTCATCAGGTTGCGGTGGAACCAAGGCGGACGGAAGGTGTTCTCGGCCACCATCCAGCGTGGCGGGAAGATCACGAAGTCGAGGTTGGCCATGCCCGGCACGCTGGTCGGCGAAGTGAGCACGGTGAAAATCGACGGGTCCGGGTGGTCGAAGCTGACCGTGCCGATGGTGTTGAAACGGCGCAGGTCGTACTTGTACGGCACGTTGTTGCCATGCCAGGCGACCACGTCCAGCGGCGAATGATTGAGCTCGCAGCCCCACAGTTCACCGAGGAACTTCTGCACCAGCTGCACCGGGCCCTGATGGTCCTCATAGTGCGCTACCGGCGTGAGGAAATCCCGAGGATTGGCCAGGCCGTTGCTGCCGATCGGTCCCAGGTCCGGAATACGCATGGGTGCGCCATGGTTCTCGGCGATGTAGCCGCGGGCCTGGCTGTCTAGCAATTCGACACGGAACTTCAAACCGCGCGGCACCACGGCGATTTCCAGCGGTTCGACTTCCAGCACGCCCAGCTCGGTGACCAGGCGCAGGCGGCCCAGCTCCGGCACCAGCAGCAGTTCACCGTCGGCGTTGAAGAACACCCGCTGCATGGAGCGGTTCGCGCAGTAGTTGTAGATGCTGATTCCGGCAGGTTTCTCGCTACCGGAGTTGGCCGCCATGGCGACCCAACCGTCAATGAAATCGGTCGGCTCGCTCGGGATGGCCTGCGGGCTCCAGCGCAAGCGATTGGGCGTCACCGCGCCCAGCGGACCACCGGCCAGCTGCCGCTCCAGGCGCTCGAAGCGCGGATGCAGGGCCGACGGCCGGATGCGATACAGCCAGGTGCGGCGCATCTCGCTGCGGGTCATGGTGAAGGCGGTGCCGGAGAACAGTTCGGCGTACAGGCCGTAAGGCGCCTTTTGCGGCGAGTTCTGCCCAACCGGCAGGGCGCCGGGCAAGGCTTCGCTGGCGAATTCGTTGCCGAAACCGCTCAGATAATCGAGGACGGGGGTGCTGTCGAGGTTCATCGAGCCTCCGGGCCCAGTGCAGGCCGGTTGATGGCAGTTGGCTGCGCGCCGTTCACGCTAGCAACACTTCTGCGTTATTTTTATCGTAATTACATTACGCATAACGTAATTTGATTGGCGAAGACCGTCAAGCTATAAAGACGCCCACCTGGACTACCCGGATCGAATGCACCATGGCCAAAGCCAGCTCCCCCGCCGATAACACTGGCAAACAGAAGGTCCGCTCGGCCGAAGTCGGTACCGATATCCTCAAGGCCCTGGCCCAGCTGTCGCCTTCGACCTCACTGTCGCGCCTGGCCGAACATGTCGACATGCCGGCGAGCAAGGTGCATCGCTATTTGCAGGCGCTGATTGCCAGCGGATTCGCCGAACAGAACCCGGCCACCAACCACTATGGCCTGGGCCGTGAAGCCTTGCGCGTGGGCCTTGCTGCCCTGGGCGGGATGGATGTACTGAAAGTCGCGGCCTTGCCGTTGTCGCAATTGCGCGACGCGCTCAACGAAAGCTGCTTTGTTGCCGTGTGGGGTAACCAGGGGGCAACGGTGGTCAACATCGAGCCGGCCGTCCGCGCAGTCACCGTCGTTACCCAGATCGGCTCGGTACTGCCACTGCTCAGCTCCTCGACCGGACTGGTGTTCGGTGCCTACCTGCCGGAGCGCGAGACGGTCGAGCTGCGTGACCAGGAGCTGGCTGTCCTGGGACACAGCGCCAGCGAATACGAGGCGCTGTTCACCACTATCCGTCAGCGTGGCCTGCACCATGTCCATGGCTTGCTGATGCCTGGCGTCGATGCACTCTCGGCTCCCGTGTTCAATGCCTTTGGCCAGATCGTTGCGGTATTGACCGTGGTCGGCCCGACGTCGATTTTCCATGCCGACGAACAGGGCCCGGCAGCGCAGCAATTGCTGGCAGCGGCGCAGATGATCAGCTGGCGCATGGGCTACGAACAGGCCCCTTGAAATGCTTACAAAGGCTCACACTCATTCACAGGATGCTGCGCTAGTGTGAGCAGGCTGCACTGTTGCCAGAGGCGCAACAGTGAATGTCACAATTGGCTATTTTTCCTTCCGGGTCAGCAGCTTATTCTGTTTGCAGCTGGACCGCGCCATCACTGGCAGCCTCTCTGGCCCGGGCATTTCAGGCGTGTACACCCCGCCTCCCGGCAACGGGTTCACCGACGTTGATTTTGAAGCTCCTTGATCTACGTCTTACTTGGCCGCTGCAATGCAGCGGCCTTTTTTATGGCTGCAATATCTTGATTGGCCACACGGTGGGAGCGGGCTTGCCCCGCGATGCGATGTGCCTGACAAACCGCAATCGCGGGGCAAGCCCGCTCCTACCGGGTCACTCGTCCGCATCGTCAAAGTGAAACCGATGCAACAGCCGATGCGCGATGGGCGCCAGGATCAAGCCGATACTGGCGACAAACACCAACCCAACATATTAGCCATATGCGGCAAAGAACAGCTTGCCGCCAATGCTCTCGGGCAAGATCACCGGTCCTACGCCACCCAGCAGCAAGGTGGCATTGAAGATCGCGTCGTGCAGAGGAATGTGCGGTTCGAAATACAGGTGCCCCAGCACACCGAAGAGGATCGAAGCGATCAGCAACAGGCAGGCCGCCAGGCCATGGCGCATCAAGCGAAAGCGGAATTGGCGGGACGAAATGACCGCTTCGGTTCTGGACTCGTACATCCGGTGTGCTCCTGCATCGATCATGGCCGCCCAGCATAGGCATGAGCCTCCGGCGACCACAACCTCAGGCAGTCCTCAGCGCGGCGGGAATTGCTGCAGATTGGCCATCATCTGTTGCAATGCCTCCAGGCTGTCACGCGGGTGTACGGCATCGGTAAAGTCGCCAATCGTCTGCCAGTTGGCCGCGACATCCTCAGGACTGAACCCCTGATGCGGGTCGAAACCCACGCCCAGGCTACGCTCCCAACGCACTTTACCGACCCAGCCGCCACCCACTTCGTACAGACCGCCGCTGTCCTGGCATTGCTCACTGCCCAGGTACACCACCAACGGGCTGACCAGTTCCGGCTTGAGCTGTTCGAATACCTGCGGAGGAATCAACCCTTCGGTCATACGGGTGCCACCGGTGGGAGCGATGGCGTTGACCAGAATGTTGTGTTTGCGTCCTTCAATGGCCAGGGTCCGGGTCAGGCCATAGAGCCCCAGTTTGGCCATGCCATAGTTGGCCTGGCCGAAATTGCCATAGATGCCTGAGGTCGAGGCGGTGAAAATCACCCGCCCCCAGTTCTGCTCGCGCAGGTGCGGCCAGGCCGCCCGGGTCACTTTATAGGCGCCTTCGACATGCACCTGGTAGACCTGCTCCCAGTCGCTGTCTTCCATTTTGTGGAAGGTCTTGTCGCGCAGGATTCCGGCATTGTTGATCAGCACATCGACCCGGCCAAAGGTATCCAGTGCCTGCTCGACAATACGCGCCCCGTCGGCCACCGAATCATGGTTGGCCAGCGCCGTGCCACCCGCTTCACGAATCTGCGCCACCACCCGGTCGGCCGCAGAGGCGCTGGCGCCTTCGCCATGGGTCGAGCCGCCCAGATCATTGACCACCACCCGCGCACCGTGGCGGGCAAACAGCAAGGCATGCGCTCGGCCCAGGCCGCCGCCAGCTCCGGTGACAATCACCACTTTATCGTCCAGGCGCACAGAATCGCTCATGCTCAACACTCCAGGGAAATCAGCAGGGATGCCCGAGTGTCGGCCAGCACCGGCCAGCGCACAATCAAGCGGGCACAGGGTGAATGGCAGGCGATAAGGCCGGAAGATGATGCAGCGGGCCTGGCCCCTCAGGACCAGGCCACCTTCTGCGCAACAGGTTCCAGAGCTTGTTGGCGAAAAGCCAGATAGTGACGCAGCACCTGTACCGGCGCTTCGGTATGGGGGTAATGGCCGATGCCTGGCAGCAGCACGGTATCGGGATTCGGCACCAGCTCCCGGTAGCGTTCGTGCATGTGGGCGCCGGATACCGGATCGACCGCACCGTTGATGAAACGCAGCCGCACACCCTCTTTTTGCAGAGCGGCGACCCAGCGTTCGCGATGGAGCGCACGCTCGGGCACATAGCAAGCCAACTTGTGCAGGATCCGCGTACCGCGGTTCGACGCAACCAGGCTCCAGTAGTCATCCAGCGCGCTTTCGCTGGGATGCGTGCACGGGCCATAGATCTGGGTGACATGGCGCACCAGGTCGTCGCGTCCGAACGAACGCGCCACCAGCCAGCCCAGACGACTGAGCAATAGTTTCTGGATCAGCAACGCTCGATGGCACTCGGGAAACAGCCCGCCATTGAGAAACACACAGCTGGCGATGTTCGCCTGCCCTTCATGATGGCGCGCCAGCAGCTCCTGGGAGACGCTGTCACCATAATCATGAGCGAGCAGGTGCACCGGCTGATCGACTTTCAGGTGCTCAAGCAAGGCCTGCTGCAGGTCGGCCTGTTCGATCAGGCTGTAAAGATGATGCACAGGCTTGGCCGAGTCGCCAAAACCAAGCATGTCACAGGCTATCACCCGGTATCGCTGGGCCAATGGCGTCCACAGGTAATGCCAATCCCAGCTCGCCGTGGGAAATCCGTGGATAAGCAGCAGCGGCTCGCCTTGCCCTGCCGTCCAGTAGCGAATGGTCTGACCGCGGAAGGTGAAACTCAGGCCCCGGGTACGCCAGACACATAATGGAATCTCGGCCAGAGACATCAGCGTGGCCTCGCTGGATAGCAGACTGTCGTGTTGAGCAAGGCATCAGTTGCGATCATTGCAATCACCTCGGCACATTCGTGTGCTCTACTGTGGTGCAGTCTAGTCAGCACCCAGGCAAAGGTAAGTTGCATTGGCAGCCAGCTTATTGACTCTGTGAGTCAGGCAGCAAAATAGCGAGCTGTGTCACACCATCAAGGTCAGCAGCGGCGCCGCACACAGGTTGAGCAGACCGGTCAGGACCATGACCAGACCGGCCACAGAGCCCTCCTCGCCGCCCACTTCATGGGCCCGGCTGACCCCGGCACCATGCGCCCCGACGCCGAACAGCGCGCCACGGGCCAAGGGTGTGCGCAACGGCAGGAACTTGAGCAATACGCCGCCGAACATGGCGCCCAGCACCCCGGTAAACATCACGAAAACCGCTGTCAGTTCCGGTACCCCACCCAGGTCCCGGGCCAGTGGCATGGCAAAGGGCGTGGTGATCGAGCGCGGCAACAGCGACAGGCTCACCGCGTTATCCAGCGACAACAGATGCGCCAGGCCCCAGGAGCTGGCAATGGATACCGTGCTGCCCACCAGCATGCCCAGGCTCAATGCTGGCCAGTGACGCGCCAGCAATGCCCGCTGCTGCCAGATCGGCACGGCGAAGGCCACCGTCACCGGCCCCAGTACCGACATCAACCAGTGCGTGTCGCGCGCATACTCGGCATAGGCGGTGTTCAGCGGGACGGCAACCGCCAGCAGCACCAGCGGCACCAGGATCAATGGCGACAACAGGTAACGACCGGTTTGCCGGTACAACCAGCGGCTGCCCAGATAGGCCAGCAGGGTCAGGGCCAGCCAGAACAGCGGCATGGGCTCAAGTGTCATGGCGCATGCTCCAGCGGCACACCCACTCCACGGTCAGCGCCGTCAGCACCATGACCAGCAAGGTGCTGACGCCGATCACCAGCAGAATCCGCCAGCCCTCATCGCGCAGCAGGCTGCCGTAGTCGAGCAGGCTCATCAGCGCAGGAATGAAGAACAGCAGCATCTCAGCCATCAGCAAGCCGGCGCCCAGCTGCAAGGCCGCCGGTTTCAGCCAGCCCAGGGCAAACGCCAGCAACAACAGCGCCAGACCCATGACCCCTGCCGGAATGGGCCAATCCAGCCAGGCGGCCAACTGGCCGCCGAGCATATAAAGCACGAGAAATACCGCCAGCTCGACGAGCAGGCGCAGGAGACGTTTGACGGGTGTGGGTTTCATCGCGGGGGACCTCTTCAGAACTGTATTCTAGAAGCCCCTTCGCCACGCTAAAAACGAATTGTTAGACTGACTTCCATTCCACAATGGAATTTCGATCATGGAACTCAAACAGCTGCGCAGCTTCATTGAAGTGATCCACCGCGGTGGCTTCACCCAGGCCTCCCATACCTTGCACATCAGCCAGTCGGCGGTAAGCAAGCAGGTGGCCCAGCTGGAACAGGACCTGGGCGTGCCACTGCTGGAGCGTCAAGGCTCACAGTTGCACCTGACCGCCGCCGGCAAGATCGTCCTCGAACGCGGCGAAACCATGCTGCGCCTGCGCCAGGAGCTGCAGAACGAACTCGATGACCTGAGCCAACTGGCGCGCGGCGAACTGCGCCTGGGCCTGCCGTTGCTGGGCAGCGACGCGCTGTTTGCCCGGCTATTCGCCGAGTACCGTCGACGTTATCCGAACATCACCATTCACCTGCTCGAAGGTGGCAGCCGCAGCGTCGAGCAAGCGGTACTGAGCGGCGAACTGGAGCTGGGCGGCAGCCTGACCCCAAACGATCCGGCGTTCGCGTTCCAGCCATTCTGCAACGAAGCACTCGATGCCCTGCTGCCCATCGATCACCCCCTGGCCGGGGCCGCTCAGGTCAGCCTGGCGCAATTGGCCGACACGCCGTTTCTGCTCTATCAGCGCAGCTTTGTGCTCAATGATCGACTGCTCAGCGCATGCCAGCAGTTGGGGTTTACCCCGAGGGAAGGCGGACGTAGCGGCCAGGCCGACTTTCTCGCCGCCCTGGTCGCCGCAGGCCAGGGCGTTGTCCTGTTGCCCAGCGTGGTGGCGCGGGGCCTGGAACGGCCCGGTGTGGTACGCCTGACCCTGAGCGAACCGACCGACTTGCGCTGGGACATCGCCTTCATCTGGCGCCAGGGCGCCTACTTGTCACGCGCCGCCCAGGCCTGGCTGCAATTGCTGCGCGAGCAACCGCAGGCAGCGTGATCAGCCGCGCAGTTTGCCGATCAGCTCAGCCAGCCAGGGCTCGGCGTCGGCTTCCGGGGTGACGGTTTCGCTGGCATCCAGACGCAGCATCGGCTGCACTTCGTTGATGCCCAGCTCGGCGAACAATTCACGCATCTGCTCACCGCCGCCACAGAAGGTGTCGCCGTAGCTGGAGTCGCCCAGACCGATCACGGCACCGGGAAGACCACGCCAGGCGGCGGGCAGTACGTCACGAATTTCACTGAACAACGGGATCAGGTTATCGGGCAGCTCGCCCATGCCGGTGGTCGAGGTCACTGCCAGGAAGGCTTCGGGGGCAAAGCCCTGGAGGTCTTGCAAAGTGGCACGGGCAGCGTGCCAGGCCTCGAACCCTGCGGCTTTGAGCAACGATTCGGCATGCCGTGCGACTTCTTCGGCGGTACCGTAGACCGAACCGGAAAGGATGGCGACTTTCATAGTGGGTTCCGTAACTGAGTAAAAACGTAGGATACTAACATTGGACACTGGCAAAAGGCCTCATTCTCCCTGTGTGAGGTCCGAACCAATCATCTAGAATCAGCCTCCGTGCCCACTCAACTACCTTGCGGACCTCGCCGATGATCAACGCCACCCTGCTGCAACGCATGATTGATGCCTCCAACGACGGCATCGTGGTCGCCGAACAGGAAGGTGACGACGACACCATCCTGCTCTATGTGAACCCGGCATTCGAGCGCCTGACCGGCTATGACGCCAACGACATCCTCTACCGCGACTGCCGTTTCCTGCAGAACGACGACCGTAATCAAGAGGCGCGCGCACTGATCCGCCAAGCCCTCAAGGATGGCCTGCCGAGCCGGGAAATCCTGCGCAACTACCGCAAGGACGGCAGTGCGTTCTGGAACGAGCTGTCGATCACTCCGGTGCTCAACGAAGCCGACAAACGCAAGTATTTCATCGGTATCCAGAAAGACGTCAGCCGTCAGGTCGAGGCCGAACAGCGGGTACTCGAGCTGGAACGCGAATTGGCACAGGCGCGGGCACGCATTGCCGAACTGGAAGGCGACGAACGGTAAAAACAAAACCGCCGTTTGGCTGTCCATGACGGTGAAGAATTGCATTCACAACTGACTTTTCGAGTTCGACCATGCAAGCAAATGCCCTCCTGACCCAGGACGAGCTGGACTTCATCAGGTCCATGCACTACACGTCACAGCCCTCGGCGGCTGAGTCGGTGTCGCGCCTGATGGTCAATGGCGGCAGCGAAATCAAGGACCTGCTGACCCGGCTGATTGCCCAGGAGCAGGTCACCTTGCAGGCGCAATTCGACAACCATCAGATGACCTTTCCCCTGCACCTGGTCGAGGACGAGTTCCATTCCCTGCAGTTGCAGCTGGGCGCACCGCACATCTATGAAGAAGGCCCGATGGTACGTCCATGGCGCCTGACCCTCGAATCGCCGGTAGCGCTGGAAGACGAGCTGGGCCTGAGTACCGGCCTGTGGGTCAAGGAAATTTCGTTCAAGGGTGTGCTGCTGGAAGTTCGCGACCAGCCCAAACCACCGAGCTCTTTCGACCTCTGGTTCGCCCCCGACAATTGCGCGCCCATCGCCTTGCACGGGGTCCTGCAGCGGCGTACTGGCAAGAGCCTGGCCGCCTATAACCTGAGTGAGAGCAAGCCCGCGGAGATCGAACGGCTACGCGAGTACATCCTCCAGGCCCACCGCCAGGCCCATCCGGAGTTGCACCCTCAGCTGTCCAGGTGACCGGCCAGGTACTGCTGCAAGCGCCGACGCATCAAACGCCCTTCACTGCCCAGACACGCGACCTGCGAGCCGATCAGGCTGTCCTGGGCCAGGTCCGCAGCCTCTCCAGCCAGCAGTAACGGACATTCCAGTGCCAGGGCCAGACGGGCCAGGCGCTTGGGCAGGTCCTGCGCCGGTGGATGATTGGAGAACAGCACCAGGGCATGCGGGTTCATACGCTCACAGACCAGGCTGAGTTCTTCCACAGGCTGGCCCAACCCCAATACCGTCACGCCGATTTCGCTAGTGCCCAGCAACAGAGCCGTCACCAGCAGTTCCAGCTCGTGGCAATGCCCGGGAATCGCCGTGAGCACCACCCTGACCTCCTGCTGGTCAGCAGACAGCTGCAAACGCTGCAACACCCGTCCGCGCAAGAACCCATCGAGAAACAGCCATTCGCTGAGGTGGCCGAAGGCGTCCTGGGTACAGCGCAATTCCTGCCAGACCGGCAACAGGATGTCCTGAAATGCCACCACCAGTGGATAACTGCTGAACACCTGGCCGTAGACCTGCTCCAGGCGCCGCTCATCGAACGCTCTTACCACCTGGCGCAACTGCAGCTGCCATTGTTTGAAGTCGTCCTGGGACGCTTGGCTGTGCACAGCTTCAGTCTGCGGTTTTACGCTCTGGCTGCGAGCGAGAATCTTGCCGACCTTGCTGACCGCCACACCCCGCTCGATCCAGCCGAGGATGTTGCGGACTTCGTCGATATCGGCTTGGGAATAGAGGCGGTGCCCACTTTCGGTGCGCGTGGGCTGAATGAGCCCATAACGACGCTCCCAAGCGCGCAAGGTGACCGGGTTGATACCTGTCAGACGGGAGACTTCGCGAATGGGGAACAGCTCCTCATGAGCGAGATCACCGGGATTCAACGAAGGCTGGGCAGGTTCAAGCATTGCCGGAAAACCACGATTCTTGAGGGATGACGGCCATTCTACTCCGGGCAGTAGGTAGCGACCATTGGCATTTGTTCGCGCTGGCAAGCGCTCAGCACTGACGAGTCAGGTTATTTCAGGAATAATCCGTGCCCGCTTTTTGCATGCAAGCAGATGCCGTCCACCACCCCGGACGCATTTCATGGGCCGGCCACCCGCCACGCCCAGTTGCCAGGAGATACACAATGTCTACCCCTCCCGTTACCTTGATGGTGACGCGCCGTGTCGCCGAAGGCCGCTATCAGGATCTGATGAGCTGGCTGCACGAAGGCGAACAACTGGCCACCGACTTTACCGGCTACCTGGGTTCCGGCGTCCTTGCGCCACCGCCGCAGGGTGACGAGTTTCAGATCATCTTCCGCTTCACCAGCGAGCAGACCATGCAGGCCTGGGAGCACTCGGCCTCGCGCAAGGCCTGGCTGGATCGCGGCAACGGTCTGTTCGAGCAACCGCAAGAGCTGCGCGCCAGCGGCCTGGACGGCTGGTTTGGCAGCAATCCGGTGCAGCGCCCTCCGCGCTGGAAACAAGCCGTGGCAATCTGGCTGGCGTTCTTTCCGGTCTCGCTGTTGTTCAACCTGGTGTTCGGCCACTGGCTCAGTGCCCTCGACCTGCTGCCACGGATCCTCCTCAGTACACTGGGGCTGACACCGTTGATGGTGTACTTCTTCATTCCGCTGTCGACCCGTTTGCTGGCCAACTGGCTCAATGCCCCGACGCGCGGCTGTGGGCCGCAGGGTGCGCGCAACCCGGCCTAGTTCGGGTATGCTGGGGGTTATCCAAGCGAACCTGTAAAAGTTGACCGCCCCCACCATGAACAGCCCAATTCTTGTCACCGGAGCCAGCCAGCGAGTCGGACTGGCGTTGGCCCTGAACCTGGCGCAGGCCGGCCATACCGTGGTCAGCGCCAGCCGTAGCAAAAGCCCTGAGGCTGCGCATCCGAATATCATCCAGTTCCAGGCCGACCTGTGCCGGGAAGAAGACCGCCAGGCCCTGATCGACCACCTGAAGAGCAACTATGACGGCCTGCGGGCAATCATTCACAACGCCTCGTTGTGGCTCGATGACGATCTGGCCAACCTCAACACCATGTTCAAGCTGCATGTTGAAGCGCCCTACCACCTGAACCTGGCGCTGGGCGAGCAGCTGCTGAAGATGGCCAAGGCCGATATCATCCACATCTGCGACGAGACCTCCTCGCGCGGCAGCAAGAGCCATATCGGCTATGCCGCGACCAAGGCTGCGCTGCAGAATATGGTCCTGTCCTTTGCTGAAAAATACGCGCCGGTGGTCAGGGTCAACGCGATCCTGCCGGGGCTGCTGATCCTCAAGGAAGGCGGCGACGAAGCGTACCGCCAGCAAACCCTGAAGAAAGCTTTGCTGGAATTCGAGCCTGGCGCTCAACCGCTGATCGAGGCGGTGCAGTTCCTCCTCGACAGCCAGTACAGCACCGGCAGCAACGTGGTCATCAACGGTGGCCGCCATCTGAAAAACCGCATCGCGGTAGACTGAATTGTCCTTGTCACGAGAATGACCATGAACGACCAACAGAAACTTGAGCTCGAAGCCGCGGCCTTCCGCCGCCTGGTGGCTCACCTGGACAGCCGCAAGGATGTGCAGAACATTGACCTGATGAACCTTTCCGGCTTCTGCCGCAACTGCCTGTCCAAATGGTACAAGGCCGCGGCCGACGAGCGTCAGATCGAGCTGAGCATGGATGAGGCCCGCGAAGTGGTCTACGGCATGCCTTACGCCGAGTGGAAAGCCCAATACCAGAAAGAAGCCAGCGCCGAACAGCAAGCGGCGTTCGCCAAAGGAAAGCCCAATGACTGATCTGAACACCCTGCGCAGCAGCCTGAAGTCCGGCGAACATCAGTTTGCCGACACCTTGGCCTTTATCGCCGCGAACTACGACTACCAGCCGCAGGCGTTCAACAACGGTGGCGTGGAAAACGCCGCCGGACAGAACGAAGGTTCGTGCAAGACCCTGGGCCTGGCCCTGCTCGAAGGCCTCAGCGATGAAGAAGCGCTGCTGGCATTCGGCGAACACTATCGCTCGGTACTGGCCACCCCGGAAGGCAACGACCACGGCAACATCCGTGCGCTGATCGAGCACGGCCTGGCCGGAGTGAAGTTCTCCGCCCAGCCGCTCAAGGCTCGCTAAGCGTCAGCACGCGCCCCGGCACATCGTCGGCCAGTTGCCCCTGTTGCAGCCACTGCAGGGCAATTGGCCAGAGCCGGGCCTGAAAGCGGCTGTGGAAAAAGGCGAAATGGCCGATCTGCACTTCGTCGATATCACCAGGTGCAATGCGCAAATGGCTACGCGGGCTGGACCTGAAGTAGCCCAGTAGCCGCTCGATCGCCGCGACCGTACCAAAGGGATCGTCGGTCAGACTGATCGCCAGCGTCTGTGCCGTCACCTGAGCAAACGGCAAATCAACCAGCGCCTTGCCGCTGGGGCGCAGCTCGTAAGCCGCCGTCCGCGTGCTCCAGTCCTTCACCACCCCTGCCGGGGTGTCTTCCAGCCAACCCAGGCGCTTGCCGGGGAAATAGCCGAACAGCCGGGTCAGCAACGGCATGAGCACATGCCACTTGCCGAACAGTTGCCAGCGGCTGTCACTGGCATAGTCCCGCCAGTAGGCAAACTGCGCGCCGACCGTAACCAGCCTGCGCAACTGCGCGGACGATGGCGCCAGCCCTGCGGCACAACCGCCGAAGCTGTGGCCGACGACATCAACGGGTTGCCCGGGAAACTCGCGAGCGGCGCGTTGCAGCATGGCCTCGAAATCCAGCGCCCCCCAGTCTGTCCAGGACGCCTTGAAGTGGCGCATGGACGCCGGGCGCGACTCACCGATGCCGCGATAGTCATAGGTCATGACATCGAAGCCGTGGCTGAACAGGTACTGGGCAAAACGCGCGTAATAGCTGCAGCGCACCGAGGTGGCCGCGTTGATGATCACTACCGGGCGCGAACTGTCCGGTAGTTGGTGGCGCCAACAGAAGCCGCCAAGGGGATAACCATCGCCTGCACGCTCACAAAACGCGTGTGCCGTGTTGCTGGCGGCTGGCAGAGGTGGAAATGTTTCGAGGCTGCTCATAGGGGAACCTCAAACAGTCGCCACCCCTGAGCGAACCCAGGGGCGGCGACGAGGGTGTGGTTACAGCTCGATGCAGTCAAACTTCACGTCGGTGGCGACGTCGGCGTCATAGTCGACATCCGCACGCTCGAAGCCGAACAGGTTGAGGAACTGCTTCTTGTAACCGGCGTAGTCGGTCAGCTGGAACAGGTTCTCGGTGGTCACTTGCGGCCACATGGCCTTGCAGGCGTCCTGCACATCATCGCGCAGCTCCCAGTCGTCCAGGCGCAGGCGGCCTTTCTCGTCCAGCTGTGCCGGAGCACCGTCAGCACGGTACATGCGGTCACGGAACATGCGGTCCAGTTGGTCCTGGGTACCTTCGTGAACGCCCTTCTCCTGCATGATCTTGAAGACCATCGACAGGTACAGCGGCATGACCGGAATGGCCGAGCTGGCCTGGGTGACCACCGACTTGAGCACGGCTACGTTGGCGCTACCGCCGACTTTTTTGCTCAGGCGCTGGGCGGTCTCGTCCAGATCCTGCTTGGCCTTGCCAAGGGCGCCGTGCCAGTAGATCGGCCAGGTGATCTCGGTGCCGATGTAGCTGAAGGCCACGGTGCGGGCCTGTGGCGCCAGTACGCCAGCGGCGTTCAGGGCATCGATCCACAGTTCCCAGTCCTGGCCCCCCATAACGGTCACGGTGTCGGCAATTTCCTGTTCGGTAGCCGGCTCGATGGACGCCTCGATGATGGTGTCTTTGTTGGTGTCGATAGCGGTCGACTTGTACGGCTGGCCGATTGGCTTGAGCGCCGAACGCACCAGTTCGCCAGTCTGTGGCAGCTTGCGCACCGGCGAAGCCAGCGAGTAGATCACCAGATCGACCTGGCCGCCCATTTCGTTCTTGATCAGCTCGATGACCTTGGCCCGTGCTTCGTCGGAGAAGGCGTCACCGTTGATCGACTTGCTGTACAGGCCTTCGGCCTTGGCGAACTTGTCGAAGGCCGCAGCGTTGTACCAGCCGGCGGTGCCTGGCTTGGTCTCGGTGCCCGGCTTTTCGAAGAACACACCCAGGGTATCGGCACCGAAGCCGAACGCTGCGGTGATGCGCGCCGCCAGGCCGTAGCCGCTGGAGGCACCGATCACCAGGACCTTCTTCGGACCATCCTTGCGCACGCCCTGCTTGCGGGTGGCTTCGATCTGATCACGTACGTTCAGCTCGCAACCGGTCGGATGCGTAGTGGTGCAGATAAAACCGCGAACTTTAGGGTGGATGATGGCCAATGTCTGTACCTCGTCAGTGAATATGCTGAGGGAGCCGAATCGCGGGGGACTCGAGGTTCCGTTGCTGTGAGGGTGAGACTACACCCGCAGCGTTGCCGACACATCCGGCTCCCTGGAATCCTTCAGGGCGCTACTTTGTCACAGCGTGGAAAAGTTCAGCAACCGCAGATCTCAGACCCTGAACGCGCCGATCAGGCGCTTGAGCTCCATCACCTGGGCTGACAGCTGGCGGCTGGCATCTTCAGTCTGGTGGGCACCCTGGGTGGTGTGTTCAGCGGCGCGGTTGATCTCGACGATATTCTGGTCGATGTCATGCGCGACCGCCGTCTGCTGCTCCACCGCAGCGGCAATCTGCTGGTTCTGGTCAACGATACTGCCGACCGCACCCAGAATGTTCTCCAGCGCCTGCTGCACCTGCTGCGACTGCCCGACCGTGCCGGCAGCCACCTGGTGACTGGCATCCATGGCCTTGACCGCCGCCCCGACACCGCCCTGCAGGCGCGAAATCATCTGTTCGATTTCTTCGGTCGAATGCTGGGTGCGCTTGGCCAGGGTGCGGACCTCGTCGGCCACCACGGCAAAACCGCGTCCCTGCTCGCCGGCCCGTGCCGCCTCGATGGCCGCATTCAAGGCGAGCAGATTGGTCTGCTCAGCGATGCTTTTGATCACCTCCAGCACCCGGCTGATGGCCTGACTGTCGCTGGCCAACTGGTTGATCACCACCACCGACTGATCGATTTCGCCGGCCAGGCGCACGATGTTGCCTTGCTGGGATTCGACCAGGCCGCGGCCGCTGACGGTTTCCTGGTTGACGCTGTGGGCACTGTTTACAGCTGCTGCGGCACTGCGCGCCACTTCCTGAGCGGTAGCCGACATCTGGTTCATCGCAGTGGCGACCTGTTCGATCTGCCCGCGCTGGCCGCTGACCGCCTGATTGCTGCGTGCCGACACGGCATGCACCTGTTCGGCCTGGCGCTCGACTTCGACCACGGTGTGGCCCACCTGCTCGATCAGGTCATGTATGCGCCGCACGGTGCCATTGAACACCTGGCCCAATTCACCCAGCTCATCACGGCTGCTAGCGCGGAAATTCACGGTCATGTCGCCAGCGGCAACCTTGTCCATGACCGCACCGAGGGTTTTCAGGGTATGCCGGGTCGAGGCGTAGAACCCGCTGTAGAGATAGACAATCAGCAAAAACACGCCCGCCAGGGCAGACACCAGCAGGATCATGTGCAAGCGGTGCTCGCCCAAGCGTTGTTGCAATTGCTGGTCGAGAAACTCGCCGGTAGCGGTGTTGAGCGCGTAAGTCTGCGCTATCAGGCTGCTGACCTGCTGATAGAACGCCGGCCACGGTGCATCGAGGCTTTCGGCCACCACCACCTGTTCTTCGAACAGCTCGCTGGCCTGTTTCAAGGAAGCCTGGCTACTGGCGGCCAGGCTGCCCAGACGCGCTTGCGCCCCGGGTTCAGTGGCCAAGGCATCCTGAACCCTGAGGGCGTAATTGGCAGCAAGCTTGTCCAGGCGCTGCAGCAAATCCTCGAAGCGGGTGCTGACCGCGGAGTTGAGAAAGCCCTGGCCCAGGGAATAGGCGCCCATTGTCCGGCCTTCGCCGAGGGTCTGGGTGACTTCCGGGGTCACCGTGGTCATCAGTTCGGTGAGTAGGCGAATCGCCAGATCGCTGTCCTGGTTGAGTCCGGCCTGGCTGGCAATCATTTTGCTCAGCACTTGGGCCTGGCCCAGCAACTTGTCCAGGTAAGCCACCTTGCTCAGCAGCGACGACTCTGCCTGGGCCGCCTTGAGCTGGCTGAGCATCTCGTCGCGCTTGGCATGAAAATCCCTGGCCTGCTCTTCATCGGCAATGACTGCAGTCAGCCCCGCCAATCGCTTGAACACTTGCTGCTCAAGGTTGGCGATCTGCGTCTCGACATCCTGCGCTTTACCCGACTGGCCAAGCACGGCGTTGATCTGCACCAGGTTGCCCAGGGTTTCCAGGTCGCCACGCAAGGCCAGGCTGTCGGCCAGCAGCTCAAGGCTCTGCAGCTCGACCCGGGTAGCATGGAACTGTGCATAGGAATCGCGGACCAGATAAAAGTTGGTCACCAGCATGGGCAGGAAAAACAGGATACTTATCAGGCTGAATTTCATGCCGAAGCTCAACCGATTCATCAGCGCGATGGCCGGATACAACAGGCTCTTCACGGGTAGTCCCCTCCGATTCTTATTGTTCTGCGCGCACAATGGCACTAGGCCACTGATGATTATCACCAGTACCTGTATAACGCATATCGGAAAGGGGTTTTGTAACTTAAGGTTAATCGATGGCAGGACAGACCAACGGCTGTCCTGCCATCACCGTCAGCCCAGTACGGTCCACAAGGCAAAACAGGCATACCAGAGCACTGCGGAGCGCAGTAGCAGCTCCCACAGCGAGTCCAGCCCGACCAGCCCCTCCGGGCCCGCTGGCGCCCCCTTGGGCATCTCTCCGGCAACATGGCCGACGGCGGCGATCAGCCTCGGCGCACTGATGTTCCAGTGCAGCAGCTCATGCAGCATCACCCGGCTGACCGCGACAAAATTGCCGACCAGCGCAAAGCTCACCCCCAGCATCCGCACCGGTGCCCAGTCAAAAGCATGGCGCAATTGCCCGGCACGCTCGCGCAGCGCTGGAGCATGGGCATGCTCGGCAGTCAGGGCGAGCAAGCGGTAGGCCAGCGCCGCGGCCGGTCCCAGCAGGACATACCAGAAAATCACCGCAAAAAAGCTTTGGTAGGCTTGCCACAGCAAGTGGCCCTGAACCCGTTCGAGCAGCGATGAGGCATCGTCTCCGCTAACGCCCAGGTCGCGCTCGGCGACATGCACTGCGGCCTGCTCGTCACCCCGTCGCCAGGCATCGCGAAACGGTCCGAGGGAGGCTTTTACATCGCCTCGCCCCAGGCTGTAGATCAGCACCAACAGGTGCAGCGGCAGTGCCAACAGGCCATAGGCAACCGGTTCGAGCACCTGAAGCAGCAAGGCCAGCACGATCACCGGCAACAACACCAGGATCGACAACACCCACCACGGGTGGCCCTTGCCGTTGCGCTCCAGGCGCGCCAGTTCGGTGCGAAAGAAACCATCGCGTTGCAGTCGCTGGCGCAGTGCCGAGAATTTCTCGACCCACAGCACCAGTAACAACACCAGAAAACTCATGATCTGTCCTCGTTGTCCTTGAGGGCCGCACGGTAGCGCGGCCAGTCGAATGCCGGGCCCGGGTCGGTTTTGCGCCCCGGGGCGATATCGCTGTGGCCTTGAATCCGCTGCGCATCGATAGCCGGCCAGGCCGCCTGGATCTGCCGGGTCAGGCCTTCCAGCGCCTGATACTGAGCATCGGTGAAAGGCAGCTCGTCGGTGCCTTCCAGCTCGATACCGATAGAGAAGTCGTTGCACGCCTCGCGCCCGGCAAAGCAGGACACTCCGGCATGCCAGGCACGGTCCAGACAGGAGACAAACTGGGTGACCTTGCCGTCACGCTCGATCAGAAAGTGCGCGGAGACGCGCAGATGCTTGATCCCTTCGAAGTAGGGGTGTTCGCTGGGGTCCAGGCGGTTCTGGAAGAACGCCTGGACCTTGCCGGTGGCGAACTGCGCCGGTGGCAGGCTGATGTTGTGAATCACCAGCAGGGAGATAACCTCACCTTCGGCGCGGGCATTGAAATTCGGCGAAGGGCAATGGGTGATACCGGCGAACCAGCCTGTAGCGCGGTCCAGTTGCATAGAAGATCCTGAGGCACAAGAGCACGGCCCCAGTATGCCCCGAGGCGTGACGGGATGCATCGTTAAAACGTGTGGTAATCCAGCGGGCCGGGCCCGACCGCAGAAAAATTACATAACGTATTATTTGCCAAATTCAAGACACTCGCCAACACCGGCTGCCCTATAATCGCGGGCACTTAGCTTGTGGAGCCTGCCATGCCGAATTTACGCCTCGCCGACCTGACCGCCGAAATCGAAGCCAACGTGCGCCGTGCGCTGCTTGAAGACATCGGCAGCGGCGACATCACCGCTCAACTGATCCCGGCCGAGCGCCTGGCCCAGGCCACCATCATTACCCGCGATGATTGCGTGATCGCCGGGACCGCCTGGGTCGACGCTGTGTTTCGCCAGCTCGATCCACGGGTAGCGGTGCACTGGCAGGTCAAGGATGGCGAGCGCGCGCAGGCCAACCAGGTGTTGTTTCACCTTGAAGGTCCGGCCCGCTCGCTGCTGACCGGCGAGCGCAGTGCGTTGAACTTCCTGCAGATGCTTTCGGGCGTGGCGACTCGCGCACAGTTCCTTGCCGACATGGTCGCCGACACCCAGGTCAAACTGCTCGACACCCGCAAGACCCTGCCGGGTCTGCGCCTGGCGCAGAAGTACGCGGTAACCTGCGGTGGTTGCCACAACCATCGCATCGGCTTGTTCGATGCCTTCCTGATCAAGGAAAACCACATCGCCGCCAGCGGTGGCATAGCCCAGGCCATCAGCGCCGCGCACAAGATCGCCCCCGGCAAGCCGGTGGAAGTTGAAGTGGAAAGCCTCGACGAGCTCAAGCAAGCGCTGGATGCCGGCGCCGACATCGTCATGCTCGACGAACTGAGCCTGGACGACATGCGCGAAGCCGTGCGCCTGAACGCCGGCAAGGCCAAGCTCGAAGCCAGTGGCGGGGTCAACGAAAGCACCCTTCGGGTGATTGCCGAGACCGGTGTGGACTACATCTCGATTGGTGCCATGACCAAGGATGTGAAAGCGGTGGATCTGTCCATGCGGCTGAGCCTCTGAGGCACAAAAAAACCGGCCATCAGGCCGGTTTCTCTTTAAAAGCATCGCGGGGCAAGCCCGCTCCCACAGGGTACATAGCGCCTGTGGGAGCGGGCT